>DATJCU010000045.1:0-18562 GCA_035497795.1 Edaphocola sp. | reverse complement strand
CGAGTGAACCGAAGCTTATCTGTGAACGTGCTATTCCTTGAATGTGTTGCATCATTAAAAATACAAAATTTTTATTTTTTTTACAAATATTTTTATGTATTTTTATCCACAAATACGGAGGTTTTTTCACAGACTGACGTTAGGTGCAATCCCCCCTATACTTCTGAATTGACTTCCAATGCTAACGTTTTGAGGTATGAGAAATATTTTCTAATTTTATTGTACTCTTTGCAAGGCCGATTTTAAAACTGTTGCATAAAAGCACGAGCGCAATCCTGGTTGAGATGTATGTGATGACTTCAGTGGCGGTCTGATTGATCAGAACCCCGTTCAGAATATTTTTTTTAGCCTAAAGAACATCTCCTTAGAGTATTTTTAATCATTAAATTTTGAAAATATGAATGAGAACAAAATTTCAATGGAAATTGTCAATTCTAATGCAGCAGGAATTGATATTGGAAGTCGCTCACACTGGGTTGCGGTTGGTCAAAAAGAAAATGATATTAAAGAATTTGGTGTTTTCAATGAGGACTTGAAAAACATGTCAAATTGGTTGAAAGAAAAGAACATTCAAACCGTTGCCATGGAAAGTACAGGAACCTATTGGCAAGCACTTTATGCCATTTTATTGGCTGATGGATTCCAAGTGATTTTGTGTAATGGTAAATTTACTAAAAACATAAAAGGCAGAAAAACAGACGTTCAAGACTGTCAATGGATTCAAAAACTACACAGTATTGGATTGTTAACAGGTAGTTTTCTACCAGACGAAACTACCGAAAAACTACGTACCTACTGTCGTCACCGAGCAAATTTATTAGATTCTGCTGCCAGCACTTCTAAAAAAATGCAAAAATATTTACGCTTACTTAATCTCAGATTGGATGTGGTAGTAAATGATATTTGTGGCTTAACCGGACTGCTCATTATTCATGCAATTTGCAATGGAGAAAAAGATGCCTTAAAATTAGCAGAATTAAGACATGGTAATTGCAGAAAAACGGAAGAAGAAATTGCAAAAGCACTTCATACCAATGGAAGAGAAGATTATTTATTTGCTCTAAAACAGGAGCTTGAAATGTATGAAATTTTACAAACTAAAATTTCACAATGTGATGTAGAAATTGAGAAAATCTTAAATACTACAATTGACGAAGACAACAATAAAAAAGAACATTACATAGGACCCAAAAAGCACAAAAAGATCAATAAAAACACTCCGAAGAATATCAACTTAAATTTAATGGCTTATCAATATTTTGAAGGAGTAGATTTACTTGCAATAGAAGGAGTTTCTTATTCCACCGTACTTTCAATAATGAGTGAAGTAGGTTTGGAAGGCATCAAGAAGTTTCCGACGGCAAAACACTTTGCAAGTTGGTTACGATTAACTCCAAACAACAAAATCAGCGGAGGTAAAATATTATCAAATAGAATTCCAAAAGGAAGTAATCGTTTAAAAATAGCCTTAAGAAATGCAGCAAATGCGATTGGAAATTTAAAGGATTCTACGCCATTATCAGATTTTTTCAAAAGAATAAATTTTAGAAAAGGCAGGGTTTCTGCAATCTCTGCTACGGCAAGGAAATTAGCAATCATCATTTGGAATATGATAGTAAAAAATCAAGCTTATGTAAATCCAGAAGGTTATTTATTTTTAGATGAAAAAAGAAAATTAGGATTAGTAAAAAGAATTCAAAAACAAATAACTAAATTTGGTCTGACTAATGAAGAACTTAATTTTACAACTAATTGATATTCAAAATAAACTTAAAACGTTAGTCAGAACCCAAAACACAATGAACAGAAAATTAATTTTTACAATACTAATGCTGGTGTTATCCTTTGTTGGCTTCGGACAGGGTATGATTGAAGACAAATGCAAGAAACTTAAACAGCAGAAAATTGATTTTTCTCAATCGGATATTATAGATATGCAGAAACAAATATTTAAATTAATGGATTGTGGATTTGATTCTGTTGATTGCAAAATTGTCAGTCTTATTGTAGGTAACATTATGGTCAATCGATTGAGTCAGAATGGTGAACCTACGATTGAATATAGTTTCATAATATCGCTACTAAATCAATTGAAAAATTCATCAGAATACGCCTTGTTAAGAAGGGAAATTATTTATGGAAACAAAATAGAAAAGAAGGTTCCTGCTTTTTTAAATACTCATCAATATTCAGATTATGCAGAAGCCGAAAAGCATCAAGAAGCCTTAAAGAAACCTTTATTGATTTATTTTACATCAAAGTACAGTATTGCTTCAAGAAGAATGGAAGAAGACGTTTTAAGTGACACTTCAATTTTAAACTTGTTAAACGATTTTATAATAATAACACTTTATGTGGATGGAAATGATGTTGGAAAAATGAATGCTGAATTTCAAGAAACCAAATATAAAGGCAACGTTCAACCTGAATTTATAAACCAAACAATCGATGGAAAATGGACGACATTAGCTGGATATGTTTCAAAAGAAGAGTTTGTAAAATTCTTAAATCGTTAGTGCATGGAGAGGCTGCCTATAACATGCGCATTTATGCAAGACTGGTTGAAGTGCTACAAATGAGCATTCGTGCATCTTTCAGCAGTTATTCCAGGCAGAAAAAACATTATTGAGCATTAGTAATAACAATGAACTTTTATTTATAAATTTGGCAACGGTCCCGGCAGAAAGGAATTCTAATTCCAGTCCTGCATAAATGCGTAACCGTTATCTCTCTTAAAAAAACAATTATGAAAGAATACAAAGTAGAATCATTAATTTATTATACAAAACTAACTTTTGACTCAAAACATATTCAAAAAAAATCCAAAGTTGAAATTCAAGAAAAACTAAATGAATATGCTCAAAAGAGCTATAAGTTAGCTTCAACCACATCTACAAGTTTTGGAACAGCGATTTATATTTATTTATTTTTTGAAAAAGATGTCTAAAAAACGATTTAAATACCTTGGACGATTTACTTTTGAATTTATTATCATCTTCATAAGCGTAATCCTTGCCTTCTCTCTTTCCAATTGGAAACAGAACAAGGACGAACAAATTTCTCAAAGAAAAATTTTATTTGAAATCGGAAACGGATTAAACATTGACAAGAAAGATTTTGAAGCTAATATTGAAAGCTATAACACAAGTTTTCACAGCATCAAGACTTTTAGAAATTGGATTAACGGAACTGAAATAAGTCCCGATTCCATAGGACTTTATTATTTAGTTTTATTCCGGAGCTTTTCACCTATCATAAATAAAACAGGATATGAATCTCTTAAGAACACCAACCTAAAAACAATAAAAAACGATTCATTACGAACACAAATTATTGAGTTATATGAATATCATTATAAAATAATCGAGTTGCTCGAGAATGAAGCAGAAGAATTTCAGGATTTCAAAAACTATTTTAAAAGATTCAATTCAATCCTACTTCAATATATGGTCTTTGATGACAAAGGAAATTTGACAGAATTGTTGCCTGCACGAAACATTGAAAAGGAAAAAAAGAACGAAATACTAAGTTATCTATGGAGAATGGAGCTTGAAAGAAACTTTAAGCTCTTTCGATATGACGGAGTATTGGAGCATTTAAATTTAGTAAAAACAAGTATAGAAAAAGAATTGGAAAACGACAGATAATAACTAAATTTTCGTTTTGCCCGAAGGGCTAGAACTGAAAAACGCTGTTGAACGGATCCTGTTACAGTGGGCAATCTATGGATTGCTCATTAATTGTTATTTGAATACACCAAAAATCAAAAAGAAAAAAAAGAAAGCACCTGTAAGTTATCCAGAACTACTCCATCCTAAAACGAATTTTCACTTAAAAAGTATAATCTATTCAAATAACTGATTAAGAAAAATGTAAAGCAATCTTAAAAAGCGCTAAGTAAAGCCAAACAATATATTCAGCATCATGGATATTATAATCGATATTTACGAAAAAAACACACCGATTAGCTGGTTTTTTCCAATTTAAGAGTTCACAAAAATATTTATTTTAAATTTTAACATAATAAAAACATTTATTATCTTTGATTTTTTAAAAAACGCTTAAAACATATATATATATATATTCGTTGTGTGTAATTTGAGAAACCGCAATAATAACATTTCAATAGAAAAATAAAATGAGTGTATTTTCTTATCATTTAATAAAACTACCATTGTTAGTTGCGATTAAGGGAATATTCTCAAATCCCATAGAAAAGAGAACAAAAGGATTAATTCATTCGGAGTTTATGACCGCTATGACATTAGGTTCTCCAATTTTATCTCCTACACGAATCTTAATTGGACAAGTGGCAGTATTTATGCAATGGGAAAATGAAATTGCACTCGAAAATTATTTGGAACAGGACATTTTCGGAAGAACCTTAGCAAAAGGTTGGCACGTGCGTTTGTCTTTTATCAGAGAATGGGGAAAATTTAGTGGCTTCAAAATACCAGAGTTCAAAGACAAATTAAAAAGTTCAAATTCTTCAGTAGTTGCAGTAACTATAGCAAGAATGAAGCCTTTTGCCGTGCCGAGATTTATTCATTGGGGAAGACCTGTAGAAAAACTCGTAAGAGACCATCCAGGAACCACACTTTCATTGGCATCAGTAAAGTTTCCAAATACAGTCTCAACTTTTTCGATTTGGAAAACTGAAAAAGAAATGACTGATATGGTTCACGGACATAGTTCTGTTGAAAAACCAAAAAGACATTCTGACGCAATGAGAGAAAGAGAAAGAAAAAACTTCCATTTTGAGTTCACAACATTAAGATTTAAGCCTATTGCCGAATATGGCAGTTGGAAAGGTCAATCGAATTTCATTCCCAACACCAAAGTGTAATAGTAAAATGGGAATAGCAATTAAAAAACAACGTTTTCAAGATTGGATTACTCAACAATGGGTTATTCTTTTTGGGCAGAAAATCGACAAATCAGAACAGAAATGGTTAATAGGCCCTTTTGGCGAATTAAATGGTATTGGATTAAAATTTATTAAGCAATTAGCAGATAAAGAACATTTAGCGATTGATAACGAAAAGAATGGAAAAGGGTTAATTCAATCAATACATCAACTAAATCTATCAGAAAAAGAAATAGATGTATTATCTCCAAATGTAATCGACTTTTATCAAAATACGGCTGACTACCAACTTAAATTAAAAGTAAAATGGAATCCATTTTTTAAAATATTTGGTTTATTACTAAGATTCATTTTCAGCAAAAGAATAGAACAATTAAATGTCCCAATTAGAAGTATAGAAAACTCTGAAACGTTAACAAGTGAAATTATTCACTTAAAAGACCAAAAAACAAATGAAGTTAAAAGGACTATTTGGCTCAGAGCATTTCTAACAACAGGACAAGTTGTTTATTCGGGTGTATATGAAACTTGCGTTATTCCATCGGGCAAAACTTGTATAAAAGCAATTTTCCCATTGCCGAATGGAAGTGCAACAGTAATTCTTACTCCTAAAGTCGGAAAAAATAGGGAGCTAATATTAGAATCCGCAGGAAATCGAATTGGTGATAGTGGGTTCTATTTTTTACTAAAGGACTCTGAAGGACAGTTATGGACTAAGTACATAAAATCATTTAAAGACAAACTAGTGGTCCGAAGTGAAAATGAAATTATAACTGCTACACAGACTTTAACTTTATGGAACTTGAGAGTCTTAAAATTTGAATATGAAATAAAAAAACTACACACAATATCTAAGTTTTCGTCTTGCCCGAAGGGCTAGAGCTGAAAATGCTGTTGAACGGAACCGGTTACAGTCCGAACCCTAAGATTGCTCATTTATTGTTATTAGGATCTTTGAACGAACAATTCACTCGCTTTTTGTAACCTAAGATTCAACGTATTCCTTAACGCTTTGGATGAGGTCGCTTTACTCAATTAGGACGACCTTCTTCTTGTAAAGGTTTTGGTTGAAATTCCTATTTTCACTAAATCCAATTTATTGGTAATCAGTTAAACACATCAATAAATCGAAAGGAATGATCAATAGCAATACGGTCTTCGAGTAATCCAAAATCTATAAATGAACAAGCGATTCTTTGAACCTGACACATATAAAAAACATAAAATACATATTTATTTTAAAGATTTTAATGTAATTTTATACACAAATATGGAGGTTTTTTCACCGATTGACTTTGACAACAAGCTGAAAAAAATGGAAAGTTAGGGATATATTAATTTTTTTAGAAATATTGAAAATGGAAAATAACGAAGAGTTTGAGGAAGCAATCCAAAATTTTTCAGAAGAAATAAAAGAAATTGCAAGGCAAACGAGGAAACTGATATATAAAGTGCTTCCTGAAGTTGTCGAAGTCGTTTGGATTAGACAAAAAAATATAGGATTTGGAACAGGTCACAAGAAAAAAACAGAACATTTTTGTTGGATAATGCCAGCAACGAATCACGTAAATTTAGGATTTAACTATGGTTCGGAACTTCCAGACCCCAAGAATTTACTTGAAGGAACAGGAAAATTATTTAGACACTACAAAGTAAAATCAGTTGCGGATTTATCAAACCCATCTTTAATCAAACTATTAAAATATGCGACTAGTTATCGAGTTCCCCCTATAAATAAACCATGACAAAAATAGATACAATAATCGCAGTTAATGATGTAGATACCAGTGCAAAATGGTATGAGAAAATATTTGGATTCAAAAATTCGTCACCAGAAGGACACGGTTTCGCAGTCCTAAAATCTGAAATAAATGAAATCGTTTTATGTCTTCATCAATGGGAAATGGATGATCACCCAACCATGACAGACAAAAGTATTGCTCCAGGAAATGGGTTAATCCTTTACTTTAGAACAAATAATATGGATGCAATATACAAAAGAGCTGTAGATGAAAACTGTATTATAGAAGAAGATATTCATTTAAACTCAAGATCAATGATAAAGGAATTTTCTCTTCGTGATCCTGATGGATATTTCCTGACTGTAAGCGAATTTCACGAATTTGGACAATAAAATAAGCCATTTCCTAATAATGTTTACATATAATAGAAAAAATCAAAAATGGAACTGTACGGAAAGAAAAGCAAAAGCATCCCACAGAAAATCGTAATTCACTTGATTGAAATATTGATTTTATGGATATCCTATTGGATTTTATTTCAAAGTGATGGAGCTTGGATCGAAAAAAACTTGCACATACACAGTGCTACTGAAAATATGGGAAGAAAAACAATCCTTTTTGTTTTCAACATCATCATTTTCTTAAGACTTGCCTATATGATGATATTCCTACTGAAAAGAAGCATACCGTGGCAGGAAAGTGTGAGTGTGCCACTTGCATTTGCTATATATTTTATAGGTTATCCATTATTTGTACTTCCGATTTCTGCACCACTTGACGGATTTGATTATTTTGCGATAGGTTTATTTATAATTGGATGTGTTTTAAATAGCGGTGGAGAAATTCTAAGGAACGAATGGAAAAAGAAAGCAGAAAACAAAGGGAAAATATATACCAAAGGTTTTTTCAAATATTCACGGCATATAAACTATTTCGGAGACATTTTATGGGTAACTGCCTATGCACTTGTCACAAAAAATTGGTATTCCATAACAATCCCTATTTTTTTATTTTGCTTTTTCGCTTTTTATAATGCACCCAAACTTGACAAATATCTGAAAAGCAAATATGGAGAGGAATATGATAATTATGCAAGAAAAACAAAAATGTTGATTCCATTCATTTATTGACAAAAAGAGTTTAATGATTTTGAAAAAAATAATATTAAAGACGAAAGTCAATTACAATACTAAACATTTGGATTGCTGATAGGCTAAAACTCAATGATTTGTTGACTGAACCTTTTCAGTATCTAGTTTACCTAAAAAATAAAATAGGAAATTAAAAATGTTGCAAAAAGTAATTAAGTAGGCTATTCCGTAACACAATGAAGACTTAGGGAGAAGAAATAAAAATAATTTTGAAGCCTAATAAAGGTGCGAATTTTGAATATCAGATTTACATTAGACCGAAATTGAAAACAACTTTAATAGATTATGGTAAAAATCTTGAAAACTTAAACAAAATAGAAAGCTTAATAAAAATTATCGAATAAAAATTAATTCTTCATTAAAGAAAGCTTTTTTAATGAAAATATTTTTATAAATTGCCAGTTAAAAATGAAAAAATCTTATCAAATAATAACCAATATTATAAATTTAATTTACTTATATATTATAATAAATTGGAAATTTAATGGTTTTGAGATTGCAAATGATGGCATTGGAAATCAGGTAGGAGACTTAGGAGGGGTATCAATAATTTAAAATATATTTCTGTGTTTTACATTGATCAATATAGGTTCGAAATATTATTATTTAAGACGTTTCCTTATAGCTATTACTTTATTTGTTTTTTCTGTACCTTTCCTTTATAAGGCAGGAAATGTTAACAGCAGTATATTTTTATTTTTATTAATTCAAACTGGATTAGCATTAATATTTCTCTTACTAATATTATTTATGAGAAAGAAGAACAAACAAAAATAAAAAATTATTCTTCTCTTCCATTTTAGCTGCAACCTTCACCACTTGTAGTAAGAAAAATAATCCTACCCTTTACAATCACAAAGCGGTATATGAAAATCAGAATTTAATAATAGCTAATTGGAAACTTACCAAATCTAAAATTTGCAGGGTTGAAGCTATTCAAAAGGTAACTTAGCACAATTGTAACTCTTAAAACCATAAAGAGTATCAAGTGTTACTATTTCATAAAATTTGATTTCACCTTGTATAATTCTGGATAGGAAAAAAAATAAACTTCGTTTGAGTCCACTATAATGTCTTGAATATTAATTTTGCTTTGGATTTCCTTCAATTCTTCATTATCAATGTAGTATAGTTTTTTCTCATTGAATGTTGAAAAAAGAACTTTACTTTCATAAGGGATCAAATCGGTACGCAACAATTCATTTAAACGGTACTCATTTAATTTATCCAAAGTACTAAGGTCATAAATAAAAACTTTATCATAACCTCTACAATACATTTTATTCCCAATAATAACATTAGAAATATTCCATACATCTAAAGGTTCGTTTATTTTCTTATTTGACAACAATTTGCCATTTTTTATATCAATAGCTTCCAATTCAATATTATCCTTTAAATCAGTGGTCAGAATAAATACTTTTTCTTGAGTATTGCCGTATAGAATCCCAATGTGTAAGCCTGTAATGGATTGATACCGCCACTCCTCTTTACCCGTTACAAAGTCAATAGAAATAAGGGTATTATCGTTAAGCAATACAATTACCTTACCATCTTTTAATATCGGTTGTGAAATAGAAAAATTCACTGTCGGAAATGTCCAAATAGTTTTAAAATCCTCTGTTCTTACCACTTTAATACAACATCCTCTTTCTTGAAACAAAACGAGATTATCATATATCAAAGGTTTAATTTTGCATGTTTCTTCCAACTTAAAAATTTTAGTTTCACCATCTAATTTTTGAAATACTAAATTATGAAGTTGTATAGGAAAAATGTAAAGCTTATGCAGGAAATCATAGTTTGCATAACCCAAACTGTAGCCCTCTTCAAATAAAACAGATTGGAAAACTCGGTTCGTTTTCACATCAACTGCTTCAAAATAAACATTTTCAATTCCATCATTCCTCAAATACATTAATGTATCATTATCTATAATAATACTGGGGGAATTGGTAAAATTAGAATCAAAGGTATAATAGTTTTCTAAATGCAATTCATCCTTTGGAGGATTATTACAATTAGAAAAACCTAAGCAAAACGATATAACTAAAGCTATGTTCTTATAGTTCATTATCTTCACTTATGTCATGAATTATTTAATTTTATATTTAAAAAGGTGTAACTTAAATCTCACTATTATTCAAGCTGTTTCGAGAGTTCATTAAATTATATTTGGATATTAATTGTTTGCTTACCCATCATGGCACAAGCTAGCCATTTTTGGTAAATATTCCAATTTCTATCAGATTTTTTATAAGTTTAATGAACTGAACCTATTAAAGCACCTTATATAAATTTTAAAAGAGGACTAGAAATTTGTAATGCAACTTATTAAATAATTTAAATGCAAAAAGGCCAATAAACTTTACAGTGTGTAAAATTATATTGATTATTTATTTAAATAATATATCTTTGAGAAGTAAATATAGCATTGACCTTCAATGAAAATGGATGCATAATTGAGAAGAATATATATATTAGATTAGCACTCTATTTTTCACAGCCATTGACC
The DNA here is from genome assembly GCA_035497795.1 of Edaphocola sp. GTDB lineage: Bacteria > Bacteroidota > Bacteroidia > Chitinophagales > Chitinophagaceae > Edaphocola. The sequence continues at coordinate 8,287 of DATJCU010000045.1, read as the reverse complement.
ATAAAGCTCTATTAAAAGACGCCATTAAATGAAAAACATAAATAGAGAAGACATTCAAATCATTGTTCGTCATAGCAGTTTGACCGCACAAGGAATTGACAGGATTTTGAAAAGAAAGGTCTATAATGACAAAGACGCCTGGCAGAAATTCTTTCAGATCTTCATCATCAGCCTTGGTGTTGGCTTCACGGTTGCAGGCATTGTTTTCTTTTTTGCTTACAATTGGGACGATCTGAATAAATTTACAAAAATCGGTCTCTTACAAGGTTTAATTATCATCACAACTCTAATTGTCCTGCTTCCGCAAATAAAAGATCATGTCAAAAACATAATACTTACTGGAGCATCCGTTTTAGTAGGCGTTTTATTTGCAGTGTTTGGACAGATTTACCAAACTGGTGCCAATGCCTACGATTTCTTTTTAGCTTGGACTATTTTCATTACACTTTGGGTATCAGTTTCAAACTTTTCTCCATTATGGTTAATATACCTCTTTTTAATCAATACAACTTTTATTCTCTATTCTGAACAAGTTGCCAAAGACTGGTCAGGCATTTTTATATGTTTAGTCCTTTTCCTTTTCAATGCATTCGTATTGATTTCAGCTGTTTATTTAGACAAGAGCAAAAAACTAAAATGGTTTTTGAATATCCTTGCATTAGCTAGTATTAGCTATGCGACGATCGGAATTGTTATCGGAATTTTTGATAAATATCAGCATTCTTTCCCAATATTAATATTCATCGCGGCGATAACTTTTGGATTGGGAATTTGGCATGGATTAAAGACGAAAAGTGTTTTTTATTTATCGGTTATACCTTTTAGTCTGATCATTATCGTATCAGCATTACTCATAAAAATATCTGATAGTGAAATGATGTTTTTATTAGTCAGTCTATTTATAATAGGCAGTGTTACTTTAACGATTAAAAACTTAATTGGCATTCAAAAAAAATGGACTCATGAGCAATAAAGAAGTAATAAAAGAATTATTGGATTGTTTCCAAAATGAAGCAGATACACCTTTGGAATTTGATGAAGAAGCCATTCTTTTGGCTTATCAAAAAGAGGACCAAAAGCAATCTATTTCTATTAAAATACTATCTATTTTCGGAGGCATATTAGCAAGTATTGCATTTTTAGGCTTTCTTTTTATATCTGGACTTTACAGTTCTGATATAAGCTTGTTGGTATTGGGAGGCGTTTTGATTGTAACGTCGATTTGGCTCAACAAAAAATCAGATCGGATTGTCATGGACACCTTTAGTGTTTCTGCCTTTATTATAGGTTTTATATTGCTTGGTTTTGGTTGTTTACAATTTAAGGTAAGCGATAATATTTTAAGTATTATCTTCATTATTATTGCCTTTGCTTCCTTAAATATTGTACAGAATTATATACTCTCTTTTATTGCAGTATTAATCATTAATGGAAGTATTTTAACACTAATAATATCTAATAACCTTTATAATATTATTCCTATTTACATTGCTGCAATTGGAATGATGATGACCTATTTATTCCTGAAAGAAGGGAAAATAATCACTATTAATAAAACACTTTCCAAGCTTTATAATCCAGTTAAAATAGGATTAATTTTTTCTTTTTTAATTGGATTAATTTTTCTTGGTAAAAAAGGAATTTTACCAATTGATGCAAACTATAATTGGTTGTCCTCCATCATTATCATTCCGCTTATCGTATATATAATTACGATTTTATTTAAAGTAATAAATGTACAAAACACTTCACATAAAATAGGCATTTACATTTTTACAATCTTGATTTTATTGTCCACTGCCCTATCCCCTGCTATTTCGGGTGCATTTCTAATTATACTTTTAAGCTTTTTTGTAAATTATAAAACAGGTTTTGTAATAGGAATTATTTCCTTTATTTACTTCATCTTTCAATTCTATTATGATCTCAACTTTACTTTGCTAACGAAATCAATAATCTTGTTCTCAACAGGTTTACTTTTTATTGTATTCTATTTGTTCACTTATAAAAAATTGAAGGCTAATGAGAACGTTTAAATATATAATTATACTTTTCAACCTAATTCTATTATTGATTTATTTCAATTATTCTGTCTCTAAAAAAGAGGCATTATTAAAAGACGGGCAATTGGTTTTATTAGAATTGGCTCCAGTTGATCCGCGTTCTTTAATGCAAGGTGATTATATGGAATTACGTTATAAAATTTCTGAAGATTTACAATCGCAAAATATTGCTAAGAGAGGTTTTTGTGTAGTTCGACTTGATAATAATGGTATAGGCCAAAAAATAAGGTTTCAAAAAGAGCAAACTCCATTAAATATGGATGAATACCTAATTGAATACACCGCTCCTGACGATTGGAATGTAAACATTGGAGCAGAATCTTTCTTTTTTCAGGAAGGACAGGCAGAAAAATATGAAAAAGCAAAATATGGAGGTATAAAAATAGACAAAAAAGGGAATAGTTTATTAATTGGTCTGTATAATGAACAACAACAAAAGATTGAATAAAAACTGAAATGAAAATAAATTGACTGATAAAATTAATTTCAAAACCGTTGAAGCGTATTTTAATGCGCAATCGACCGAAACGAGAAATGCTCTTTTGGAATTAAAAGCTTGTATCCTCAAAATAAAACCTAATGCCGTTGAATTATTTAATTATAATATTCCATCCTATTGTTTAATTGCAGGTGGAAAACGAGAACAACAAATTATGATTGCAGGATATAAAAAACATGTTGGACTCTATCCACATCCTACGACTATTGAAAAATTCAAGGCTGAACTGAAAATATATAAAAGCAGTAAAGGTTCCGTTCAATTTCCATTAAACAAACCCTTGCCAAAAGAACTTATAGAACGTATGATTAAATACCGATTAGAACAATTAAATAATTGAATAAAGAGAACTCAAAACAAGAAATAGCTGAACTTTTTTCGCAGGGTAAATTCGAAAACACAATAGTTTACCTAAGTGACACAATAATTTGGAATGTTGGAAATCATCTACAAAGAGAATCTTTTATTTACCTTATGACAATTAAATATCCGAGTTAAAAAAAATAATTTAAAACTTAAAATAAATTCAAACTGAAAACAATTTTCGGTTATAACTTTCGAGAGCCATTGATATACAGGATTAAACAAATAAATCCAAGAAAACGGAATGAGAAAAATGAATTTAATTCAGATGCTCAACCATAATACCTATTGGAATCGATGGATTTTAGACAAAAGCAATCATTTGTATAAACAAGAGTTCATCGGAAAAATATTTGGAAAAATAGCCTTGAAAAAAAATGATAAAGGATCAAAAGCTTTTTGGTGAAAATATCTCTAGTACTTATCCATTTAAAATAGAAGAGTATAATGGAGATATCGAGTCAGAAAACGCAGATTGCATTGATTAAGGAATAGGAAAGCTTTAGAAATCCAAATTTTCTTCCCGATTTATTCGGTAAAATGAATAACGAACAAATCAGGATATTAGTTTAAAAGTGTACTGATCATCAATTGCGACTATTTGGAGTGTAAAAAGCAAATTAACGCTGATTTTAATCACTAAAAAAGCATCAGACAGTCAAAAGTATAAAATGGGAACAACATAAATATTAACAACCATATCCTAAAACTGAAAGCGTATTGCTTCTAAACTAGCATTTCATTTGGGCTGATTATTTTTTAAAAATTAATCCTAATATTCCTTCATTAATAGGATGTTTCTTAACATCTATTTTATTAATGTAAATGTAATATAATAATAAAAATAAACTATATATTTGTATCTGAACTATTAAGAAAATGTATAATTATTATTTTAATAGTCAAGTTTCCGAAAAGGAATAAATGAATGGTGGATGTTATGGTTGAGATATAATGAAATTCGGAAAAATGATTTCAAAAAAATTTATAATCTAAATTTAAATAATATGCAAATGACAAATCAAACAAAGAACCCATTCACTTGGGTAGAAATTTATGTAGAAGATATGACTAGAGCTCAAAAATTTTACGAAACCGTTTTTCAAATAAAAATGATTACAATGCAAACACCGGGCGAATTTGGAGACTTAGAAATGTTGAGCTTCCCATGGGCTCCTGGAGAAGGTAACATCAGTGGTGCATTATGTAAGACAAATGATATGAAACCAGGAGTTGGTGGTACATTGGTGTATTTCACTTGTGAAGATTGTGCAATTGAAACGGAGAGAGTCGAAAAAGCAGGTGGAAAAGTTTTACAAGCAAAGTTTCCAATCGGAGAACATGGATTTTGCTCTGTTATTATGGATACAGAAGGTAATAATATTGGGTTTCATTCGGATAATTAAAATATTGATAATTAAAAACTTCAAAAATTGTATTTTAATGAACCCGAACAAACATATCGAATAAAATAAAACAAATTTATGAGAATCATTATTATAAGCATCATCTTAATCTTTTCGATGACAACTTTTGGACAAGAAATGAACTGGGAACAATGGGAAAAAGAATCTGAATCTAATATTCGATTACTTCCAAAATACGGTCTCATAGAAAAAACAAAAGCACAAAAAGAATCTGATGAAGAATTTATTAAAACGATAATTGCACAAGATACGACCCATAGAAAAGGTTCCGATCATTTAATCAAATTAGGATTTCAATATCTTTATCATGACATTAAAACAGCAATGTACAGATTTAACCAAGCTTATTTACTTGATACTACCAATACAGATATTTATTCTGGTTACGGTGCTGTATATATGAATTTAGGTCAATATCAAAAAGCTAAAGAACAATATGAACAAGGTTTAAAATTAGCACCTAAAAATGCAAATCTATTAAGTGATTATGGAACCTACTATTTAGCCGAATATTATTTGCTAGCACCAATAGAGGAAAATATTGCGTTTCAAAAATTGGACTCCGCTATTTTATATATGACTCAATCTTATAATCTCAATCCAAAGGACCAAAACACAATATATAAGTTGTCTATCATGTATTGGAATAAGAGTGATTGCGATAATGCTTGGAAGTTTTATAAGGAATGTATGGCCTTAGGAGGAGCATCCGTTCCAGAATCATATGCCATTGGTTTGGCTAAAGATTGTAATCAAAAAAACAAATAATATTGTCATCTAAGTTCAATAAAACTTATATATTCTCTTTAAATTTTACATTTTAGATAATTAAATATAAATTTAATTGATTAACTTTGAAGGGCATATGCTTAATAGGCTATTGGCATTCAAACTATTGTTAACCTTTAAAAAAACAAAAACTAATGAGAAATTTTAAAAATGTAATTATTGTAGCTGCTGGTTTTGCATTAATTTCTTGTAATCCAAAATATTACTCCCCAAACACTCAAAATGTTCCATTAATATCAGAACAGGGAGAAACAAACCTCACCCTTTCGGGTAATGGTAACCAAGTTGAGTTTCAAGGTGCTTACGGTATATCTAAAAACATTGCTATAATGGCAAATGGTGGATTATTTATTCCTTCAGACCTTGATAATGGAAATGGAGGATCAGGCAAATTCTTTGAAGTTGGAGCTGGATACTTCCAACCGATAGAAGAGAATTTTGTTTTTGAAACTTATGGAATTATTGGTTTCGGTGGCTTTGAAAACCACCTTCCTTCTACTAGAGATAACCACCCGAGTACAAAAGGTGATATTTCTGCTAATATTTTCAGGATAGGAATTCAACCAAATTTTGGTTATAAATCAAAATATTTCTCTGCAGCAGTCTCTTCAAGAATCGTTAACCTCTCTTATAGCAATATAAAAGGAGATTTAATTTTTGATAATGAGAACCAAACCAATTACTTAAAGAACAACTCTTCAAATTTCCTAATTGAGCCTGCCTTGACAATTAAAGGTGGACTTGAGAAAATTAAGCTACAAGTTCAATATGGATTTAGTTTAAACTTATCTAATAGTGATTTCAAGCAAGATAAATCGTTCTTAACAATAGGTCTTAATTTTAACTTTAAATAATTTTAATTCGATAAAAAAGATCAATAAAAAACTTTGATTATTTCAAATTGGATTTTAATAAGGAAAACATTATATTTTACTTCGGTAAAAATTAGTTTTCTTATAAAGCAACAAATGAATAACATTCACTTGTCGCTTTATTCTTTTTGTTAATTGTAATGTAGTGGATTATGGGGTCTTATAAAAAGAGAAACTTTCACAAAATTGAAAACGAACTATTAAAAAAAATACAGATTGCATAAAAAGTATAATTTTTAAAAGCAATCTTAAAGATGACTTAAAAACCAATTCTTTATCATGAGCATTATAGTGTTGAAAAAGTTCTTTGGATAATTTATTTCAATCATATATCTTTGAGAAATTAATATAAAATCGGATTTCCAAATCGTCAATTAATTACATAATAAGTTTAATAGACCTGAGGTGACTGTTCTGAGATTAGAAAATTGACGCATCAAATAATTATGCTACAAAAATGATAAAACAGATTTACAAATTTTTAAATCCAAAATTTCAAAATTTATTCCTTGATTATAAAGTGGTCTTTAAACCAAGATATGGCCATGGCAAACCGCCGCATCAAGAATTATACGAAATAATTGATTCCAATCGGGATAAATATAGAGATCTGATTAGCAAGGCATTGACCTATAAAGATAAAATATGGACTATACAGGATTCCAATAAAGAAACGGATTCTAAAAACCCTACTTGGAATAATGGATTCTTACCAGGTCTTGACATCATTGGAATTTACACCATGATTTCCAATTTCAAACCTAAGAAATACATCGAAATAGGTTCAGGAAACTCAACCAAAGTAGCATTTAAAGCTAAGATAGAGAATAATTTGGACACTGAGATTATTTCTATTGATCCAATGCCCAGAGCAGAGATTGATCATTTAGCTGATAAGATAATAAGAGCACCATTTGAAAATATTGATTTTAATATTTTGGACGAATTAAACGAGAATGACATTCTCTTCGTGGATAATTCTCATAGGATATTACCTAATTCAGATGCTATGGTTTTTTATTTGGAAATTCTCCCTAGGTTGAAAAAAGGGGTGATTGTTCATATTCACGACATATATCTACCTTATGATTATCCGCAATTTATGTGTGATCGATTTTATTCAGAACAATATGGTTTAGCAATGTATTTATTAGCAAATCCAGAAAAATATGATACAATTTTACCGAATTATTTCATTTTTGAAGACAAAGAACTTTCTGAATTAATTGCTCCAATTTGGGAACATAAGAATTTAAAAGGAGTGGAGCAACATGGCGGTTCTTATTGGTTAAAAATCAATGAATAACATAGCTTCGTGATTTGCAAAACTACCACAGAACAATTCAATATCAATAGATTGAAAAATTATATATTTACTGTAATTTTCTTGAAAGCCTAATAGAACTTTAAATATTAAAAACATGAAATTAAAATCAGTAATCAATAATAAAATAAAAGCAACTATTGGTATATTCATTTTGACTTCTATATTTATTCTGTGGGAATATTTTAATGGTGGAGTAGTTAGCCATAATCTGCTTGCAAGAAAGGATTTACCAGCAATCTCTAATTGGTGGGGACTATTAACTGTTCCTCTATTATTCTGGATAGCTATTTCCTTAGTAAATCGACGACGAGGGAACGAAATCAAATCAGAATTAAAATCCGAAGAATATGAAACTAAAGTCCTTAAAAGGTTTTTGGCGGCCTTTGCATTTGGTATTATAATATCATTATTATGGGAATTTAATTTTGGAAACTTCCTACAATATTTTATTCTTTTTCCAATTCTCATTGCTTTTTTTACACCTGTTCATTTACCAGAATGTTTAATGGGATTTGTACTTGGAATGTTATTCACATTTGGAGGTGTATTGCCTATTTTAATTGGAGTGATATTATTAATTATATGCTTTCTTATGAATAAGTTAATGAAAATTTTGAGAAATTTAATATCACCGAAAACCAATCGCACAAAATACAGGTGAACAAAATAGGATTTTAAACCCAATCGATAAAAACCAAGCATTCGGCATACTGATAGGCTAAAGCTTAATGATTGGTTGAATAATCCTCTTCAGAACTAGGTTCAAAAACTATGAGGATATAGATACTTTTAATAGTGTGAAGAAAATCAGATACTGTCCAAAAAAGTGTGTAAAATTCAAAAAATTTAGGATTTTTGTTTTGAGCTCAAAATCTAAAAAAGATGAACTTTACACAAGAACAAATTTCGGAGCTATTATTGACAATAGCAAATCAAAAAGATGGTTA
>DATJCU010000044.1:0-2544 GCA_035497795.1 Edaphocola sp. | reverse complement strand
ACTTTTTAGTGTCAACGACTTACCAAAATGGCTGGGCTTGCTCATCTTCTTTTTGATCATTGATTTTGTACAATGGAACACCCATATCCTATTGCATCGGGTGCCATGGCTGTGGAATTTCCATAAAGTACACCACAGCGTCAAAGAAATGGGATTTGCCGCGCATTTGCGCTACCACTGGATGGAACCGGTGGTTTATAATTCGCTATTGTATATTCCGATTGCTATTATTGGTGGTTTTAATGTTCAGGATGTTTCTATTGTTTACTTTTTCTCGATTGTAATCGGACATTTAAACCACGCCAATTTAGGCTGGAATTACGGCCCGTTAAAATACATTCTCAATAATCCGAAAATGCATATTTGGCATCATGTCAAAGCATTGCCCGAACATAAAAAACATGGTGTCAATTACGGATTGACCTTAAGCATTTGGGATTATATTTTCAACACACATCATATTCCACATGACGGAAGAGATATTGAACTGGGTTTTGAAGACGATGAAAAATTCCCTAAAACCTTTGTTGAGCAGAGTATTTATCCGATAGAAACAAGAAAACAGAAAAAACCTAGCATTTAGCCTATTATTTTCCAACTTTTTGCCCTTTCCAAGCCTTATCTGCATTCAATAGTACGGTTTTCCCGTAATAAAATCATAAAATTTTCTTAAAATTTAACATTTTTCTAACATATGATGTTCAATTATAAATCTTATATTTATACAAATCCGATAATATTAGCGCCAGTTTTTAGCCTTTAGTTCTAAAAATAAAGTTTATCTATATCAATAAAGTTTTGCAATTCTTGATATAATATTGATCACTAAATTTAATAGCTATACTACATTAAAACCAATATAACGGTCGAAAACAGATTGACAATCTGACTAAATTTAAAATTAATTTAGTAAGTGGAATATGTGAAAGCGAAAAACCACTTTATAAAAATAAAATAAGCCGATTTTGAATATCGAAAATTCAAAGAATAAGTTTAACTTTCTTAGTACAAAATAACATGAAGCATATTTCAAAAATCACACTTATGATCCTCTTTCTAATTTCTTTTTCCTGTTCAAAAGAAGATACAACATCTAATAATATAGGTTTTTTTAGATAAAGTAGCAATAGTTAGCAATGATTTAATAACTGTTGAAGCTAATTTAATTGATACAAATCCAAATTTGTACACAATAGAAGTAAAAATAACAAATAAGCAAACTAAAGAATCCTTACCTACTTTTATTCATAAGTTTATTCCTGATAATAATATGGAAATTATGAAAGATTTACCAACAAAAATAAATTCATTTAACGGCACTTTTATAATAGAAGTTGAAGGACAAATTTTGCACAAATCAATTATTAAAGACGGTATCGTTAAAGAGTCTGAAATTAAAAAATTTGAAATTTCAGAATTTGCTAGAATTAGTTATCCATGTACAGTAGACGGAATTACAAGTTGTGCTGATGACCAAATTAACGACATGAATTGGATAGAATATGGTTTCTGCTTAGCGAGTGCGCCAGCTTGTTTAGCTGAACTATATTTAAGTTGTGGTTGGGAAAATTGTTAATAATAAATCCAAAATATTATGACTAAATCAAGTATTCTCTATATTGTTTTTTTCTTAAGTGTTATCGCTATGATAATTAGCATTAGAAAAATAACGAAAAATAAAAATTTAAAAAATTCAATGAAAGTAGTGTTTATCTATTTAACCATATTTATACCATTTTTAGGTCTATTTTTAGCTTATAGAGTAAAAGAATAAATAATTTTGAAAATTAATAACGTAGTATAACGTTATTAAAAAATAGCAGTCAAAAACTAAATAAAAGGTTTGGTTCTTGGCTGCTCTATCTTTGTTTTAAACTGAAAAACAGTTCTAAAAATAAAATCTAGTTCTGTTTACGGAAAACAAGAGTCTTATAGATTGGATTATTTTTACTGTGTGATAACTGTAAGAATGATGCTGATGTATTTCAGTGAAATAAAGCTATAAATAAAACCAAGAAGCAATTATAGTTAAACAAAGTATGTATCCGATAAAAAAGAAGACTAAAAGAATCCAGAATATTATCCCAAATGACCACCAAATTTATCCTTTACATCTTGAAGCACTTTCTTAATATCTTGTTCTTTCGACTTCGGAACTATCAATAACACCTCATCTTTATCAACAATAATATAATCCTTAAGGCCATCAACAATAATAATTTTATCGGCTTTGGTCCGGATCATATTACCAGAAGCGTCAGTACTCAATATCCTAGCATTGACCACGGCATTCTGGTTGTGATCTTTATCTAGTTTATCGTACAAACTGCCCCAAGTTCCCAAATCGTTCCAATCAAATTCTGCCGGCAGTACATACACGTTTTTTGAAGCTTCCATAATGGCATAATCCACAGAAATATTTTCCGACTTTCCGTAATTCTCAGCTATAAAATCAGCTTCGGCATCGGTATTATAAAATGGGATGCCACTTTCAAAAAGTTGAAACAATTCGGGTTGATGCGATTGAAAAGCTTTGATTACGCT
>DATJCU010000043.1:0-1683 GCA_035497795.1 Edaphocola sp. | reverse complement strand
ACGTATAAGCAGCAAATCATTTGACCAAATATTTCTGAAGATTCGTACTCGTTTCAAATCGCTCAATATTGAACGAAGGGAAACTATGCGAAGTATTATTAAACTTAAAAATGATGGTGAGCAAATGCTCTTTGGTTTTATTTCCGATCAACGACCTCCGCGTTACTATGATCAATACTGGACAAAGTTTCTTAATCAAGATACACTTACATTAACTGGAGCGGAACGTATAGCGCGTAAAACTAAATTTTCAGTTGTTTACTTAGATATTGAAAAAACTAAACGGGGACACTACTCTGCAACAGCTTCACTAATTACGTCGGACGCATCAAAAGCGGCTGAATTTGCTATTACAGAGATGTATATGCGAAAGATGGAGCAGACAATTTTGCGCCAACCTGCTTTCTATTTGTGGACACACAATAGATGGAAATTCTCTAAAAGGAAAACGACAGATAACTATTCAGCATTATGATTAAAACATCTGTTGTAATATTAAACTGGAATGGCGCAGAGCTAATAAAAAAGTTTCTGCCTACTGTGTTGAAACATACTCAGTCTGCAGACTGTGAAGTGGTAGTCGCAGACAACCATTCTTCGGATAATTCAGTAGAGGTATTGATTAGTGAATTTCCATCAGTTAAATTAATTTTATTAGACAAAAACTACGGCTTTGCCGAAGGTTACAATCGTGCTTTGAAGGAAGTAACTGCAAAGTATGTTGTGTTGCTAAATTCAGACATTGAAACAACCGACAATTGGCTTGAGCCATTAATTGACCATTTGGAAAACAATCCAGATACGGCAGCAGTGCAACCCAAAATTTTGTCATATACTGATAAGTCAAAGTTTGAATATGCAGGTGCAGCGGGTGGATTCATAGATAGGTATGGTTATCCTTTTTGTCGAGGTAGAATTTTGAATTTCTTGGAAAATGATTGGGGGCAGTACGATAATACTGAGCAAATCTTTTGGGCAACAGGGGCATGTTTATGCATGAGACATTTAGAATATGCAAAAGAAGGAGGGTTGGATGGTGATTTTTTTGCTCATATGGAAGAAATTGATCTATGTTGGCGCTTACAGTCACGAGGCAAGAAAATATTCTGTGTTCCACAATCATCGGTTTATCATGTTGGCGGGGCTTCATTAAATAGTGAGAGTCCACGTAAAACTTATTTAAACTTTCGAAATAACTTATTGATGGTCTACAAAAATGCTTCACTTAATAGATTAATTCGAATTTTTTCAGTCCGAATAGTTTTAGATGGGGCGGCAATCTTGCATTTTATGATGCTTGGTAAATTTAAGCATGCACAAGCAGTTATAAAAGCATACTCAGATTTCACCAAAATGAAAACATCGTTCAAGCATAAACGAAAGGAGAATTTAATGAAAACCACACACATCGTAATAAAACAACAATATAAAGGTTCTATACTTTTTGATTATTATCTGTTACAAAAGAAAACTTTTAGTTCTATCTTCTCGAAAAGCCCTAATAGAAATGTTTAGTAGAGTAATAATCATTTTTTTTAAATTGTAAACATAACTTTTTTAATCTGTTGCAAAGACTAAATATTAATTAACCCGCAAAATTTAGGTCATAATAAAAAAAACAGTACTTTTGCAACATTAATTCAATCAAACTATTATACTAATCTTATAAAACTACTAATTATG
>DATJCU010000042.1:0-6569 GCA_035497795.1 Edaphocola sp. | reverse complement strand
GAGTCCGCTCCGAAAACCCCATTTTCTTAAGTCATCGAGAATGGAATATTTACTGAGCATAACGGATTGATCGGCAATAATGCCTTGAAAAATGATTTCAGCGCTGAATTTAGCCTGAAAAACAATACTATAAACTATAATTGGTAATTCCAAATATGAACAATGGCTGTGCGCCGCAAAAAATTGTGTGTGTGTAGATGTTTGCATATCAGAATATTAAATGCATACTTGTAATTTTCCCAGATTAAATATTTTAACATATTTTAAATGTTGGGTTGAAAATTGTCAGGGTAACTCAATATAGTCTGAAATACTATATTGGCACGAGTTGAAATCTCATATCTAATATCTAAAAATCTAACGATCTATTGTATTTAGTGGCATTCGAAATATTGTTTACAAAAAACAATTTTGCCTATAATGGGAACAACTCATTTTTGTTAATAGGGAATACCTTTAAAAAAGCTGTCCATTACAACCTTTTTGCTTTGGGGGTTACATATTACAACTGCTTTATATTCAAATACATTGAATTTAAATGGTACAACGTAAACCTTATCACCAATATGTACCTTTTCGTTAAAGTGTTTTTGCATTTCAACCCGCATTCGTGTAAATAATTTGATTTGTATTTCTTCCTGGGTTTGAATATCAAGGTCTTCAAAACTTAAGTTATTAAGAAAAACACTATCAATAGTTTCCTTGGTTTCGGAATCGGAATAAGCCCAAATTTCAATTTCTGATTCATCGCTATATGAAGAATTACAATCTTTTATTACCTCGATTGTTTTGTTCGTTTCCCTAAATACAGTTTTAATTTTACTTGTATCGGCATTTAATTCCAATTCGGTATTAAAGAGTTTTAATGCTTTTATTTTTGTTTCTACAGGAATTTTATCCAACAATATCCATTCTCGTTTATAAGGGTTGAGATAATAATCATGACTGGTTACCAATTCTTTTCCATTGTATGAGGTTGAACCTGAAGTTGAAAAAGTATTAGTTACAACGTCTAAACCTGAAAAGTAATTGCGGTAATACTTATACGTGGCCGAGTCAGAAATGGTTTCGAAAAAGTAATAATCGCCAAAATGGTAATGATCTTTATTGGTGATGGGCCCATTGTTCCAGTTTCGCATCAAATTTTCGAAGTTTGTTTCGCACGAAGTTAAACTATCGCCATACTCGTATATAGAAACATCTTTTTGGTTTGAACCAGACAATGTGGAACTTACTACTTGGCAATATGCCACTATTGTACTTGTAGTAATTAAAATAATAAAGGCTAATGTTTTTTTCATTTGTTTGTATTTTTATTGATGTTTACGCTATATTGCTGAAATTGAAATTCTTTAATAATACTCTAAAACAATTCCTATAATTAATAAAAGAAAACGAAGAGTTTGAATAATTTTGTACGAATGACCCCATTATGTTTATCACATTAGTTTTTCTCAACCTTTATAAGGGTTGAGTATTATTGATTGAAAATTGTTCAAATATAAATATTCAAACTCTCCGATATTGATTAATAAGTGTTGAGTATAGCGGCTTACTCGCTTAATTTACATAGTGTAGATCATTTGCTGTGATGCAATCTGTGCCACCGCCTGATGTGCCACCTCCGGTATTCACCCAACCAGTTCCGTTCCATTGTAAAGTAAAGGTACCATTATGTTTATAGCACCAGTAATATTTATAGAGGAGATAACCTTCTGGACCATGTTTAAAATCTACTATTTGAATATCTGCTTTACAATCATAGGTCCCAAATATCCAAGACCAAATATCATCTAACCCTAATCCATAAGCATAAGCACGCAACTTAGGAGATATGGCAACCTTCATGCCATTAACACATTGCCCATGAAGAGTTGCTGTAATATCGTAGTGCCATAATATTTTGTTAATACTATTAACAACTAACTTTTGATTATAATTTATAGTTTTGCTCATTTCTCCATCTGTGGGTGGAGGTGGAGTTGATGAAGATTTTAGATTATTTTGATTCGAAACAATATATTTATCTTCAAATTGAATTTCGAACGGGATACAGGTTAGAATTTTATCAAAAAGCACCCCTTTTCTTTTAGAAACAAGACATGTAGTATTTAGTATTTCGCCTTTGTATTGCCAGTTCAAAGCTACTATCCCCATATCATTCTTTTCAAACATATAAACTGATTCATCTGACGAATATTTATTGTTATGTGCTGCTGAAATTATATTGTCTGAAGTTGGTAGCAAAAGATCTAGAAATTTTATGTAATTTTTAGAAACTATTTCATTTTCACCAATTGTAAAGTTTGTAATGCTATCATCGTTAAGCACAACGAAGAAATTATTATCAGCATTTAACTCGTGTTTTACAAGTTCCAAATCAGCAACGCTAACTACATCTCTTACAAACGTATAGCTTAAAAGCTTTAGATTGTTTTTCATTAGAAGATGGTTATTTTCAATCATTCTATCCAATTGGGCTTGCCATTTAGTTAAACCTGTGGGTATTTGGTATTTTTTATTCAAAAACTTAAATTCGTTAAGCTGTTTTACTTGTGTACTATCTGTTATGGCTTTTAGATTCTTTTCTTCCAAATTTTCTAATGTAAATTCCGTACATCCATAAAACACAAATATGGTACAAATAAGAAAAACAATTTGTTTTACATTTAAACTGTATATAAATTTCATAATAATGATGGTTTTGGGGAGATCTTGTGTTAGATATTAATTGACCTCCACGATTATACATTAATTTGAAGTCTCCATTTTCGAAATGTTTCGGCTTTCGGGAGTTGGGGGCTTCTTTTTTTAACTCGCTTCCGGTTTTCAAAACTTACTGGTCTTCGGTTAAGAATTCAGCTAAAGGTGTGTAATAGAATAAACTGCCCGAAAGTATTTTATAAACTGTGGACTATAAGGGACTTAGAAGCGTTTATCTGCTAATTTAATTCATTACACACCCTAATGGCTTTTTAATTTGTTTTCATTGGCGTTCTTTTAAAATAAATCGTTATAGTTTTATAAAAACCTCAAAAATGCACTTTTTACACATCAAGATGTATTTATCATAAATAACAGCAATTGGTGTACTAAAAACGATGTCTATTGTCTCAAATCTAAAAATCTAATGTACTATTGAAAATGGCATCGTTTTTACCGGTTAATGCTTTTTAAATATATACATCCATTTTAATACAAACAACACTTTGTTGATTTTTTGGCCTTATTGAGAATTTCCTGCGTCTCGTTGAGAATTTCCCGCGTCCTGTTGAGGATCGGTATGCTTATTGTTAAATAACATTTTTGGCTTCAAGCCTCCTGTTTAACAAAATAATGGTCGGGACGTCGTTTTTTTAAGCAAAAAAGGATTTTGCAGAACTTTTTTTGGCTTATTGAAATACCGTTAATAGGAAAATGATAGTTGTGTGTAAATTTTATTTGTAAAGCTTTGGTGTATTCGTTGCATTTACAAATTTACCGGAAGTGTATTTCTCACTTCCGGTAAACAAAATTGTGGCATAAGGCTCTTTAATGGAACAATTCATACAATACAATAAATAAAGTCATTATTATGACAAATAGTATGTATATTATTCTTATCTGTTTTTGGGATGCAGAATCCTTTGCGTAAAAACGTAATCCATGAATAATCAAAGAGACAGAAAAAAAAAGATATGCCTTTTCATACCAATGAAGCATTCTTGTGTTGTACATTATACCAAATACGCCTACTAACAACAATGTGTTAGCAGCCCAATCAATTTTCTTAAGTTTCATAACATATATTTTATTTTTAAATAGTTGATAAAATTATTGTCCTCTTAGTGAATATGGTATACAAATGGCTGGAGACAATGAAGGACTATATATTTTTATAATAACGCCATTGGGATATTCATATACTAAAGCATTAGTTACAAGTCCTGCTAGACCGCAGCATGCCGCTACTACTTTACTAACAGCAGGTTCAAATGCAAGTCCTGCTACAATTGTAGCTGCAGCCAGGCCGTTTGTATAATAAAATAAAGTCCTGTTAGATATGTATAGCGTAACGTCAATACCATGCCAAGAGAAACTATATAAGCATTGATCAATTCCCCCTCCAGATGATTCTGTTGTCCCACTTTTTAGCCTTGGATTTTCAAAACTTCCTAATTCTTCATTGGAAATGGGTGCACAAACAGTTTTTCCTGATAATACTAATTTTTTTCCTTAATTAAATGGTTAGAATGATCCATTTGCTTCTTTAAGAGAGAAAATAATTCTTCAGAGATATTTATACTAGCTCCGGATAATAAATTTGTAGTATATTTATTATTTTCAACTTTTATAAATTTATCCATACGCTCTACAGCTTGTTTGTATATTTCTATATCATCTTCTGACATAACACCTTGTGTAATGTCAACATCTAAATATGTGCCTTGAGAAAAAATATCTTCTTTTTCACATCCCTGAAAAGAGATACTCAGTATAGTAATAACTACTAAACTAACAATAGTAGCTAATGATTTTTTGACTCTTAATTTCTTTTTTAAATTCATATCTCAACAAAGTTTTTGGAGGTCTGTCTATTCGTTATTTTTTAGACCTCCATGATTAAACATCAATTTGAAGTCTCCATTTTCGAAATGTTTCGGCTTTCGGGAGTTGGGGGCTTCTTTTTTTTACCAATTAGCTTTTTAAATATATACTCCCAAATTCATACAAACAACACTTTGGTTTTTTCTGGGCCTTATTAAATTACCGTTTATAGAAAAACTATGGTTGTGTGAAAATTTTATTTTCAATTGTAGAGCGTTGGGGTATTGGTTTCATTGACAAATATGCTGGAAACGTATAAAACGCTTCCTGCAAGAAGGAAAATGAATATAATATTCTAAAATCTCATTTTATTAAACACAAGACAGCAATTGAAAAGAGATTTTAATTATACTAGTCAATATCGTTTATTCTTTTTAGTCGATTAACCAAACGTTTTACGCAGTATATCAAACTTCCTAAAACAGGTAAAATAACCATCATAATTATATTTAGGATTTTTGTCTCAAAACTATCTTTTGAATGTAAAGCATGCAAAATTGGAACTATCCAAAGCATGATTAATAAAAAATTTACAAGCAGTATATTTGCAGTTATAAAATCTTTCATACATTTAAATTTGCATATCCATCAATTTTGTAATTCGTTCTACTAACTTCAAAAAATGAAGCCTCAAAGAGAATATAACCAATAACGTCACCTCTAACGCTAAAATTAATTCTTTTATTACTATTTCCCCAAGATGCAGTTCCAGCTGTTTGAGCCCAAGCCAAAAACAAAGAATTACTTGATTCTGTACTCGTAACAGTAATTTCACCTCCAATATTTGAATAAGCCAAATGAACTAAAACAGATAGACCACCAACATTTGGAGCATTAACATCTATAATACCAGATTCAATTGTACCACTTTTTAATCTTCCAGAATTTAATTTCTCAAATTTTCTAACAGTAATACCGATAACTAATTCACCGTCTTTAATTGATACTATCTCATTTAGATTATTGCCTGTGGTATTGACTTCTAAGCTGTTTAGCTGTGAAACTATAGTATTAAATTCTTCTTTACTCTTTACTTCTAATGGTTTAACTCCTTCCGGGAGTTGGTTGGCTTCGATTTTTTCAACATTGCACAAGCCATAATTTGTAGGGATATAAAATTCATCCTTTTCACACCCTTGAATAATAAGGCTAAATGTTAAAATACTGACAACACACAAAATTGAGGAAATTGATCTTAAAACACTTAATTTATTTCTCATACTTTTACAAAGTTTTACGAGGTCGATCAGTTCAATTTTTAGACCTCCATGATTATACATCAATTTGAAGTCTCCATTTTCGAAATGTTTCGGCTTTCGGGAGTTGGGGGCTTCTTTTTTTAACTCGCTTCCGGTTTTCAAAACTTACTGGTCTTCGGTTAAGAATTCAGCTAAAGGTGTGTAATAGAATAAACTGCCCAAAAATATTTTATAAACTGTAGACTATAAGGAACTTAGAGACGTTTATCTGCTAATTTAATTCATTACACATCCTAAAGGCTTTTTAACTTGTATCCATTCGTTCAAATTGTTTTATTTTATCTGGTAAAAATAAGTTATAGGTTTGCCACATTATGGCAATCACATTATTTATATTTAATCTAAATAATAAGCATTTGAATAATTGTTGAATTTTATATTTATTCTTTCAACTTCTTTTAAACACTTAACTAAACGGTGAAATGTCCTTTTGCTTACTTGCAACTTTGCTGTGAAATACTCAGTGTCTCCCCTTTCTCTCCTAATAAACATTTCTTTTAATTTTATGTAATTCTCAAGACATTTTATTTCACTCATGGTTATAGTTTTAAAGTTAGTAGTTTTTACAGGCCTCCATGATTATACCTTAAAACCGCAAACTCCTAACTAATTAAAAGAAGTAAAACACTGTGCAAAAGAATATTGCACAGTGTTTTGATAGTAAAGTTTTATCACTTATTTTTATGATACAAAACAATAAAACAGGATAAAACCTTATGAAGA
>DATJCU010000041.1:0-1743 GCA_035497795.1 Edaphocola sp. | reverse complement strand
TAACTTAATCTGGTTTTTTATTATGCTGATCAATATATGGCCATTTATTGTGATAGGCATTGGACTTATAATAGGCATAAGAATTTATAGAAGGAAGAAATAATCGGACAATTAATACAAATAGTACTCACAGATATTTGGCTGTAAAAAGTGAAAAAATGCGCTGCTGTTTACTTCCTTTTTTTTCAATGATAATTGATTTGGAAATTGTTGGTGCATGGATGTTTTGAAGTTGCCCATACTCTTTTAAGATTCTCAACTTATTGGATAATTGGAATTATTCAAATTATCGGAATCAGATTGAGCATAAAACCTGACGAAGAAAACCAGATTGACCAAGGTGAATAAAAACAGCATATAGCACATTGAATTACTAACTAAAACTACTTAAAAAAAACTCACACCAAAAACAAGTAACAACTCACATACAAATATTGCAACTATATATGAACAAACTACTATTAACAATAATTAGTTTTTTTTCACTTCTAACTGTTTACGGACAGAATGGATTGAATAATGGAAATTTATTTCTACTTCAAAAGGACGAGAATACGATTTCAATAAACACCTTTGCAAATGACAAGATTAACGAAATAAGATCTTTCTCAATTTCCAAAAAATCAATTTATACTACTGATCAAAAAGAAAGGATTGCAATTCTCGATACTGCTAAAAATGATGTGACCATATTTGACGTTAATTCGTCAAAACAAATCAAACTTTCCATTCCATTTAAAATCAAACCAAAGACTGTTTTGCTAAGTAATGAAAACCTTTTTATTGGCGGAGAAATGGGCGAAGAGATACTTATTCAATATCATTTGCTCAATGAAAAATGGTATCAGCTTGAAATTCCAAAAGAAGTCGTGTTTTTCAGAAAAGCTATTGACGACCTAGTTATAAAAGAAGGTTTGCTTATTGCAATTGACAATATTGTAATGCCAAAATATATTTTATATTACCTCTTAAACTCTCAAGACAAAATCGAAATATCGCATTTCAAAGAACTAAAATCAAACGGAGCTTATGAAAGTATTCGTCAAGGAAGAATAACGCAAAAATATTTTGGGCTAATATCTGGAACTTATAGTGGCTATGTAGGTGCAACAGAGCATATAACCATATATGATAATATTGATTTAAAAAAAAGCTTTACAATCTCATCGAACCAAAAAAAGAAAGACCATCACACTTTTAATGACTTTTTGATTGTGAAGGACAAAATCATTATTGCAAGTAAAGAAAAGGGACTCGGAACTTTTAAAATAATAAAATCTTACTTCAAAGATTCAGATGAATACGGCACTGAAGAATTCAATGCAAAACTAAGTGCGTCAAAAATCAATTATACTCCCTTTAAAAACAGAACAATTATTAAATTGACCATTATACCAAACACAGAAAAGATAATTGTGACAATAAAGGATAAAAAGGGAATAATTAAGCACGAAATAATTGAAATATAATGGGCATTACCAAATTGAAAATCTATTAGATGCATTTGCTTTATATGCAAGTTGCCTGAAATTTAAAAAATGAGAATCACCAAACTTATATTTTTATTTATAACTACTACAGACTTTGGACAGTCGTAGTTGCTTTTTTATAATATCATTTTAATTTATTTGAGCACTAATTTATTCATAAGTCAAATACGCTGAAACCAGCCAGTGGTTCAGTTTATCCCCCTCAACAGGTGTTGCCGGTATTTTAATTTTGATGGAGTGATTACCAGCTTTC
>DATJCU010000040.1:0-1538 GCA_035497795.1 Edaphocola sp. | reverse complement strand
AGAGCAAATGCTTCCACAATTTAATTCTATGGTATTTGCATCGGACACCACTAAAAAAGTTAACAAAGACCAATTAATTGCAGGTTTAGTTGGTACACTAAAAAATGACAAGTTAGCAATGTCTAAAGAAGAAGCAGGTGATTTTGTTCAAAATAAAATTGAAAACGCTCAAAAAGAGTCTCAGCTTAAGAATGAAGAAGATCTTAAGAGTCAATATGAAGACAAAATTGCTGAAGGTGAAAGTTTCTTAGCTGAAAATGGTGAAAGAGATGAGGTAATTGTTTTACCAAGTGGTCTGCAATATGAGATTATTCAAAAAGGTACAGGTGCAATTCCAACTGAGAGCGACCAAGTAAAAGTACACTATCATGGAACTTTAGTAGATGGAACTGTTTTCGATAGTAGTATTGAAAGAAATGAACCAATAGTTTTTGGTGTAACACAAGTTATTGCAGGATGGACAGAAGCATTAAAATTAATGCCAGTTGGTTCAAAGTGGAAATTATATGTTCCATATAACTTAGCTTATGGTGCTGAAGATAGAGGAGAGATCAAACCATTCTCTACTTTGATATTCGATGTTGAATTGATTAGCATTGAAAATTAAAAGATAGCAATAAGGTTTTTTCAACAAGTTGATTGTTGTAACTATTATTTAGAGCATAAAAAAGATTCCTTATGAAGGAGTCTTTTTTATGCTCTAAATATTTTTATCAAGCTTTGATTGCTCTCTACCTTCTCTTTCAACTTTTAGAAATACCTTTTCAACGAAACCTCTTGCTCTTTTATCTTTTTAGAAGATCAAGTAAGGGTGAAATTATCCCAACGTTATTAAGTTTCTCTAATACAAAGAGGTTCATTTACTCCAATTGAATTTGGAAAAGCAAATTCACGGTCACCCGTTATTCTATTTTTTATTAGAAAACAGAGTAACAGATGTTCCTTTATACGAGTATTTATTTGTATTTGACTTGTAAACAGGTAAATCAGTTGTAAAATTCACGATAGATACCATCATATATTTTATTGTTTCTCAGACCTCTTAAAGCGATTTGCATCCCAATAGGACAAGGAGCGGTGTTGCCTTCTATTATTACTGGGCCTTCAGGTGTATAGGCAACATCCCAACCAATTATATATCTATCAGGAAACATCTTTGTTGCTTTGGTAACTAAGGAAATTACTTCATTAGGATAAGGCAAACCTTGATCTTTGAAAATAAAATTAGATTCAGGATGACTATAATAACTTGTTCCACCTTTAATAAAATATTTAGTGGCAACTTCACCTAATTTATTTTTCTCTATGTCATAACTTACAAATATGCCGCCAGATGAAGCATTGTCCTTATGTGATTCATTTACACCCATCCTTAAAAGACAGCTCGGTATTCTGATTTCTCCATTACGGTTCAGTGAAATTACCCTTAGAGTATTAACACAATAAGGATTTATTTTATTTAAAGCATCATGCTGAATCAAGCCTTTTTCAATTAAGTAATCCTCTTGTAAATCTATTTTATCAGGGTTGAATGCGGA
>DATJCU010000039.1:0-54415 GCA_035497795.1 Edaphocola sp. | reverse complement strand
TAAAATATTTAAAACTTTAGAAAAACTATCTGAAGAAATTTCAGTGACATACCAAAATTTGACGGATGAAATAGTACATTCAATAGTGGGCTATGATATGTATAAAATTACACCACATTTAGGTGTCTAAATGGTATTATTTGTCCGAAATGATCAATGTTCTTAGCTCTGAGTTCCTCGAAGAACTCATCCGAAGCAAACTCCTGGTTTTTAACAGACATAGATGTGCCCTCACCATTTTTAATAATATAAACTGCTTTCCCCTCAAAAGCCTCTTCAATTCTTTCGGATCTTGTTATGATAAAAACAATCAATTTATAAGACATTAAAACCAGTGCAAACACAAGTATTGCTGGCAGCATACCTACATTTTTGTAAAACATAGGATCGCCTGCTGCAGAACCCAAAGCAATTATCATAACCATTTCAAATATAGACAATTGCTTTACTCCTCTTTTTCCAGATAACCTTATCGTTATTACCAAGAAAATGAACATAATCAATGTTCTAAAAATCACCTCGAACAAAAAACTGTAACTTTCTTCTCCAACTAATAAGGCTTTCAAATCCATCGGTTAGTTTCTAAATTTAAAATAAATTAAAATCACCAGACTATTATTATATTGTTATCAATTCAATAAAACCGGTAAGAATCGATTTTATAAACTTCGATATTTATTTTATTACCAAAAATAATTAAAAAAACTAATAAATTGAAAAATTTATTATAGGAAAATTTTAGATCACAACTATTAAAAACAATATCCTCAAGCTTGTTTCAGTGAGATTTTAATTCAAGATGAAGGCGATGACATTTGGATTAAGGTTCAATGGACTAGCTGATAAAGAAGTACCAATATACACATTGATGATATATTTAGAGTATATAAAAAAACCGATTAATAAATAATCGGCTTTAACTGAATTTGTATATTTTATAATTCCAAAATGGTAGTAACAGGACAATGATCACTCATTTTAATTTCAGGTGAGATTGTGGCATCTTTTACTTTGTCTTTTAAGTCTTCTGTCACACTGATATAATCAATTCTCCAACCCTTGTTATTTGCTCTTGCAGCACCTCTAAAGCTCCACCAGCTATACTGATCTCTTTGTTCAGGATATAATAATCTAAAAGTATCGACAAGTTTATTGTCGAACCATTTATCCATCCAAGCTCTTTCATCAGGAAGAAAGCCCGAACTATTTTTGTTACTTACTGGATTATGAATATCTATTGCTTTATGGCAAATATTATAATCGCCACAAACTATTAATGATTTCCCTTCTTTTTTTAATGCTTCAATATATTGATAAAACTCCTCCAACCATTGATATTTATAGGTTTGACGCTCATCGCCGCTACTTCCACTCGGAAAATAAACTGAAATGATGGAGTAGTTTGGGTATTCCAATCTTAAAACTCTACCTTCAAAATCACTTTGATTAAATCCATTCCCATAATGAACCGCCAAAGGTTCTATTTTAGTAAAAATAGCAACACCACTGTAACCTTTCTTTTGTGCTGAATACCAATAAGTCTGATATCCTAAAGCTTCAATGCTTTCAACATCTACATTTTCCTTTAGTGCCTTAATTTCTTGTAAACAAATAAAATCAGGTTGTTCTGTCTCCAGCCATTCAATAAAACCTTTATTCATGGCACTTCTAATACCATTTACATTAAAAGAAATTATTTTCATTTTTAATTATTTTAATAAATTTAGCTTACAATTAGACGATCGTTCTTAAAAATTGGCACAATGGGATGTAAGTCAACTGAAGTACAATATTCTAAATCCTTTATTAAATCATGACTTTTCAATCGATGATAATGAGAACCGACTTTTAGATATTCCAATAAATTAGGCTTTCTGAGCGCATTCTGATACATAGAAATTGCAATATGTGCACTATCACAAGATATTTCAAAAACGTCACTTAAATTATGAGCCACAGCTCCTGCAAATAAGCAATCTTCCATATTAGGTCGATCCTTCCAAGAGGCACAACCCAATAATATATCCTTTCCAGCAGTTTTTAAATATTCGCATACAGCACTTAAATTTAAAAAAGAACCAATAATTACCTCTGCTCCGTCTTCTTTTACTAAATGTAATAAACGTGTCCCATTTGTTGTCGTAAGATTCAAAATCTTTCCTCCAATTAGGGATTCAGGAAATATTAGTGGAGAATTACCATAATCGAGTCCTGGAGCGATTAATCCATTCCGTTCTCCGGCAGTAATACTATCAGGATTCTGCTTACCTAGAGCGATACAATCTTCCACGCTCATAACTGGTATTACTGCTTTTGCCCCATGAGCCAAAGCTGTAACAATAGTAGAAGTAGCTCTAAAAATATCGATAATAACAACTATCTTTTCTTTAACAGTATAAAGAGGTAGTAATGCGGGAGAAAAACATACTTCAATTGTATTCTTACTAGCCATATGCCTAATGGTGGTCTAAAGTGTTAACGAGCAAATGTAATTGAAAAAAAGCATATTATTGAATGCCACCCATTCTTTGAGATTTCTTTTTATCAGTTTCTTTTATTGTCTGTTGTGGTTTGTATATAAAATCTACCTCGTGATCCCATCCCGACTTTAAAATAGCATCTTGTTCATTATGAAATATCTCTTCTGGTTGTATCTTTTTAAATAAATCTCCTGGATCCCATTTACCATTTTCATTTTTATCAGCTATAATAGTAATTTGATAATTCCCAGGATTCAATAAATCAAGATGATAGACTTTTTCTAATATTGGTTTGTGAAAAATAGTATCCTTATCCATTCTGATTACTAGAATATTATGGTTTTTAACAAAAGAATCTGGAATACTTACACTCAATTTGGAATAATCTTTTAAAGACTTTGTACGAAATTCATATTTACCTGGCGGTAACTCTACCCCATTTGTATCCACTGCCCAGCCTTTAACTAATCTCAGAATATAATGTGTCTCTGGCATCCATACATCTTTTACAAATAAAGAAACACTATCATGACTTAGGCTCATATTGGACTGAGATTCTATACCATTTTGATTCAAATAGCTTAAAAAAACTTTTGGGGTATCTAAGTTTTTCAATACTGCATTTAATTTAATGTTTATGCTATCCTTCAAGTCAAAACTACCATTTTCAATATTACTGGTGTCTACCATCACTAAATACATTTTAGCTTCTTTTGCAGCAGAACTTACCCTACCTATAAATTGTTGTTTATTTTGCTGATTGCTATCCATGTCGATTTTAGTTGGGATTACTCTTTTTGCCATTAAAGAAGTTCTTATTTTCAAAAAAAGAGCATTGGTATCACTTTTAGGTTTCCCTTCCACTAAATTGTCTAAAAAACCGATTTTCTCAGCTTCTTGGTTAAATAACCTATTACCGTCATTATCATCAAAAGCATATAGTTTGAATTTCCCGGCCGGCAAGCTACTAAAATGAAAATTCCCAGATGCATCAAGCATGGTGATATACATTGGTTTTTTCAAATTTAATAAGGAGTCATTAAATTCAGAAGGATATAATGCCACTAAAATACCAGTATCATTAGCATTTGTCAAAGCATCACGAACATTCCCTTTTAATTCCAGAGAATCGAAATAAGAGCCTGTACTAAAAGTGTACTTAAAATCCTTATATGGAGTGCGTTCTCGATTATCTGTAATAGCATTACCCAATGAAAGACTGTAAGTTGTATTGGGTTTAAGCAGCGAATCCACGAATTTAATTTCTACTGTTTTTCCTTTTGCTATAACTTCTGGCATCGGATCAATCATTGGTGACAAGGTCATATTCTTAGCCAAATCATTAATCACTACAAACTTATTAAATTTCAAAATTATTTTTAGAACTTTCTGATTCAAAAGAGAGTCTTTTGGTTGCTGATTTAATAAAATGGGAGGTGTAAGATCAGGTTCACCACCACTAGGCGGCACAATATTAGCACAAGAACTAAGAATTATTAGTAACCAGGCAATAAAACTGATTTGTATTATATCGTGTTTAAAACGCATTTACTTGATTATTGCGGAAAAATATTAAATTAAAGGAATTGTGTGCTTTATCTCACAAAGATTCAAAAGTAGAATTTTTTAAACCAATTTTCTAAAAACCCATAATTAAAAGAGCAAATTAATTGATTTTTATGATTTCATAAGTTTTTTGATAAATTATTAATTACAAGAAGATTTCTAAAACTCCTTAAAGATGTAATATTTATGGATTTACATCGTTTTCTTAAAAGAATAGGTATTTTTACAAAAATTATGGAAATTTTTAAAGCCTCAACATATAATAGTAAGCAAGCTTATTGGCAATCCATGCTATCTATTGCTTTTCTTGCTATGCTAATTATCGGATATTTAGGCTCACGGGCTTTGTTATCTATTGCTACAGGTCTCATTTTCATTAATGCCTTTTGGCCAGCAAATTTTGCTTTAATTAAAAAACGGTTTACTTCAAATAAGTTTGGAATATTTTCTATTATTTACTTCCTAATATGCTTAATAAGCTATTTTTGGTCTGAAAACAAAAGTACCTGGTTAAGTGAAGTTTTATTACAATTACCTTTTTTAATGCTTCCTATTGGCTTTTGCTCCATACCATTAGAGCATAAAAAATTCCGAAAAGTACTATTTCTATTTGCTGCAATAGCAACAGTTATTGCAGTGTTGATCAGCCTAGGTATTTACTTTAAAGACTATGAAACTTATATTCACGGTTATGCCTATTCTAAACCTTTTCCCTCTACCACATCTGGAGACCATATTAGATATAGTTTATGGCTGGCTTTTTTAGTTCTCTTAGGAGCCTATCATTTATATTTTGAAGCCGATTTTCAAAACAATAAAAAATTGAAGACTTTCACTTGGCTTTCGATTTTACTATTTACAATCTACATACATTTATTAGCTGCAAAAACAGGACTATTGGGATTATATATAATATTGATAGCGCTGACCTATTATTTTTATTCTAAGAAATACAAATCTATATTTGCAAAAACAATTCCTTTACTTGGTTTTATAATGATTTTTGGAATCATGTATAAAGCTGTTCCAACTTTTAACCTTAAAGTAAATTATGTTATTTACGAATTAAATATTCTAAAAAATAATGGCGAATTAAATTATAATTTATCTGATCATGGCAGATTAATTTCTTTAAAAGTAGGAACTAAAATGCTACAAGAAGCTCCAATCTTAGGAACTGGAATCGGAGATGTTTTGGATGTTATGAAAAAGGGCTATGAACAATCATATCCTGATGTTCCTGAAGCATTAAGATTTATGCCTTTTAATCAATATCTTCTCAATTTCTTGGCCTATGGTTGGTTATTAGGATTACCATTAATCTTTTTATCCACAAGTTCATTTTTTGACAAACAAAAAAGAGGGCAATTCTTTGTTAATTTAGGCACTGTTGTTTTCATCCTAATTTTTATGTTTGAAGGGTCATTGCAACGTCAAACAGGAATTTTCCAATATCTTTTTATGAGCATGTGGTTACTTTCATTTAAATGGCAAGACAATTTATCAATAAAAAATTCTAATCTTATCTTTAAATCTTCTGAAAAAGGATAAAAAGCATTAAATTGCATCCCTTATGGAGAAAGAAATTGTAGTGAGCGGAATTCGCTCAACGGGTTTTTTACATTTAGGAAATTATTTTGGTGCAATTCACAATTATGTGAAAATGCAGGAAGATTATAATTGCTATTTTTTTGTCGCCGATTATCATTCCCTTACCACACATCCTGAACCAAAAGATTTAAAAAGTAACGTTTTTAGAGTAGCAGCTGAGAATATAGCCAGTGGACTCGATCCTGAAAAAGTAGCATTATATGCGCAATCCGATGTCCCAGAAACTACAGAATTGTATTTAGCATTAAACATGCTCGCTTATAAAGGGGAATTAGAGAAAGTACCTACATTTAAAGATAAGGTAAGACTTAACCCAGATAATATAAATGCTGGACTACTTACTTATCCTGTGTTAATGGCAGCTGATATTTTATTACATAAAGCAGTTAAAGTGCCTGTAGGCAAGGATCAGGAACAGCATTTGGAAATGGCGAGAAACTTTGCAAACAGATTTAATCAACGATATAATATCGACTTGTTTCCAGAGCCTAATGTATTCCGTTTTGACGCCAATACTGTAAAGATTATGAGTTTGGACGGAAATGGGAAAATGAGCAAAAGTGAAAACCAAAATGCAACAATTTATCTAAATGATGAAGATGAGGTGATTCGTAAAAAAATAATGAAGGCAAAAACAGATAGTGGTCCCACAGAACCAAATATGCCTATGCCTGATTATATTAAAAACCTTTTTGACTTGATGAGTCTGGTTGCCCCTACTGACACTTTTGAAAGTTTTAAAAATAATTATGACAACTGTGCCATTCGATATGGTGATTTTAAAAAACAGTTAGCAGAAGATATGGTTCAATTCATCACTCCAATTAGAAATAAAGCAAAAATCCTACAAGAGGATGAAGCAGAATTAAGAAAAATCTTAAAGCATGGAGCTGAGAAAGCGAGAGCAAGTGCTTCAAAAACTTTAAGTGAGGTTCGAAAAGCTATTGGAATTAATTACTATTAAGAAATGTCAAAACAATTGAATCACATAGCCATTGTGGGTAATATAGGTGCTGGAAAAACAACACTAACCAAATTATTATCTAAACACTATAAGTGGACACCACAATATGAATCTATTGAAAACAATCCTTATTTGTCAGATTTCTATAATGATATGCAACGATGGGCATTTAATATTCAGGTTTATTTCTTGAATACCCGATTGAAACAAATCTTAGAAATTCAAGAAAGTAAAGAAACTATAATTCAAGATAGAACTATTTATGAAGATGCATATATTTTTGCACCTAACTTACATGAAATGAGTTTAATGTCTAGTCGTGATTTTGAAAATTATATTCAATTTTTCAAAACCATTAAAAGGATGATTAAACCTCCTGATTTGATGATTTATCTCAAAGCTTCTATCCCTACACTTGTAGATCAGATTCAAAAAAGAGGTAGAGATTACGAAGAAAACATACGCTTAGATTATTTAAAAAGATTAAATGAACATTACAATAATTGGATAAGTAATTATAAGGATGGAAAGCTTTTGATTATTGAAGTGGATAATATCAATTTTGCAAAAAAGAGAGAGGACTTTGCAAAAGTCGTATCTAAGATAGATGCTGAAATTAATGGATTATTTTAAATTTGCTATCTAACAATAATACTTTATTTTAAGACTTCTTCTATGACATTCCCAATACAGGCATTAGGCACTTGAATATGTAATAAAGCTGCAATTGTAGGCGCAATATCTGTCATATAATAAGTTTTAAAACTTGAACCTTTTTTGACACCCCAACCATAAAAAAGCAATGGGATATGCGTATCATAAGGATTCCAACTTCCATGGGTAGTTCCAGTTTGACCATATCCAGAGTAATAACCAGGCTTAAAAATAACTAATATCTCACCACTTCGTTTATGATTATATCCATTAATACTCATTTCTTTAAGTACTGATGGGATACTGGTTCCATTCAAATTATTCATATCCATCACCATTTCTACATCATCTCTATCCATTAAGAAGTCATTGATTAATTGTACTATTTCGTTTCTATTAATTTTACTTTTCTTAATTTTCTCATTATTTAAATAGATCTGATAATTGGTAAACCTTACTAAAGAATCGACACCATAAGTTGATTTAATAATTTGAGACAAGCCTTTATTTATTTGTTTTGCATTAATTGTTTTACCTGGAATTTTATGATCCTCCAAAAAACCTACATTATGTGCACCACCATGGTCAGCCGTTAAAAAAACGGTATATTCACCCTTCCCTATTTCTTTATCAAGGAAATTAAGAAATGCAGCCAACTCTTTATCCATTCTTAAATAACAATCTTCTACTTCAATAGAATTTGGTGCAAAATAATGACCAATATAATCTGTAGCAGAAAAACTTACAGCAAGAAAATCTGTAAATAATCCTTTTCCTAATCGCTCTTCTTTAATGGCTGACTCTGCGATCATACGTGTAATGGTATTCCCCCATGGTGTAGTTCTTATCATTCCTTTATCTTTTTCGATATATTGATTAAGTTTATGAGGAAAAGTAGGTGTTGCTGCTCCTTTTAGATTGCCTTCATAACGATTATTGTCTGCAGTGCTTTGCATATAACTATCAATTGGAAACAAGGTAGTCCAGTCAATTTTCAATAGACTGTCTGTAATATTGCGTTTATTAAATTGTTGTACCCATGAAGGCAATGATTCCATATAAAAGGTAGAACTAATAAAATGACCATTACTGGCATCAAACCAATAAGCTGCATCTGCGGTATGACCTCCAGGTAAAATAGAACCCCTATCTTTTACAGAAATGCCTATAACTTTCGACTTGAAATTAGTAGCCAACTTAAGTTCATCCGTTATTGTCGTTGCAAGTAGATTTTTCGGGCTCATTTTTCCTGCTTTTTCTGATCCTCCCACTGGACTAACAGCATTATCTTCGGTGCAATACATTTTAGTTTCGTTTTCAATCCAATCATTAGCAGCAATCCCATGTAATGCCGGAACAGAACCTGTGTAAATTGTAGCATGACCAGGTGCAGTATAAGTAGGCAGATAATTAATATATGTCTGTTGACAGTTGAACCCGTCATTCATTAAACGTTTAAAACCGTCATTACCAAAACGTTCAGCATACCTATAAAGATAATCCCATCGCATTTGATCCAAAACTATACCAACTACTAGTTTGGGTCTTTCAACTTGACCAAATGTCAAAAACGACGAAAAGAACAATAAAGAGAAAGCAAATAATTTTTTCATTTTCATTTTTTGTGATTAGTACAAAGTACTTAATTTATTTTTAATGATTGAAAATAAAAGATAAAAAAATTTTATTCAATGAATTGGACTGTAATTATTTAGTAAAATACTTTTAAAATTCCTCAATAAAATTGAAAGTAAAATAAATCTTTCTTAACTTTGAAAGATAATAAAATAAATTTATAGAAATGAAAGCATTAATATTATCAGTAACCCTCTCCTTATTTACATTTGCAGGATATAGCCAATCAGCCACAAAAGCGCAACCTAATCCTAATAAAGAAACCATGACAGTAGAGGCTTCATGTGGTGAATGTAACTTTGATTTACCTGGTGACGATTGTGATTTAGCAGTTAAAATTGAAGGCAATGCTTATTATGTTGATGGTGCAAGTATTATGGATTATGGTCATCCACATAATAAAGGTGGTTTTTGTGTAACGGTAAGACATGCAGAAGTTCAAGGTGAAGTAGTAAATGGAAGGTTCAAGGCAACTTATTTTAAGTTACTTGACGACAAAGATGTAAAAAATAAAAAGAAATAACCCTTAAAAATAAGGTTTAAAATAATTTTTGGTGTGCTCTTTCTAATGAATGGAGTACACCATTTTTTCATTAATAAAACAATAAATTTTTGTTCAGCATCTTGTTTCACTTCTATTTTGTAATCCCTTCTCTTTTTGTTTGAAATGAATTGAAATTACAATTCAAGAACGAATATGCTACATTATTATGAATTAAAATAGCTTATTTTTGTAAACTATTCTTAGGATTCCAAATCAAGTTTTACATGAAGATTTTAGTGATTGAAGATGAACAGCAATTATTAAGTAGTATTAAAATATCCTTAGAAAAAGAAGGCTATTTAGTTGAAACTGCCGAAGAGTATTATAGTGCATTAGAAAAGATTTCAATTTATGAATATGATTGTATCTTATTGGATATAATGCTACCAAATGGCAGTGGCTTAAATATCTTAAAGGAAATGAAAGCTCAAAAGAAAAATGATAATATTATTATTATTTCAGCTAAAGACTCCTTAGATGATAAAATACAAGGATTAGAATTGGGAGCTGACGATTATTTGGCGAAACCTTTTCACTTAGCAGAGTTAAATGCCAGAATAAAAGCTGTTCTCCGAAGAAAGAATCACGGCGGACATGAGGAGATATCATTTTCGAATATTACTTTAGATTTTTCTAAAAGGGTGTTTAAAGTGGCTGGACAATCCATTCCATTAAATCGTAAAGAATTTGAGATTTTATATTATTTCCTAGTCAATAAAAACCGTTTGATTACAAAAACTGCTTTAGCGGAGCACGTTTGGGGCGACAACACTGATCAAGCTGATAATCTAGACTTTGTATATTATCAGATAAAAAACCTTCGAAAAAAACTTCAAGAATCAAATGCAGCTATCGAAATCGAATCTATTTATGGTGTAGGATATAAGCTAACTGAAAAATGAAACTTCAATCACAATCTATGCTCTACCTCTCAGTCACAATTCTCGCAATTGTTACTATTTGGGCAGCTTTATTTTACTGGAGTGTTAATCGAGCAATCAAAAGAAGTTTAGATGAGGGACTGGAGAACTATAAACGATTGATTATCGAAAAAGCAAATGCTGATTCGACTTTCTTAGAAAATGGGTATTTTGATGAAAGCTTCTTTACAATTCAACAACTGAAGGAATCACCGATTAAAAATATCCCTGACGCTTATATTGACACCATGCTTTTAATGCAAGACAGAAATGATGTAACATTAGAGCTTGAGCCCGTTCGAATGCTAATCACTACGTTTTATATCAATGGAAAATATTATGAGTTAAAGGTTGCAAATTCAATAGTCGAAAAAGAAGATTTAATTCGAACTATTCTTTTGAATACAATTGGGCTTTATATTATTCTTATTTCTGGAATAATATTTATTAATAATATTATTTTAAAACGACTTTGGAATCCGTTTTACAATCTACTGAATCAACTAAAAGATTATAAATTTGGAACAACTAAAGATTATCCATTAATTAAAACTAAAACTCAAGAATTTATTGATTTACAAAAAGCAACAAATATTTTATTGAAAGACAATAAACGTATTTTTGAACAACAAAAATTATTTATTGGTAATGCATCACATGAATTACAAACTCCTCTAACGATCGCTATTAATAAACTTGAATTATTATTAGAAACTAAGAATCTAGATGAACATCAAGTTGAAGACATAGCAGAGGTTTATCAGATTATAGAACGTATGATTCGGTTAAACAAATCTTTATTACTGCTTAGTAAAATTGAAAATAAACAGTTTGAAAATAATGAGAAAATAAGCATGAATGAAATCATTAATCATTCCATTCATGCACTTGAAGATTTTGCCAGTTTTAAAAAGTTGAGTTTTACCGTTAAAGAATCCAGTAATCTGATTGTTGAATTCAATCCTAATTTGGCAGAAATTGTTATTTCTAACTTACTTCGAAATGCTATTTTTCATAATATTGAAAATGGACATATAGAAGTAAGCATTGAAGGTCAATCAATTATAATTTGTAATAGCGGAATAAATAGCGCTTTAGAAAAAGAAAAATTATTTACTCAATTTTATAAATTCAACTCAAAAGGTTCTGGACTTGGATTATCTATTGTAATGGCAATTCTAAATATTTATAATTTGGAAATAAAATATCAATTTAAAGACCAACAACATTGTTTCCAAATTTCCTTTTAAAAATAGATTTATTAACCAAAATTCCCACCTCTTTCCAAATTTAGATAGTTTCTTTGCAGCATTATAGAAAAAATTCGAAAATCATATTTTTACGATTTTAGCCTTAGGAATTTATAGTATTTCAAATGCTCAAAAGAACTTTACTATAAAAAACAAGGTATACACATGGTATTTAATGATAGTTTTAAAATAGCAGAAAACGATTCACTGGATGCAAATCAGATAACCGAAAACAAAAGGTGAATATGAATTTAAAAATTCATTTTTTAATTGATGGAACCTTTTCTAATGATTGAAATCGATTAAAATAATTATCATTCTAATGATATCTCTCTTATCGTTTTTCTTGAATAAGTTACTCGTTAAAAATATTTTCAACTTTTGATTAATTGATTTAAAGAATAATAATAATAAAATTAATAAAAAATAATTTATGTGGGTTTGGATATTTTTCGTTGCCTTAATTTCTATTTGTGTAATTGTAGATTTAGGTGTTTTCAATAAGGAAGCACATATTATTAAACCAAAAGAAGCAACAACATTTACCATAATTTGGGTAAGTTTAGCATTGGCATTTTCTGGAGTTATTTGGTGGTTATTTAAAGCTGAATTAGTTCCCAATCATACCAATATTAGCCCAAATACTGCTGTTATTGACTACATAACAGGTTACTTAGTTGAACTTTCTTTAAGCATTGACAATATCTTCGTTATCAGTGTTATTTTCACAAGTTTTAAAATTCCTGCTAAACATCAACACCGTGTATTAGTATGGGGAATCATTGGAGCTATGGTTTTCAGAGCTATAATGATTTTCTTTGGAGTGGCTTTGATACATCAATTTGAATGGATTATTTATGTATTTGGAGTTTTCCTTCTTTATGCAGCCTTCAATATGATAAAAGGGAATAAAAAGACAGATCCTAGAGACTCTTGGTTTTATAAGACATTAACGAAATTTCTTCCAGTAACAGATCAAATAGATGGCCAGAAGTTTTTCATCACAAAAAATTCAAAAAAATATGCAACGCCGCTATTGATTGCACTTATCATTATTGAATTAACAGACTTAATGTTTGCGATAGATAGCATTCCTGCAATATTAGCCATTACACAAGATGAATTTATCGTATTCAGTTCTAATATTTTTGCAATTCTTGGTCTGCGTTCCTTATATTTTTTAGTTATCGGCCTACTTGTAAAGTTCAAATTTATAAATTACAGCTTGATGGTAATTCTAGCTTTTGTTGGACTTAAAATGCTATTAATTGAATTTGTTGAAATCCCTTCTTGGGCATCTTTAGTAGTGATTGCACTCGCTTTAAGTGGTGGAATTATAGCATCGAATAGATATGCAAAGCAGATGAACTAATCCTTCTTTATCAAAAACAGTCTCGATGCAAAATTTTGAAAAGACTTTTAAATTGAAAGATTCTATTAAATTCCAAATGGCATAGACTCTTTTTAAAAAATGAATCTATTGCTAAAAACTTGTCAATGCTTTATAATCTGAAAAACTAAAATCGACTAAACTTTTCATCTTTTTATCAGCCAAGCCAAATTGAGGTAAATCATATTGCGCAGGTTCTGGAACAACAACTGTGATCATTCTGGCAGCCTTTGCAGCGACCATTCCATTTACAGAATCTTCGAAGGCAACACAAGACCAACTATTTACTCCTAAAGATTCGGCACTTTTAAGATAAACCTCAGGATGTGGTTTTCCAAATATACAAAAATCTGCAGTATTTACGGATTGAAAAAAATGTTCAATATTGAAAAATTGAAGTAAATTATCTGTTAACCTTTTTGGTGATGAAGTGGAAACAGCCATTTGAATATGCTCATGCTTAAGGGTTTCTAAAACTTCGATTACACCAGGCATTAAGCTCCCTTTAATATGAGTATTCTGTATTACTGTATCTATTATATCTTCAGCTATACTTTTGGCTTTCACTACATCTTTCCATCCAAAATATTGATCCCAAAATTGAGTGACCTCATATATTCTTAAGCCTCTGGTATGTTGCAAAAGTTCAGTAGAAATAGGCACATGATACACACTAGCTACTTGGTGCATGCTTTCTAACCAAATCTCAGGATCTGTATTAATCAATAACCCATCTAAATCAAATATTGCTGCCATTTCACTAAATTAGATTTCTCAATATTTTATTGATTCCATAAAGGATTATCAGAAGGACAACGGTAACTTTTCAACTGAAAAGATATACCAAATTGAATCATTAAATATTGATCTATAGTAGCATTATCACCTCTTTGCCTACCAGGTGTGCCCAATCTTTTCCCATTAATCACTTTTGATCTATCCTGTAATTCTGATGCGGTAGTGCTCATGCCATTCGGAAGAATAAAATTATTTTCTCCAACAAAAGTCTGACTTACATCATCCAAATAATCCGTAAAAGCAAAACGATGCACTACCTCAAAGCCCAAATTTACACCAGGACGAATCCAATATTTTACTCCGGCACCAAAAGGCATGATCATATTTACTCTATTATAATTTCGACCTTTATACTCACTGATGTTTTGACCTTCAGTGTTCAATGGTTTTAAATATTCTTTTCGGCCATTATATTTAACATAAGGATCGGAATAAATAACTCCAAGCCCCAAGACCATATAAGGCGTAAATCTTCTGTATTTATCACCAGTCATGAAATAGAAAAAATTAAATTCCCCTAAAACAGAGGCTTCAATGATATCATTTTCAAAGCTTAAATTCCTGATTTGTTGAAATGGGTTTTTAAAATCACTATCTTTTCCTGAAAGATGTGCATAACCCAAATTAATCCTAGTAGAAATATAAGGATTAAAATAGTATCTATAATAAACACCAGCAGCAGGACGAAGCGATTTGAATCCATATTCAGGATTTAGGTCTCCAAAATACTGTGAAGCTCCCACCATCAATCCATATTCGTTCCGCTCAAAAAATCGCTGAGCAGAGGCACTATAGTGAACAATGACTAAAACTAAAGTGAACGCAAAAGTTGCAATCGATCTTATCATATACCAGATTCCTTCTTTTTTAAATATAAAACGCAAATGTACAAAGTATTAGTCTATTGAAATTGCAAAATATATTAAATATTATTTACAGTACTAATTTAAACAAACAGTTTAATGATTTTTGTCATATTTTTATTTAAACTTTTTTAGTATTTTTGCAATATCAGAATCTTTTTATATTAATTCAATAATTAATTAAATTTTAAGAGCATAAAAAGTAAAAAAGAATGATCCTTCGTAAACTTTTGGTAAATATTTTAATGGTTGCATTGTTTTTTGCAACTTTTAAGAATAGTATTTACCTTACATTTTACGAAATCAATCAAGAATATTTTGTGAATTTGCTTTGCGAAAACAATGATAAACCAGAATTAAACTGTAATGGCCAATGTCAATTAGACCATATCGCAGATGACCTTTCAAACGAAGAGAAACAAGTTGTTCTCTTAAACCATTCACAAGATATTATTTTATTTTTTGAAGATGTAACGTTGAGTATTGACGTTCCTGTTATCTCCAAAGCAACAAAACTCGTTAAGATTGGCTTCCGAGAAAGTCAATATAAATTTGATTTTTTATCAAAAAACAGTAGACCTCCAGTTTCATTTAGTTAATTTATAAATTTATCTCAACCTCTACATAAATATTTATTTTAGGTATTTAAGGGGATATTATAAGCATTCAATAAAATTAAT
This sequence comes from Edaphocola sp., assembly GCA_035497795.1. Classification (GTDB taxonomy): domain Bacteria; phylum Bacteroidota; class Bacteroidia; order Chitinophagales; family Chitinophagaceae; genus Edaphocola. The sequence goes on along the minus strand of DATJCU010000039.1, from coordinate 39,060 downwards.
TAAAATGAAAACAATAAAATATTTAAGTATCATTATACTTTTCTTTGGTTTATTTTCTTGTGTTAAAACAAAAAAACAACCCATTCAAACAAATCCTTTAGAAGGTAAAACACTAGTACAAAAAATTCAAAACAATAACCATAATATAGCACTTTATACCGAAAATGGTAAATTTAAAGTGGGTTATAATAAAATTTTCATACAAATAAGTAAACTAGATAATAGCATCGTTGAAAATGCCAATATTTCTTGGAAACCTTTAATGAAAATGACAAGTATGAGTCACTCCTGCCCTTTCAGTGATTTAAACTTAGTTGATCAATCTAAATCAGTATTTGAAGGTTATATCGTTTTTCAAATGGCGAGTAATGAAACAGAATTCTGGGATTTAAGTTTTGAATATACTCTTGATGGACAGAACTTTCAGGCTCATGACACGGTACATGTTTCAGAAAGTTTATTTAAAAATATTGTTTCCTTTACTGGAAGTGATAATGTTAAATATTTAATCGCATTAGTTGCTCCACAAAATCCTAAAATAGGTCTTAATAACATGAGCGCTCTATTGTTTGAGAGGGCAAGTATGATGAGCTTTCCTACTTTAAATAACTATTCTATTAATATTGATCCTCGAATGCCTAGTATGGGTAATCATAACTCTCCAAACAACGAACACTTAAGCCAAACAAATGGAGAAGGTCTTTATAATGGCAAATTAAGTCTGACAATGACCGGCTATTGGAAAATTAATTTACAACTATTAGATAAAAATAAAAATGTTTTAAAAGGAGAAGATGTTACGCCTGAAAATGAGAGTAGTAGCATTTTTCTTGAAATAGAACTTTAATTCAATCACTTCCTCCGATTATTTCTAAGTTCAAGAATAGTCAGAGGAAATTTAAAACTAAAATATTTTTTCATGGTTACTAAAAAAATAATTCTTTTTATATTTCTTTATAGCTTTTCAAACAGCTTATTCGCTCAGGATACCGATTCCATTATTGGAAAAAATAACATTAAAGAATTAGAAGAGGTAATAGTTATCGACCAAAAGGATATAAGTGGTAAACATTCCAAAGCATTAAGTTCACTTGATAATTTCCTAGAGTCTAACAACGCTATCAATATGATAAAAAGGGGAGCTTATGCATGGGAAGCTGCTATAAATGGGATGTCAACTGAACGTTCTGTAATAACGATTGATGGGATGCGCATTTATGGTGCATGTACTGATAAGATGGATCCAATTACTTCCTATGTGGAAATAACAAACCTAAGCAAGGCGGTAATTAAAGGTGGTCAAGGAGGGGGTGCTCATGGTGCGACTATAGCTGGAAGTATAGACTTAATAAGACAACATTCAAATTTTGACAATTCTGGACTTAAAGGAAGTATTTTCACTGGATTTGAAACCAATAATCTTCAAAAGATAGCTGGTGCTAAGTTGGATTATTCAACAAAAAAATTCTACAGTGATTTTGACTTCACGATAAGAGATGCTGAAAATTATAAAGCAGGAGGAAATGAAGAAATTCTTTATTCTCAATTTTCGAAATTTAACATGTCTGCTAACGTCGGAAGGAAGATAAATGAACATCAGGATTTGTCAGCTTCTGTGATTTATGACAGAGCATGGGATGTAGGTTATCCAGCATTGCCTATGGACGTATCGTTAGCGGAAGCTTTTATGGGTTCTGTGAAATTTCAAAAACACCATATCAGTTCTTATATCCATCATTGGGAAAGCAAATTATATTTTAATAAAGTAATTCATATTATGGACGATACCAAACGTCCAATTGTTCCTATCCGTATGGATATGCCTGGTTGGACCAGTACTGGTGGTTTTTATAGTTTTATAAATGGAGAAAGAGGAAAACATAACTGGAAAGCTAGTGTAAATGGCCATATTAATCGTTCCTATGCAGAAATGACAATGTATCCTGCTGACGTAAACGAAAAGGACATGTTTATGCTGACCTGGCCGGATGTTTCCACCTATTTTGCTAGTGTTTTCTTAGAAGATAATTATTATTTGGATGACAATTGGTCAAGTAACCTATCTATTGGAAGCAGTATCCAAACCAATACCATCAACGATTCCTTTGGTATTGAAAGTTTAAGAATTTTTCATCCAGATTTAAATAGCATCAAAACCAGATGGTTGAAAAACATAGGTTATAGTATGAATTACTATAAGAGAAATCAAAATATTAATTTTGGTTTGGCGTATTCTGAACGTGCTCCTTCAGTTTCAGAAGCATATGGTTTTTATTTGTTCAATAGTTTTGATCGTTACGACTATATAGGTGATCCTAATTTAAATAATGAGAAATCTATAGAACTCAATGCGGCTTACAGCATTGCCTTGAAAAAAGGATTTGTAAAAGTGCAGGCAAATTATTTCAGAATGTATGATTATATAATTGGCAAAATCCAACCTGGTTTAACACCAATGACTATTAATGCCAATGGCATCAAAAAATATGAAGCTTTAGAAAATGCAAATATTTTTAATGCAAACTTATCATTGAATTATAATATTTTGAAACAAGTTAATGCTTCTTTTAGATTGATATATAGATATGGTCAGGGAAATGATTTACCGCTACCACTTATTCAACCTTTTAGTTATGGTGCAGTTGTAAGATACGAACCTAATAAATATGTTTTTGAAATCAATATGGAAGGTGCATTAAAACAAATTAATTATAGTACTGAATATGGTGAAACTCCGGCACCTGCCTATACAATTTTCAATTTAAGTGCTTCCAGAGATTTCAGTTTTCTTAAGCAAACCATATTACTTAAAACAGGTATAGAAAACCTCTTTGATACCCATTACAGCACTTTTGCAGATTGGAATAGAATTCCAAGAATGGGAAGGAATGTGTTTGTAAATGTTATTTATAAGTTCTAGAATTAATTATAAAATTTATTATTAATTGCAATAAGAGCTTTAATTAGGCTTTTATTGCAATTATTATTTATTTTGTTCTTAATGCTAATTATTTTCCATTTCTCATCCAAAACGAGTTTTCGTAACGAGTTATTTACACCGTAATCTCGACCGAAATATTTAATAAATGAGTGAAACGAATATTATTAAATATGTAGTGGAGAGATCTGTTGTAGCTGGACGACCCCATTCTCCGTAATCTCGACCGAAATATTTAATAAATGAGCGAAGCGAATATTATTAAATATGTAGTGGAGAGATCTGTTGCAGCTGGTCGCTTTAATAACTATTCACCGTAATCTCGACCGAAAAATTTAATAAAGGAGTGAAACGAATATTATTAAAGATGTAGCGGAGAGATCTGTTGTAGCTGGTCGCTTTAATAACTATTCGCCGTAATCTCGACCGAAATATTTAATAAATGAGTGAAACGAATATTATTAATTATGTAGCGGAGAGATCTGTTGTAGCGGGTCGCTTTCCTTGATATACAATGCACCGATCCATGTAAAAGCTTTAATCTCGTCTCATTCAAAGGAGATTTCTCCACTTCATAAAAAACTTCACTTCGTTTCGTGTTTTTATTCCGGTCGAAATGACGGCGCTATTCTTTATTCGAAATGACGGCTCTATTCACCGTAATCTCGACCGAAATATTTAATAAATGAGTGAAGCGAATATTATTAAATATGTAGCGGAGAGATCTGTTGTAGCGGGACGACCCCATTCTCCGTTATCTCGACCGAAATATTTAATAAATGAGCGAAGCAAATATTATTAATTATGTAGCGGAGAGATCTGTTGTAGCGGGTTGCTTTCCTGGATATACAAGGCACTCAATCATGTAAAAGCTTTAATCTCGTCTCATTCAAAGGAGATTTCTCCACTTCATAAAAACATTGCACTTCGTTTCGTGTTTTTATTCCGGTCGAAATGACGGCGCTATTCTTTATTCGAAATGACGGCTCTATTCACCGTAATCTCGACCAGATCGAGTTTTCGGAACGAAGTGGATAAAACGCATGGAGCGGAGAGATCTTATGCAACTAGCAACCTTCTTTTGCTTAGATTCTAAGCTATTGGTAACTAAGTAGAGTATTTATATTCAAACGAGATAAAAAAATCAGAATTGATGCAATTCTAAAGGCAAACTTAAATATGTTCAAAGGAATTTGAAAACAATCAAACATTTTTACTAATTTTAAAAAATAAATTTCCTTATAATGTATCGTGGTGGCTTTGTATATATAATGACAAATAAAAATAAAAGTGTACTTTATATCGGAGTTACTTCAGATTTGAAAGGTAGAATTTTGAAGCATAGAACCCATTTATACAAAAAAAGTTTTTCAGATAAATATAATGCGGAATATTTAATATATTATGAAGGATTTGATAATATAGTCGAAGCTATTAAAAGAGAAAAGCAAATGAAAAAATGGAATAGAGCAAAGAAAGAAAATTTAATTATCACAAAGAACCCCGAAAAAAGAGATGTATTTGAAGAGGTGATGAATAATGTTTATAGTTTGCTTTAATTACGCTCCATCTTCGCTTTATTCTCCGTTATCTCGACCGAAATATTTAATAAATGAGCGAAGCGAATATTATTAAATATGTAGTGGAGAGATCTGTTGTAGCTGGTCGCTTTCCTTGATATACAATGCACCCAATCATGTAAAAGCTTTAATCTCGTCTCATTCAAAGGAGATTTCTCCACTTCATAAAAACATTCCACTTCGTTTCGTGTTTTTATTCCGGTCGAAATGACGGCGCTATTCTTTATTCGAAATGATGGCTCTATTCACCATAATCTCGACCGAAATATTTAATAAATGAGTGAAGCGAATATTATTAAATATGTAGTGGAGAGATCTGTTGTAGCGGGTCGCTTTCCTGGATATACAATGCACTGGGTCAAGTAAAAGCTTTAATTTCGTCTCATTCAAAGGAGATTTCTCCACTTCATAAAAACATTGCACTTCGTTTCGTGTTTTTATTCCGGTCGAAATGACGGCGCTATTCTTTATTCTAAACGACGGTGCAATTCTTTATTCGAATGATGGCGCTATTACTTAATCAAAGTCAGCAGTAAATTAGAATATTATCCATTGTCATAATGTCGCTGAAATAATTGCATTGACTGCCATTCGTTCCAACTTCTTAATAAGGTACAGTTTTTGAAATATATCTATCTAAAAATAGATATAGAATATGGTACAAGAAAAAGGAACGATCTCGATTCATACTGAGAATATTTTTCCAATAATCAAAAAATTTCTTTATTCTGACAATGAGATTTTCTTAAGAGAATTAGTATCTAATTCAGTAGATGCTTGTCAAAAATTAAAAAGACTATCTTCTTTGGGAGAAGTGAAAGGTGAGATTGGTGAAATGATGGTTGATGTTGAGGTCAACAAAGAGGCTAAAACCATTGTTATTAAGGATAATGGTATTGGTATGACTGCTGAAGAAATAAAAAAGTATATCAACCAAATTGCATTTTCAGGAGCTACTGAATTTGTTGAAAAGTTTAAAGAAGCTAAAGATGCCAATGAAATTATAGGAAAGTTTGGATTAGGTTTCTATTCAGCCTTTATGGTTGCTGATACTGTTGAAATTGACACCTTATCATACCAAGAAGCTGCAGAACCCGCTCATTGGGATTGTGATGGAAGCACTACTTTCGAAATATCTGAAGGAAAAAGAACTGAAAGAGGTACCACCATTACTTTACATATAAATGAAGAATCTTTAGAATTTTTAGAAGAGGCTAGAATTTCAACAATTCTAAACAAATATTGCCGCTTCCTACAAATTCCTATACGTTTTGGAGAAAAAACAGAACATGTAGAGGATGGAACAGATGAAGAAGGTAAAACAAAGTATAAAGAAGTTTCAGTTGATAATATTATCAATGATACGCATCCAATTTGGACCAAAGCTCCAACAGAATTAAGTGATGAAGATTATCTGAAATTCTATCGGGAACTATATCCAATGTCAGATGATCCATTATTCTGGATTCATTTGAACGTGGATTTTCCTTTCACCTTAACAGGGGTTTTATATTTCCCAAAAATAAAAGAGGAATTAGAACTACAAAGAAACAAAATTAAATTATACAGTCGTCAGGTATTTATTACAGAAGAAGTAAAAGATATCGTCCCTGAATTCTTAATGATGTTACATGGTGTTATTGACAGTCCAGATATCCCATTAAACGTTTCTAGAAGCTTCTTACAAGCAGATGGCAATGTAAAGAAGATCAATAGCTATATCACAAAAAAAGTAGCAGAGAAGCTAGGCGAAATGTTTAAGAAAGACCGTAAAGTATATGAAGAGAAATGGAATGATATCGGTCTATTTGTAAAGTATGGTATGATTTCTGAAGAGAAATTTTATGACAAAGCCAAAGACTTTGCATTGCTACAAAATATCAAGAATGAATACTATACGCTTCCAGAATATTCAAGTAAAGTAGCTCCTACTCAAACAGACAAAAATGGGGATATTGTATATCTATACAGTAATCAACCAGATATTCAAAGCACCTATATCCAAAATGCAACTAGCAGAGATTATGATGTTTTAAAAATGGATGGACCTTTGGACAATCATTTGATTAGTCAATTGGAAAATAAATTAGAAAAGACCAAGTGGAAGCGTGTAGATGCTGAGGTAATGGACAAACTAATTGAAAAAGAGCATCAATATGAAAGTGTATTAAGCCAAGAACAACAAGATGCCATTAAGAGCCTATTTGAGCAGACTATTAAGAAAGAAACCATGAATATTGAGGTTACCGCAATGAGCCCTGAAGAAATGCCTGTAACGATTACTATGGATGAATTTATGCGTAGGATGAAAGATATGTCAAAGATGGGCGGTGGAATGATGAATTTCTATGGAAGTTTACCAGACAATTACAAAGTTTCAATTAACAGTAATAGCCCATTAATCCAAAAGATTGCAGACACTAAAGAAGAAGCTACCAAAGAGCAATTAAGCCGTCAAGCTTTTGATTTGGCTATGCTTTCTCATGGTTTATTAAAAGGAAATGAACTCAATGATTTTGTTAAACGTAGCTTTAATCTACTATAAAAATAAATAAATCACAATAAAAAATGGAGTTGTTTAAAAAACAACTCCATTTTTTATTGACTATTATCAAAACCTAATTAAATTCTAGGTGGGTTTTGAAGACAAGCCTTATTATTTGTGATCTCAGAACCTGGGATTAAATAATATAAATAATTAGAATAAGCGGAGACTGTAGCAGGTTGACTTCCCAAATAAAATCCAGATTGTGCTCTGTTAATATCTTGTAAAGGAGTAACGCCAGAGCTTACAACCATTTGACGTTTAGCATCAAAGAAACGGAAACCTTCGCCCCATAATTCTAAACGACGTTGACGCCAAATTTCATGTACCAATAAATCTTTAGTATTATATGCACTAGCATCATAATCAAATTGTCTTGTTTTTGCAAACTCTTCAAGTACAGCTTTAGCTCCAGGAAGATCATTAGCTAAAGCTTTAGCTTCGGCTTCAATCAAATACATTTCAGGAACTCTCATATAAGGGTAGTCTCCAGCAAAGCTCGCCTCACTAGGTGCTCTAAATTTAAGTTGAGATCTGTATTTATAATCTTCGTATCCTGGCCATTTTGCACGACTTGAAGGATTCCACCAATGGGCACGCGTATCATTAGAGTCTATTGCTTTAGAAAAAGGAACTAAAGGCATTTCTCTAATTAAAGGATTGGCGATTATTTTCTCAGCCCAACTAGCATAACCACCTACTTTCGGATCCATATGTGACAAGAAAGAAGCATAAATACCATTTTGTTCTGAGTTAATCACAGCACCCCACATCCATTCTCCAGCTGAAGTACTATTAAATCCATCTAATAATGCATTACCTGAAGATAAGAATAATCCTTGACGAGCTAATTCAGCTTCAGAAGCAGCTACAGCCCATTTACGTTGATAAAGCGCTGATCTGGCTTTTAATCCATGAGCAATGTTTCCATTAATTTGAGATTTATCACTTCCTCTATTGGTAGCTCCTTTTTCAAAATTAACGATAGAAGAATCTAAATCATTATCAATTTGAGTAATAATCTCACGCAAACTAGCACGTGCATGAGGTTTTTTAGTCGGTTCGGTATACAATGGAACCCCTAATGCTTGGCTAGGAGTTGCACCTTCACCAACAACACCATAGTTTCCACTCCCTCCATCTACAATATACTTCAATCCGCCATAAGGAAACTGATAGGTTTGAATTAATTGTAAGTAAGCCCAAGCGCGGTAAGCATATGCTTGACCTTTCACCTCGTTTCGTTCCATTTCAGGCCCTTTAGCTTCTTCAATATTCGTAAGGATAAAATTAGCATTAGTTACAATACTATAATATAGATCCCAAGGAGCAGCTGTACCATTTTGAGCATCACTGTAAGCTCTTGTGAACCAACCTAATCCTGATTCAGACAATCCAAAATCTTCTCCTAACAAATCATATTGCATGTTAATGGAAGGCATACCAAACAAGTCGTGATCTCCACCATATGCAAACAACTTTCTATGCATACCATTGAGAACATTCTTAGCTCCTGCAGTTGTCTTAAACACATCCTCCAAAGGAACTTGGGTGGATGGCTTCGTATCTAAATAATCTTTTTTACAGGAATTCAATCCAAAAGCTAAAGCCAAAGCTAGACTTGAAGTTCCAATTACTTTATATATATTCATCTTAATTTATATTATTTAATTTAAAAATATTTTTATTAAAGGCCCATACTAACACCTACCATAAATGTTCTATATGGATAGTAATTAAAACTACCAGCTCCAAAGAAAGCAGAGGTTACATCAACACCTTGGCGAGCAGAAATATTAAATACATTATCCATTGATACATAAAGTTTCGCATAAGGAATCTTAGCACGGCTTAACATTTTACTTGGTAAATTATATGCTAAGTTAACATTTCTAATTCTAAAATAACTATTACTTATCAAATACATATCAGAAAAAGGTCGATCAGCATTTGCATCTAAATAAGTAAATGCAGGTAACACGCCAGGTTTTGTTTCATCACCCGGCTTTTGCCATGAATTATTTTTTACATCATTATGAATCGCCTGTCCTTTAGATTGGTCAGTAGCACTAATTAATCCAGCATAAACACCATCATAATATTTTCCACCTAAACCAAAAGTAGCAACAAAGTTTAATTCAAAGCTTTTATAATTAATGGTATTTGACCACGAACCCTCTAAATCTCTAAATGAAGAACCCATTACTTTAAGATCTTCTTTAGGATCTAATTGATTAGCTTGGTCTACAACAGTTCCATCAGCTTTACGCCAAGTAGGATTACCATTATCATTAACACCTGCATATTCATACATATAGAATGAGTTAACTGGTAAACCTTTTGCTAAAATAGTACCACTACCTATTAAGGAGTCTTTACCTTGAACTTGAGTTACAGCATTTTTATTATGAGATAAATTCAATTTTGAATACCAAGTCAAACTATTAGCAGTTTTCTTTTCAAAAACTCTTGCGCCAATACTCAACTCAACACCTCTATTACGCATAGATCCAACGTTTGCATAAAATCCAGTAGTTCCTACGGAGTTAGCTAAAGGTTGAACAAACAATAAATTATCAGACCCTCTATTATAAACATCTAATGAAGCTGTAATTCTATCTTTCTTAGTAGCTACATCCACACCCAAGTTCATATCAACCGAACCTTCCCATTTTAAATCTAAGTTACCATAATTCGCAAAAATCAATCCAGAATTATCAGCATTATTGTAAACAGCAAATCTGTCCATCCAAGAATACAATCCATTAATACCATCATTACCTGAAGTTCCCCAGCTAAAACGGATTTTAACCATATCAAATTTATCTTTCCAACTAGACATAAAACCTTCATCAGAGATAATCCAACCTGCACCTGCAGATCCGAAAGTACCCCATCTTGCTTGAGGTGAGAAGCGAGAAGAACCATTTCTACTTACTGAACCAGATAAATAATATTTACGTTTGAAATTATATTCAGCTTGACCAAAAAATGTTTCAATTCTTAAATTATCAGCAGAAGAACCCGAACCTTCGCCATTTGCAGCATTTGATAATTCATACAAATCAGGAAAAGCTGTTGAGAAGCCTGTACGAGTAGCAGACAGATTGGAACTATTCAAATAATAATTCTCATGTCCTAAAGTCAATTGGAAGCTATGAATTATCGAATCAAAGATCGGATGATTTAGACTACCAATTTGAGGTTTCCAAGTAACAAACTGGTTAAAAGTATAATCAATTTGATTGGTATGACCTCTAGAAGCACGACCGCCAACATTTTTAGCATCTCCATAAAGACTATTATAATAATTCAATTCATTTCCATCATAATAGTTAACAGCAATAGTAGCTTTAGCGGTTAAATCTCTATAAATCTGAGCCTCTAAATAACCAGTTGTATTACCCGTTAACGCAATAGTATAAGGCTTATTATTATACAATGAAGCTAATGCGTTACTATTCATCGCAACTGGACGTTTTTCAGTAGTTCCATGTGTACCTACCTTATTATCACCAAAATCATAAAGCGCATCACCATTATCATCAACCATTCTTGTACCATCTAAATTATATCTATAAACGGGATAAATTGGTCCCATTCTTCTTGGTGTAGCTAATGGGTTAGAAAGTGCCGAACTACTACTTGTAGCTAAGAAGAACTGTTGTTCATCGTAAGCAGCCTGCATTTTCAGTCCGCTTTTTAACCAGTCATTCACTTTAGTATTTACATTTAACATACCAGTAATACGACTGTAATCGGAGTTTTTAATAATACCCTGATCTCTTGTATAACCTAATGATAAATAATAATCACTAGTCAGATTTCCGTTCATTACAGAAACATTATAGTTTTGACGAACACCTACTCTTTGAATTTCTTTTGCCCAACTATCATTCCAAATTTGTTGGTCATCTCCAGGTAAAACCTTACCATAAGTAGGACTGTTAGGGTTATCATCGATTAATCCACTTGCGTCCACACGGTAAGCATTATATCCACCTAAAAAGTTTACAAATGCTTCTGAAGTTTTATCACTTGGAGTTGTAGCACGATTCTGTGTTAGAATATATCCTTTCCAAGCAGTCTCATAATAATCTCTTACATTATCAATGATATCATACTCAGGAATAAAACGATCCAAAACACCAACTGATGCATCAACACTAATTCTTGGTTTATCCATATTTTCACCACGTTTAGTAGTGATCAAAATAACACCATTTGCAGCACGAGCACCATATACAGCCTTCGCCGTAGCATCTTTTAATACAACTAAATCCTTAATATCTAAAGGATTAATGGTATTCAAAGATCCTGAATAAGGAGCACCATCCAATACAATCAAAGGAGCTGAGCTTGCACTCAAAGATCCTTGACCTCTTAACATGATATCTGGATTACTACCTGGTTGCCCAGAAGTACTTGTAGTTGCTAAACCAGGAGCAGCACCATCTAAAGCAGCTCCCACTGAGGTTACTGGTCTGTTGGCAATTTCTTTAGAACTCACTGAATTTAAAGATCCAGTATAAGAACGTCTGTCTAGTTTTTGTCCATATACTTGAACACCTTCCAGATCTTGTGTACCTGTTTCCGCTTTAATCGTCACTTTATATTCAGATTGAGATCCTATTTTTACCTCTACAGGGTCAGAACCAAAACTTGAAATGACTAAATAGGTACTACCTTCTGGCACCTCAAGAGAGAATGTTCCATCATCTTCTGTAACTACTCCAATCATTGTACCCTTAATCATTACTTGAGCGCCAGGTAAACCTTCGCCCTGTCCGTCAATTACAGACCCTGTTACAACTCGGGACTGTGCTATTGCAAACGCAACAGTTGACATCATCGCAATTGTTAATATAAGTTTCTTCATTATATTATATTAGCTGTTAAAAAATTGATTAAAATTTTGAATTTCGGTGCTAAGTTAAAGAAATATTAATTAACTCAACAAAAAAATTTATTTTGATATAATTATTGACTTGGTCAATTGACTACCATCAGTTATTACTTGTACCATATATAAACCATTAGCTTGATTATTACAATCTAGACTAATAATTGAACTACCGATATTATTAACCGACTTTGTCTGAACTAATTGACCTAAAGTATTATAGATATTTACAGTAACATCTTTTACTTCCTTCAAATTAAATTGAACATTAACTTGTCCATTATTAGAAGGGTTAGGGAAAACTGTAAATGCATTTTCTGCAAGTTGATTTTTCTTAATAGAAACACCTACCATTCCATTACATTCAGTTATTGGTGTAGAACCTAAGAACATCGATCCAGTATTTGCCGGATCCAAAGCTTCTTTTAATCTGCTTTGAGCGCCTGCAAAAGTTGGAAAATTGGTTTGATCATATTCATTCTCCCATCCATAACTGAATTTTGAATAACTCATGTCCTTACCAAAAGCTTTACCATCAATAACACAACTTCCTCCAGGTCCACCTGACAATACACCTATTGATCTACCATAAGGATCAAACAAACTACTTCCAGATGCACCACCAGCTGAGCCACCGGCTGCAGTGATTAATTTCCAATGGGTTCCGCCAACAATATTCTGATTAAAAGAAGCACCAGTGATATTACCACCGATAGCCAGTTTCATCATATCGCCGCCGGGGTGATGAAACCCTAAAAAGTATTCATAATTTTCATCAAAATCGGCTTGTGTATAACTAGTTTTTCTATTCCAACCAGCTAAAACAGCATTAGGAATTTGACTAAAATTATCATTAAGTTCTAAAACTAAAAAGTCCATTACTAAGGAAGGATGCTCCAAACTACCCGTCATAGATGGGTAATTACTACGAGAAACAAATTTTCCACCTTCGGTCAAAACTGGTGAATTGGATTGAGTAGGCAAGCCAGTACCATCACAATTAGCTGAAAAATATTTGAACCTAAACTGCCAATATGCAAAATGAGCATCATCTCTACCATTACCATCATCACAATGGGAAGCAGTGGCAAATAATGGTTTACAGCTTTGGGTAGTATTACCAGTATTATTAATCAATGTGCCAGAACAAAACCCTATTCCAGAATATTGAGCATTACTAGAAATCAAAATTCTAGCGACACTATTCTTTAAATTAGATAAATCATCACCTTGAGGACAAATAGCATTTACATGACATTTTGCTGAAGCACCTAAAACTCCAGGTGGATTAACTGGCGAATTTGCCATGGGCTGATCATATCTTTCTAATTCTTGTTCAAATCCTCTGTAAATAGCTCCGGCGTATTTAATAATATATTTTATTTCTGAAACATCAACACCAGCATCAATATTCATTTCAATATTGACCTTACTTCCCACTATTGGCTCATTAGAATAATATTCATTTTTAGGGTTTTGATTATAAGTATAAGCACCTAAAACTTGTTTACCATTTTCATTGGTAAGGTATAAAGAAACACCTTTAGGTAAATAATATTTCTCATAATATAAGGCAACAGCCATTGCGTCTGGCACTTCAACTGTTAATCTCCAAATACGATCACCATTCTCCAAGAAAGTCCATTGACCCGTTTTATGAAAATCAATAAAAGCAGGCAAATTAATACCGACTCTGTACATTTTACCACCATCTTCTCCATCAGACAAATCTCCTCTTTGAAGTGAGTCGTAATTAGGACGTTCTAGGGTAATTAATGATTTACCAGCTTGAATGCTCGTACCCAAAACCATTGATTTGGGAAAACCACCCTCACCAACTTGTGCAAGAAGAGCACTACTAGATAGGCAAGCCACTCCGGCAAATAAAGATACAAATAAAATTTTCTTCATCATACAATTTTAAACTAAAATTTTAAACTCTAAGGTGTAAAACTAAATAAAAGTTTATTATAAAACAATTTTATTGCATATTTTTAAATCTAATGCTCCAATTTCTTATTGATATTTAAATAGTAGAGAAAAGAATAAATCTATTTTAACCTTTATACTAATTACATTAGAGGAATCGCAATTAAAGATACAGATACTATATATAGATAAAGAAAGTTCAAAAAAGAATTAAGAATGACATTTAAGGGAATAAATATCTCCTATAATGAATTAAGGATTTTAAAATGTTAAATAATAAAAAAAATATAAATTGATAAAAAAATTTTTTTTTTAAATTTTAATACAGTACTTTTGATGCAAAATAAATTATTAACTTTAAAAGAATTAAAAAAATGAAAAAAATTCTCCTTACCCTTTCGGTAGCCCTTATAGGATTAACTGGAAAAAGTTTTGCTCAAGAAGCGGACTTACAAGCTTTTGTTTTCTCTGATAGTGCTGTAGCTAGTTGGATAGATGTTCTTAATGATACATCAAGAGGATTAAGTAACCCTGTTTGGGAAATGAAACATGGCCAACAGTTCAGCCCAGAACAGGGATGGAATAGAAGCGTAACAACAGATAGTATTTTTGGCCGTTGGGGTTCATGGAATAATGGTCCAGATCCATTAGATCCAGGTTCTCAAATTGCATTTATCAATTCATTAAGCCGTTTCTTAACTGAACAAGAGTGTATTGACAATAACGTAACATGTAGTGATACCGAAAGATACTTTTGGACTTATTTATCAGGAGCTTCTTCTGCTGCAATTGAAGCGGGTAGTTATGCAAATTTAAGTTCTTACAAAGGTGTAGATACAATCGGTCTTTTAGTTGATTGGAATTTATGGGTAGATAGTGGTAAAGCAGTATTTCTAGGATCTCCTTGGGATGCAGCTTATCAAGATAATAAAGATTATGGTTTCTTCAATAGAGTTTATGGCGTAGGAAGTTCTACTTCCCCTACTAATATCGATTTGAATACACGTAACAATATTTATGTTCAAAAAATGAGATTTGTTGGAACTCACATCCCTACTAGTAGTATCAAGCCAGTTAGTCGTGATATTGAATCTTTAAATGTTTATCCAAATCCTGCTAATTCAGACATTAACTTTACTTACAATTTCAAACAAAACTCTGTTGGAGATTTAGTAATTAAAGATTTAACTGGAAAAACAGTGAAAATTCAAAACTATGGTCGTCAAGCTGCTGGAACACACACTTATAAAGTGGATATTTCTTCTTTAGCTAATGGTAATTATATTCTTGAATTTCAAACAGGTGAAACAATTGCTGTAAGTAAATTTACAATCAATAAGTAATCTGAAAGATATAATAAATCTAAAAAACCCATTCTCAATTGAGAATGGGTTTTTTTTAAATTAAAAAAATATTTAAAATTTTTCCTCAAAAGATTACATTCCAATTTTTGAATTAATGAGTTCGTTTATACCAGATGTGTTTAATAGAGAAAGGGCTGCAACTCGATTTAAATTAAGTCACAACCCTTTGCATTTTATAAAATATTTTATTTTTGTTCTTGTTGTTTAACTATTTCATCTGCCTTCTTTTTAAAGTTTCCAGCAAATTCTTTTAATTCATTAGATAAGGTTTCATTCTTAGTAGCTCTAGTATAAGTATCTGCCATGGTCACCAAGGTTTGAAACATAAAATCATTCATTTCGTCCACTCTCATTCTTTTAGTCCATAGGTCTATACGCATAGCTGCACTTTCATTAGCATCCCAAAGAGAAAGCATAATAGCTTTTACTTGATTTGGAGTTTCATTAGCTGTGTCAGTAGCACTCCAGTCAATATGTTCTGGCATATTTTCATTGTCAAGCGTAATGTTTAAATTTATTTGATGGGTCTTCATATTTTTGTTTTTAAAAAATTATTTTAATCATTTAAAAGAAACTCTTTCTATTTCATATTTATCTATCCATCCTTTAATCCCATTATCTAAAGTAACAAATATCAGTCCAGACTGATGTTGATTACTGACAGATAAAATGACTCCTTCAGGTAAATTCCACCTCACTTGCTTTTTCTTAGCAGAATCAAATAAAAAGGTGTTTTCGTGCATAACTACCGCTTTCTTTAACATTCTCGATTCCTGAAACGCAAAGAAAGCTAATAAAAATGAAAAAACAGTCATACTACTGCTAAAAGCCAGCCAACGTTGGACATATTTTATTGTAATATCCAAACGCTTATAAAATAAAAAAGAAGTAATCGACAATAGTAAAATAAAAACTAATGCCAATGTATTTGGACTCATCACACTTATAAAATTGTTATACCATCGAATTAAGAATAAACTGTTTTCTAATGGAATTTTATTATTATTTAAGCTTTGAATATATTTTATATTTTCTTTAGCCGGAGAAAAACCGGGCCTTAATTGCAAAGCTCTAAGGTAATTAAGCACCGCTTCTCCTTTATTATTATTTTTAAAATAGGCATTCCCTAAATTAAAAAATACAGTAGCATCCTTATTATCAATAGAAATTATTTTCTCATAATCAATTATGGCAGAATGGTATGCTTCAGTTTGATATGAAGCATTTGCAGACTTCCATATGTCTTGAATGGCTTCCTTCTGAGCATAAGAAGATAAATGCATAGCACAGAAGCACAAAATTAGCATTAGTGTCTTTAAGGCATGTCGCTTTAAATTTCTAGTTTGCTTTTTGAAGAATAAGGATAAGTGTACAATATCCATAAAATAATTAGGATACTCTTCTTTTAAAACAGAAAAAGATTTAATATTTATATGATTATTAAAACAGTTTTTCATATTGTTGAATCAATCTTGAGATTTCATTATAAAGTTGTTTTTGATTTGTTCTCTCCTGATTAAGGCTATATAATGCTAACTCACAATGTTCTATTTGTTCAATGGTTATTTGAATTAAGTCGGGAGATATATTTCTATTTTCTAATTCCAAACTTAAATTATTTTTATTCAAATTACTCAATGGAATATTTAATTGATCACTTAAATACAGCCATATTGCTTTAGATATTTCTTTATAGAAAACAGCACTTTGTTGATGATTCATTGCTTTTAATGCGGCAGCCAATCGCTCCTTTGCAATTTTAGCAGCATCTTTATATAAAGGATTTAAAGACCTATTTTCTTTTATTTTTCTTCGATACGAAAAGCCTAGCAAAAGAATTATCGGCAAGAAAGAAACAGCCCAAAAATACCATTTTGAAAATAATGTATTTGAGCCATCTTTAAAAAGCGGCATATCCGTATAGATCTCATTAAACTTTTCCTTATTACTTTTTTCACTCACAATATTACTTTTTTCTCTTTTGCCATCTGATATAGATATAAGCAAATTTTGAGTTTTAAAAGTCTTGAAAATTTTCTCATCGGTATCATAATAAGACCACTCCACTCCGGGAATTATATATTTACCAGCTGAATCAGCAGAAAGATTATATACAAACGTCCTACTCCCTTCCATCTTAGGCATAAGCTCACTAATACTATCTCTTATTTCTGGTGGTACACTATTCAAACCTTTAGGGAAAATAATTTTGGGTGCCGAAATTAATTCTAGATTACCAGAACCTATTATTTGTAATTTAAACTGGATAAGATCATCAGTTGTATAATTTACTTGTGGAAGCCTAGCATTAATGTTCATTTTACCCACCCCACCTGTATAGGAATCTGGCATTTTGGGTAATGGCTTTACGTTTAATTGAACTGCTTGGCTCACTACCTCCATGTCTACTCTTTTTTCAGAATATGAATATCCATTAGGCTCCAAAACGATGACCCAACCATATGCTTTAAATGGGTCAATAATCAATTGACCTGATTTTTGTGGGAACAAAGCGGTTTTTTTTAAAGTAAAGACATTGTAAAGTCTTCCATGATAATTTTCCTGATGTGCCTTTCCCATATCATTCACTTCCTCATCTTTAGCCCAAAATCCATCTAATTGAGGAACAGCCGAAGGCTGCATCGACATTCCTAGTCTGGTATAAAGCTTATAAATTACATTTACTTGCTGTCCTACCAAAGGATTTAGCTGGTCAACCTCTGCTTTTAAAAAGATATTTTCATTAATATGATCTATAGTTAACTCAGAAGCATTAGGTTTGATATTCTGTTTAGGTGCTTCTTCACCTTGCAAATCTCTCATTTGCTTCAACATTTGTCTAGCCATTTGTTGTTGTCGCTTAAAGAAGGCATCAATATCATCATCTATGTCATCATCAAAGTCATTCATTCTGTTCTTAGACTGATTATCATTCTTAACTACATTAATCTTAAAATTAGGAGCTGAAATATGTTGCCCATTTATGTTGATCCCACCACCCTTAACTTGAAAAACACCTATGCTTTTAGGCCTCAATACAAAAGAGTAAGATACCAAAACATCTTTTCTAATTCCATTATTATCTAAAACAATTTCTGCACTTTCTTTTCGGTT
Organism: Edaphocola sp.; assembly: GCA_035497795.1. Lineage (GTDB taxonomy): Bacteria > Bacteroidota > Bacteroidia > Chitinophagales > Chitinophagaceae > Edaphocola. The sequence goes on along the minus strand of DATJCU010000039.1, from coordinate 20,687 downwards.
GGGGCCAGACAATACAGTAAAATTCCCAAAGTTAGGATTCAAAAATTCAATACCTCGACTCGCATTATGAATGGTATAAATTATTTGAAACTCTTCTCCTAAATAAACCGGAGAATGGCTAATATTTACCTCAATGGAAACATTTTGAGCATAGATATTTCCACCCCAAAAAAGGAGTACAAATAAAAATATCAATTGCTTAAAATATTTCATACAAGCTGCAAGCTAAAAAATCTTAGTGACAAAAATATTCTAAATTAACTAATCTCAACTTTAAAATTGGGTTAAATTATAATTTCAATCTTATATTTGAACTTTATTTAAATAAATACCATGATTTTTAATATTAAATATACATTTTTATGTGTTTTTTTGATTTGTTTAAGCTTCATTTCAAATGCACAATCACAGTATGCTAAAAAATTGGTGGATACTTTGAGTGCTCCTACATTTTGGGGAAGAGGATATGCTAAAAATGGCATGGACAAAGCAGCTCGATTTATCTCCAATGAAATGAAACAAATAGGATTGCAACCGCTATCTGAATCCTATTTGCAAAATTTTAATGTCGCGACAAATATATTTGAAAAGAAATTATCATTAAAAATAGATGGTAAAAAGCTTAAACCTGGAAAAGATTATATTATAAAAGCGAATAGTCCTTCATTAAAAGGAAAATTCAAACTTATTCAAAATGAAGCGGACAACTTTTCAGATGTTAACAATCAATTGATTATCAAAAAGACCAATAAATTAGTTTGGTCACCGTCTGGAACTTTAGATTCAACAGTATTTATTTATTTAAAAGACACTACTCAAAATCAGCTAGGAAAGGCGGTTATCAATATTTCTCAAGAATTCAATCCTTCCTTTACAGCAAATAATGTTTGTGGATACGTGCCAGGAACTTTGCACCCAGATAGCTTTTTGGTTCTTACAGCACATTTCGATCATTTGGGCGGTTTAGGAAAAGATGTTTATTTCCCTGGTGCTAATGACAATGCTTCTGGTACCGCATTGCTATTGGATATTGCAAAATATTATGCTAAACATCCACAAAAATATTCTTTAGTATTTATTGCTTTTGCTGCTGAAGAAATAGGTTTAAAAGGCTCCAATTATTTTGTTCAAAATCCATTAATCAATCTTAACAAAATAAAATTCTTACTGAATCTAGATTTAATGGGTAATGGTGAGGATGGGATTACTATTGTGAATGCAGCTGCTCATAAAGATCAGTACAATCAATTAGTGGAATGGAATAATACCAAAGGTCGATTTAAAGAAATTAAATTTAGAGAAAATGCACCCAATAGTGATCATTATCCTTTTACCCAGGTAAATGTCCCTGCATTTTTTATTTATACCTTAGGCGGGAATCAGGCTTATCATGATATTTATGACATTCCAGCAACATTACCATTAAATTACTTCTCTGATTTAGAAGCGATGATTAAAGATTTTTTTCAATCGTTTTAAGTTTAAAACCAAACTATTCAACATAATATCAGCATTTTAAAAATTAATAAAAAAGATTTTAAAAATATATTTTGTAGAAATAAAATAAACACTATCTTTGCAATCCTAAAACTAAGAGAGCAATCAAATAGTTTTATGGATTGGTAGTTCAGTTGGTTAGAATGCCGCCCTGTCACGGCGGAGGTCGCGAGTTCGAGTCTCGTCCAGTCCGCAAAAAAAACAATACTTTTAGTATTGTTTTTTTCATTTAGACTAATCCCACATTTTCAAAGATGATAAATTACCTAAACTATTTGGAATATTAAAAGTCTAAGCTTTAAACCCCAATAATATACTCTATTTTCCTTAATTTTGCGACTAAATTTTATTTAATGACTGCTTCAGAAATTCGTCAGCACTTTTTAGACTTCTTTAAATCAAAAGGACATACCATTGTCCCCTCTGCTCCGATTATAGTAAAGGATGACCCCACACTGATGTTTATCAATTCAGGGATGGCACCCTTCAAAGATTATTTTTTAGGAAACAAAAAAGCGCCATATAAAAGAATAGCAGATACCCAAAAATGCCTAAGAGTTAGCGGAAAACATAATGACCTAGAAGAGGTAGGTGTGGATACCTATCACCATACTCTTTTTGAAATGCTAGGTAATTGGAGTTTTGGCGATTACTTTAAAAAGGATGCCATTGCATGGAGTTGGGAATTACTTACAGAAGTTTATAAAATTAATAAAGACCAAATTTATGTTACCGTTTTCGAAGGTGACGAAAAGGAAAACCTGCCTTTTGACCAAGAAGCATATGACGAATGGAAAAAATGGATTTCAGAAGACCGTATTTTAAAAGGGAATAAAAAAGACAACTTCTGGGAAATGGGTGAAACTGGACCTTGTGGTCCTTGTTCGGAGATTCATATCGATTGCAGAAGTGAAGCAGAAAGAGCAAGTATTCCAGGCCATACTTTGGTAAATGCAGATCATCCACAAGTTATTGAAATATGGAATAATGTGTTTATGGAATTCAGTCGTCTTAAAGATGGTTCTTTAGAAAACCTTCCTGCTCAACATGTAGATACAGGAATGGGTTTTGAACGATTAGTAAGAGTGCTTCAAAATAAACAAAGTAATTACGATACCGATATTTTTACCAAGACTATTGAAACCATAGCTTCAATAACTCATAAAACCTATGATGGTTCTGATAGTAAGACTGCTATAGCATTTAGAGTATTATCAGATCATATCAGAGCTATTTCCTTTACAATTGCGGATGGGCAATTGCCTTCGAGTAATGGAGCAGGATATGTAATCAGACGTATCTTAAGAAGAGCTGTTCGATATTACTATTCTGCATTAGAACATCATCAACCACTATTATTTCTCTTAGTACCAGTAATTGCAAAACAGTTTGAGCATATTTTCCCTGAATTACAAAAACAACTTGATTTTGTGACTAAGGTAATTAGAGAAGAAGAAGAAAGTTTTTTGAGGACTTTGGAAAAAGGACTTAAAAAAATGGACGATATTATTAACCATAGCGCACAAGGAATAATCAATGGAAAAGAAGCATTTGAATTATATGACACTTATGGTTTTCCTATAGATTTAACAAGATTGATTGCCTCTGAGCATAAGCTAAGGGTGGACGAGCAAGCTTTTGAGTCGGAGATGCAACAACAGAAGAATAGATCACGTGCTGCCACTGCAATAGACGCAGGTGATTGGATCGTTATAAAAGAAATTGAAAAAAATGTTTTTGTAGGTTATGATGATTTTAATATTCAAACGAATGTTTCCAGATATCGAAAAGTAAAAGCAAAAAATAAAGAACAATATCAAATTGTATTAGAAGCAACTCCATTTTATGCGGAAAGTGGTGGTCAGGTTGGCGATCAAGGCGTTTTAATTTTTGGAGAGGAAGTAATAGACGTAATAGACACTAAGAAAGAAAATGATTTAATTATTCATTTTACTGAGCATTTACCTAAAGATATCAATAAGGAGCTCACTGCAAAAATCAACTGGGAACATCGCATTGAGATTATGTATAATCATACAGCTACTCACTTATTACATGCCGCTTTAAAAGAAGTGTTAGGTATGCATGTTAACCAGAAAGGCTCGTTAGTAAATAACGAATTACTTCGTTTTGACGTCTCTCATTTTGCAAAAATAACAGATGAGGAATTACGTAAAGTAAGTGAAATTGTAAATGAAAAAATTAGATCAAACACGCCTGTTGTCATCAAAGAAATGACCAAAGATGAAGCATCAAAAGTAGGTGCTATGGCATTGTTTGGAGAGAAATATGGAGACATTGTTAGAGTAGTAATTATAGACCCTAAATTCTCTATAGAATTATGTGGTGGCACACATGTTGGCAGTACTGGCATGATTGGTTCTTTTGTTATAAAATCTGAATCCTCTGTCGCCGCAGGCGTTAGACGTATCGAGGCTATAACTGGATCTACAGCTACCAGATACCTTATGGATAAAGTACAAGAAAGCAAAACTTTAGTAGAATTACTTAAAACTAAAGATCCTATAAAAACGATTGAAAAATTAATTGAGGACAAAACAGCCTTAGAAAAAAAACTAGAAAGTTACGAAGCTAAAGAACTTGCAGCAATTGCTAAAGGTTTGGCAGAAAAGTCTGAAAACATAAATGGTATCCATTTTGTAGGTGCGATAGTAAATGCAAATAGTATGGATGCCCTAAAGAAAATAGCTTTAGACCAAAAGCACTATTTAGACAAATATATTGTTGTATTAGCAGCTACGATAAACAATAAGGCTTCAATTGTAATAGCGATGGATGAAACTACTGCTAATGAGAAAGAATTAGATGCCGGAAAGTTAATCAAAAACAATGTTGCAGCTTTAATCAAAGGTGGTGGTGGTGGACAAAGACTTTTAGCAACCGCTGGAGGTCAAGATAATTCACAACTGAACGAAGTAATTAATAATATTAAATCACTCATTTAAAATAATAAAACATGAAGCGTATCCTTCTCCTTATAACTATAGGAACTTTAAGTATTAATCAAGCATTAGCCCAATTACCTAAACATTTGGTTGGAAATTCATTTTATAATACAGATTTAGTAAACCTAAATCCAAGATTCGGCGGTGTCCCTAGATTACATTTAACTAGCACTTCTACAGGTGATATTCAGAAGGGTGATGTTGTAGAACTGGGAACTATAAAAAAATACAAAAAAAATGGTTTTATCATCACTACTAATCACACCAAGCGTAGTGATACTTTTGAATATGTGCAAATAAAAAAAGATTGTAATGTATATTCCTTAAAAGATCAAAAAGGACATTTATGGGTGACAAAGGTTTCAAACTTAGATGCTCAATCAGCTTTAAAAAACTATCCACAACAAAAGGAAGATCAAAAAAGATGGGTCATTAATTTACCACAATTAAAAAATGAAGAAAACTACAAAGTCGAAATTTATGTTGGAAACTTACATGATGTAGATTGCAATAATTATTTCCTTTCCGGAACAGTTGAAACAAAAGCTGTGGAAGGCTTTGGATTTCATTATTATGAAGTGGGTACCGATAATAGAATTATAACGACGATGAAGGCATGCCCAGATAATATTACATACCGAAAATTTATTTTCATGAAACCTATTATGGTAAATTACAACAGCAAATTACCTTTAGTATTATACACTCCTGAAAACTTAATTGTAAGATATAAAGTATATTCTGGAACTGAGGATTGGGGTTTTGCATTTCCACAATAAAACTTCAATTAATACAAATAAGAATCGATGATAAACTTAAAGATACTGACATCAACCACAAGAGATGCCCGAAAAGGGATAGCTGTTGCAAACTGGATAACAGAAAAAGCAAAAGAAATCGAAAGTTTCAAAACTACACTCTTGGATTTAAAGGTAATTAATCTGCCGTTTATGGATGAGCCCAATCATCCTAGATTACAACAATACACTCACGAACATACTAAGCAATGGAGTGCCACAATTGAAGATGCTGATGCGTATATTATAGTTTTGGGAGAATACAATTATGGTTATCCAGCTCCAATAAAAAATGCTATTGACTACTTGTATAATGAATGGAAATATAAACCAGTAGCCTTTGTAAGTTATGGAGGCATATCAGCTGGTTTACGTTCTACTCAAATGCTAAAGCAGGTTGTTACAACATTAAATATGGTACCTGTATTAGAGCAAGTAAACATACCCTATTTCAGCAAATTGATTGATGAAGAAGGCATATTTCATCCTGATGAACATATCAATCGTTCTTCTGAAGAAATGTTTAAATCCTTAATCAATTGGAATGATCATTTAAAGAACATGAGAAAATAATATTTCTCGGCTTTTAGAATAAGCAGTATAAAATAAAAATCTCTAAACAAAAAAAGGTATATTCAAAATTTGAAATTTTTGTTTCATTTTGAATATACCTTAATAATTTTTAGACTTCTTAAATCTAGCCGATACCAATCAGTTTTAAAAACATGTAAACAATACCAGCAAAAACGGCTGAAACAGGAATGGTTAAAATCCATGCCCAAAGTAAACTAATGGTTACACCCCAACGAACTGCAGATAATCTTCGAGTAGCCCCCACTCCAATGATAGAACCAGTAATTGTATGTGTCGTACTAACTGGGACTTCTAGCATTTCTGTGGTAAATAAAGTCATGGCACCAGCAGTTTCAGCAGCCACACCTTCAAAAGGAGTCACTTTTGTAATCTTAGTTCCCATGGTTTTAATTATTTTCCATCCACCACTCATAGTGCCCAATGCAATAGCAGTATAACAAGCCAATGGCACCCACTCCACCATATGATCCAAACTATAAGCAACAGGGTCATAAGCAATGTAGGCTGCCATAATGATCCCCATAACTTTTTGAGAATCATTACCTCCATGTCCAATACTAAAAGCGGCGGAAGAGACTAATTGCATTCTTTTAAACCATCTTTCAGATTGGGCATAGTTTAAAACACTAAGGAATAATGTAAATATGGCCATCGAAATAAGTATGAAGAATAGTAAAGACCATTTCATATTTTGTCCAAATAGTATTGTCTTTAAAAACTCTGGTTTGTTACTATTAATACTTGTTTCTGCTAATTTTATTGTTTTATTTTCTTTTTTTATTTCATCAAAGAATGGAGCTGCTTTCTTTTGTATTTGTAAGTCTTGTATTGCATCTACATCCTGAGTAGGTTCCAAATGAAGTTCATTTAAAGCAATGGTACTTTGCTCTATTTTGGCTTGAGATGCTGTTATTGCTTGAGTCGGGGTTTTAATAACATGACTTAATACATAAATAGATACAAAAATAATAGTTAAAGAAACCATTTTGGGTAGCAATCCCTTCCTAAATGAATTGAGAAACCACAGTGAAATTATAAAAGCCGCCAGCAAACCTATCAGTGGTGCTAAAAATATAAATCCAATTATTAGGAATATTGTAGGTCCATCGATGGAGGAAAATCCTACTCCACCATTAGTCATTAAAAGAGCATGTGTTATGGCAGCACCACCAAAACCTCCAATCAAGGTATGTGATGAACTTGAAGGAATCCCAAACCACCATGTAATTAAATTCCAACTGATAGCAGCAATTAATCCAGCTAAAATAACAGCCAGCGTTATATATTCGGATTTCACGGTTTTGGCAATGGTATTAGCCACCCCATGATCAAAAATAAAGTAAGCAACGAAATTAAAAAAAGCAGCCCATACAACTGCTTGAAATGGGGTAAGAACTTTTGTGGATACTACGGTAGCTATGGCATTAGCTGCATCATGGAATCCATTAATATAATCAAATATTAAGGCTAAAACAATAATGGTAATTAAAAGCTGCAACATGTTAATAGTTAATCTTTCAAAATATTAAATAATAATTATCTATGTGATTAATTATTTAACATTAAGCATATTTTACAATAATAGACTCGATGATATTGGTAGCATCTTCACATTTATCTGTAATAATTTCCAAATCTTCGTATACTTCTTTAAGCTTCACAATTTCAATGACTTCAGTATAGTTAGTGAATAAATCTCTAATACTCGCATCATATAATTCATCTGCTTTATTTTCCAAACTATTTACTTTTACACAAGCTTCCATGATCGCTCTGATATTCTTCATATCCCTCAAATGACTAACCGCTTGAGTCAAATATTGTATAGATTCTTTTACTACTAAGGACATATCTTTCATGTAGTGATTAATCTCATCTATGTTATAGATAATAATTTTTTTACCTCCAGCGTACATATAATCTGCAACATCGTCTAAAGCAGTTGCTAAAGAGTGGATATCTTCACGATCGAAAGGAGTAATGAAATTCTGACTTAGTTCCAGAAAAACTCTATGGGTTAAACTATCATTTTTATGTTCCCAATCTTTTAATTCTCCTAAAGCTTTGATTCTTTTAGTAGCATCAGGCTCATGCATTGCACTTACAAAGGCTTCCGACATTGCTGTAAGATTACTACAAATCTCTTCAAATAGACTATAAAAGACTTTATCCTTTGGTAAGAAAATTTTAATAATTGAATTAAGTCCCATTAATTTATAAATTTTGGGCAAAGTTAGGGTATTTAATCCTCTAAAAATTCTTATTATCAGATTTTCTCGTAAAATGAATGAAATTTAAGAATAAAAATAATTTTTTATATTTTTTAATTTATTCTTTCTATCTTTTTTTATATTTATGACCGACAAGTAAAAATGATAATGGAACTTCACTGTTTATTGCAAACGAAAAAAAGCAATACCAATTTTAAACTGGCACAAGAAAAAATTTCTGTGCTGGCTAAAAGTTTAGTAATTATAAAAATAATACAACAGCTTATTTATCAATATATTCCGATTTTGTCTTTATTGTGTATTTTAAATTTCTTTTCTTGTAAAAGGTTGAATGAACACACCTTCTATTAAAATACGGTCGGTAAAGTCTGAAGCGTAGAGTAGAGAATTTATTTAAACCAAGAACTATATAAAACATAATTGTTCGCTATACGGTTAATCTCACCTTCTGATAATTCTGTGGAGATATCTTTAATCTTTTTTGCGGGTACTCCTCCAAAAATACATGATTCTGGAACTATGGTATTTTCTAATACAACTGCTCCAGCTGCAATTATTGTATTACTACCTACATGAACATTGTCCATTATAATTGCTCCCATCCCTACTAATACATTATCATCAATAGTACATCCATGAACTATGGCATTATGACCAATAGATACATTATTACCAATTTGTGTTTTTGTTTTCTCATATGTGCAATGAATACATGCTCCATCTTGAACATTTACCCTATCACCCATTCGGATACTATTTACATCTCCACGTATTACAGCATTAAACCAAACACTGCATTCTTCTCCCATTTCAACATCTCCTACGATGGTAGCATTGGGTGCGACAAAAACACTTTTTGGAATTTTAGGACTGACCCCCTTCACTGGTAAAATTACTGGCACTTTGTTACAATTTTTAATAAAGGATAAATTATAATTAAACCGCTACTATAGCTTTAATATGTGGATGTGAATTATAATTTTCTAAAGTAAAATCTTCAAATTTGAATTCAAATAAATCTTTCACATCAGGGTTTATTTTCATAATGGGCAATTCATAAGGCGTTCTGCTTAATTGTAATTTAGCTTGTTCAATATGATTACTGTATAAATGAACATCCCCAAAAGTATGTACAAACTCTCCAGATTGCAATCCACAAACTTGAGCCATCATCATGGTAAGTAGTGCATAGGAGGCAATATTAAAAGGCACTCCTAAAAATACATCTGCACTCCTTTGGTAAAGCTGGCAACTCAATTTACCATCCGCTACATAAAACTGGAATAATGCATGGCAAGGACTCAAAGCCATCTTTGGCAAATCTGCAACATTCCAAGAATTTACAATTATTCTCCTACTATCAGGATTGCTTTTAATCTGATGTAGTGCATCTTTTATCTGATCATAAGTGTTGCCATCTGCACCTTCCCAACTGCGCCACTGTTTACCATAAACAGGCCCCAAGTCTCCATTCGCATCTGCCCACTCATCCCAAATACGTACGCCATTATCTTTTAAATACTTAATATTAGTATCACCATTTAAAAACCATAAAAGTTCATAAACGATTGACTTTAAATGAAGTTTTTTAGTAGTAACTAGAGGGAAATTTTCACTCAGATCAAATCGCATTTGATAACCAAAACAGCTCAAGGTACCTGTTCCTGTTCTATCACTCTTCTCTACTCCAGTATCTAAAATGTGCTGTAATAATTGCAAATATTGTTGCATAGTTGTCTTCTAATTTATATGTACAAAAGTACAGAATTAATATTATTTACAAATTTAATAGTTAAGCTTTACAAATTGTAACTTCTTTGAGCCGACAATTGGAATCATTAATTCATAAAGTCCAGTTTGCTCTCCAAAGCGTGGCAACCATTTCCCATCAATTTTCGCTTGTGAATTAATTGTCCTTTCTTCTTGTCGACCATCCCCTAACACTATGGTATTTTTTACTTTAATTCCTTTATTTTGAAACTCATTAAATACAAAGCTTAAAAATGAACCTGAATTCAATAAACCAAAGGAAGAATAAATACCATTATCATCAAGAGTCCGCTGAAGTTTATCGACAACACTTATCCAATTTAAATTTCGCTGACTATCTAAGTCGAAAAGTATAGCATCTTTATATAAATACTCGGTATATCTGTTTGAAGAGGAGATGCCGCCATAATAACCCCAACCAAAATTATTAGAATTGGAGTAACTACTTCTTGAAAGTTTTGCCATTGACTCCGTAAGTATTAAGAGTCCTCCATCATTTTTCACAATTACATCTTTTACAATAGTATTATTTAAATTAAAACTAGAAATCATCTGAATGATACTATCTGCAAAAGGGGTTAAAGTTCCCATTATTTTTTCATTTGAAGGAGCACTCAATGCCACTACTCCAATAAATACACCATTTATAACACCTTTTTTATTCTTGTTTAATCCCGCAAAATGAACTTTATTACCTTGTTCGAAGTCTTCTTTAAGAAATAAGTTCTCAACAAACACATCTCCAAAATCAATTGGAAAGGCTTTTGTTTCAACATTCTTTTTTGTAGTTGGACTAATTTCATAAATCATTGCTTCTGCTACTTCATTATTTTTATTAGAAGAAACATCTGTTAATAAACAAACCAATCTGCCATCATCTTTCAAAATCATCTGTGAAATATCTAAATAATTTTTAACTGGAACTTTATTTTGAGTCGAAACAATATAATCTAAGGAATCATTTAATACTAATAACTCGTACTCAAAATTATTATCTTTTATTCTATAACCAAAAACACCAAAACTTTTATTATTAAATGAATGAAGCGTGGAATAGCTTAGTTTGGTATTGCCAAAATAATTCTGTTTTACATTCTCAATATTTTTAGGCCGTCCTATTAGCTTTGCATCTTTATCTAAAGAAGCTATAAAAAACGACTCTTTACTGTTCAATTGAACACTATATAATAATTTTACTCCATTTTTGGAATGTAAAAGTTCCACTTTTTTAGCAGATTCAGGAATAAAATTAAGGGTTACAATGGCTTTACGATTCATGGCAGAATCATATAAATCCATATAGGATTTACCTTTGCTAGTATAAAAAATCATTAATTGATTTTCTACCCAACCTCCTATTTCAAAAAAATCTTTTCCTGATCTGAATTCCTGAGCCTTAGAGAAATACATCTGCTGAGCAGAGACTTCTATTTTAGTTACAAAAAGTATTAATGATAGTATTAAAAAACTAATCCTCATTTTTAAAAGTTTAGATTCAAAGTTAGTCGAAATATAAGAGAAATTTTTAAAACTTATCCTAAAATGGATAATATTCAAATATACAATTGCAAAAGTGGTACATTATAAAGCAGAAGATTATTCGGTTTTTACACCTTTATCATGTGACATAAGCATTAATATTTTTTTAAAAAAATAATAATGCCGAATTGAGGAATTAAATTTGCCGCGAAATCAAATATTTTTATAAAACTATGAATTTTCCTTACACTGGACTGCTCTTATTACTATTAACTCCATTCTCCATAAAAGCTCAAAAACAAAGTACAGAATTAGAAGACATTGTAATCAGTTCTGATCGATTACAAATCCCATTTAAAAACCAAAATAGGAATATTATTACGCTTTCTGCAGATCAGATTAAGAATTTACCCGTTTCTTCCTTAAATGATTTATTAACTTTTGTAGCAGGAGTAGATGTACGACAAAGAGGTCCTAACGGCGCTCAAGCAGATATTGGAATAGATGGAGGCACATTCGACCAAACCTTAGTTTTGGTAAATGGTTTTAAAATGACAGATGCACAAACAGGACACAATATGATGAACCTGCCCATTCCAATTGCAGCTATTGAAAGAATTGAAGTTTTAAAAGGTGCAGCAGCCAGAGCTTATGGAGTCAATGCAATGATGGGAGTAATTAATATTATTACAAAAAAAAATCAGGAAAGCTCTATTGATGTCCATGCTTTTGCGGGTTCTTCTTTTCAAAAAGACGACAGTACTAGTAAATTATACTACAATAGTGGCATCGAAATATTAGGGACTTTGAATAAAAACAGTTGGAACCATCTATTATCTGGCTCATGGGATCAAGGAAATGGATATCGTTACAATACCGCATATAATAATAAAAAAATATTATATACCGCTAAAGGAAATTTTAATAAAATAGCGCGTTTAGAATTAATGGCTGGCATTAGTAATAGTTCTTTTGGTTCTAATGCATTTTACGCTGCACCGGGTGATAAAGAATCTGAAGAGGAAGTAAATAATAATTTTATTGGATTAAAAGCACCTATATTCCTTCAACCCAACTGGCTACTTCGACCTAGTTTTTCTTATAAAAACACTTATGATGACTATATCTTTAATCGATTTAAACCATCGATTTATAGAAATCAACATTATACCAACACTATTGATATTCAAATAGACAATATGATTTTCACCAAACAAGGCAATTTCCAAATTGGTCTAAATTATAGAAATGAAGCTATAAACAGCAGTAATCTAGGCATCAGAAATCGAAAGAATTTAGGATTAGCTATTGAATATCGATATGTATTTGATTTTGGTATGGATTTAAATACTGGGATATTTATCAACCAAAACTCAGCTTTTGGATTAAAAGCCTATCCGGGAATAGACTTAGGATATAATATTCATAAGAATATTAGACTATTTATAAATGCAGGGGCTGGACAAAGATTACCCACTTTCACAGATTTGTATTATTCAAGCCCTAGTAATATTGGAAACGACAGTTTAATGCCAGAATGGATGATAAATTACGAACTGGGTATTAAATATTCAAAAAAGAATATCAACTTCCACACTTCTATGTTTTACAGAGATGGAAGACAATTTATAGATTGGACTAGACCAGATACCTTAAGCCCTTGGCATGCAAATAATTTTGCCATCATCAAAACATTTGGTATTAATATTAATGGACAATATCATTACAATTGGAATAATAATGTATTAAATATTTATGCTGCTTATACTTATTTATTACCCAAGAATAACTCATTCTCCGAAATAAATCCAGACAATTGGCAATCCCAATATGTAATTAATAGCCTGAAACATCAGATTATTGGATCGATAAATTATAGTGTAAAGGAATGGACATTTTCATTAAGCAATCGTTATTATTCTCGTTATAATGCTCCTAACAATTTAAACCAAGCTAAAAGGAGTAATTATAATTTAACTGATTTTAGACTTAATTATAAATTTAATCCTATTCTTTTATATTTAAACTTTAATAATCTATTTAATATACAGCATATTGAAACTGGCGTAGTTCCTTTACCTGGAAGATGGATAAATTTTGGAATAAAGTATCATTTATAATTTAATTAAATGAAAAGTGAACATAAATGACTCATCATTAAAAATCTCAATATGAGGAGAACATTTAAAATGAAAAAACAATAGACTTGTTATAATAGTTCCAAAAAGCTCTTTTTTAAAGGAGCTTTTTTTACCTTTGTTTAAAATATATCATTGTATTACCAACCTTTTTGAAAAAATGATGGTCTTTATTATAAAACCTGAAGATTAATTAAACCTAAAGATTAATGAATTTTGTCTATAGCCTTGACACATAAAAATATTTTGACTGGGACCAGCGAATTAGAAGCTTTAATATCTGGTTGTGCACGCAATGAACGTAGTGCACAATCTAAATTGTATGAAATATTTTATCCTAGAATGATTGGAATGGTAAAACGATACTTCCCAGACCAGCAAAGGGCAGAGGAAATTCTCAACAATGGTTTTCTTAGAGCTTTTCAAAAAATAAACAAATATGGATACAAAGGCTCATTTGAAGGATGGCTTAGAAAGATAATATTTCATGCTGTTTCGGATTACGCTAGAACCGAATTAAATTATTCAAAAAATACATTATTCGTTGAAAAAGAAGAGTTTGTTCAAAAAGAAGCTATAACAGATTTGTATTATGATGATTTGCTAAAGCTCGTTTATGAACTTCCAGAACAGCATAGAGTCGTATTTAACATGTATGTGTTTGAAGATTTAAGTCATAGAGAAATTTCAAAAGAAATAGGATTAACTGAAAGTACTTCTAAATGGTATTTAAGTAATGCTAGGAAAATGCTTAAAGAAAAAGTAGAAAAATTAGGAATACACCTTAAACGATAAAACAAGTGGAAGAGAAAGAATATATAAAAGTAGACGACCTATATAAAGGAAGAGCCGACAAAGAAGAGTCGATTCCTACTGGAGCATGGGAGAGAATGAGCCATAAGCTGGACAATGTACCTGTTCCTATTCATTCTAACAGAAATTGGCGTTGGGGTGTAATAAGTCTTTTAGCCTTATTTACTATCGGTGGCGGAATTTCCCTTAAAAATAATTTTCAGAAAAATGCAGAAATTAGTTCTATAACAAATGCTACTGAAAACACAAATAATCAGCTGAACACTCTTGACAATAATAAGCATCAAGAATCTTCCGAACAAAACAATATTAAAGATATTCAAACAAAAGTAGCCCAAACACCTAACAAAAATTCAATAGCAAAAACAGATAAAAAATATTCTGAAATCTCTGATATTTTAGAAAAAGATAATAGTAAAAATTCAAAAAATAAGATTAAAAATGGTATCATTAAAAGTTCTAAAAATAAAGAGGCTGATAAGACATTGGCTATTAATGAGAAAATAGATAAAAAAGGAATAAATAAAAAGAATCATTCAACTAATACGAAAGCTTCGATTCCTAATTCAACGATAGCTCATAAGACTATTAATTCAGATTTAAATACATTATTAGAAGAAATTGATCAAAACAAATTTACAGCTGTTGAAAAAGAAGACTCTAATTATATTGCTGTGCTAAAAGACAATCAATCTCAACAAAAATTTGTTCTACCTAAAGTAGAAAAAGAATGGAAAATTGAAGAAAATCAAAAAGTTATAGAAATAGAAAGAAAGGTAAGTTATATTACAAATGAGGAAGGCAAAACAAGTAAACACTTTGATACCTTAAGTAAACAATCCTATTCTAGGGTAATATTAAAACCATTATCTCAACAACAGAAAGTCTCATTAGTTATGTTAGCTTCTACGGAACCTGAAATAGCATTAAGCCACAATACTTATAATAGAAATCTAGAAGAAGCCGCAAACAGTATTTCAAAATATTCAAGTAGTAAAAGTATTGTTTTAGAAAATAATTTAGTGCCTTTAAGTAATTACAAAGTAAAAGAAAATAACAATTCGAAAAAACAAAGCTTAATAGTACAGTTTCAAGATTTAATGGATAATTACTTTAAAGGAGTGAAACCTTATTATTTTGGTAGCAGTATTGGTGTTCAAGCTGCATTTAGCTACCCAGAACAATATGGTTTTCACTTTAGCTTAGCTTCCTTTTATGACCTTAACGAACGGTCAACTATAGCTGTGGAATTAAAGTATTTGCAAAACATCTTTAACAACAAGCCATGGAAAGATAGCTATAACCAGTTTAGTCAACAAACTATTGATAATAGTGGAACACAACCATTATATAGTGCTTTC
Organism: Edaphocola sp.; assembly: GCA_035497795.1. Taxonomy (GTDB): domain Bacteria; phylum Bacteroidota; class Bacteroidia; order Chitinophagales; family Chitinophagaceae; genus Edaphocola. The sequence continues at coordinate 5,041 of DATJCU010000039.1, read as the reverse complement.
CAACAGACTTTTAGTAACTTATACACTTTTAAATCAGCTTCTTATATTGAAATGCCGGTTACTTTCCGTTATCAAATAAACAACCTTTCTATCATGTCTGGAGCATTTGCGAGCTATATGATCAATACAAAATATACTGCTGAACAAAACAAAGAAGAAGGAAATGGTAAGTGGGTAAGTGGATTACAAAGATTTGAAAATACAAATCCCCAAATTTCGTCTAATGAATTCAACAATAGATTAGGATTAGGATTCACTGTTGGAGCATTATATGACTTTTCTAAAAACACAAGTTTAGATTTTAGAATTAATCAAAATGTATGGAATAATAAAAATCAAAATACACTTTCAATTTATAAGAGCACTGGCATTCAACTTTCCTTATTTTATTTTATGGGAAGAAAAGATAAAGTAATATATATGATGAATCAAAAATAAAATATAAATTTCCCCTAAATCAAACAGGCTATTTCAAATTGAAATAGCCTGTTTGATTTTTATTGATCCTTTTCATTTAAATAAGTTTGAATATGCCTTACTGACTTTTCATGATAAATGTCTTTAATAGTAACCAAAATACAAGTTTCTTCAACATCCCCAAAGTCAGGATTATTAGCTGTTTCGAATGTTCTCATGGTTGCACTTAAGGACATATAATTATTAATCAAAGGAGGAACATTCTCACCAAAACTCTTCACTCTATTATTTAAAGTATTATAAGCAGTCTTATAATCTAAACTTTTAATTTCGTCAATAAAAGGTTTAACATCTGAATGAATTTCTGAAACTAATTCAGGTTTAGATTTAACTAATCCGTCTTTATCTGGAAATTCAAAATTCATGAATGCTAAAATCAAATCTCTAGCTTCTTGATTAAAAGATTTATACATGGTCACCTTACCAAAAAAATACTTTATTTCAGGATATTTAACCACTAAAGCTCCTAGACCATCCCATAAATTGTCTAAACTAAATAAAGCCTTTTTACCACCCTCCTTACCTTGGTATTTAGGCTGAACAAAACTCCGACCTAATTCTAATGTATAGGGTAAAAATTCCTTTATGAAGGTGTCAGAAAAGTCAAAGTAATGAGTTGTTGATAAGTGAAGTTGACCTTCTGCATCAATAGCATTTTTGCAAAGCACAAAACGATAACCTCCAATTATTTCTAGAGCTTCTGGATCCCAAACAATTAATTGCTGATAAGAAAAAGGTCCACTATCCTCACTATCCAAATCGCATTCTAAGCCAGACCCACCACCACTGTTTCTAAATGCACATTCTCTTAACCTTCCAATTTCCAATAAGGTATTAGGCGCATTACGATCATTAATAATATAAATTTCATTTCCACCTTTATTGGTATGACGCAAAAATGTCTCTTTATTTAACTCTTTCAATAGCAATTCTTTGGCTATGGGTGCAATTATTTCTTTCATTATAAAGTTTAATTAGAAACTATCGATTCAAAAATAATAAAAAAAAAGAGAAATGAATAAAAAAAGAGGCTAAACTTATTTTCATAAAAAAAGAGGACAGCTTAAGCGTCCTCTTTTTCTGTATTTTGAAAATTAATTCCTATTTCTTTTTTCCACCCAATTCTTCTCTAGCTGGTGCTTTTTCAATAACAACATCACTTCTAGTCAGTGCATCTGTTTTTACACTTTTTTCAAATTTCACGTCCTGGTTTGCTTCGGCTGTGGTTTTAGAAGCGCAACAACTTTTTGTTCCCCCTTCTTTCGCACATGCTTCAGTTTTAGCTACTTTTTTGTTTTTATGTTTATCACAAGATTTATTACTATCACAAGCAAAACTCGCAGTAGCAACTAACATAAAAACACCTAATAACCAACTAGTCTTTTTCATACTCAATATTTTTAAATGATTTATAATAGATATTTAGACAACGAAGATAACAAATAGTTTAAAATAAAAAAAATATTTTTAAACTGGTAAATGAGGCGAAAAGCACCTTTTATTTATTTATATCTTATGCGCTCAAATATATTATTAGAAGACGTAAAATGTACTATCAATCTCGTTTATGTTTTTTGAAAATGTAACTATATTGTCAAAAGTTCATACCCATAACCTTTTATAACTGTTTTATTATTAGGGATTTATCAAAAATATAAAGTTTCAAATGTTTTTTTTGCTTTTAATTTGAAAATTTAGTATCTTTGCACACTTTTTAACCTTAAAATCCACATATCCTGTAAGATATGAAATTATCCCAATTCAAATTCGACATTCCTCTTGAGCTAATTGCTCCGTATCCTGCTAAAGAAAGAGACCAAAGTAAATTAATGGTTGTTCATCGCGACACAGGAAAAATTGAACATCGTATTTTCAAAGATATCCTCGAATATTTTGACGAAAAAGATGTAATGATTGTTAATAATACCAAAGTATTTCCAGCTCGTCTTTATGGGAAAAAGGAAAAAACAGGTGCTAAAATTGAAGTTTTCCTTCTTAGAGAACTACATCAAACTAACCGTTTATGGGATGTTATAGTTGATCCAGCTAGGAAAATAAGAGTAGGTAATAAATTATATTTCGGCGAAAATGAAGAATTAGTAGCTGAGGTAATTGACAATACTACTTCTCGCGGTAGAACGATTCGTTTTCTATTTGATGGTACTGACGAAGAATTTAAAACAATTCTGCACGGATTAGGAGAGACTCCAATTCCAAAATTATTTAAACGCAGACCTGAACCTTTGGATGTAGAACGTTATCAAACAGTATATGCAAAGTATGAAGGAGCAGTTGCTGCACCAACAGCAGGCTTACACTTTAGTCGCGAACTTATCATGAAATTGGAAATCGAAGGAATAAGATTTGCAGAAGTTACTTTACATACAGGTTTAGGTACTTTTAGACCAATAGAGGTAGAAGATTTAAGCAAACACAAAATGGAAGCTGAGTATTACAAAATAGACGAATATGCCTGTTCTGTGGTTAACAAAGCTTTGAAAGATGAAAGAAGAATTTGTGCTGTAGGCACAACCACTTTAAAGGCATTAGAAAGTTCTATAACTGCAAGTCATTTATTGAAACCAGCTGAAGGATGGACTAATCTTTTCATTCATCCTCCTTTTGACTTCTCAATAGCGAATTCTTTAATCACTAACTTTCATCTCCCAAAAACGAGTTTATTAATTATGGCTTGTTCTTTTGCAGGATATGATTTAGCGATGGAGGCCTATAATGAAGCCATTAAGAAAAAATACAATTTCTTCTCTTATGGTGATGCCATGTTGATTATTTAAAAAGCAATAAAAAATAATATTATAAAGCAAGACTTAATCGTCTTGCTTTTTTTATGAAAATACATACTGCTCACTAAACCTTTTATACAAACCTCAGTCTATGTATTAAATGAAAGAAATTGTTGAACAGCTAAATTTTAAAAAAGATGAAAAATATAAATAAAATACTGGGCAGATGGGCAATAGCATCAAGCATTGCAATATTAGGATTATTTGTTGGACAAGAAGCCAATGCTCAATACGGTAATGATCCATATAATAATTATCAAAATAATAATTATAACGATGGTTACGGGAATGGTTATGATGATGATTATGACAATTATAATAACAATGACTATATGGCATTCTATTCTGACCTCGCTCCTCATGGTCAATGGTTCAGAGATCCTCGTTATGGTATGGTTTGGATCCCAAGAGTTTCAAGAGGTTTTACGCCTTACCAAACTAATGGTTATTGGCTTATGACACAATACGGAAACACATGGATGAGTAACTATTCTTGGGGCTGGGCAGCGTTTCACTATGGCCGTTGGACTTATGATGCTTATTATGGTTGGATTTGGCTACCAACCAGACAATGGGGACCAGCTTGGGTATCTTGGCGTAATGGTGGTGGCTACTACGGATGGGCACCTTTAGGACCTGGGATGAGTTATAACATGTCTTATGGATGGGGTAATTTCGGTATCAACATCTGGACTTTTGTTCCTAGTGCAAGAATCTATAACAGAACTGGATATCACACTTATATGCGTAATATGAATGTTTATAACGTATATAATCGTACTACTGTTATCAATAATTATAATAGTTCAAACGGAAGAAACTATGTGGTAGGACCAAGCAGAGGTAATGTAGAAAGTGCGGTGCGTAAACCTATTACGACCTATAGAATTGCTGACCAAAATACAAGGGGTGCTGCTAATATTCGTGGGAATGAAGTTAGAATGTACCGTCCTGATGTAGAACGTACTGCTCAATCTGTAAGAACGGTGGATACAAGAAATGTTAAGGCAATTGATGTGAGCAACAGAAACACTAGAAACAATTCCTCAAATGACAGAAATGTAAACAATAGAACAAATATCAATAATAATAATAGAAGTGCACCAGCAAATACCTCTAATCCAAGAACTGTAACACCTACGAATCGAGGAACAGATGTACAAAGAAATACTGAAGCACCTAGAACTCAGCCTACACCGCAAAGACAGATTAAAGAGACTCAGCGTCAACCAACACAGCAGGCAACACCAACTAGACAGACTGCTCCTGCAAGACAGACTGCTCCAACAAAACAGACTGCTCCTGTTAGGCAATCCGCTCCAAGTAGAGAGGCCCCTCAAGGCAGACAATCAACCCCGGCTAGGCAATCTGCTCCAAGTAGACAAGCGGCTCCTGCTAGAGAATCTGCGCCAAATAGACAAGCAGCTCCTGCTAGAGAATCTGCTCCAAGCAGAGAATCTGCTCCAAGTGGACAAGGTGCTCGAGGTAGATAAAATTACAAGTGTTTAAAATAAAAATAATTTATGGTCTCTTAATTTAAAAAGGAAGAAAAATCAAAAGAGCCATTATTTAAAAGGCAAATGGCTACAAAATAAATTTTGTAGCCATTTGCCTTTTAAATAGTCGTCCATTAAAAACCATTTAACCATTTGAATATCAATAAAATATAGTTAATTTTATTTTGAAAATAATGCAAGATTTAGTACCTTTATGGTTTAAACCTTGCATTAATTTTACAATGATTCCACATAAAAAAGTTC
>DATJCU010000038.1:0-1682 GCA_035497795.1 Edaphocola sp. | reverse complement strand
ACTTATTATTGCATTCCTTGGAATGGTTACACTCGTAGGAGCTCAATCTGTGTCATACAGTATTAAGGGTGGATTAAATATGTCGAATTTTTATGGTGATGAACTAGATGACAAAAACATGAAAGTCGGTTTTCATGTAGGTGTTGGTGCTGACTTTGAACTTGCACCTAATGTAGCACTACAAACAGGCTTATTCTACTCAGCTAAAGGAGCAAAGTTTACAGATACTGATGAGGGTGATTTAATTGATGCTAATGTAACAGCAAATTACTTGCAACTTCCTGTTCATGTAGCATATAAGATTGATGTTACACCTGGAACAAAAGTAGTATTACATGCTGGTCCGTATATTGCTTATGGTATTGGTGGAAAAATGAAAGCAGGTTCATTAAGTATTGACACTTTTGATAAAGATTTTGGTTTCAAACCTATTGATGTAGGTGTTGGACTTGGTGTTGGTGCAGAATTTGGACCTATTTTGGTTGATTTAGGTTGGGACATGGGCCTTACAGACATTTCAAGAGCAAGTAACGGAAATGTGAAAAACCAAAATGCATATCTTTCTTTAGGATATAAGTTTTAATAAATTGCATAATTTACAATATCAAAAAAGCATCGTCTAATAATTGGACGGTGCTTTTTTTGATTCTATGTCATGCTAACTAAATCAAACACTTAAAAAAAATAAAATCTCTTTTACATCGTCTTCACTATCGTAATACTCCAATTGAAGTGTTGCATTGCAAATAATGAAGTCACTCTATAAAAATCTGAACACCGCTACTAACATGAGAATGAAAAATTGTTTTATAGAATGAGAAAATACAAAGATGGAAATACAAAATAGAATTGCAGACTTCTATCTTGGGAAAAGTTCGCTTTTATTAGGCCTCGGACTGCATTAAATGATACACATCTGCTTCGCCTTTAAACCTCTTGAAATAGTATTTTATATGGGCATAGTTCGGCACCCTGCATCTATGCATAGCTAGAAAGTGAATAATAAGGGATAATACAATCAGATTCAAAAAAAAGTTCTAATTTTGCAATAATCATTGCTTTAATATAAAGACTTCAAGATAAGTAGGGAGCTACTATTTTTAATTACTGAAAAACTTTAAGTACAGAACAAAAATAAATACTAATCTAAGTAGAAATTAATTATGAAAAAATTTAAACTATCACTTATTACTGCGTTCTTGGCAATAGCTACGCTCGTAAGCGCTCAATCAGCTTCACTAAGCATAAAAGGGGGGCTAAATATGTCCAATTTTTATGGTAAGAATCTGAATGACAAAAATATAAATCCTGGATTTCATGTTGGAGTGGGTGCCGATTTAGAGTTCTTGCATAATATATCTTTACAAACTGGATTATATTACTCAGCTAAAGGAGCAAAATATAGTTACTACTCAAAGTTGACTGACAATATTGAGTTTAATATTAATTCAAACTACATACAGTTACCCATTCATTTGGCTTACAAAATTGATGTTGCGCCTGGAACTAAACTGGTATTTCATGGTGGACCCTATTTAGCATATGGAATTGGAGGAAAAAGAGAAATTGTTTCTAAATACACACCTGATCTTGAGCAATTGTTTGGAAAGCAAGATATAAACACCTTTGATAAAAACCATGGTCTTAAAAGATTTGATTCAGGAGTCGGTATTGGTGTTGGT
>DATJCU010000037.1:0-2193 GCA_035497795.1 Edaphocola sp. | reverse complement strand
GTATCAGGATTCCATAAAGGACCGATCCTTTCTACTTTATTGGTATCAGGATTTCATAAAGGATGCAATCATTGTTGTTTTCATGGTTTCAAGATTCCATAAGGGACTAAGCCAAAGTGGCTTCTTGGCATCAAGTTTATACAAAGAACATAGATTAAATGCTTTATTCAGATATTATAAGCATAAAAGCATGAGCAGAACTATCAGAAAACAAAAGTCGAAAGCAATATACACCTCCGACCTTTATCCATCAACATCTAAAGCTGATGGTATTATTAATTGTAAAGCGATTATTTCGCCAACTGTCGCTCTATCTTTACTGGGTCATGCTTATACTGAAACAGAATAGCGAAAAGAATCATCACTACCACCGAATATGTAGTGAATATAAACCAAGCATAGTGAATGCTTTAATAAAATATTATGCCTCCTATATTTGCTTATTCTTTTACATTCATACTTATTGAATGATAAATCTATTTTACAAAAAAAGATATAAAATAATTAATACTATAAATGAAGCTGTTAACGCTATTTCTTTTTTTAATCTGTTACTTCTAAACAATATCCAAAATAAACAATAAATCGTACTGAAAATCAAACCTACAAGCCCTAAGTTGAACTCTTTTTGCAGTGGATTGCTAGTATAAACGAAGACATATATGGCAATCAATATGATTATCAGTATCCATAAAACAACTTTTGTTTTTTTTAAACTTTCCATCCTAATGATATATAAATTGATACGATGTATGTGTCATTCCTGTTGGAGAAATCATTGTTGTTTCAATATATTCAGCACCATTCTGACTTCCCTGTAAGTAATTATCTTCCATATGAGACCAATGTAATCCTTCAAGATAAAACTTACCTCCAATAAGATAACCTGCAGCGGGTGTTCCAACTATACTTGCAATTACTCCACCCCATTGACTAGAATGACTGTTTACTGTTTGCATCGCATTCATCAATGCGATTGTTTCAGAGTGGGATAATTGAACAGATCTTATGAAATAGTTTGGCCCATGTTCTGTCTCAATGCCCGCTTTTAATCTAATTGGAGGGATTGGAATTGACTCACCCTTGTTTATTCCCAGAAGTAAATGCTCAAATAGATTTTGGGAAATATTTAAACTTGTTCCCACTTCTTGCTTATTATTCAAAATAAAAGCAATATCGCTTTTTTCTGATAAATATTTATCAATTCGCATGAATGCTTCATTGATAATCTTGAGTTCCCGTTCTGTAAATGCTTTGTTGTTATTATGCACGTTTACATCCAAATATTCTGAATATCCAGTTTTTTCATCAAAGAACAATGATTGATCTGCGATTTCACAACTTTGCATCATAATACCAAAAGTAATAATACTTACCAATATAATTCTTATACTAAAAGTGTCGTTTTTTTTCATTTGTTTTATAATAAATAATTCAAAATAATTTGTTTTTTATACTATGAAACCGTCTAAAAATTAAACAACTAAATAATTTTCTCTCAAAGGCAGGCAGCTTGCCAAAATAGAAAATATATCATGCTGCCCCACTTCAAGTAGGCAAGAGAGCCTTTGGTGTCCGAGGACTCCAAAAACAGTCTTGCCATGAGGATATGTTTATTCGTTTCATAACTATTTAATTATTTTATATTATTCGATTGTAATATTTGAGTCATCCAACACTTTTCCCATTTTATTTTAAATGCTGTTTATAACTGGAGAGGCGATCTTTATCTCCTTATCCAATATTATTTGTGCCAATTCCTGTGCTTCTTTTTGTCGTTCAGTTTCCTGATAAAGTTCAGTCAACTGGAATAACGGCATAAATTTTACAGGGCACATTGCCGCTGCTTTTTTTAGATAACTTTCTGTTGCGCAGTATTGCTGCAATTGAAGACAATTATCTGCCATCAACATTTGCAGGTCGTAGTCAGCCCAAAGACTATCACATTTAATGCCACCTTTCTTCAGGTAGGCAGAATCACCCTTGGAGTTTCAATATCCGAAAGGTAATCCTGCCATGAAGGAGTTGTTGTAAGTTTCATATCCACTTTAATTAGGTGTTTAATATTTAAAATTATTCAGTTCATTTAATAAATCATTGATCTTTAATGCTATTTTTAAACATGGTGATAGTTTTTGTTTTTATAATGCCTTTATTTATTGAAAGACTTATAAATCTATTTCATCAAGTAGT
>DATJCU010000036.1:0-6686 GCA_035497795.1 Edaphocola sp. | reverse complement strand
TTTGACTGCAGTATTTATCATGATATAAGTATGTTATCTTTTTGTGTTTCGTGAATAATCCATTGGCCTGTCAGTTTGAGAATATGGATTTCTTGAAAATTATTTTTCATATTTTGTCAAATCTCACTATTTTCATTTATTCATATTTTTCAACTCCAATAAATACTTGGTTGGATTGAGTATTATTTACTTGGCTGCAACGGAGGCGGTATGAAACGTTGCGCATTTCGAAGCACAAACTTATCAGCCCACTAAGCCGTTGATTAAATGTTATTTCGCTTAAATATAGCACTAACCGCGCAATGTTTTATGACCGCGTGTTGTAGGGCGTTTGTCTTTCATATTTATAAAGTTTTTTACAAAGAAATTTGATTGATTGTCAAAAGAATTTTCTTTATATATTGTTTTTGCTTTTTCCTTAAACTCTAAATCATTTGTAATTAAATAAGCTCTTCTTAAATAATCAATTGATAGAACTGGATTTTTTTCAAGTAATTCAGACATTAAGTCGTAGTGATCAGCTAATTCAAACATATTATTTAAGAACTTATCAATATTTGTTGAAAAATGTGAATTAAACTCTATATACTCAGTTCTCACGAAGTCTGAAGGTATTTTATAATCTTTGCTTTTTATAATAATTGATTCTTTTCCAAGGGAATTCAATAATCCAATTTCATAAAATATGTTTGATAAAGTTGATTCTTTCATTCCTTCTGAAACTACTGCAATTCCGAGTGGAACAGATAATATTATCTCCCAAATTTTAATCATAAAATCTCCACCTGTTACAAATGAACTTGCATCAACTTCAGAAATTGAAAATTCTTCCAAGTGCTTACTAAGTTCATTTCTTATTTCAATTAATTGTTCAGGTAATTCTCCACCAAGTTGTGTCATAATAAAACAGGTTCTTGGTTTGTATTTAATTGTGTCAGTATGAACTTCTCTATTTGTTGGTCTATAAAAAATCATGATTTCTTTTTTCGTATTACTGGCACTCCTTTATATGGACCTTCAGATTTTTTATTGGAAACTATTTTTCCTTTTTCACGGTCAATTTTTACATATTTCCCAGTTCTGGGATTTTTTGTCTGAACTATATTTTTATTTGCCATGATTTTGGATTTTATTTCGTGAAATTACTGCAATACAATATTAAGTAATTGGAATTATTTTAATACCAAAAACTCTAATTAAGATATATTGTGCACAATATTTATTTTTTCTTTTTAGTTGTCTTTTTTTTGTCCGGCGCTTGTGTTAAAGCAGATCCTGCAACAGATTTTACTGTTTTTGAAGATTTGGGATCTTTCAAAAGTTTAGAAGCTTTACTTGCTACCGATTTAGAAGTCTTTTCATTTTTTGCCATTGTTTTAGATTTTAGTGTTGATTAATATTTATGTTTTTTTATAATGCCCTACAACGGACGGCGGTATATTGTCGGGCGGCGTAAAGGAACTCGAAATTTTTCAGCCGTCAAGAGGTTTGTAAAAAGCTTATAACTAAGTGTTTGCAAGCTTTCGCTGCCTAAAATATGACCGCATGTTATGCCCTTTGCATTTTCATTATTTTTATAGTCAATGTGTTTGTAATTCATCAAAATATTAATTTGGTCAACATTTGTTTAATATCCAAGTGTTTTGCTCCTTGAACTGATTTTGAATTTATTGAAACTAAATTAATCCAATCTGTAATTTTTTTCTTTTCTGTTGTTTTTATTTTCCAATATTCTGAAAGTTCAATTGATGAGATGTTGATTAACGTATCTATAACAGAGTCTAAATTTTCAAATAGATTGATAAAAATTCTGGGAATATTTGTATATACTTTTTTATTAATCCAATAGTCTCCTTTGCCACCAGCAGTAAAATTATCTCTAATATTTGGACAAATAATTGCTTCTCTTGTCGCTAACCAGATTGATAATCTTGAAAACTTGTCACTTCTATTACTAAATAATTCAGGAAAATAAGCCATTGCTTTATTTTTAACTGTTTCCTTTTCTTTTTTATTTAGTTTTCCCCAAAGGCTTATTATTAAATTTGTAGGACTTTCTACTTCTTGATTAATCCACCATAAATCTTGACCAGGTTTTAATTTGCTTTTGTAATAATCAGTTATTGGTTTTATTGGATTTTTCTTCTTGCGTAATGTATCGTAAGGTGTTTTGATTTTATCAAAAATTGTTTTGCCTTTTTCCAAGTTCATATCTATTAAATATCTTGGTGAATGAGTGACAACAACTTCTGATAAACATTCTTCATAAGCTCGACATCTAAACTCAATTGGTTTACCAAGTTTGCCGAATAACATGAAAATTCGTTCTACATCTTCAACTCTTGTTGATTCTAAAACGCTATTCCCAGTTGTTTTCCAATGATTTTGAGTTGTTGTTTTAACTTCAATACCATAAAACTTTTTGGCAACGATGTCGGGGAATTTTTGACCTCCAATTACCTCAATGGAGTTTTCAAAAGCCGTACCTACAGCTAATTCGGTCATTACTACACCTACATATGGCTCTAATTTATTACCTTTTAGTTGTTCGATTTTTTTAGGATTTTTTTTTGCGTGTGCATTTAATTCTTCAATTGTAGAATTTAATAAAGCGTCGAACTCGCTTTTATTTGGCTCTGAATTTATTGAAACTATCATTGTTTTTTAAAATATATATCCCAAACAGCTTCTATTCTTTTTGCTAAATTGTAGGCAAGAAGGGGTGGAACAGCATTACCAATTATTTTATATGCTTTTGAAGGACTTACTAAATATGAACCTTTACGACCTTGTTTGTTCATAATTACAAATTCGTAATCAGGTGGAAAAGTTTGAATTAATGCACACTCTCTTGGTGTTAAGCGCCTTTCTTTAAGTCCTTTTGAAAGTTCTTCAGTTAATATACCTCCATTTTCTTTAGATAATCTTCTGAACTCGATATTGCCATGATGTTCAGCTCGAATTGTTGGACTAATACCATCAGGCTTTATTTCTATTTGTCCTTGACAATGTTTTCCCATAAATTTTGCTTTTGAGTAAAATTTATGAGATAAGTCAGCTGTTATTTCAGGCTCTTCTAAATTATAGAAAAGTTCTTTTAAAGTAACGTGTTTTTTTAAGTTTTCCCCGTATGTTGTGTATGCATGAGTTGGTTTTGGATAGGGATTGTACTTTTCTGATATATTTTCTTTTTCTAATTCTTGTATCGCCGATTTTTGTAATGCTGATTTTTTAATTCCTATAAAGAAGACTCGTTCTCTTGATTGAGGAACACCATAATCAGCTGCATGTAAAACACGAGGTTCTAAAACTATATATCCATTATCTCCAGCTGTAGAAAAATCATTTTGAATTATTTCCTTTACATTGGATAAGTTAATTAAACCTTTTACATTTTCTGCGATGAAAATATTAGGTTGAGTAATTTCAATTACTTGTTTCATCCACATATAGAGTTTCCCACGAGTTTCTTCTGTTGCGCATGTTGCTGTGTTTAGTTCTCCTTTATGATTTTTATGAGAGTCAAAGCCATTTCTTTTTCCTGCAATACTAAAATCTTGACAAGGAAAACCACCAGTAACAATATCTATATTTTCTGGAAATACTTTTATGCCCTTTTGGTGTAGTTTTACCAAATCAACAATACTGTCTGTTTGGTAATCTTCTATGTTGTGACCTCTTTTTGAAAAATAATTTACCCAAGCATTTCTTGCATCTTTTAGAATGTCGTTAGCAAAAACAGTATTAAAACGAGTTTTATTTAATTTAACAAAATTATTGTCAAGCTCTTTGTTGATAAAATCATGATTTAAAATCTCATTTACTGATGATTTTAAAACTGAAAAACCCCCTTCAAAGCCTAAATCCATACCACCACAACCAGAAAATAAGGAAAGCATATTTAAGGTAGATTTACCTGTTTGTGTTTTCGTTATTGTTCTTGTTTTGGAAAAGAATTTTACCGCCAATTGAGGTTCCTCAACTACGCTTGTGTCTTCTGTATTAATAATTGTTCGCATAGTTAGTTTTTAATTGGATTAGATTTTAAATATTTGATTTTTTTCTCGGCAACTTTTAACACTTTGCTTGCACATTCCTCGTCTACAATTTCATAAGCAATTTTGTCACTAATAAATTGTATTAAAAGTTCGTCTTTGTCCAGCTTTAAGATTTCTGCAAGTTTATTTAAAATTTCTTTTGTAGGTTTTCGTTCGTTTCTTTCGATTTTACTTAATATTGCTTGGTCAATATCTACATATGCAGAAACTTGCCTTAAAAGCAGTCCAAGAGTTTGTCTTTTTTTTCGTAAAATTTGCCCAACTGTTTCCATTTGAAAAATATTACTTGACAGTATATGTCAAATATAGATATAATTTATTAATAGAAAAATTTTATTTTTTTAGTGTTGAGGAAAAAACAATTATTGGAATTTGTTTTTATGAGTTTCGTATATAACTAATAATGAGAGTTTTGTGTGGTTGTGGGAGTTTTGTTGTTTGTTATGTTTTCATTTTAGGTACTGTATTTCTTTGCATTGGGCATAACGGTTTGTGTATGAAGCGTTGGGCATTTAAAAGCACTTCATTTTCGGTTTATCTCTTATTTTATTTAAATGCACGAACTTTCATTTAATCACCTGTTGCCCAATGATTTATACACTTTGTTATGTGCTGGCATTCATTAATTTTTCCATTGTTATCCTTTCTCGTTCTGATAAATCAATCAAGATTTCAGATGCTTGGTTTATATATTTGATGTCTTTTGTTTCTCCTGCTTTGTAGAACAATTCGGATACTTTTTTCCAAAGTTCTGCTATTTTAGAATACTCTTGATAGCATTCCCTTATTTCTTTAGAATTCAAAATTTTAGCACTTTCTTTTAAAAAATCACGATATAAGTTTCTAAATAACGAACCGCCTGTTCCTGCTTTTTCCATTAACATTGCAGTTGTTTGGAAATCACCTTTTATGTCTTTACTGTTTTTAAACCACTTTCTTATTTCCGAACTTGCTTTTAAAATTCCTTTGTAACCTATGTTTTTTATTGGTGGATTAAGAAAATCAGTTGCATTATTATAAATCGCTTTTTTTATTACTGTTCTTAAATCGTATGTTTTTTCGGTTTTGATTATTGCATAAGTTCGATTTCTTGACGACATTGGTCCTCTTTCATTTCTTGCTAATTCAAGATTTTTTAATGTCGTTTTTACTTTTCCGCCTTGCTGGTCTGTATCTACTAAATATGCAAATTCATTATCATAACCATACATTGCTGTATAATGTCCTGCAAAATGAAATTTATTTGTGAAATAGTCTAAATGATAGCAATCTAATTTTAGTCCGACTGCTTTTCCGTTTTCAAGATGTTTGGTCACATTTGTCCAAGCCTTTTTTACAGAAGATGTTTCTGTAACTTCCAATTTCAAATTTAAGTTCCTGCAAATATTTTCGGTTAAAACGTCAGGTTTTACTCTCCCTCCAATAAACGGAAAGTCCATTATTTTCATATTCCAAAAAATAAATCCAAGTCCCTCTCCAATTCCAAATAACATTGGTTCAGACAATTCAATTCCGATTTGAGTCAAAAGGCTTCCAGTTGCCGTCGTTTCACAATGTTGTCCTTTAAAATGTCTAAATTCTTGTATTATCATTTTATCAATCTTAATGCTTCTTTTTTACTTAAAGTATTCAATTCTGTATTATTCACAAATTCTATTACCCATTTTGGGTTTGTTCTGCTAAATTCTCTTAATACCCAACCAATGGCTTTATTTATGAAAAATTCTTTTGAGCCTAATAGAGAATTAATAGTCGAACTTAGTAATTCTGTATCTAAATTTTTCTTGTATTTTAATTGAAATAATAATGCAGACCTTTGTAGCCAAATATTATTTGATTTCAGCCATTTCGTTACATATTTGTCTTTTTGGTTTGGGAAGGTTTTAAAATACTCTCCCATTAATTTATTAGCGATAAAATCAACCGTGTCCCACCAAGATTTATGTGTTACCATATATTCAAATAATTTGATGTCTTTTTGTTCTAATTGATTTACATATTTAAAAGCAAGTTCTTGAGAAAAGTGTTGGTATTCTCTTTGAGGTTTTTCCCAAAGTGTTTTTACTATTATGTATAGTTCACTTTTGTTTGGAAGATATTGTTTAATAAAAAATGGTTTTTGTATTTCTCTCCTTTCTTTTGCTTTTAGTCCATAAAATTCAAATTGATTTCTCATATATGCTTTTTGTTCTAAAGCGATTTCAGCATTTATATTCTTTTCAAATTCAATTTCTAATATATCTATGAACTCTATCATTTTCGTTTTTTCTGCTTGCACATAACGGTAAGCGGTATATTTTTCGGGCGGCGAAAGGAACTTGAATCTTTCCAGTCGTTAACAACTTGCTGTGAAGCAAGATACTAATTGTTTGAAAAATCCGCCGCCTGAAATATGACCGCGTGTTATAGCGCGTGAATATTTTATAAATCCGTCAAGAAGTCTTTAATAGTAATAATTTTGGTGTTATTAATAGTCTTTAAATCCAATAAATCATTGTCGCCTGTGATTAAATAGTCGGCATTACTGTCAATTGCAAGATTTAATAAAAAGTTGTCTTTAATGTCTCGGCATTGTTTAATATCCGAAGTTACACTATAAAGAATACTAAATTTGTCGATAAAATTGAT
>DATJCU010000035.1:0-22709 GCA_035497795.1 Edaphocola sp. | reverse complement strand
AATTGGGATGCCGGTAATTGGATGACTCGTTTCAGGAGCTTTGGTAATATCAGAATACAATGCTGGCCCGTTTATTATCCCTGTCAGTTCATCAACAGGAGCGGCAAGATTGCCCGCTGCCATATTGTCAACAGGGCTATTAACAGAAATACGCATTCTACAGCCCAGAATCTCGAAAGTACCATCCCTTCTAATTTGAGTAAAGATGCGAATGGTATTCACCGCTGAAGGCGATAATTCCTGAATTTTCGCATGTTGCTTAACGTAAGTTTCCAAAACCCCAAAGCCATGTTCTTTCATATAAGCCAGCAAATTTTCTTGTTTCAAATCAGAGGTGCTTAAAACGCCAATTCCCGACCCTGCTTTACCACTGGATTCCTTTAAAACAACCTTATCATTTTTAGTGTAGATTTGTGCTATTAAATTAGAGTCGGCAGTTAATTCTTCCAACGTATATAAATGATGTTTAAAAAACTCTTTATAATTAATATAAAACTGATGCTTATCTTCTAAAATAACTCGCTCTTTTATTGGGTTAGCTATTTTCTGAAACTCGTACATAGTGCCTGTACCTGCCCATTTTTTCTTCTCTTCGGCAGTTTTATTATAGAACCTAAACTGAAAATACTCTAAAATGGAAATATTGTATTTATAGACATCCTTGATGCTGTTAAAGAAAAGTGATGCCTTACTTTTCCCTGTTTCTTTGGAAGTATGTGACAAGAATTTTTTCAGCAAATCCCATTTCATTTGTTTTAGGTAATACCCTAGATATAAGCTACGTTTTAACATATTTTTATTTTAAGAGGGAATATTTTTCTTTGTGATAAAATTATAAAAATCATTACCAATTTTCTGAACTGAAAGTTTTTCTTTAATAGTTAGCGCATTACTGCTCAATCGCTTTCTTTCCTGAGGATTCGCAATTAAAAAATCTATTTGAAGAGCAAGTTCTGGAATATCACCGTCTTCTACTAAAATACCATTCTTAAGATTATCGATAATATCACTTGGGCCTGCATTGATATCATAGCTGACGCATGCTAAACCATGCGCCATGGCCTCTATTAAGGCATTTGGAAAACCTTCGCTTCTTGAAGATAAAACAAATATTTTGGATTTTTTATAAAGACTATCTATTTCTTTAATAGGGCCTAAAAATTCTACTTGCTCGTCAATATTGAGTTCCTTGGCCAAATTAACTAAAACCTCAGTATTAGGTCCATAGTTTCCTGCTATCATTAATCGCCATGATTTATCTTCCAATAAAGCGTATGCTCTAAGCAAACGGTCTAAACCCTTTACATGATAATGTCGCCCGACACCTAAAATAATATTTTCTTTTTCGATTTCAGGATGCTCGGAAATTGGACGAATAGGATTGGGAATAATTGCAATGTTTGAATAATTTCTTAACATCTTTTGTTTTTGCAGTTTCGCCGTTTGAGTTTGAGCTATAATCCCAGTTGCCATTGGATATAAAAACTCACGCATCTTTTTAACTATTAATGGAAATGCTTTTCCTGGACTGGAACGATCTGAGATAAAAATCGGAATTCCCAATCCTCTTACAGCTAATATAGAAATCATATTAATATAATCTCCATAGGAAACGACAACATCTGGCTTAATTTCTTTTAGCTGTTTCCGTAAAAAACGAACTGTTTTCCAATAATATCTTAACGTAGAAAAGGAACCTCTCAGATAAGGAGGAATAATAATATTAATATTTGAATCTAATTTGTAAAAAATAGGATTATCGTAAATACAAAGAACACTAACTTCATGACCTCTTCTTGACATTTCATTCGCCATTACACTTACAGCATTCTCTAATCCTCCCTGATGCAGTGAAGGACTTATAAAACATATTTTGGTCATTAAATATCTAAATATTTTTTGTAAATCTCTATCATAGATCGCAATGAGTTAGTAATCTCAAACTCTTTTGCTTTTATACAGGCTTTTTTCCCCATCTCCTTTCTCAATTCTTTATCGTTATATAACTTTTCAATATAACTCACAAATTCACCTTCATTTCCTTGAGAAAACATAAATCCGGTCTCTCCATGAATAATCATCTCTTTATGCCCTCTGTCATAACTTGCCACAATAGGTTTTTCACACATCATTTCTTCAGCCAATCCTAAACCCAAACCTTCATGTTTACTGGCAGATATTCCTATATCCGTCATCCCACTCAAAGCTGGAATATCATTTCTGAATCCTAAAAACTGGATGTAACTTGAAACATTCAATTCTAGTGCTAAAGCCTTCATTTTATCCATTATAATTCCTTTGCCTGCAAAAACAACTTGTATTTCAGGAATACTTTTTACAAGTTTTGGCAAAGCACGAATTATAAATTCATGATTTTTTCTTGGGATAAATTCTCCTACATATAATAATACAAATGCGTCCTCTTGAATACTTAATTCGATACGTTTTTCCTTTTTTTCTAGATCAGAAAAAGGTTTAAATCGTTCTGCATCCACACCAATTCCTTTGATGTAAAAAGAATCCTTATGAAGCATTTTTCCATTGATATAATTAAAGTCTTCTTGATTGATGGTAACAACTCCATCCGTAAAATAACTTAATAAATATTCAGCAGGATAATA
Organism: Edaphocola sp.; assembly: GCA_035497795.1. Lineage (GTDB taxonomy): Bacteria > Bacteroidota > Bacteroidia > Chitinophagales > Chitinophagaceae > Edaphocola. The sequence continues at coordinate 20,088 of DATJCU010000035.1, read as the reverse complement.
AGTTAACCAGCGTAATAAAGGACCTCCTTTATAAAAATGAAATCCATGAGCGGTATATAACACCTTTGCTCCTTTTTTTCTTACGGTTCTTGCGGCTAACCTTGTAAGCATGCTAGGAATTGGTGTATGACAATGTATTAAATCATAATTCCCTTGGTCTATAATATTCTTTAGCGTTCTATAAGATTGAAATAACTGTTTATTAAATAAAGATCTGGGAAAGTTTATATAAAAAAAATTGGATACGCCTTCCAAAATTTCATTTCCTCTGTTTTCCACTGCTATATCAACAATCATTTCTTGGTCAGATAGCCATTTTAAATAAGGTTTATGAAAAGTAGCTAAATGAATATCACTGGTTGCTATGTAAAGTACTTTCATATTAATAAACTTAATTATATGTTCAAAGACTTATTAATTCAAATTGAGCTGATCCTGTAATTTGTTCACTGAAACCATTTAATTATCGGCTGATTTTAAGATTATTCTAGGCTTAGGCAATACTACTGTCGCTCCATCAGGAATATTTTCAAAAACAACACAATTCGCTCCAATTTTAACCCTGTTTCCAATTATTGCTCCCTTAAGAATTTTTGCTCCGGCACCAATCATAACATTATCACCTATTCTAATTTTACCGCCGTGCTGAATCGTAACTTGATGATGTATAATAACGTTCCTCCCAATAATACAATCATGGCCAATAATAATTCCATTCAGACCATGCGGGAGAATAGGCGGGGTTTTAAACAAGGCTCCAGAATTAAAATTAGTTCCAAAAGAAGCATTATTAAAAGCATCCATTTTTTTAATTCGATACAAATACCATAATTTTTTAACTCTAAACTTGTAAGATGGGTCTACAACTTTACTTCTCATTTCCCAATACTTAATTGGGTCATAATGTCGTATCTTTCTAAAAATATATCTAAATTTATTATTTTCTATGAGTTTCATAAACTAACCTTATTAAAGAGGGTATTTAAAATTTATTACAATATTAAAGCGTGAAAAAAATAAATAATTAATAGCATGTTAAATTAGCTTGGAGATAATTCATCTTAATTATTCTTTGACATTTATTATCAGATATTTTAATAAGAAATTACTGAACATAGTTTTCGACAAACTAATATATATATTACATTTCCTATGTTCTTATCTTTTTTATAACATTTTTAAATTCAGCCTTCATTTCGGGTATAGCTTCGACTCCTCTTTTCTTTAAAAAGAACTCAACGGAAACGAAAGGATACAGGATAGAGTAAATAATTATTTTCCCTAATATCTGTATGTATTCCTTTATTTTTAATCTTAGACTCATTTCAGAATTTCTAATTTTTCGCAGTACATAAAAATACGTTTTAATTACCTTGGCTTTACTTACAGAATCAAATTCTGAATAATAATACACTATCTCATTCATAGAGGAATAATACTTCCCATTTAAATATCTGTCCAAAAATTCCATGTCTTGAGAATATTTAAAGCTCTTATTATATCCTGTGTTTTTAGCATCCTTTAAGATCAGCATGGAGGGTGCGTGAACATATTCAACCCTATCCCCAATATTGTACATTCTACATTCAATAATTTTATTGCCTCGAACTCGAATTATCCCTTCTTCCAAATTTTCATAAGATCCCATGCCAGAAGATAATAAGGAGATCATGGGATTCCTTTCAAAATATTCAACTTGGACTTTTAATTTATTTGGATGATAAATGTCATCCGCATCCAACATAGCGAGATATTTCCCTTCTGCAGCATCCAAAGCAGCTTGACGGGCATAAGGCCTACCTTTGTTTTGCTCGAAATGTATTATCACAAATCTCGGATCTGTCAATCCCTCCAAAATCTCTTTAGTACCATCCGTAGAGCCATCATTTACAATATAGCATTTCCAGTAAGGATAGGTTTGATGCACTAAAGAAGAGAGAGCCAAACCTAAAGTTTTTTCTCCATTATACACGGGCATCATTACGGCTACTTGTGGATTATTCTCCATATTCTATTAATTTTCCCAATTCGTTTGAGGACATAAAAAGAACTTCTGGAAATTCTTTTTGTACTTGCATAATAAGTTGTCCTAATAACATTAAATTATCTGTTCGATTTTGTTCTTCTAACCCTCCCATAAAATTAAGCCGATGCATTGAAATTATCGCAGGTTTCTTCCATCTAAATGCAATTCTTATTCTATTCAAAGCATCTTCCTTCCAATTGAATCTTGGATTCTGAGCGGGTTCAAAAAAAACATTCCTAGGTAAATAGATTTGATTAAATGAGTTTCGTTTTCCTAAATAATTATATTTTGTTTTCAGCTTTTCTTCTCTATTAGGAATAGGTTGAAACTGCAAGATCTTACCTTGTAAATATCTAACATCCACTTTGCTTAAGCACTCCTCCATATCTCTATTCCAGATGTATCTGGGGGCTATAAAAGATTCAGATTTAAATCCAAATTCTTTTTGAAACAATGTTGCCCCATCCAACAAGGCTTGAGTAGCGAAAGCTACCTCTACATTATTTACCACGTGCAATGCCGAAGAAAAATCCCGTTTTGAATTCTTAAAATACGAACTTGGGTGTCCCCATACGTCTTCCTTAAAAGCAGCAAGTGTTTCCTCATCTTTCTCCTGCAAAGCTTGCAGCCACATTATAGGATGAAGATGTTCTCTACCATGCAATTGTGGCGTAAACATCTTATTTTCAATGCCAGTTCTTACTAGATCTAAAACTTTAGAATTTCCATTATATTTCTCATAGCTGTCTTCTAATCCTATATAATGATAGTTTTCAAATGCCTCTCCTTCAATTTTTTGAAAATCGGGGTTTGCCATTAAATAATTTGCTGTCAATTTTAAAGGGTTACCTTGATAATCTTTTATACCTTCTAATAAATCAAAAAGAGCTAACATATCATTTTCAGTTTCTAATCGATCAAGTCTGTTATATGGACATGTATCAACTTTAAAACCTTTATCTCGCAAATTCAAATATGCTTTTTTTGAAGACATTCGAACACTTCCCCAATCATCAGATTCTATGACTAATATTTGCATTTTACTAGTCCATCCTATGGTGTTTTGGAGATTTCGAGAAACAGTATTTTGAACAGATTTTAACATTACTTCGAAGATGTTATATGATAGATTTTCTACTTAAGAAGTTTTGTTAAATCCCTTACAGCCATAAACTCAACATCTGGCCATCGCTTTACAATTTGGCTTAGCAAATCTTTTAAATCTTTGAGACCTTTATCTCTATTTGACAGTGATTTTCCTCCTACAAAATTTACACGGTGAGAACTGATAATCGCTGGCTTTTTATATTGGAAAGCTACACTAATTTCATTCATTGCCCTCCCTACCCAATCGTTAGCATTCATATTAGGCTCAAACATCACATTTCGAGTAAGGTATTGTTGCCCAAATTTATTTTTCTGGCCCATATAGTGGTACCTTTTTTTATACCTACCTTTTAAATCTGGTTCTTTTCTTAATCTCGCCATATCAATAAAAGAAATTCCATTTTTTTTCAAATTATTATTCAATCCGTCATTATGAAGTAAACCTGGAGGTGTAAATAATACTGCTCTATAACCAAATAATTTTTCAAATAAATTCAATCCATCCTGCACAATTCCCTCTAATTCTTTTAAATGATCCGAAGAGACTAAATCAAATGCGGCCATATACCCAATTCCATCTTTATTAGCTGGCCTAATACCTATTGATTTATTAAGGAATGCTTCTAAAACATTCTTATCTTTGCTTCTTAAATAATCCATCCAAAAACGGACATTAAAATGTTCTCGACCATGGAATTCTGGCATAAATATTTTCTGTCTAATTCCATTTTCCCATAGTGCTTTAATCTCCTTACCATCCTCTTTTTTATCGATTGTTTGATAAAAACTTTCATAGTGATAGTTTTGAAAATTATCATTTTTAATTTTATCAAAATCTGGGTTTGCAACAACAGTCAATGGAGTAAAAACAGCAGGATTATTATTTTTGTCCTTTACACTTATCAAGACCTCGAATAAATTATTTAAGTCATTCGCTGATGCAATATCATCAAATTTGTTAAATCTATTTTCAGAAATAATAGGAGAAAAGACCTTTAACTTTTGAAGTACCTCATCAGATGGATTGAGAATAGACCCATAATCATCTACTAAAAAAACAACAAGCTTTCTATCAGTCTTATAGCCTTTGTAGTTTATTATATAATTTCTTATCGAATTGAACATATACTTATCTATTTATTTTCCTAGAATACGTGCGATTTTCAATTATTTATTTTTTTGGCAAGGATAACATGTCTCCAAATTTATGATCCCAAATTTCAGGTTTAAAAGGCACAAAACCTCCATGATGCGAGAACGTTAATTCACCAAAATAGACATGACCATTGATATCATAAAAATCTACTCTTAAATGGGCCATATTATTTGATAATTTAGATGCCATTTCTTTCATCTTTTCAAAACTTTGAGGCTTCATCGTAGGTTTTGATGAATTAGGATAGCCATGTGTAAAGGGAAGATGATTGAAATCCATATCAAAAAAATCAAAACGAGTATCATGAGGTCTTCCTGTCACAATAAACATAAACTTTGGTACACTGTCAAAACAAAAGAATTTATAATCTTTTAATTCAGTACCACTTTCATCGACCATATACTTTTCAGCGATAATTCTTCTTTTAACGTTTTTATAGGGCCATTCCTTCTCATATACGTAATGGTTTCGCTTTAAGCTTTTTAATATTATTTTTTTTGCCTTACCTTTATCAAATGTAGATTTATCCTTGCAAATAACTATACCGCCACAACCATGCGTAGTTTTTAAAACAAATTGATTTGGAAGGATGTTAAAATCAATTTCATCAAAACTATCCCAAACCCCAAATGTTGGAATAATATGTTCACTTCCAATAATATTTGCTGCTATTCGCTTGGCTTCATATTTATCCACCATTAAACTATATTCAGGCTTACGGTCATACAACTTCAACCATTGCAATTTTTCATTAAAAGTGGTCGGGTTATTTAAATTAAGATTTTTACCTATATTAACCTTGTACTTTACTTTTAGAAATGTTTCATCAGATAAAATAAAAGGCAAGCGAATACTTACTTTTAGAATAAAAACTCTGATTTTTCTTATAATTTTTTTCATAGTAAATTTATCATGTTTCCCGAAGATACATATCGCTAGCTATTTACACGATGAATATATACTAACTAACATTTTCGGAGGTTATAAAAGCTTTGTTTAATCAAAGTGAAAGTTGGAATAAAGCTGATACGTCTTTTATCGAATCTAACAAATTGAAAAGCAATTCTAAGTCATCTTTTGATTCAAGGCTATCAATAGAATCGTATTTTAGATTTATCCACTCTAATTCCATTGTTCAATAATTCCACATAGGATTCTTGATCTTGCATTCTTATACTCACCCAATCATCACTTTCAAACACAACAATCTTCTTATTGGTTTTCCAACCTCTTGCATTGACAACATTTCTACAAAGCGTAGATTTTAATGAATTAATCATTTTTATTTTTTATTAGCTATCCCAATTCTGAAGAATTCATAAATTCTACTTCCGACCATTTTTTTATAATTACGGTCAGCAAATCCTTCGATTGCTTTAAACTTGAATCTCTATTGGCATGGTCCAAGCTTCCTATATAATTCACACAGTGTGAACTAATAACTATAGGTTTTTTCCATTTAAAAGCCAATTCGATTTCAGCCAGACATTTATTAACCTCATTTCCAGAAGACCCAGAACGCTAAAAAAATGCATTGCACATAATGTACGTTTGTCCATGTTTATTTTGCTTCCTAGATATCTAAAATGTTTTTTTGGTGCGTCCTTCACCCAGTACTTCCTGCTGAATTTTAGGCGAAGACATATAGTGAACACCACTTGCAGCCGCAACCTGTTCAAGCTCATTATTTATTAGTCCATTGGGCGGCACAAAAAATTGAACCTTATAACCATGTAAGTTTTCAAAAAGTTTCGGCCTATCATTAATAATGGCTTTTTGCCCTTCCGGATCGGATGCAAATTCCAAATCCTAGGTCGCTTGAAATCCAATCCCTTTTTTCTGTTATATCCCCAAACTTCATGTTCAAAGCCTTATTTGGCTTCTTTATTGACCTCTTGTAAAACCCGTAACCACAACTGTATATTTAAATGCTCACGACCATGAAATTCAGGGATGAAAATATTTTCTTTAGTCCCTTGTTGCCATAATTCAAAAACTCCAGTTTTATTATAACGTTCAAGGGTTGTAGCAAAAGGCTTATAATAATTTTGAAAACTATCAACTTTAATCCTTTCAAAATAAGGATTGGTGGTAAGACTTACTGCGGTAATTTTAACAGCATGATGATGCTGATCTTTGACACTGTTTAAAGTCTCAAACAACAACGACAAATCTTGCTTTGAAGTTAAAGTGTCATATTTATTATAGCGGGTACCCGCACATTTATCCAAGATTAAGCCGCTCCTGAAAGTGTTTTATAGGATTCTTTAGGAGACATTCTTAGACTGCCCCAATCATCACTTTCAATTACGATTATTTTACGATTAGTACGCCAACTGGGAGATTAGAAAGATTTTTTATAAAGTTATCTATCATTATAAAAATAGTTTATTACAATTATGATTATTTTAATTATTTTTTCAAAATAACTCTAGAGGTCATAAACTCCACTTCTAGTTATTTATTGAGTTATGGTGTGGTGAAAACAGGTTCATTGTAAGAATGATTTTATTGAATCAATCAAAGGACGATCCTCAATAAACCAGTTTACTATCGGATTTCCTATAAAGAGAAATGGTCCTACAAAATCTATACCTTCTCGTATTCTAAATAAGATAACAAATAGCAAGGAACAGCTTAATAGTATTTTAATTGTCCTATTAATCTTTATTCTTTGATTTAGAAGTAATAAAAAAGAAGTTAAAAGAATTAAATTTGACAATACAGTAAAACGACCTCCCGCAGGAACATTAGATGCTATGTTACTAAACGATGCAAAGAACAAACCAATTGTAAAAATAGTATGAAAATAATAATCTGTTATTTTACTTTTATATAGTGTATAGTAATAATACATCAAAATAGTTGTAAAAAACAAACTATACTTAGCCAAATTACGCGCTAAAATTACATGGAATGCGATTTGTTCTTTAGCTTCACTAACTTTTTCAACATAATCTTCATTGAGATAGCTACTTTTTTTCTCTAATAACTCAGGTGCTTCTTCAAAATAACCTCGAATAATATCTAAATCCAATTCGCCCAAGAAAAATGTAAAAAGAAAGACAGCAAAAAAAAGAATGGTTTTCTTTTTAAATGGAATCAACACATACAAAACATATACGGCAAATGCTAAAACAAGAGAAAAATGAATAAACATTGGTAGAACGATATAAAGCCAACCTCTTTTATCATTATTCAACTTCAAAACTAAAAGTCCATAAAAAAACACACCCACAGCCGTCCACATACGTACGCCGTTAATCTTCCAAATTGGATTAGTCAGTGCCAGAAACAAAAAGACCACTAAAACAAAACCTTTGAGAGGGATATGAATATGAGACCGAACTAGCAATAGGCTTTTAAACCAAAAATATCCAAATACTAAAGCGAAAAATGCGAATAACACTTTAACATTATCAGTAAATAAACTTACTACCCAAGTGACTAAGGGTTGATAAATATCAAGTTTTGTACCCTCCTCACTATAAAAATCATTTATTACCTGAAACAAAGACATGTTTTGTCGATGATATTCAAATAATTGCGCCGCATATCGTTCAGAATCTGCACCAGTAGTTGATACCACAAACGATAAACCAAAAAAGAAAGAGAGAAACAAAAACGGATAAATACTCGTGTTTTGCTTGAAATTTTTAAATACATAAATAGCACTCACAAATGGATTAAATATCCATAAAGCCAAAAACGTTTTTTTGTCTAGCCGTGCCAAATTAACTTAGTTTTAAAAATGCCTTTGCCACATTTTCTATTTTATACTGATCAGGGTTTTCAATTTTTAAAGCACTCGAAAAATCGCCCACTAAAAACTCTTCCACCGGTTTCTGCTCAAAATTGAAACTATTGACACTTAAAACGGGTTTCTTGATAATCACATAATCAATAATCTTACTTGGTATTTGCTTTGCGCCTGCATTTTCAAAGTTGACCATAAAGTCTAATTTACTCAATTCAAAAAGCAGCTCCTTTCGTGGCATATATTCCTTAATTTTAATACGTCCTTGTGAACGATCTGCATAAGACTGAACTAATCCAACTTGCTGAGTATAGATGTCAAATTTATAAGGCTGTGGATAATTTACTAAAAACTCCAAGAAATCTTTTGGATCTCGCCTTCCGGGAATCAACCCACCTGCATACGCAAAATGGGGGATTTCATTTTTAACATAATGCGCTAACTTGACTTCATCAAAATTGAAGCCTTGTGATATTATTTTTATTTTATCATGAAACTCTGGGTAATAGGCATTAATGGCTGTAGCTATTGGAATAGTTAAATAATCCACTTTTCGGCAAAACCATTTTTCTACATACTTAAAATAAAAGGCTGGTTTGAAAGTGTCATTTTCCTGACCCATAAATGGATCTCCACAATCTGCAATCCATGTTTTAGCAATATTGTTTTTCTTTTTCCATACAGCAGCCACTCCCCAATGCACTGGATATGGAACCGCAATAGAAATCAGTAAATCATATTGCATCTTATCTTTTTTCTTGCTTCGCAAAGCCTTTTTAACCATAAAATAGAGTTCTATACTCGGATACTCCAACAATACTTGCAGACCTCTTCGTAAGCCTCTTTTGAAGATTAATGCTATTCCTTTTCCTGTAAGATTAACATCCTTCCATTCAGGCTGTCCTAAGTCTTCAATAATCAAATTATGTTCTTGTTCAAAAATGGTGTGCTCAGTTTTTTTTGGAGTCAATACTGTTACGATATGTCCTTGTCGCGCTAATTCTTTAGCTAGTTCCGTGGTTCTAAAAGAACGTGGAGAATTTTGAGGATAAAAGGAACGTGAAATTATAAGAATAGACTTCATTTAGTTAGCAATTAAAATTTAATGATTATTCTTGTTATAATATTTTCTTAATAATAATATAGATGTAATTGTATTAATACCGAAATATCTCATCTCTTGATTTCTGTAATTTCTCATAATAAAGCTTTTCATTTGACATGGAAATTTATGATTTATTACAAAATCATGAATAGTTTCATCCTTATCAGAATAAACCAGATTTAAGCCTTCATTAATTTTATAATAACTTGAGGTTTTAAACCCTAATCTTCTAAGTTTGGTTTTCATAGAAGTTGGAATTACACTCTTCATTCTTTCTTTAAGAGAAGGCTTTCTATATTTCACCAAATCATTATATAACGGAATGTTTTTCAATTTGTCTACTACTAAAAAGTCTTTAAATACTTCTATAAACACCCCTCTCTTCATCCGAAAGTTGAATTCGATTTTAATCCAATAATCTGTTAATTCTTTATCCCATAGTGGTGTTCTCCATTCAAACCCGAAAAACTCATAACATCGAACACTATTAATTATAAACTTAGACTGTCTTTCTTTCCAATTAAAATACTCAGGAATTTGATTGTTTCCTATCTGTATATTTTTCACAATGCCCGCAATATGATCGCGTAATGTCTTGTTATAAGAATAATAATTCAAATTGGAAAAATGTCGTTCTAAAAAAGGAAAGGCTTCATTTTTTGATTTTATCTTCTCCATAGATTCAATTAAATGACCTCCTGTTATAAAATCAAGAGTATGTCCTGGAACAAAAACATCACCTTTCTGTAAAATATTTAACTGTTTTAAAGCATATACTGCTGGAAAATCCTGCAAATGAGCTGTTGAAGTCCCGTTAAAAGCGTAATCAATATAGTCCTCTAATAAAGAAGTCTTTTGTAATTTATTAGTCCATTCTTCATAATCTATAAAATACCAATGATATCCTAAAGCTTCTGCTATTTGTTGACTAAGTTGAGATTGTTCATTGTCTGCAACTCCATATGAATAACAAATTACATTTTTTATCCCAAGTTTATATAAATAATTAACTATCACCCTTGAATCATATCCACCACTTAAAGGTATTATCCAATTATTCACTTCAGGACAACTTTTAATCATCCTATTTATTGTTTTCAAGAAAATTTCATCTTGTAATTTAGCCTCAACATTCAGTTTTCTTTTTTCAAGGGCTATACTCATATTGGGCAACCATTGAAAATAAACCTCTGAAGTGAAAACATTTGTTTCTTTATTTATAAATACTATCTCTCCAGCCTGTACTGAAAATACATTTTCGAACAAAGTATACTTATCAAAAATGTAAGAAGAGGCAAAGTATTGTTCGGCCATCACATCTTGAGGAGTGAAAATAGCATTCGTGGTTTTACCGTATTTAGAAATAGAATCTGTAATAACTACTTTATTGTCTCTTATAAAGTACAAAACCGGATAACTCCGGTTCCTATCTGCTATAATTGTCAATATGTCATCTTTAATGATAATAAAAGAAAAACTACCATTAAAATCTTTTATAAGATCCCCTATGTTAACATTTCTAAATAATGAAAAAATAGAAGAATTAACTTCATGATAAATAACATTATCATACTCAAACCATCCTCTAAAATATAATTCTAGGATTTCGTCTTTATAAGACACCCACTTTTCATCAAACAATCTGATCATTTCTTAAGTATTAAAGAATTCAACCTTGGTTTTATCAAACCTACTATTTCATACAAGGCCTTAATTTTGAATAAAAATGACAATCCTACATAAATAAACAGTCCTCCAATTCCTAAAACAAATAGCTTCAATAATTCATTGGGAAAACTTATTAAACTCAAGCCATATATGCTAATTGCCATTAGAATTGTTATTAATATAATAGGAAATATCAGTTTAAATTGTTCAGAGAACTTGAAATTAATATATTTATTGCTATAATAAATATTCACAAACAACTGTAAGAATTCTGTTACAACTAAAGCCCATGCTATAGCAATAACGGAATACTTAACTGCGATTAGAATCCCGATAATAGTAACACCATTTCTAATAATTCCTTGTGCTAAATAATCTCTTCCTTTCCCATAAACTTTTAGAATATTCAAATTTATACTATGTAAATGTCTTACATAGCCAGATATCCCTAAAATCTGTAAAAAAACTATAGAACCTTGCCATTTTTCACCTAATAATCCAAGTATTAAAGGTTCCGCAGTTAGTATTAAAATTGTAATTATCGGGAAAATTGTAAAAGTATTGATCTCTAATAAACGAAGATAGCTTTTCTTTAACCGTGCTTTATCCTCCTGTAATTGAGAAAGCATAGGAAAACTAACTTTCATTACAGTATCATTTAAGGTATTAGTCACATTATCCTTTAACATATTTCCTTGATTGAAAAAACCTAAAGAAGACACTAAAAAGTATTTTCCTATAACAACTTGATGAATGTTTCTAGTTATATTGTTTACCAATCCCAAGAGCATTACGTGAGAACTAAAAGCAAATAGTTTTTTAAAAGATTTTTTATTAATAAATCCTTTAGGGATCCATGGGTTTATAATGAATAACATAATAGAGGAAACAAAACTGGTCAGAATAAATTTTATGGCTAAAGCTATTACACCAAACCCAGTATGTGCTAATAATATAGCTACTATAATAGTGATTACAACACTTACAACCTGAATTATGCTAAGATATTTAAACTTTAATTCTCTTTGAAGGACGGAGTTTTGAATAATAGTTAAACTATTAAACAAAAGGTCTAGTCCCATTAAACGTGTTAAAAAAACAAGTTCTTCTCTCTGATAGAAATCTGCTATCCCAGGGGCACCAAACCAAATAAGAATATAAAGAAAAACGCTTGTAAGAACATTAAAATAAAAAACTGTAGATTTATCAGCTTCTGTAATCGTCTTCTCTCTGATTATTGCTAACCCAAACCCTCCAGAAATCAAGAAATTTGAAATAGCAAATATAATATATATCATTGCTACCAATCCAAAGTCCTCTGGAGTTAATAATCTTGCCAGATAGATCCCTCCACCAAAAAGAAGTACTTTGCTTAAAACCGAACTTACAAAAGTGTAGATAAAACCTGAAAAACCTTTCTGTGTTAAAGACACTTTTATAATTTTTGTAAGAATGAGTTTATTTTCATTACATTTTTCTCTATTGGCTCATCAGTATTAATACGTAAAACACCTACACCATTTTCTTCTGCAATCTGCGAGTATTTTAATAAAACTTCTTGTTTTAAAATAAGCTTACTTAAAACTTCATCTAACTTTTGATCCATATCTGGAACATTTAATTGATTGCTGTTTTTCCTCATCTTCATCCTTTCAAAAATCAATTTAGAATCAGCATAACAATAAATCAATGCCTTTGGAAATAAACCTTTATCTTTAAGTTGATCTTCTGAAAAAACAAAATTCTCATCTAACAACAGGTCATGTAAAACTTGGTGCCAATGTATTATAGACTCTTCTGTTAATAATGTCTTATTTAAATTTAATGAATCATAAAATTGATACCTAGCTATCAAATTAGTTAATCGTGCAAAGGTTTTATGTATTAAAGAATATTTAGTTGATAAGATATTCTCATTCTGAAAACAAATTGCTAATGTATGTTTGTAATTTTCTAATATGTCATTCTGAAAATTAAATGGTTCAGGAATTTTATATACATTAAGAGAGCCTCCAAATATTTGAAATACCCGCATTAATATACTTCGACAATAGAAAGTAAATATTCCCATTTCCTTTCGAGCTACTTTTCTTACACCTTCTTCAACTATGTACTTACTAGATTTTTCTATTTGCTCACTATAGGCTTTATAAAGAGTGGATTTCCCAACATAATAAGTCCCGATAAACTCTATCCTGTCCATTAATTAATTGCTTTTAAATAATCATGTAGAACTTTTGAAGAAACCTCCATCTTATTCTCAGTAGAAATAAACAGTGTTTGTGGTAGTTTTTTCTTTGAAATGAACTCACAATTTATTTTTTGCAAAAAACTTACAGCATCAATTGGGAGCTCATTTTTGCGGGATATCAAAGATGTGTCTTTACAACCTAAGAAAACGGCATAATTAGGCACTGGAGTTAAAAAAAGTAATGTTTTATAAAAACTTATTTTATGTGGCTGTTCATTTTCCTTTAAACCTCTCATGGGAATGGCAAAAAAATCCATAAAATACCTATCTAACAATATTTTTTTGCCAGGCTTGAATAAAATTAAAAACCGCATGGAGATAAAAGCAGTAATAAAAATGTAATGACTTATTTTTTCATCCAAAATATATCTAAACTCTGTTTTTGATTCAGGAATTAAAGATAATCTGAATGGATATAAATATTTAATTTTATAAAGTAATCTGAATGGAAAAAAATCCCAATTATTTAAATCTCTTAAAGCTAATTCAGACACACTCCCTTTTCCAACGCCATCGGGTCCAATTATAGGAGTGTATATTTTTAAATTTAAAAACTTATTTCTAATTCTATAATGAAGATTTTTAACATTATTCCACTTTAGAGTTCCTGATTCCACCCCAATTTCCTCTAACAACGCTATAGCCTTATTATTTGCTTCTTTCAAAGAAATGCCATTGTCCTTCACTTGATTTAATATTTCACACACCGTTGGATTTGAAAACCTTATATTCTTCTCCTCTGAAAGATTTTGAAAGAAAAAATCAAATCTAAATAGGCTTTCTTTTGAACCTATATCTTTATTTCGATGGAATAAATGAGTAATATAAAGAAGCGACAAAGCTTCTATTTCAGTAATTTTATTCTCATTTATAGATTTAAATATTAATTCGCTTTTAAATAAATATTTACTTTTATTAATTGTAAATGAAATCGCTGTCCATAATTCTATGGTTATTTTCTCATTCTCCAAATCGTCAATAAAAAATCTAAATAACTTTTTAGTTGGCATCCTTTGATCTAATGAAAAATTAACTCCAGAAACTTTACATAATTCGTATATCACATTCAATATACCCTGAAAATCTTCATCTTTAATAATAAAATCAAAATCATCTTCAAAATTAGATTCCTCTGACAAATTCAACTTTGGTCTTAAAGACAAAAGTTGGTGCTGAGAACACATTTTTATCTTAAGTTTTTCAAAGAAATTCAATAATATATATTGATGAGATTTCTCATTAATCTTTTCCATTAATTTTAATATTTTACTATTAATTAAATTTCACCGAATGTCTACAAATCACTATTTATTTCTAGATATATTAATTATCTAATGGTGCTATTTGACATTTGAATTCACGATTTCAAACTTTTTGAAAAAACAACAATACTACAATCCCTGAATAACCCCCAAAATGCGCTCTGTAGCTTGACCATCCCAATATCTAGGAATTTCACCTTTTTTATAAGTACCGTTTTGAATATTATCAACATACTCTAAAATAGTGTCTATTTCAAAATTCAGTAACGTATTTGAACCTATTTCTGTTGTGCTGGGACGCTCGGTATTAGGCCGTAGCGTTAAGCAAGGTTTCTGTTTAAAAGTAGTTTCTTCTTGAATGCCCCCACTATCGGTAATAACCATTTTACAATTGTGAATCAAATTTTGAAAGCTAAAATAGTCCAAAGGTCCTATTTTAATAAGATTAGTAATATTTTCAAACTTATCTTTTAAACCAAATTTCTCAATATTATTTAATGTCCGTGGATGCATTGGAAAAACAATAGTATTGGTTTTTCCCAATCTCGCCAACAAATCGCACAATTGTGAAAGTCCTTCTTTATGATCGACAGTTGCTGGTCTATGAATCGTCATTAGAATAAATTCATTTTTTTTCAAATCATAAGTGTCCAATACGTTCTGATCTTGGATATTATCTTGAAAAGCAACAAGCGTATCAATCATCGTATTTCCTACAAAATGAATCTTGTCCTGACTTTTTCCTTCTTTTATCAAATTATCAACACCACTCTGCTCGGTAACGAAAAAATGATCGGTAATTTCATCAACTAAAAGTCGATTAATCTCTTCGGGCATGGTGCGATCAAAACTGCGCAAACCACTTTCCAAATGCGCTAATGGTACACCCATTTTATTAGCAGTAATTCCTGCGGCAAGTGTAGAATTGACATCACCTGGCACTATCATAAGATGGGGTTTAAACGTATTGACCACATCTTCCAAACGAATAATTATCTCACCTATTTGGTTATTTGCACTACTCTGAGGAATATTTAATGCATAATTCGGATAAATATCCAATTGTCTAAAGAAATCATCTGCCATTGCCTTATCAAAATGCTGTCCGGTATGGACTATTTTTATGTCAAATGCATTGTTGAATTTTTCTTCAGCAACTTTTTTAAATTGGGTAACCTTTATATAATTTGGTCGTGTACCAACCACTAATAATAATCGTTTCATTTTAGTTTGTTTAAACTTTTAAATTTATCAATACTTATAACATCCTTTTCTACTAGATTGCCTCTAAAAACATTTTCAAGCAGAACTCTACATTAAACACAGCTTCGCCCCCATCACCCACATTAAAAAAATCAATGCTGTGACTATCAGTTTTTTACATAAAACAACAAAACACTAAAAAGGTGCTTTAAAGGGCTGCAAAAGTACAATAATATTGAGAATATGCGATTTTAAATGGATAATTGTTTAATGTTAAGGGGCGATTGTTCAAGTGGTTCTGTTGGAAGTTCTCCTCTGTCGCTTGCCAGTCGTATGTTCTATGTTCAGGATCTATGCTATGGGTTGAATTCCCTGTTTCTTGTTTCCAGTTTAAGTTCTAAAGTCAAGAGTTTAAGGTTTATGGTTTTAAATTTGGAAAGGATTAGAGATTAAAGTAAGGGCATCCATGTTTATCTATGGTTTGTATAAAATCACTCTTTATGGTAAATGCAAGATGGTCACCTATAAGTTTGGCATGAAAATATTATTTTGTTGAAGTTATATAAAAACAAACCCTCCGTCCAAACCTCCTGCCGTATGACACCTCGCTTTGGCAAAAGGAAGTATCCAATTGAGATAGTTTTTCGCCATCCTATCATATATCATGAAAACCCAACATGCAAAATACCATCAAATTTTTAAAGACCATACATATAAAAGAAAAAACAAGTTGGTTTCTATTTTATGCATCGAAAAAAAAATCGAAATCTATTTCATAATCCGAACTTGACCTTTCAAACCGGTTGGCTTAAAGACAAGCAATTAAAAAACAAACATACAGCAGATTAAATAGCTTTAAAAAATCAAAAAAGCACCGAATACTAAATAAAAGAAGCTGAATTCTAAACTTGTTCAATTCATATCAAATAGAATGTTATTTTAGCTTTAATGTTAAAATCCATCACTTCCATAATTTGCTTTTTCGCATTTGGTTTCTTCAACCTATATGGCCAAATTATGGCTGATGCCTCCACTTACAGCATTGTTTTAGTTAACAATAAAAATGTGGAAGCTCTCCGTACGGGCATGGAATCTACTTTTGAAGATATAAGACGCGAAACGGATTGGAAACCCTATGACTCCACCTATACGGCCACACCAAAAACAACAGTATGGCTCAAATTTGAATTAGAAAACAAATCGAAGGACACCATAATCAACTATTTATATAGCAGTTCCTATTTCAATATGGTCTATCAGCAAAGCAATGGCGAAGCTGACGATCTCGAAAAAAACTTTTTCGTACCTGTTCCTGAACGAATGAATCTGCCTACAAGTCTATTTACAGCTCTCCGTCTTTTGCCTTTTCAAAAATCGGAAGTGTACGTAAAACTTGGTGCCAATAACGCCATTGGTCCAAACATTCCTGAAATCTATTCACAGATCAAATATTTAGAATTTTCTTCAAACAATTACCACAACCAAGTGATTCCCATAGGCATCATTTACTTCTATATCATTTCACTTATCACTATTTTCGTATTCGCCTTAGTATTTTGGTTGCGATTACTTGAAAAACTCTACCTCTATTATTTAGGTTATTTGTTGTTTCAACTAGTTTATGGTTTTGCAGTATTACGGTATACCGTAGCACCAATAGGTAATTTTTTTAAAGACATTCCAGAACTAGCAAATGATTTGTTTGAACCTGTACAATTTATTTTTATTGGATTTTATGTGCTGTTCATTTTACAACTTTTACAGGTAAAAGAATATGATAAGCTATTGGCAAAAGCCCTTTATTATCTTGCGCTATTTTGCTTTTTCTATGCCGTATTCAATTTTTCCATCAGTCATTTTTTGAACGATTTTAAATATATGGGGATGGTCTATTTGATCATACGATCTATTATACTTCCACTTAATTTGTTATTGATTTTTTGGATCATTTACAAAGTCAAACACCCGTTGCTAATTTACTTTATTGTGGGCCAATCGTTCTTTTTCATCGGTTCTATACTGAGCACCTACATTGCATTTACCAACACGCATTATATTCCAGGACATTTCTTTAATTTTAAAGAATCGCCAAATATCATTTTTCAGATGGGCTTGCTGGCTGAGGTGTACTGTTTTTCATTGGCACTAGGAAAAAACGTCTTTATCCTTCAAAAGGAAAAAGAAAAGACCAGCGCAGATTTGATAGAGCAATTACAGAAAAACCAACAGATCCAAGAACACATGAACCGTGATCTCGATCAAAAAGTAAATGAAAAAACCTACGAACTTATTAGCCTCTATTCCCAAATTGAACGTGAAAGGGAACAAAAAACAAAAGATGATTTCATAAAAAAAATAAGGGAAACAGAAATGATGGCTTTAAGGTCCCAAATGAATCCCCATTTTATTTTCAATAGCATGAACGCTATTAAAAACCTGATTATGACCTCTCGAAATGAGGATGCCATTAACTACCTCGATGATTTTGCAAGCTTACTTCGAAGTATATTACAAAACAGCAATCGCGAAAAAATAACCGTAGAAGATGAACTCGAAATTCTTGAACTCTACCTCTCTCTTGAAAAAAGCCGAATGGACACAGACTTTAGCTATACCATTCAAGTTACTTGTAAAGAAGAACTCTCACAGTTTGAAATACCGCCACTACTCTTGCAACCCATTGTAGAAAATGCCATTTGGCACGGCCTTCACCCAAGTTTAAAGACAGAAAAAAAATTGACCATCATTTTCGATACTACCAAAAATCTAATCATCAGTATAGAAGACAACGGTGTTGGAAGAAAAGAAAGCGCCAAAAAGAAAAAACTGCACGATTCTATGGGAAACTCAATTGTTCAGGACCGATTATCTCTTTACAACCATCTGAACGACCATACTATTCATCTTAAAATAACCGACCTCGAAGAAGATGACCAGGTTTTGGGAACACGAACTACATTAACTTATGAATATTGAGCCATGACAAAAATTATAATTATAGATGACGAAACCCATTGCATAAACGTCCTTGAAAACTTAATAGAAAAGATGCAAGCCGACTATAGTATTATCGGCACCTTTACAAATCCGCTCAAAGGCATGGAATTTATCAAAAGCAACCCGCCAGACTTGTTATTTCTCGATATCGAAATGCCAAACCTTAATGGTTTTGCATTATTGGACCATTTGCTACCAATAAACTTTGATGTTATTTTTACAACGGCTTATGACCAATATGCCATAAAAGCATTTCAATATAGTGCCATCAATTATCTTCTAAAACCCATAACCGAAAAAAATATTGTCAAGGCCCTTTCGGAATGGGAAAAACGAAGAAAGAAAACAACCAACAAACAATGGCAATTACTTCAGGAAAACTTAAAAACCACAAATACTGACTATACGCAAATTGCCTTGCCAACGGGAGTTGGCTACCAGATTGTGGAAATCAAAAACATCATGAGATGCCAATCCGATAGCAATTACACCCATATTATATGTAAGGATGAAAAAAAGATCTTGATCAGTCGCACCTTAAAAGAAATTGAAGAACTCTTGACAGATCACGGCTTTGTTAGGGTGCACCAATCTCATCTTATAAATCCAAAATTTGTAAAAGGTATCTTAAAGCAAGATGGCGGCAGCCTTATTATGATCAATGATGAGGAAGTCCCTATTTCACGCCAAAAAGGAAAACAGATTAATGAAATACTCGAAACAATGCTTCGATTTAAGTAAACAAGAAAACCATTCTTTATATGGGCACAACTAAAACCTGCTAATAATTATTTAAAACATGATTGATTTAGACTTTGTCCACCCAATCCAGAAGGCCTTTCCAAAAACTTTTCCCTTTCCCTAAAGGATTTTCCTCGATTCACCCTTTAGGGCGGGGCAGAAAATCAAGGAAAATCCATTCAAATATAATTTTTGTCCCCTTCTCGAACCAACTAAAGAAGTGCCGATTTTCCTTGATTCACCCTTTAGGGCGGGGCAGAAAATCAAGGAAAATCCATCAAATATAATTTTGTCCCCTTCTCGAACCAACTAAAGAAGTGCCGATTTTCCTCGATTCACCCTTTAGGGCGGGGGAAAAAACCAAGGAAAATCCATTCAAATATAATTTTTGTCCTACACTGAATCCAGATATTTAAAATTCTCACCCAAACACATCAAATTCTAAGTCAAACCCACCAAATTCTGATTTGGGATTGTTTAAGAAAATACTAACTGTTATTTTTGCTCAAAGTTTTTAATAATGTGCATTGATATTTCACGCATCAACACATTAAAAAAACAACTTTTAATATTAAACGAATAGCTTGAATCCCCAATTTTAGCAAAGTTTTGTAAAAAAAATAGTGGTCACAAACTAGTGATGAAAAACCTTTAAACATCTAAAACCTTTTAGCTCTGGATAAATTTTCATCAAAGGATATTTTAAAATTTTTGAACCTACCATTAAATTTTTAATATAATATTTATGACCTACGCAAAACCACGGATTCCGATACCATTTATGGCTACATTAGTAAACCATAACATTAATGATC
>DATJCU010000034.1:0-2539 GCA_035497795.1 Edaphocola sp. | reverse complement strand
GCTACAATCTTCTCAAAATAAACATAGTTTGGGTCCTCATCCCCATTCTCAGGAGTCGCCTGCGCCATCACCGTAATACTCTCCAACGACACATCGCCAGCACTATTTGATTGTAACACATTCATATTAAAAACTGTTGCTAGGGCAAACAAACCTGTTGCTACTGCAAAATTATTTTCTTTTTCATTGTAATAAAATTACAGATTTTTATCTATAACTTAGTCCGATGAGTTATGGGGCTAATACACCTCAGTTTTGTTTAATTTGAAAATTTACAAAGTTTCTATTTATCTTTTTAAGATAGCCCCTAAAGCTATTTCATCAATCGGGGTTTATAATATTCTTTTATAAAAACGGGATTTATATTTTCATTCTCAATATATTTAAAAAAAGCTTTGTATTTAGGATATTCTCGTATTAAAATATCCTTAAACTGCTTGTTATTTTTTATATATGCTCCAAATTCAAATGGATCAAACTTTGTCAAAAAATATGAATCATGTGAGAATTTTGTAGAACCACCTACAAACAAAAATTGTGAATCTAAATCAACCTTATTATATACAATGGCAGTACTGTCAAGTTTTGAAATTATTACTTTGCTTGGGTTCTTTTCACAAAAAACATTGAACATCAACGTGCTTTCTGTTTCAAAGAAATCTCCCACGATAAAAGATCGTGGTGACTCCCTTCTAATTTCATATTTCGAATAAGGATGAATATATTGGTCTGATAATGAGTAGACCGTATGAGTAATATTTGGTCTTCCTCCACTTATGTAATATAGCTCCCCACCACTTCTATAAAATGGAGAATCCGTAGAAATTTCATATGTACTATCTTTTCCAAATGGAAAATACATGTTAATAATATTTCCTTTTGTGTCACATTTTATTAAATCATAATAATATTCCTTATCGTTAAAATCAACATTTCCTCTTCTGAAAAAATAATAAAACTGATTTGAACATTCAATGTTTGAAGGTATAAATTCTATGCTGATAGATTCTATAAAAACACCTGAAATATCATATTTGTATATTACATTTCGATTTAGTATTAAGATAGTATCACCTTGCACAGTAAAATCACTTAAAAAGGGATATTCTCCAGGTCCTCTTCCCTGTTTGGCGATTTTTCTCAAAAATGTACCGTCTAAATCAAATATTAAAATCAATTGCTGTTTTGAATCAAACACATAAAACTCATCATTATGAAAAACAACTTTATTTATATCATCAATAAAGCCAGCTTTCTCGAAATCTAATATTATAAAATCTAATGAATCTAGTATAGAGCTAGCTTTAATTGAAGCTGGTGGAATATCCTCAAAACTAATTATTTTTGTGTCAATATTATTTTCTAATTTTATTGAATGTGGTTTATTTCTATTACAAGAATTAAAAACAAGCATTAAAAAAATTGAAAAAATTAAAAAAGCTGAAAAATAGGATGTGGTTTTCATTAGGATTATTTAATTAAGTAAGTAAAAAAGTCTTGACATTTTTTAGTAAGGACTTGGTGTTAATAGCTATTGAATTTAAAAAAACAACACTGGTGCGACTCGTCGCTAACCAACTACTTGCAACTCATAAAATCAGTTTAGAATAAGCTATTGTTATATTAATAACAATAACTTATCCTTTTATTAATTTCAAAAATGTAATAACAATTTAAGCATTATTATTTCAAATTCTTATAAGTATCACAATCAGCACAAGTATCTCCTTTTCTTGCTTTATGAACATAATCAACGCAGCTTGTGACTTTATCACCTTGATTACTACAAGTTGCTTTATGTCCATTAACTTTACTTGCCGAAAGGAACGGAGGGTATAGAGAGTAAGTATATTCCCAAACCTCTTCAAAAGCTAAAGTAAGTATCCATTCACGTTTTGTTCCTCCACCATTCTCAGGAGTCGCCTGCGCCATCACCGCAATACTCTCCAACGACACATCACCAGCATTATTTGATTGTAACACATTCATATTAAAAACTGTTGCTAAGGCAAACAAACCTGTTGCTACTGCAAAAATTACTTTATTACTTCTTGAATGTTATACCTCATATAATTTTTATCCTCACTTAGATAATTTAAACCATATAAATATCCATTTACCTCATCAATAGTTATATTTAAAACATACTCAGGAACATGTAATAAGTACTTTGGGTTTCCACTCCAATCAAAAACATGTATTTCAAGTTCTTTTTCTACATCGGCAACATCATCATCTAATTGATTGGTATAAACAGCAAAAATTAAATCATTAGTGACGGTAACATCTTCATAATAATTTATTAATTTATTCTGCTCAAATCTTTCAATAATCTCACTAGGAGAATAATCATCTTGATATATTACAGAATTCTCTATTTCTCCATTCGTTGTAAAAAAGTCGATTCTCTTAAAATAATGCATTACTGAAACAATTTTGCTTTTGTCAGTTTTCAATTTGCATATATTTTTATGGGTTATAAATTGGTAGTGGAAATTTTGTGGAATAACTGGGAAAAAAGACGAATAATTCTTTTCTT
>DATJCU010000033.1:0-4399 GCA_035497795.1 Edaphocola sp. | reverse complement strand
CGATTGTTGAGCTTTTTACCCACGTTTTCTATTCGTTAGTTCTCAAATCACTCAGCATGATAAATTTTCAACTTCGGTCAATTTTCATTAATCTCGATTCTGAATTTTTGTGTTTTATTCAGTTCGTTATTCATTCTTAATAATCGAATTTGACCGCAGTATTTATCATGATATAAGAATGTTATCTTTTTTGTGTTTCGTGAATAATCCATTGGTCTGTCAGTTTGAGAATATTGATTTCTTGAAAATTATTTTTCATATTTTGTCAAATCTCACTATTTTCATTTATTCAAATTTTTCAACTCCAATAAATACTTGGTTGGATTGAGTATTATTTACTTGGCTGCAACGTTCAGCGGTATATTTTTCGGGCGGTAAAGGAACTTAAAATTTTTCAGCCGTTAAAAGCTTGATAGAAAGTTAGAAACCAATTGTTTGAAAAATCCCGCCGCCTGAAATATGACCGCATGTTGCCACCTGTAGAATATTTCTTAATCATTTCCTTCCGTTATTTACATATTCCGTCAAATGTTAGTCAACTGTAATTTTAATTTGCTTTTTCAATTCCTTAGTGTCTAAATTGTCTTTGTCATACGAACTTGTTGTTTATCTATTACTTATATTTTCAATCTGATTCAAGTTGTAAGATATTTATAAAGATATTATTCAGTTTTCGTCAATTTAAATGCTTAAAATATGTATGATAACTCTGTAAATTATTTTTCCAGTTATTGCTTTCAAATTCCGTCAATTTGATATAGCGAGTTTTGTTATAAAGTTTTGACTTTCAATCTGATTATAATTTGTGGATTTATGATTTAGTTGTCTGTCAAAGTTGTTTTATGACTCATTTTTAATATTTATCGACATTTGAACACAAAACTTCTACGTTTTATCAATATTTTAAGAGTTTAATAATTTGTCGATTACGAACTTTGCTGTTGTTTCAATTCGTTTTTTATTAAAATCCTTTCTATCCATTTAAATTATTCTGCTTCAGTTCATTTTTGCATTTCCATATCAAATATAGCATTCCTTATTCATTTTTTTTCTCAAATGGATTGAGAATTTTTTCTGCTATTGGTGGCAACGAGCAGCGGTATATTTTCGGACGGCGAAAAGGAACTTAAAACTTTCCAGCCGTTAAAAACTTGATAAAAAACTAAGAACCAAGTGTTTACAAACTTCTGCCGCCTGAAATATGACCGCATGTTGCCACCAGTTGAATTTTTCTCAATCAATTCTGTCTGTTATTTATATTTTCAGTTAGCTTTTTGCTGTAACAAATCATAATTTATTTTATGTTTTTAATTTTTCAGTTGTCAAATTCTATTTCTCATACGAATTTGTTGTTTATCTATCTTTTATATTTTAAACAACTTAAATTGTGAAATTTTCAAATTCTATCAATCTGAAGAAGTTTGTTTTGTTAAATAATTCTAATTTTTAGTTTAGTTGTTAAACAAAATTTTTCTGTTGCTTTTTAACCAAGAAACCAAGAAATATGTGTACAATCCGAACATACAAAACAAGTAGCAGTTCTATTTGTCCAATCAAAATTAAGAAATGTTGCAACTGCTGTATTTAATTGAGCATCTCTTGTCCAAAATAAATTATTACTACATACTGGACATTTTAGTGTATTTCCTTTTACTTCAACAGTTTGGGGTTCTTTTTTTTTAACTCGTTTCATAGTTCTTGTGTTTTCATTTTTATAATTGGTGGCAACGGTTGGCAATATGGCATGAAGCGGATTGCGAGTGATTCATTTTCAAGTCGAGATGAAGCCCAAACGGCCTAAAACCGCCCCAATAAAGCACTTTACCGCTTTTTGCTATATTGCGTGTTAGAGCCTGTGCTTTTTCTTTCTTTAAGTTAACACCAACAATATCATCACTTTATTTAATAAGTTGACATATTAAAATTGATTTTTCTAAGTCTGTCATTTCTTTTTTTCAGTAATAGATTTACTTTAAAATACCAATAAACAAAATAGGATTGTCTTCTACATTGCAATTGAATTCTTTAAGTTGGTTGTCACTTAATGATGCAAGATTAATCACACTTGCAATAATATTACCGTTAGTATATTGGGGCCAAAACAAAGGAGTATTTTTTATAATATCATTATTTAAGCCAAAAACTGGTACAGTTTCATTAGGAAAATCCTCTTTTGTATATTTTTGATGAAAAATAAATTTGTTGCCCTTTTTATCATACAAGCTCATATACTTGGCATAGTTATACATATAATCGATGAAAAAATATTTTTCTGTTTCATGTAATGATATGGGTGGTATTTTATCCGATGCTTTTTGATAATTTGATGTATTAATGCCATCTTTTGTCTTAAATCCAATATCTCCCATTTTTATACTCCAATGAGGAACTAATATTGTGTCAATAATTTCATATATGGTTTCGACAAAAGGCTCAACATAGAATAAACGTCCATTGATTTCGTATGGAGTTCCTGCAAAAAATAAATTTTGTTGAACGTCTTTACAAACATCAGGATTTTTTGATTTGAATGTATGGTAAATATTGAATGAAGAATCAAGAAGTGAAAGCATATCCCTATTCTCCTTATTATATAACTGTTTGTAAATAATCACCATTTCTCCATGACTCTTTCTGTAAATACCACTTGAAGAAAAAGACAGTGTTAATGATTTAATAAAGTTTCCATCGATATTGTATATTTTTATATCGTTATAATCGACAATATAAATATATTCTTCAACGGGATCAAAATAAGCATTGACAATGGTATTGTATTCTCCAGGCCCTTTACCTACTGCATCAATCTTATTTAAATAATTTCCTTGATTGTCGAAAACTATAATGCGTTTTTCTGAACGAAATATGATATGTTTGTTATCTACAAAAATCAAAGCAGAAAAAGGCCCGATTAAGCAATTTGAGGTTGTTTCCAAATGGACTACCTTTATATTACTTAGAATTTTAGATGCCGAGCAAGGTATTTCTTTTAAATTGGGTTTGATATGAAAAGTTGGAATAACTTCATGTTTCTGTTTATTATTACATGCAATAATACCTAAACAAAGGAGCAAAATACCAGTATTTCTTCTAAATTTCATCGAAAGCATTTGAACCAGGTTTTTGATAAACAATATTTTTAACTTTCCTTTCTTTACAATTGTAATTAATTACAATTGGATAAATAGGCATATTGTAGCGAGAATAAACATTATCGTAATCCAAAATAACGTTTGGCAGTTGACTCACGTTTATACCAATCTTGTGATTAATTATTTTTAACGAGTTAATACTTGTCAAAATAAAAAGACATTCAGGATTTTTATAGTTATCTTTCAAAAAGTCCTCTGCGACGGTTATACAACCAGAACATCCTGAACCTGGAATAATTATTATATGACTATAACATTTGTTCAAAGTAGGCATAATAGCAGTTATACGTTTTGATAAATATTCCTCATTTTTTTTATTTTCTGTAGAACATGAAGAAAGCAAAATAAGAAATAATACAATAATTCGTAAATTTTTCATGGTTATTTTTTAATTAATTTGTAAGAACTAAAATTTATAGAACTCTCATCACCTTTAATATTTTGTTGACGGAATAATAAACCATCAGGTGAAACGCATATAGACGAAATACCTCCAAGGTAAAAATCTTTATTGCTTTTTAATTTTTCTTCTCCCACAACATTGAAATCATTATCTAATATAATGACTGATAAATTACGATCATAAGGTTTATTTTCATTCCATTCAGTTGGAAGTAAGCATATTCTATAATAACAATCATTATACATATCATACAAAACGCAATAATAAAATCCATTTTCAGCGCAATACCTATAGGTATCTTCCTTTCCTTTATATGGATACTCAGGAATTGATTTTACAAATCTGCTTCCCGCACAATACTTAGATTCATTAATAAAGTCTTTTGTAATAAATAATTCATGAGATGCTGGAAAGTTAAAAATAAAAATTTCTTCATGGGGGTTATAAGTGTATGTTATATCCATACGATAATGTTCTCCACCAAAATCCAATTTTGTATATATATCAGGGAAATGATATTTATAATTAATCTTTGAAAAAGATGAATCTATTTGTGCAACCACTGGCGAAGCCTTATCTGGTTTATTTTTGCTTATCATACCTCCTGCAAGATATATTGAATTATCTTTATATATGACAGGTGCATGACTATTAGGAAACGAGTAGTAACTATCATCTTTTTTGGGAACAATAATACTATTCATAATTCTTCCATTATTATCTTGCAATGTCAATTTATAAGACCAATATTGATAAGTGAGTATCCTATTCCAGTTAATTATTTCATAACCAGTTAATTTATTTGGACTTGTTAAACGAATAGTTTTATAGAGTTTTTTTGAGC
>DATJCU010000032.1:0-79795 GCA_035497795.1 Edaphocola sp. | reverse complement strand
CCCAAGTAAGTACTCCGTAATAATCGCCTCTTTTTCTTGATTAGTTTTTTGCATAATTTACACTTTTTAAGTGTAAACTCATTTCAGGACGAGACAAATAGCAAATCTGCTGATCACGGTAGTTAAGAAGAAAGTAAAACGAGACTGGAGCTTCTCCAATCTTGTTACTATGATAAGGCAAAATTTGATGTACTATATCAATCTTTATAGCTTCTGCGAAAATCCAGAAAAAGCAAGGCTGACCATCGTACAAAAAAGGGCACAACCGCCTCCAATACCAAGTTTATTTGACTAAGGGGGGCTTACTGTTCAATTTTTATTCTCTATTCTTGATTTAATAAGGTTTAGAGATGGCAATTTTTGTGTTTTTAATTTTACCGGACAACAATAATAATAAATCTCCCGACACTTATAACAAACAATAATTGTGCCGGTTTAGTTTCTTCAAAATACCGAACTGCGACTTTCATCAGTAGCAAGTTCAATTCTTTTTGACGAATATACAAATCATAAATCGCATCCTGGCTAAGAACGCCCCGTGGAATATTTCCAAATAGCCCTTGAGCATCTGTATCAACATCCTCCAGCCATTGAGGACTATTGTATTAATTCATTAAGGCTTTAAAATCAGGGTGCATTTGCTCTCAATTAGCAATCAGCAACTCTAATTGTGAACAAAGATCGGACATCTTATTTAAAGTTATTTCTTGTTCCTTAATATTTTGAATCCTTTTGTTCTCCATGCTTTTTATTTAATACTTTTGGGTAAAATTAGTGATTTATACTTTATCCTATAGAAATAGTCTGGATTTATTTCCAGACTATTTTGTAAATTATTTATTTATTGATTAGCTCGTTCTTGTTTCCATGTGTCCCGATGTTTTCTTAATGGATGATCTTTAGATTTATTAAAGATTTTCATGCCATTTTCTCTACCTGCTCTTCGTTCTCTTTGAACTTCTATTGGCAAATGGAATTCTTCGGTACAAGACTCACAACAACAACCATCATATTTTTCTTTGCAACGATCACATTGTATAAACAATAAATGACAACCATCATTATTACAATTGGTATGGCTATCACAAGATGTACCACATTGATGACAAACAGCAATCACATCATCGGTTATTTTTTCACCTAAACGTTCATCAAAAACAAAATTCTTCCCGATAAATTTAGATGGCAAATTCAATTCTTTTGCTTTCTTAGCATAATTTATTATACCTCCCTCAATATGAAAAACATTTTTAAACCCTTGATGCATCATATAAGCACTTGCTTTCTCACAACGAATTCCACCTGTACAATACATTACAATCTTCTTATCTTTTGCATCTTTTAGCATATCAGCCGCCATAGGCAATTGCTCTCTAAAGGTATCAGAAGGTACTTCTATAGCATTCTCAAAATGACCAACTTCATATTCATAGTGGTTACGCATATCTACGAAAATGGTTTCATTATCTTCAGCCATTTCATTCACTTTTTCAGCGGTTAAATATTCACCTCTTTTTCCAATATCAAAAGTAGGATCCTCTATACCATCTGCAACGATTTTAGAACGCACTTTAACTCTCAATACCCAGAAAGATTTCCCATCATCATCAATTGCAATATTTAATCTTAAACCATCTAAACCAGGATGAAATTGATACAAAGTACTTTTAAAAACCTCGTAATTATCTTCTGGAACTGATATTTGAGCATTGATACCCTCTTTGGCAACATAAATTCTTCCAAAAACTTTTAAAGCTTCTAGTTGAATATATAAATCATCCCGAAACTGCTGAGGATCTTCAATTTTAAAATATTTGTAAAGAGATATCGTAATGCGAGGAGTTATTTCAGCAAGCATAAGTTGCTTTAATTCCTCATTAGAAACTCGATTGTGTAACACTGGCATGGTGAACGTTTTTAGAGAATTAATGATTATTAAAAAAATATGAAATGCAAAATTACTAATTTATTAAAAACAATTTCAAAATAAATTATTCCGATATTACAATTTTATAAAAACAATCCTAAGTTTTAAAAATCATAGTAAACACATTTTACACTAATTAGTATTGTTTTATGAATATAAGGGTTAAATTTGCAAAGTTTAAAAAAATAAAAAATTTAGAAACATGAAGTTAGTTACTCATTTGCAAGAAGGAAAAGAAAAAGCTTCTATTTTGCACAACGGAAATTTATATAACACTCAAGATATTGACAGTAGCCTTCCTGCTACAATGATAGAAATGTTAGAAGATTGGGAAACTAATATTGCTAAAGCAAGAAAAGCTATGGATGCTGACTTAAGTAATATTAAAACTATTGCTTTTATTGATGCCCATATTTTAGCTCCAGTTCCAAAACCAACTTCTTGCAGAGATGGTTATGCTTTCAGACAACATGTAGCCTCAGCAAGACGTAATAGAGGTGTGGAAATGATTCCAGAATTTGATGAGTATCCTATTTTTTACTTTACGAATCATAATGCAGTTGAAGGTCCTGGTGAAATTGAATGCATGCCAGATCATTTTGAAAAATTAGATTTTGAATTAGAAATTGCTATAGTTGTAGGAAAAAAAGGAAGAAATATTAAAGCTGCAGAAGCAGATGATTATATTGCTGGATATTGCATTATGAACGATATTAGTGCACGTGCCTTGCAAATGGAGGAAATGAAATTAAACTTAGGCCCTGCAAAAGGAAAAGATTTCTCTACCGTTATTGGACCATGGTTAATTACTCCTGATGAATTAGAACCTTACAAAATTCCAGCTAAGCCTAAACACACCGGAAATAATTATAACTTAAAAATGACTTGTAAAGTTAATGGAATCCAAGTAAGTGAAGGAAACGTAGGCGATATGGATTGGACATTTGCAGAAATCCTAGAACGTTGTGCTTATGGAACCGATATTCTTCCAGGAGATGTCATTGGAAGCGGAACTGTTGGTACAGGTTGCTTTTTAGAGCTAAATGGTACTGCTAAATTAAACAACCCAGATGCTGTACCACAATGGTTGGAGGATAAAGATGAAGTTGTTTTAGAAATTGAACAATTAGGCGTATTGAAAAATACAATAAAAGCAGTAGATACAGATTGGTCTTTATTTAAATTAAAAGACTGTTATACAAAATAATTAAAAAGGTAAGATTATATCAATTTAAAGGAAAAAAGAGTATATTATTCAAAAGTATACTCTTTTTTCTTGAATATACTTTTCCATTTATCGCTGAGAACCTTTCTATAAAATTGATTATTTAAACCAGTATATTAAAAAATAAAATTTTCCAGGGTTGGCGTAAATTAACATTAACAAAAAGGCTGTCATTTTTTCTATTAAAATGCTTAATATTGCATAAATAACATTATTAATCTTGGATTTCAACACATTAAAAAACACCAAGGCGTTTGGCTATACTGTAGTATTTCATCTAGTTTTACTACTGGCATTTTATTTAATAAAATACAAGTCCTACTCTATGTCACCCTTAGGAAATGCTGACTTCTTGCAGTTAGAGACTATTAATGTTGCATTGGGTGTAGATGATAATGGAATGGGAATAGAACCTCCAGAAATGGTTATGGGTGCTCCTGCCCCACCTTCAATTGATGCTGCTTCCTCTGAAAGTAGTCCAGAAATAAGTAATAACAATAGTAATGAACAAGAAGCAGTTAGTGATGAAAATGAAAATATAGCTGCTGTAAATCATCCTCATGCTGCTCCGGTGTTGAAAAAAGCAAATAATCCTAATCCCAAACCGGTTCAAAAGCCAACAACGACTACGAGTACCAAACAAAATAATGCTAATGTAACACCAGCCCAAAAACCAAAATATTCTTATGCAGGTTCCAATGGTCCTGGTGGAAACGATGCAGATCAAAATGCACCTGGAAGTATCAACAGAGGTGATGGTGATGGACCTGGCATGAAAGGGAAACCTGGTGGAGATCCTAATAGTTTGAATTTTACTGGTGGCGTTACTGGAAGAAATATCGTTCGTAAACCAGACAATAGAGCTGAATTTAGAAATGGTGGTCGTGTGGCCGTAAAAGTGTGGATTAATAGAGACGGAGAGATTTTAAGATATGTGGTACAATCCGCCGGAAACAGCACCATTAAAGCCATTGCAGAACAAAAAATTAAAGGAATTAAATTTAATAAATTGGCCTCTGCACCTGCCGAACAAAGTGGGACTATTTATTTAAACTTTAAAGCAGGTACCGGAAACTAAACTCCATAATGAAATTTATTATATCAGCTGTTGAAGAAGTCATTCAACAATATAAAGGAGGGCAACCGCTAAACCTTTTTTTAAAATCATTCTTTAAAACTAGACCTAAATTAGGCTCTCGAGATAGAAGGGTCATAACTGATTCAGTTTATACCTATTATAGAATAGCTAAATTTACAAAAAATCCAAATACTCGAATTTGGGATATTCTTAATTGGGCTTTAAAAGAACAAGTAATAGAACAACCCATTTTAGAAAAAATAATTGAACCACTAAATACTCAAACTATTAATGTGGATTTCAATATCTTTGATGATACAATTTTTTCAGAAGGTATTATCAATCAAGAATGGACGAAAAGTATTCTAAAACAATCCAAAACATTTATAAGGATTAGAGAAGGATTTGAGCAATTTGTAAAAGAAACTTTAACAAAAAATAATATCCTTTATTATAAGATCAAAGAACATATTGTAGCATTAGAAAACGGAGTAAAACTTCAAAATATTTTAGCACCAGAAACCTATGTAATTCAAGATTTCAGTTCTCAAAGAAGTTTAGATGCTTTAAAACCTATTTTAAACAAGCAATCACAATTCTCTATTTGGGATGCATGTTCTGGAGCAGGAGGTAAAACCATTTTAATCAAAGATAGCTATCCTAAAACTCATCTATTTTGTACAGATTTAAGATCAAATATATTATTCAACTTAAAAGAAAGAGCTAAACTTTATCAGCTTAAAAATATAAAAACTCAGGTTTTAGACATTACCAAAGCTGAAAAGATATCAGAAATAAAGCAAAACTTTGATATCATTATTAGTGATGTTCCTTGTTCTGGAAGCGGTACATGGGCAAGAACGCCTGAACAGTTTTATTATTTTGATCCAATTGCAACCAAAAAATTTAATCAATTACAAACCACCATCATTAGAAATGCTTCTACGAAAGTAAAGCCAGGAGGCCACTTGGCGTATATCACCTGTTCTGTTTTTAAAGAAGAAAATGAAAATGTAATTGCACATTTTCTTAAAGATAATAGTAATTTTAAATTGCTGAGTCAAAACCTTATCAATGGAATTGAAGATCAAGCAGACAGCATGTTTACTGCTCTTTTACAAAAACAATTCTAAACTGTTTTTCATCTTTTATAAAAAATAAGTGAACAAAAGATTGAAAAAAATTACCTTTGTTGCTTAAATAGATTTAATTAAATGAGAAGTAAGTCCTTTAAACAAAATAAGGTAAACATCATTACTCTTGGTTGTTCCAAAAACATGGTGGACAGCGAAGTATTAAGTGGGCAATTATTGGCTAATGAGATAGAAGTAGTGCATGAGAATGAAAAACTTGACCATAATATTGTGGTTATAAATACCTGTGGTTTTATTGATAAAGCTAAGGAAGAATCGATCAATACTATTTTAGAACAAGTAGAATTAAAAAAAGAAGGGAAATTAGATAAAGTATTGGTCACTGGATGTTTAAGTGAACGTTATCGTAAAGAATTGGCAACTGAGATTTCCGAAGTTGATGCTTGGTTTGGAACATTTGAATTGCCTTTTATTCTAGAAGAATTAGAAGCAGATTACAAGAAAGACCTTTTAGGTGAAAGACTTTTAGCTACTCCCAAGCATTATGCTTATCTCAAAATTTCTGAAGGTTGTAATCGTACCTGTTCATTTTGTGCCATTCCTTTAATGAGAGGGGGTCATGTTTCGAAACCAATTGAAGCTATTATTGCGGAAGCAAAAAATTTAGTTCAAAAAGGAGTAAAAGAAATCATGCTTATTGCCCAAGAGTTAACTTATTATGGTTTGGATATTTATAAAAGAAGAGCCTTAGCCGAACTTTTAGAACAATTAGCACAAGTGGACGGGTTGAGATGGATTCGTTTGCATTATGCTTATCCTCATAAGTTTCCATTAGATGTTCTGGAAGTTATGAATAAATACGATAATATTTGCAACTACATTGATCTTCCGCTCCAGCACTGTAGCGATAAAATGCTTTTGGCAATGAAACGTCTAATCACTCGTCAAGAGATGATAGAACTCATTCAAAACATAAGAAAGACCGTTCCAAATATTGCTTTAAGAACTTCACTAATAACAGGATTTCCAGGTGAAACTGAAGAAGATGTAGAAGACATGAAGTCATTTTTAGAAGAAATGCAATTTGACAGAGTTGGTATCTTCACCTATTCACATGAAGAAAATACAACTGCTTATGATTTAAAAGATACGCTAAGCAGTGCAGAAAAAGAGAAAAGAGCTCAAGAGATAATGGAAGTACAACAAGAAATTTCTTATGCTAAGAATCAAAATTATATTGGAAAAACACTTGATGTATTAATAGATAAAAAAGAAGCTGGTAGATATATCGGTAGAACAGAGTATGATAGTGTGGAGGTAGATAATGAAGTAATTATTAATACTGAGAAAGAATTGCCAATTGGTGATTTTGTAAAAGTAAAAATCATTAAAGCTTATGACTACGATTTGGAAGCCGAATTAGTTTACTAATTGAGTAATTAAATCAATTAAATATGAATAAAGAAGCGTGCTGTTAATTAACAGCACGCTTCTTTATTCATATTTTCTAGCTTATAGTTTTAATGTACAATACTTAGTTTTTGTACATATTGTTTTCCATTTTGCTTATAAGAAATATTATAAATTCCAGTGCTCCAAGCATTAGCATCAATTGTATTTTCACCATTTTTAATAATCATACTTTTCATTTCTTTACCCATATTGTCATAAATAACTACTTGGATATCTTGTGTGGCATTTGAAAGAATTGTAAAATTACCATTAGTTGCGGGATTTGGATATACATTTATCAAATCCTTATCAATAGTGCTATTTTTAATTGCTGTAGCACCACCTTCTCCTAAACCAACTGCATACCAAGCATTTTTAACGCCAACATATTCTGCTGAAGTAGAATCATTTCCATAAAGGTCTAAACATGACTGAAGACTTCCATTATACGCATCTTGGAAAGTTGCACTATAGGTAAGGTATTGAGTCATTGTTCTATAAGCAATTTGCTCTGCTTTTTCCATTCCAATAGCATTCACCATATATTGATATCCATTATCATTTGTTCCGGTTCCACCTTCACAAATTAAATAATACCATTTATTAGGAACACCACTATTATAATGTACACCACCATTATCTGTATTAGAATTTACATCTACCCAATATTGACCCAAATAAGTATCAGGGTTCTGAGCTGTTTTAGGACTCGCCATAGACCTCAGATAGGAAGCACCATTAAAAATTTCAGTTCCTATAAGCCAATTTGCAGTTGAAGGACTTGCATAAAATTCTATACTTTTACCAAACATATCAGCAAAAGATTCATTTAATGCACCAGACTCTCCTTTATATCTTAGACCGCCATTGCCATTGTTTCCAATTACCATATGCGTAAATTCATGACCAGTTACGTCTAAAGCAACAAAAGGCTTATAATTTAAACCATCACCTAAACCATAAACCATGGCATTATAAGGAGCCGGTAAAGCAGCAGCGTTTGATTGTGTAAAAGAAACTGGGAATACGCCATTTACATAATTTCTAATTATGCTTCCATTCCCATCATAACTTGAACGATTAAACTTATCTACATAATAATCATGAGTTTGAGTAATGCCCCAATGTACATCAATTGCTGGGTTTGCAACCGTATCAATTTTATAAGTCCCTGAATTACCAGAGGTATCAGACCATGAAAAATTACCTATTGAGTCTGTAACAATTGGAAAAAGAATAGAATCTGTAAGAATTTCATTTGTCAAATTCATTTTACCAAAAACACCAAAATAATCAACTCCTGATTTTACAAATTGATAGAAACCTCTTCCTCTCAATGGAATAACAGTAGCATTCAAAAATGGAATGGGCCATGAAGAAATATCAAAATTAGTATCGACACTATTGTCTGCAATGGCAGCAATAGGGAAAGTTAATGTGCCCCAACCAATACCAGTCATTATACTAGAAGTGGTAGTATTTAAAATGATATCCATTATGGCTGTATCTACTCCCCAATTATCGGACTTACTGTAATATTCATTCGCGTCTGGGAAAGCCAAACCAGAACCACCATTATTATATTCTGCATTGGTAGCATTTAAAGTATGAATATTCCTAGTAGAATCAAATAATCTATATTGACTACCATCATAATCTACTGAAATTGTTTTATCTCCATGAAAAAGAGTTTTACCTGTAATATCAATCTCTGCATGAGCAATCAACTCTTCAGTATCTAAAACAGTACCATCTATAGCTGAAATGAAAGCCTTTTTAAGAATTAATCCTCCTTGTAAGCCTTTCCCATCCATTCTAATTACATAAGATAGAACGGGTGTTCCTTGATAATTAACAATTGCTTTTATCGGTGCATAATTTCTTAAAACCGTATGAATACCTAATGCAGATTGAGTAATAGCTGCGGCACGAGAATCATCAATATTTCCTTTTGTATTTAGATAAGATATATTTTCTATTTTCCCATTAATGCTCAACAAGTTTTCTCCTTTAGCATGCACTAATATAGTCGCACCATAAACTTCAAGGTTTTTATAGTATTGTTGAAAAAGAGAATGACTAATACCTAAATTATCAATATTTGTTTTCACCAATCTAAATTCATTATTAGACTGAAGCCCCAACCATTGAATTAATTTATTACCATCAACTTGAGCATTCATTTTCTGGTCTCTAAAGCTGACAAAGACACTACCATCTTCCTGATGAGCTATTTGATAATTGTTTTGTGCATTTGAGAAACTAAAAGTACCTAATGAAAACAAAAACAATGGAATCGATTTAAACTTCATATATCTTTTATTAAAATTTCTCAAAGTTAAATTAATTAAACAAGAAATAATGCATATAAACTTATAATTATAACTAAACAGAATCACTTTTAACATATAGTTTTGATGCGATAAAGAGCTATACAATTACTTAATCATTTATGAATCTACCTGAACATTATGGTTTTATATATTGCTCTAAAATAGAAGATGTCTTTTCTGCTGCACGAGCTTCTTTTTCAAACCGATTATTATGATAACCATTTTTAATCGAATCTAATAAATAAAGACCCAAGAAATTCACTAAACCAAATTTCATGGTTTGTTCTACATGCTTCAATTCATGTCGCATCCATTCCTTATTAGATAATAAGTCATTTCTTGTTGCTCCATATAGATAGATGGTCTTACCAATTACTATTGCCACATCCTTAGTTTTCAGTCTCTTAGCTGCAAATTTTGCAATTAAACTATTTTCCTTTATTTTAATGTTCATCTTCATGTATCTTTGGAAGATTAATTAGTTATTATATGCAAATATCAGAAATATTAAAAGAAATTGAGCACTTTGCACCTAAAACTTATCAGGAATCTTATGATAATTCGGGTGTACAATTAGGAGATATCGGTCAAAAATGTACTGGTGTATTGTCAACCTTAGATATTACTGAAGAAGTAATAAGGGAAGCAATAGAAAAAAATTGCAATCTTATTGTGGCGCACCATCCTTTAATCTTTTCCGGTTTAAAAAACCTTACTGGGAAGAATTATGTTGAAAGATGCGTTATAAAAGCCATTCAAAATAATATTGTTCTTTATGCAGCGCATACAAACTTCGACAATGTTTTTCATGGCGTAAATGCTAGAATTTCGGATAAACTGGGCTTAATAAACACTACTATCCTAAGCCCTATGTCGCATAAATTATATAAATTATACAGTTATGCACCTAAAGAACTGGTAGTGCAGATAAAAGAAGCTCTTTTTGCTGCAGGTGCTGGTAAGATTGGAAATTATTCAGAATGCAGCTTTGAAACAAGTGGACATGGAAGTTTTAAACCTAATGAACATGCTCAACCTTTTATTGGTCAAACAGGCGGAAAAAGAGAATGTGTCGATGAGGTGAAATTTGAAGTAATGGTACCAGAACATTTAAAATATGCAATCATAAATACACTAAAGAAAGCACATCCTTATGAAGAAGTGGCTTATGAACTCATTGCATTAGAGAACAGTCATCAGGAATTAGGGGCTGGAATGATAGGAGAATTAGCGAAAGAAATGGAAGTAACTGCATTTTTAGAACTAATAAAAAAGCAATTCAAAGTGGAATGTATAAGACACACAAAATTAGTGAAAACAACAGTTAAAAGAATTGCGGTTTGTGGTGGCAGCGGTAGTTTTTTATTAAAAGAAGCAAAAAACAAAGATGCCGATGTTTTTATAACAGCAGATTTTAAATATCATCAATTCTTTGATGCTGATAATAAAATAGTTATAGCTGATATTGGACATTTTGAATCGGAGCAGTTCACAAAAGAAATATTTATAGAAATTATAACTAAAAAATTCAGTAACTTTGCGGTTTATTTGTCACAAATAAAAACCAACCCAATAAATTATTATATTTAATATGGCTACAGCAGTAAAAGAATTTTCAATTGAAGAAAAATTAATTGCCGTTCTATCTTTGCAAAAGATTGATTCAAAGATCGATGAGTTACAAACTCTAAGAGGGGAACTTCCAATAGAAGTAAAAGACCTTGAAGACAATGTTGCCGGTTTACAAACCAGAATCAATAATATTGAAGAAGAAATCAAAAGTATTAACGATTACATCACTAGCAGAAGAGATGCTAAAAAGGATAGTGAAGCGTTAATTGCCAAGTATGAAAAACAACAAGACAACGTTAAGAACAGCAGAGAATTTGAAGCTTTAGAGAAAGAAGTAGAAATGCAACAATTAGAAATGAGACTTTGTGATAAAAACATCAAAGATTCATTAGTTGAATTGCAAGAGAGAGAGCATAAGAAAATTCAAAATCAAAGTTTGATTGAAGCTAAACAAGAAATGCTTAATCAAAAACAAAGTGAATTAGAAAGAATCATTAGTGAAACTGATGCTGAAGAAAAAGTTTTAGAAAAAGCTTCTATTAAAGCAAAAGAAAAAGTTGATAACCGTTTATTAGATGCTTACCGACGTATCCGTACGAACTATAAAAACGGTTTGGCTGTTGTTCCAGTATTAAGAGATAGTTGTGGCGGATGCTTCAATGCTATTCCTCCTCAGCGTCAAACTGAAATTGCACAGCATAAAAAAATTATTGCATGTGAGCATTGTGGACGAGTATTGGTGGACTCTGACTTAAATGATACCGTAAAAATCTAATTAAATAATAAAATATTTATAAAGCTTCAATTCACCTAAAAATTGAAGCTTTATTTATTTAAATTAAACACTCAATTACTTTTTATTAATATAATCTTATCACTTGCTAGGTTTATTTATTTAAGTAATTTCACATTTAAACCTGAGGCTATAATTAATTTTGAAAAGGAAACAACCCAATATTTATCGCAAATTATTTCTTAGGATATTATCCTTCGCAAAACCTTATAAAAACAGGTTATGGATGAGTATTATTCTAAGTGTTGTTTTAGCTTTTCTAGTTCCTGTTCGTCCTTTTCTGATTCAATATACTGTAGATCATTATATTGCTGATAAATTCCTTAAGGGTTTAATGTATATCAGTATTATCCAATTGGGCATTCTGGCAAT
Source organism: Edaphocola sp. (assembly GCA_035497795.1). GTDB lineage: Bacteria > Bacteroidota > Bacteroidia > Chitinophagales > Chitinophagaceae > Edaphocola. The sequence continues at coordinate 67,949 of DATJCU010000032.1, read as the reverse complement.
TGAGACAATTGTTCGTTTTTCATTTATGTTTATGGCTAACTGGTTAGGACAAACTGTAGTTAATGACATTAGAAAACTCGTTCATAAAAAAATAATATATCAGGAACTTTCTTTTTTTGACCAAACTGCCATTGGTACATTAACCACAAGAACCATTAATGATTTAGAAGCCATTAATGACTCTTTCTCTGATGGATTTATAGCAATAATAGCAGATGTATTAACTATTGTAGCAATAATGGGGCTCATGTTTTATACAGATTGGAAATTAACATTAGTCAGTCTTTCTGTATTTCCATTACTAATTTTAGCGACTTATTGGTTTAAGGAAGCGATTAAGCAATCTTTTAATCGAGTGAGGAATGCAGTTGCAGCACTTAACGCTTTTGTTCAAGAACATATTAGTGGCATGTATATTGTTCAAATATTTGCAGCAGAAAAGAGAGAGGCTAAGAAGTTTAAAGTAATTAATAAAGAACATAGAGATGCCAATATTCAGTCTATTGTAGCCTATTCCATATTTTTCCCAATAGTAGAAATAATCTTAGCAGTTTCTACGGGTTTATTGGTTTGGTATGGAGCTTCTAGAATGCTTAATTATGAGGTAACACCCGGTGTCATCATTGCCTTTAATATGTATTTAGCTTTATTATTTAGACCTTTAAGAATGCTAGCAGATAAGTTTAATACCCTTCAAATGGGCTTGATTGCAGCAAACAGAGTTATGCAAGTTTTAGATAGTGAGGCTTATATGCATCATAATGGTACAATAAAAGCAGAGACTATTGATGGTGCTATACGATTTGAAGAAGTAACTTTCAGTTATAAAATAGGAACACCTGTTTTAAAAGGTATTAGTTTTAATGTGATGCCAGGAGAAACACTTGCATTGGTTGGTCATACTGGAGCTGGAAAGAGTTCCATAATCTCAATTCTTACAAGATTATATCCCATCCAATCTGGAGACATATTCATAGACAATATTCCGCTTCATAAATATGATATTTATAGTTTAAGAAACCATATTGGTATTGTGTTACAGGATGTTTATTTATTTTCAGGTACCATTTATGAAAACCTCACACTGGGTGATAAATCTATTCCAGAATCAGCTGTAATTGAGATTTCTAAGTCTTTAGGAATTCATCCCTTTATTATGCAATTACCAGGAGGCTACCAGCATGAAGTTTTAGAAAGAGGTAATAATATTTCTCAGGGACAAAGACAATTACTTTCTTTTGCCAGAGCATTACTTTTCAATCCGTCCATCTTGATTTTAGATGAAGCCACCTCATCTGTGGATAGTGAATCAGAAATACTGATACAGTCTGCTATTGATAAAATGATTCTTGGGAGAACAGCCATAGTCATTGCGCATAGGCTGTCTACCATAAGAAAAGCTGATAAAATTATTGTTTTGGACAAAGGTATCATCAATGAAGAAGGCACTCATGAATCTTTACTACAAATCAAAAATGGCATTTATTCCCAAATGTATGAAGCTGCATTAGTAAGTGATGTAAAAGAATAAAGTTCCTACATTAGCAATCATCACTTAAAAAGTCTTAATTAAAGAAATTTAAAACGGGATGGCTAATTTGTTGCCAAAAGCTTAAGCCATGAGTAGGATCTAAAATTATCATAAAAACAAACCCATACACAGACCCTATTAGATGTGCATCATGATTTATAATTTGTTTTTGCTTTTTACTCATGATATATGAATAAATCAAATAGCCAACTGCAAAAAATATGGCAGGGAAACAAAGTGCAAAAAACAAACAAATATTCTGCCAGGGATTCACATAGATAAAAGCAAAAACTATTGCAGCTACCCCACCCGATGCACCTAAACTAGCAAATTTGGGATTATTCATATTCTTATAATAACTTGGTAAATTAGCAACGATTATACCACTGATATATAAGATAACAAAATACTGAGCACCTAAATAGCTCGAAATAAAATCCCCAAAGAAATATAGGGTAATCATATTAAAGGCTAAATGCATTGTATCTGCATGTACAAAACCAGAAGTAATTAAACGATAAGACTCTCTTGGAGATCTCATTACTACTGGATATAATATTAACTTATTTCTTAAACCTTCATTAGAAAAAGCCACATAAGAAATGATACAAGTTAAAACGATAATAAATAAACTCATTAAAAAATTATTTTAAAAAAAATCAGGATCTTCTTCTTTTCTGTTCTTCATTTTAACCACAATTTCATGGTTATTCTTACACAATATTTCTATAAACTCTTTTTTTTCTCTTGGAGAAACAATTACTCGCTTATGATTTGAAAATTCTATTCTTAAACGATCAATTGATGTGGCAGGAGCATTAATAGCTTGTTTGGTTGCAACAATCTTTCGAATTTCACTTATTTTAAAAATCTTATTGTAAAAAAAACCACAACGTACAATTAAATCATTTCCATCAATCGTATAATTCGTAGTGAAAATCATATGAAAAATAAAGAAAAATATAATTAAGGGGACAATAATAACGACCCAAGAATAATGATTCCCGTTTAACAAAAGATAACTAACAACAGAGAGAATAATAATAGGAGGAGCTAAAACCCCCATACCAACTTTTGATTTGAATACCCTATTCATAAAGCTCCTCCTTTCAAAAAAAAATTAAAAATTATACTTGAAAAACACCTTCCTTCCATTCTTTGGTAATAGGTGCATTATCAGCTGCCTTTATCCCTTCGGATATTACTTTGCGCGTATCAAAAGGATCAATAATATCGTCCACCCATAGTCGCGCTGCTGCATAATAAGGTGTGGTTTGGTTATCATATTGTTCTGTAATCGTCTTCAGTAATTCCTGTTCTTTTTCCGGCTCAATGATTTCTCCTTTCGCTTTTAAAGAAGCTACTTGAATTTGCAATAAGGTTTTAGCTGCCTGAGCACCTCCCATAACAGCTATCTTAGCATTAGGCCATGCATATATAAATCTGGGATCATATGCCTTACCACACATTGCATAATTACCTGCTCCATAAGAATTGCCGATTACAATAGTGATTTTAGGTACTACAGAATTTGCCACAGCATTCACCATTTTTGCGCCATCTTTTGTAATGCCAGAATGTTCACTTCTAGTTCCGACCATGAATCCTGTTACATCTTGTAAAAAAACTAAAGGTATCTTTTTCTGATTACAGTTTTGAATAAATCTTGCTGCTTTATCGGCACTTTCACCATAAATCACACCACCTAATTGCATTTCTTTTTTACCATTTTTCACTATTGTTCTTTGATTGGCTACAATTCCAACTGCCCAACCATCTATTCTTGCATAACCACATACAATAGTTTTTCCATAATCTTTCTTAAACTGATCGAATTCAGAATTATCTACTATACGCTCAATAATTTCTAATACATCATAAGGCTTACTATTATCGGCACTAGAAAAACCACAAATCTCTTTTGGATCTTTTAAAGGCTTGACTGGTTTTACTCTATCATAGCCTGCTTTTTCTTGTGCACCTATTTTACTTACAATCCTTTTAACCTGATCCAAACATTCTTGTTCTGTATCAAATTTATAATCGGCAATACCACTTATTTCTGTATGAGTAGCAGCCCCACCTAATGTTTCAGAATCTACATCTTCACCAACAGCAGCTTTAACTAAATAAGGACCTGCCAAATAAATGGAAGCATTACCGTTTACCATTAAAGTTTCGTCACTCATAATAGGCAAATAAGCTCCTCCAGCAACACAGCTACCTGTTACGGCCGCGATTTGAGTGATACCCATAGCGCTCATTTGTGCATTATTTCTAAAGACTCTACCAAAGTGTTCTTTATCTGGAAAAATTTCATCTTGCAAGGGTAAAAACACACCCGCACTATCCACAATATAAATCACTGGCAATCTATTCTCCATAGCAATTTCCTGCATTCTCAAGTTTTTCTTACCAGTAATGGGAAACCAAGCACCTGCCTTAACTGTATAATCATTTGCAATAATCATGCATTGACGACCACTAACATATCCAATACCAGAAACAGTTCCACCAGAAGGACAACCACCATATTCCTTGTACATTTCATAACCAGCAAAAACGCCTAGTTCTAAAAAATCAGTATTATCATCAATTAAATATTTAACCCTTTCCCGTGGCGACATTTTACCTTTTAATCTTCCCTTCTCAAGTGAACTTTTTGAGCCACTCACCTCTATTTTAGATTTTTTTTGTTTTACTTGTGAAGCCAATAAACGGATGGCATCCTCATTTTTATTAAATTCTATATTCATTATAATTAATAAATTTTATGTTTATTTTCTCAAAAAGCTAAGTTATGTTTTTTCTATGAATAAGTTTATAATTCAATAGAATTTCCATATTAAAAATATCAGAAGTATTATTTTCATGAATAATAAACTTTTACCTTCGTAAAGGTTTTTCGTTAAAATTCTAATTGGCAATGGAATATCCCTAATAAGTATTAAAGATTTAAATATTTACTTTTCACATTTACTAAGGGTTACTTGTTATAATTTCAAGTATTAATTCAAAGAGCAATTTAAATTTTCTTAATTTTACCTATTTATATTGACTTAATAATAAACAATTGATTATTTTGCATTAATTTTCCTAAAACTTTAAACCACCGAAAATTTCAGAAAGATGAATTATTATATGCTACCCTTAGTAGTGAACGATAGAAGAGCTATTAACCTCCCCTTGAATGAGGAAGACACTACAGATCATTACCATTATTTAATAGAAGTACCCGAGAAAATCCATTTTAATATAATAGGGCTATTAAAAGAGACAAATATAAAATCTTTAATCTTAGGGAAACAAGATCTTACTACAGAGGATTTTAAAACTTCATATATTTTAGAAAATGGGGTGTTAAAAGTCATTTTAACTGCTAAAGGAAATATATCAAATAATAACTCTAATGTCGGAAAAGATAAAGCTAATGCAGAGAGTGCATTAACTTATGATGATTTAGACAGTTATGTACCAAAATCAAAAAAGAAAGAGGAACCGATTACAACTTCTTTAAACAAACCGATTGGTATATTTGAAAATCTTATAGAACTTTCTGCCGTTAATTATAGTAACAATGCTTTTGTAGTCAGTGGTAATACAAATGGGAATTATGCAAAATTATTGAAAAGTGATTTTCCAAATTTAAGAATCACAATAGAACTTCATGCAAATAATACTAAATACTCAGGGAATATCCTTATTCATTGGACACATCCAGAACAGTTTTTAGGATTGGCACTTGACTTTGGTTCCGAATCAAGTCAATTAGCAGTAAAACGCTATCAAAAAGGATTTGGGCATAGTTATGAAGAAAAAAAAGTAGAACACGAGAATCTTTTTAAAAATATACTATCTTTTTATAAATCAAAAAAATGGATTAGTAAAGACGACGACAATCAATATTATCAAGAAGAAGCTAATACTGACTTTTTTAAATCTATATTTTTTCTTAAAGAGACCCTTTCTGGAGACTATCAGGACTTTGATAAAGCCTTATATCTAGAATCACTTAATGATAACTTGAAAATGCTTGTTAGTAGTTCTACAAGAGATTTGGGTTATGTTGGCTTAACACAAAATAAATTTCATCAGCTACCGAATTTAAAAATTGCACATAAATACAATGAATCTTTTAGTCAGCTAAACTTTAATGTACCAAAAGATGGCTATGAGATTCCTTTGAAATTGGCTGAAGTAAAAAACAAAGCCTATAATAGTATCTTAAAGATAATTATCGAATCCTTTTTAAAGAAAGAATTTATAAGATATAACAATGCAAAGAGAAAGATAAGATTTGTATTGTTAGTGCCAAATATTTACGATCATAATGATATAAAGAATACTCAAATGTTAATCAATCAGATTTTTAAGAACTTTTCAGAAACAGACTATAAAGGTAAAATTTTAGCTTGGGAAGTACTTACAATTTCTGAAAGTGATGCCTCTTTCTTGGGCTATATGAACAAAAATGATATTCAGATTGAGAAAAACAGTCATTATATTATTATAGATGCCGGAAAAGGAACGACAGACTTCTCTGTTATACAAACAGGATATGAAAATATTTACAATATCAATCCTATATACAGAAATGGATTTGCTGGAGCAGGGAATATGATCACCTTCGCGATTTTTGAAACACTAATCCATTTTATTAGAGCTCATGCAGCCAATCAAAACACTGCCTATAAATTCATAAGAGAACAAATATTAAATAATCTCAACGATAGTAATCTAGAAATTAAAAACAGGTTTTATGCCCAGTTAGAGCGATTAAAATACAACTTCCATTATAATAATTCATACGTACTTAATCAATGGAGAAGTGCTCAGTCTGGAGACTATGATTTTAAAACCATAACAGAATCTGGTGCTACAATTGATACACTCATAGACTTACTTGAAAAAATCGAAAATATAAGTGATTTTTACGGTTATATTCAAGAGACTTGTGAACTAATAGCCGAAAGGACAATTATTAATCTGAAATTAGTAAAAAATAATATTAATGATTTCCACTGTCAAGGTGTGATCTTAACTGGAAGGGCATTTTTATTTACTCCATTTGAAGAAAAAATAAGAGCTATTTTAGCTCAAAAACTTAACATAGACTTTAATTTAATTCATACCTTAAAGGGGAATGAACTAAAGGATATTTGTATAAAGGGAGTATTTAATAATACTGTTAGAATCAATTCCGAACAAATCGGATATCCAATACAAGTTATACTTCCAAAACCAGTAGAAAAAAACAGTAAAAGAAAAGAGAAAAACGAAAAGGAAATTGTCCCAAAGACAGGTTTTGGAATTAGGCTACTCAATATTTTCTTTAATGAATTAAATGAGATTGAAACTGCAAAAGCTGTTATTAATACCGATCAAAAAACGGATTATAATGAACTTTCAAAAAGTCAAATTATAATAGGCTCTAAGAAATTCAAGATAGCAAGTGGTGCTTTATTTGATAATGCCAGTAATAATACTCAAGCTGATATCACCTTTACTCCTAATGGATATTTGGTTAGGAAAATTGAAGATAAGATTGTAAAAGACATTTACGCTTTAAAAGAGATAGACGATGAGAATAATATTGAAAAATCAATGGTAATTCCATCTTTATTTCCTAATTATATTGATGAACAATTTATTTTTAGTGTGAAAAGAGATGATATAAAAAAGCCACCCATCATTCCTGATTTACCTGAGGAGAAAAAGAAAAGCAATCCTGGAGATTCAAAATCGCCACAATTCTTTTAATATTAATTGACATTTTATTATTAAAATATAAACAACTAATTTAAATAAAACAAACAATGAGAAAATTACTTTCTTTAATTATACTTTCTTTTTTATCGTATAGCTTATTAGCTCAAGTAGATGAGGAAACCACTACTCTACATATTAATGGATATGCTGAAAACACAGCCGTTTCGATAATCCCAAATAACAAATTAAAGGTTCAAAATAAAGAAGTGTCTGATACCTTTATTTTAATTAAAAAGGATAATAAGTTAAGCTTAAACTCTTCAAGCGATAGTGCTAAATTTTTAAGTATTCTAAATTTAGATTATAACCTGTTGAATGAATCATTAATTGATCAGGCAGGAAATAATGCAATCGATAAGTTGATTGACATCACTTCAAAAATGAAAGGTCAAAAGCTGATATTAAAATCCGGAGAGCTGGCTCCAGAAATATCTGAAAACGTAGAAGAAGGTCAAGCTATTAAACAAAAAAATGATTTAAAATTAAAATCATGGATATTTCCATTATTAATTGGTCTAGGAGGTATAGGTTTAGGGTTTATTATGGGTAAAGGTAGCAGAAAAGATGCTCCAAAAAGTGTCCCTGCTCCAAGCAAAAAAGAACCCATCGTTAAAGCTGAACCCTTCACAGAATCTGTTGTCACAAGTAACAACAATGAAAAAGCATTAAAGAAAGAACTGGTAGCATTAAAAGAAAAAAATGATTTAATTACTTCAAAAACCAAAGATTTAATTGAAGGTGATAATATTTTCTATACTGCCGCATTTGAGAAGGTATTACTACCCTTACAGAAAGCTTTAGATGAAGGTGATCAATCTGAAGTAGTAAAATACACAAACTTGTCAATGATTTATTTATCAAGCATTACCAGAGTAAAAATCAGGAAAAAACAAAATTATGATGATGCGAATATTCAATTATTAATCGGTAATAATAGTTTTACTAAAGATTTTCCTGAAATAGACTTCCAAACATCTTTAGACAAAATTCCCGCAAACCTAAGAGTCCTTATGGAAATACTAGAAACTCATAATGTAAAGAGCCTAGGTGATACTATTATCAAAGGTTATAAAATTAAAGGTTAACAATTATGAAGAAATTATTATTCCTTAGTATTCCTATTGTAGTGATTATTGCCATAAACCTCATTTATGGTGGTGTAATCAGTTGGATGCTGAGTATAGTAATTATCGCTTGCTTATTGTTTTTTATATCCAAATTAGGACTTGAGAGTATCATTACACGAAAGTTAAAAGATTATAAACCTGGAGATGAACGTATCAATTTGATGATAAAGTTCAATGAAAAATGGAAAGGTATTTTGAATTTCTCTTTATTAAGTATTGTATTTATTACCTTAATTACAGGAATCTATTTTACAATGTCTCCTAAAGGTAAATTTCCATGGTTTAATAATACAGAATATCAAGGTCTCAGTAATTCGGGTATCGCCTTTACCAATCAACTCAAGATTTATCCTTTATTGACAGATAGTAGTAATAAGTTTAGTAATATCATATTTTCTCATAAACAGGATCAAGAAGCTACTGTTACTTTTAACAGCTTTTTTCAACCCTTAACCCAGTACAATAAAGATAAAGATGTTCAACTATTAAATCGAATTTTTGATGTTTCTGTAACGGATGGTTTTGAATTAAAAAATGGGAAAAATGAAATTAAAGTAAATATTATTCACTCTAAAAATAATATTTTAAAAAGACTCTTTGGCAATTCTGAAGAGGAAACTGAATATGATATTACGATCCACTCAATTGATAAAGAAATTCTGGATGAACTCAATTTAAAGGCCCCGTTTACTGATCAAGTAATTATAAAAAACACTTCTTTAAAAACAGGTATGTCTTTATTCAATCTGTTTTTAGATAATAAAGAATTTAAATCCTCTAAAAATGAAACCTATCAGGTTCTTGAGCAAATACTATTAGAGCTAGGAGATACCTATTTGTTAGTAAACAAAAAAGAAAATATTAAAACTTTAAATCTTTTTCCAGATAAATCCTTATTAGATAATCGATACCAATTATTTGTCAATCAAAAAAACATTAGCCCGCAATTAAGTTTCAGTTCTAATATTTCATTGGAAGATAAATTCTATATAGGTTTTAACAATCACAAAAAACTATTACACCTCAGCAATTTAGATATTAATCAGTATGACAAAATAAACAAGAAAAGCTTTGTCTTAATTTTTGATTATGCGAATACTTATATGCTTAGAAGTCCTGGTTTACAGGCAAGAGGAGATAAAAATATCAGATTTATTACAAATAATTATGATGAAGTAGTAAATACAACAACTCAGGAAGGGTTTTATTTCACTTCGTACAATTTAAAATTAGATGAATCTATCAATGGTGCCATTGATTATGTAACTGGAGGACCTAATACCCCTTTTTTGGTTGGCGTTACTGATAATAATGCCAACAACAAACATTTTGATGCCAAAGAAAACAAGTTTTCACTGCAAAGTTCGGATAAGAACATACATTACTTATTTGATGTCAAAGATTTTTCACAAAATGGTTTTTCATTAGCCAAAACAATCCTTTGGTTAAGTATTACTTATATCGCTTTTATAGTTCTATCTGTATTTTTTGGTGGTAAAAAAATTGATAGAGTAGAATCTGTTATCCTATCTGTAATATTAACTCTATCAGCGATAAGATATATTATGTTCTGGAGAGTAGCAACCTTTCCACCGCTTGAAAACATAACAAAATATGAGCTTGAAAACACTTTAAGAAACTTTGATTTCAATTTAGGATTCGATCTGCCTGTACCACTGACCTTAATTTGGATTTTAATTTTTAGTTTCCTAATCATTATTTATAGAAATTGGGGGAATCAAATTCAGAGTAGATTTTCTATAAGTAAAGCATTAGGTATTAAAGCGGATAATATTAAAACCATTAATCTGAGTTTTGCAATAATAATGGGTGGCTTGTTGATTCTTTTCCTTCTAAATAAGAAATTGTTTCATATTGAGATACTCACAAGGATTGCATCTATCATCATTCCTTTAGTTGTTTATTGGTATTATTCTAAACTATGTAATCGATATTATACTTACGCTCCACTTAATATCCAAGGAACACAGTCAAAGATATTAATACAGATTAAGGCTTATTTCTATTATTTATTTAATAATCCAACTTTTGTAATTACAATAATCACTCTTGCTTTTTTTGCTATATGTGATAGAGGTTTTGCTATATTATTTGGATTGTTTATTCTATTGAAAAATATCTTTATCAACTTCTTAAAGAAACCTTTAGATCGGAATAATAATAGTGTAAAAAGGATGTTGTATAAACCTAATAATTATTGGATTTATGGCTTCAGTGCATTAATTATATATTTGATTGTTTTATCATTCAAGTCTTTATTTTATTTCTTATTATTATATAAATTTTGGGTAATAACTGTGGTCATTCTTTTCGGCTTAATATTAATAAATATTCTCTTTTCAACTAATGATAAATTAAAAAAAGGTGCCTTAATTGTGACAGGAGTATGGATATTATTGGTATCTATTACGCCTACAAGAAATTTTATAGATAATAAAATAGCCAATACCATTAAGCATGTTCAATATCGAGCATCTATTATTCATCAGCCAATTGGTGAATTAATGCAGCAAAATGAATACACTTCTTTTAAAACAAGAAAGATAATTGAAACTGCAGAAAATCAATGGTTTATTAATTCGTACATCAATAAACCTTATAATAACAAATCCACTATAAACTTAAGACCACATTCCAGAATAGGTGTGGACTACCCTACTCAAACAAGAGATGTGGTTGTAGCCAGATATCTGATTAGCGAAATGGGTAATTTGGTAATGTATTTAATTTTGATTTTAATTATGCTGCCAATGATTTTATATCTTATGGCATATCGAGTTCATTTAATTACACTATCAAAAGAAGACAATAAAGACATAGATTCATATGCAGGATTAATACCTTTAATTTTGCTCTTTACTTTATCATTATTTGTTTGGCTCACCTCTACCAATCGATTTGTATTCTTTGGTCAAGATTTCCCATTCTTAAGTTTAACCAGTAGAATATCTGTGGTTTTACCATTAATCTTATTAGGGTTTACTTTAACTCAAAAGCCTACAACATATAATGCTATTCATATTAACCTGAAAAACCACTCCATTAAATATCTTTTCTTTTTTGGATTGATTGCTTCATTTGCTTTAACAACCATTAGACAAAACGAATTGAATAATAAAAACTTTACGGTTATAATGGATACAACCAAAGAGCATTTAGACGTAGGATTAAATAATATTCTGAGTGATATTCAAGACAGTCTTGAAGTTAAAAGAATTAAACCAAGCTATGCTCAATTAATCAGTATTTTATCAAAAGATAAAAAGTTTAAAAGTTTTAAAAATGATTCTGTTCAGGATGTTTATACGCATAGCATATTAAACAATCTTATCGAACAACCTTCTACTGCTTTCAGATTAGACAACCCATTATTTATCATCTATGATAATGGACGTTATTATTCTATGTACAATAAAAATTTGTATTTAGAATTACCGCCAATCGAAAGTCGCAACATTTGGAACGGAAGTATTAATGAATCGCTATATTATAAAGAGGTGGCTTCCTCTACCATAACTTACAACAATCAGACCAAAAACGAGGTATTACCTTATTTCAGAAATGATGTAAACAAGAGTATGCAATTAGCGATATTACCGGGATCTTGGTTTGCAAATAATCAGAATGAAAACATAGGATTAATAAATATCACTAATAATTTTAAAGGTCGAGCTAAAGTATTTGTATATAAGAATAGATTTAGAAATATTGAACAAAACGCTGCTTCCTTCACTACAACTTTAGAACATGATGATATCGCAACAGTTTATTTAAATGATCAATCAACAGTTTTTGGTTTTAGAAATTCTGGAAACCAGTTTGCATCAAACAAATGGATTAATGGTACTTATAAAATTATTTATCCGCTGAAGGAAGATAATTTCTGGATATACAATTTTGCAAATGCGATTAAAACTGCTTATAGTAATGAAAACGATTTACACAATAATGTTGGCATTACTTTAGATTATGAATTATCTAAAAGAGTTCAAAAATTTGTAAATAATTCAACGACAAATGCTAGTAAAAAGACTAAAAATTACAACTTTAGTGCCATTGCAGCTGATGGAGAAGGTAATGTCCGTTTTATGACGGATTATGTTTCTAGTAGACAACCTTTAGATCCAAATAATGATGCTGCTATTTATGCTTTACAAAGAAAACAATTCTTCTTCTCTAATGCTAAAAATGAAAGAGATCAGTGGGGAAATAGAAATCTTCTTAATTTATTCTTAGGACCTGGTTCTGCTATAAAGCCTTTAACTGTAGCAGCGGTTGCCTCTCAATTAAATGCTGGTTGGGAGCAATTAATATTATCTCCTCCAAGTGAGGCAGAAGTAAAGGAGTATGCAGGATTTAAGCTATTGAAACCATGGAAGAATGATGAGCATTACCATGATTTTATTACCTTACCTAAATACATAGAAGTATCCAGTAACTTTTACCAATCATTAATGATATTTTTAGGTTCCTACAGTCGTGATTATTTTTATAATCAGGAGACTAATAAATACAGTTTATCCAATCTTTTAAGCCGTGAAGCTGGTGAAAATAATACTGTTCCGAATGTTTGGTTAAGTAATCAAAGGTATTATTTACCTAATTATAAAAAAGGAAAAGGAAACTGGCCAGCGACAGATAAAAGAGAAAAACATCTTTCTTATTTTGGAAATGAGAACTCTTTGATTTCGATGGGTTTTGAGCAAAATCTGAATTTAAGAACTAAAGATAAAGACAAAAAAGACTTTATTCCTACAAGTGCAGATAAGGTTAATTTTGTAGATACCAATTTGTTTAAGACTTTAGAGCAAAACAGAAGTGGTGGCATGTTATGGAGTTTTCCAGAACAATCTTTCTTTTTGCAATCAGAAAGAGCTTTTGAAGAAAAGTATCAAAATTTCAATTTGGGCTTAAAAACAACCACTTTAGGTGGATATCCTTATAGACTTACTCCTTTCAAAATGTTAGAAATGTATATGTCTATGTTCACTCAGAATAAGAATTTCCATTTGGGTGTAACTAAAAAAATAGATTCGTTTCATCGTTGGAACATTGATTCTACGTGGAAAGAACCAGGAATTTATAATCTATTTCTAGCTCATAACATTATTGAAGGCATGCAGAATGTTATTTTTGGTGCTAATGGAACTGCACGAAGACTTCAGAATTTAAGAAATCAGTATCCTGGATATTATTTTTATGCGAAAACAGGAACGATTAATGAACAGACTTCAAAAGGAAGAAGTTCGCGAAGGTTAATTGTAATGGTATCTAACAAAGACCTAACAATAGCCAATTACGATAAAAATGCAAAAATATATGGATGGTTTTTTGCTGTGGACAACACAGGTGATTTTGATTGGGATTTATTGCAAAATATAATTAAAGAAAGCATTAATTCTTCATCGTTTAAATACTACTTCAATCGTTAAATATGAAAGCATTAAACACTAAATTGATATTACTCATATTATCCTTAATTATCAGTTTTGGAGCTTACTTTTTAGTGAAAAAAAATCAAGAAAGTCTCGAGGCTGAAAAAGAAACTTTTACTGTAAAAAGTGATGAATTTGGTCCAGAACATTCTAATTTGATGAAAGTTGATACCTTTATAAAATTAGTTTCAAAAGCCTATCACCCTAATGTAACAACCGGATTTGGTAATAATTTATTTACAATTGAAATTAAGAATGCCAATCAGACTGCAAAAGATTTTATTAATGGCAATGAAGCTTTATTAAAATCAAAGATTCAAAATGAGCATTTTGAAATAGCTTATGATAAATTCAACAATAATATTACAGGACTTTTTAAAATGAAAGACAGTGTAATTACTGTTCCAAATGATGTTTTAATCCAACTGGTTTATAAAAATTTTAATTAAAGATGAATAGCATAAACGAAGGAAATATTTTAGACTTTATAAATTATTTATATAAAAATAATTTAGAAAGATCGCCAAACCAAGAAGAATTAGACAGTTGGGCGAAATTAAATTCTGAAGAAATAAGCGATTACCTTAATCAATTATTTGAAAAATGGGGGTTTACTGATGAAAATATTAATCAAGAATTAGAAGGTTTTTTTCAGACCCAAGAATCATTTGAAAACAAAAGGAGTCAAGAAGAATTAGTTGATGAAGGATTAGATAACCAAGAAACAGAAGAATTTATAAATTCAGATGAAGTTCAGGAGGAAGTTCCTTATTCTTACGAACCAGAAAAAAGAAAATCTTATAAATGGCTCTGGTTATTCATTTTACCCATAATAGGAATAAGTGCTTATGTAATCTATAAGTTTCAGTCATTCAAGCAACTCAATTATTTATACGTAACTACTGATAATGTGGCTATTAGAGACTTTAATGGAAATATTGTAGGGAAAATGGATATTTTTCCATCTAAAAACTCTGTATCCTTTCTTAGAACAACTGGCTTAGAAACCTATCCATTTGAGGTAAAAAACAAACAATACCAATATCGTCAAGTATTGACTGACTCTACAACTTTTATGGATTTCCTTTTGAATAAAAAAGAGTCATTTGCATATGTTAATGAGAATTATGTCATTGACAATAAAGAGAATTTTATTATTTATAGAAATGTTTTCAAATCTATAAATAACTCCAAAAATGAAAATAACAATTTAACTTCAAAATATCGAAAAACCATTGTAGGAAGTTTAAAACTAATACCTGAGTTACAAGAGTTTTTTTTAATCAACAGTTGCAATAATAATGATAAAAATTACACTTCCATATTAAAAGTGCAATCAAAAAACAATACTTATCAAGTGGTAGCACAATTGTCAAATGGTAAATATTATTTATTTACAGGCCAGCCTGACAATAACATTTTCAATATTCCTGAACCTTTTAAATTTAAAGTTAATGGCAGTTCGGAGTTAACCACTTTTGATAATGAAGGCATGTTATTTAAAAAAGAAAATGGGGCATATTTTATTTACGATTGTAACAAAAATGCAAGAGATCATTATGTTAATATTGATAATAATGGAATGATTCAATTTGCTAAATACTCTTTTGATATTTAATTTCGTACAACATTAAACTAAAATTATGATTAATAAAACCAATATAGTAGCGTACATCAATTTCCTTTATCAAAAAAAGTACAATAGACCTGCACCAGAAGATTTGATAGATTCTTGGAAAGGCCTTAACGATAATGAAACAGCCATTCATTTAACAGGATTATATAACCATTGGAGCCTAGATCGAATTACGAGTAAGAAATATGAAAATGAATTCATTAATTTAGGTTTAAGTAAATCTACTGGACCTATGATTCCCAATTTACCATTGGAAAAGGAAGCTAATAAAAACATACCCCAAAGAAAAGCTGCAGTTTCAGCCTCAACTAAAACAGTGTCCCCTCCTCCACCAACGCGGAGATCTGGCAATAATGGTTGGCTCTATTTTTCAATTGGATTATTAATATTAGGAGGTGTTGGTTATTATTTATGGTATTTAAATGATAAAGATATCGGTGTGCCTGGAGAAGTGAAAGCAACTGATTCTGCGAATGTTGATGTTGTAGTAGCACAACCTGTTCAAAAGCCAATAGAACCAGCAGAGCTGGAACAAACTGAGCAAGACTCTAAAAACGCAAGAACAATAAATGATTTACTTACAGCTGAAGCCACTCGAAATTTCGATTCCATATATCAATATTTTGACCCTAATATGCAAAGATATTGGGATATTAATTATCCTACTTATGATGAGCTTCAAGAAAGATATGAACACACTTGGTCAATTACTCAGAATAATGAGAATTCAAATATCAGAGTAAATAAAATTAGTAATAATACCTATGATGTGTATACTACTTATTCGTATTTTTCTTTAAAGGATCAAAAGCAAAAGAGACTGGATAACAAGGTACGATTCGTGTTTAATAATGAAGGTAAAATCATACAGACATACGGATTATAATAATTATAATAAATTATGACAAAATTCTTTATAAAACAAGCTCAAAAATGTAACTTTGAGCTTGTTTCTTTTTTTAAGAAGAAAATAAAAATATTAGACAAAAATGGAAAATAAAAATTTGTATCAGGAAGCTTTAGATTATCATTCAAACGGAAGACCTGGTAAAATAAAAGTCGTCCCTACTAAAAACACAAAAACACAAAAAGATTTATCTTTAGCTTATTCGCCTGGAGTTGCAGCACCTTGTTTGGCAATTAAGGAAAACATTGAAGATGTCTATAAATACACTGCCAAAGGCAATTTGGTTGCAGTTATTAGTAATGGAACTGCTGTTCTTGGATTAGGGAATATTGGTCCTGAGGCTGGAAAACCTGTAATGGAAGGGAAAGGCTTATTATTTAAAATATTTGCTGATATTGATGTTTTCGATTTAGAATTAAACACCACAGAAATTGAACCCTTCATTCAAGTAGTAAAAGCTTTAGAACCTACATTCGGTGGAATTAATTTAGAGGATATAAAAGCTCCTGAATGTTTTGAAATCGAGAGAAGATTAAAACAAGAAATGAACATTCCTGTAATGCATGATGATCAGCATGGAACTGCAATGATTTCTGGAGCTGCATTATTAAATGCATTAGAAATAGTAGAAAAGGATATTTCACAAGTGAAAATAGTAGTAAGTGGAGCGGGAGCTGCAGCTGTTGCTTGTTCTAGGATGTATATAAAGTTAGGTGCGAAAAAAGAAAATATCTTTATGTTTGATATTGATGGCATCATCAATAATGAAAGAACAGATCTAGACCCAGACAGAATGTATTTTGCTCAAGATATTAGTAAAATTACGATGGCAGATGCAATGAAAGATGCAGATGTCATGATAGGTTTAAGTGCAGGAAATATTGTCAGTCAAGATATGGTACGTGCCATGGCTAAGGATCCTATTGTTTTTGCAATGGCCAATCCTAATCCAGAAATTCCTTATGATGATGCAGTAACCGCAAGACCCGATATTATTATGGCGACAGGTAGAAGTGACTACCCTAATCAAGTAAACAATGTACTAGGATTTCCTTTCATCTTTAGAGGTGCTTTGGATGTAAGAGCAACTGCCATCAATGATGAAATGAAAATTGCCGCTGCTTATGCTTTAGCAGCATTAGCAAAACAACCCGTTCCTGATTTAGTTACCAAAGCATATGGAAAGAAAACTTTGAACTTTGGTAGAGATTATATAATTCCGAAACCTTTAGACCCAAGATTATTAAGTGCCATTGCTCCTGCAATAGCAAAAGCGGCTATGGAATCCGGTGTAGCAAGAAAACCTATTGAAGACTTTGAAGTTTATAAAAAAGAATTAAATGATCGTTTAGGTATTAATAATTCTATAATAAGACTAATAACAGCAAAAGCTAAAATTAGTCCTCAAAGAATTGTTTTTGCAGAAGCAGATAACTTTAAAGTTTTACAAGCCGCACAAATTGTAGAGCAAGATGGTTATGCATTCCCAATATTATTAGGAGATAAAAAGAAGATTGAACAAATCATTTCTGAAAATAATATTAACTTTAAAAACCCAGTGATTATTGATCCACGAAGTGATGAATTTACAGAAAAAAGAGCACTTTATGGCGAACAGTTCTTTACAGAGAGACCAAGAAAAGGAATGAATATCTATGAGGCCAAAAAAATTATGCGTGAGCGAAATTATTTTGGGTGTATGATGGTTGCAAATGGAGAGGCTGACGGTTTTATTAGTGGATTGACTCGGAATTATCCCGATACTATTAGACCTGCACTTTCTACAATAGGTAAAGCAGAAGGTGTAAATAGAGTAGCGGGCATGTATATTGTACTGACACCTAAAGGTCCTTTATTTCTTGCTGATACAACCATTAACTTTAATCCCAATGCAGAAGAACTTGCTGAAATTGCACAACTCACTGCAAATGAAGTAGCTAAGTTTGGTCTTGAACCTAAAGTTGCAATGCTTTCCTATTCTAACTTTGGAAGTAGTAATACACCAGAAGCTAAATTAATGGGTGATGCTGCAAGAATTGCTAAAGCAAATAACCCAAGTTTGATTATTGATGGTGAAATTCAGGCTGGACTCGCATTTAATAGTCAGGTATTAAAAGAGAATTATCCTTTTTCTGACTTGGTTAGTGGCGGTGTAAATACCCTTATTTTTCCAAACCTAGCTGCTGGTAATATTGCTTATAACCTTTTAGAAGAAGTAGCTGAGTTTGATATCATAGGACCTATTTTAATAGGCTTGAAAAAGCCAGCACATATACTACAGTTAGGAAGTTCGGTACAACAAATTGTAAACATGGTCGTAATGACTGCTTTTGACGCACAAACTAATAAATAAAATTGGCTAAACTAAGTATTTTAACTCCTTTTAATATTGAATTAGAGTTTGAAACGGCTTCTATAATTAAGCGGGCACTCGCTTATTTTTTAGATATTTTCATAGCTTCAATTTATGCAATAGTATTGCATATGACGCTTTTTAAGGATCAGCTTAGTTTTCAAAATTTTTATCAAGCCTCCTATTTATTTGCAATCGTACTACCCTTATATTTTTATCCTTTTATAAGTGAAATATTAATGGATGGACAAAGTGCTGGTAAAAAAATAATGGGCATTAGAGTAGTTGATCAGAGTGGTAATGCTGCCAGTGTCAGTCAGTATTTTTTAAGATGGATTATTTCCATACCTAATTTGTTTTTTGTACTTGCCGCTTTTTATTTGTGGATACAGCCAGTTTTAATTATTTTTATTGTATTATTAACTGCTATACCTGATGCCATCAGCTATGGCATCACTCAAAAAGGAAAACGATTAGGAGATCTGGCAGCAGGAACAGTTGTAGTAAATAACAAATACGTGATGGATATTCAACAGACCATATTTAGACATGTGACTGAAGATTTAACTTATAACCCTAAATATCCCGAGGTAATGAAGCTGAGTGATAGAGATATCAATAGTATCAGAAACTTACTGAATCAAAAAAGGACTAAGGATTTGAATGTATATGCAGAAAAAATCACGAATCGAATAGAGGAAGTACTAAAAATTAATAATATTAGTGGAGATACTTTTACTTTCTTTGAAGAATTACTTACAGATTATAACTATTTAACCAAAAATAAATAAATTTTGAATTTTTTAGGACATGCTTTTTTATCTTTTAACCAACCTGAAATATTAGTTGGTAATATGATTGGTGACTTTGTAAAAGGAAAAGAAGCAATCAAAAAATTTCCAGAAGCAATACAAAAAGGTATTATTCTGCATAGAAATATAGATACATTTACGGACAGCCATCCAGCCATAAAACGAAGTCAAATTTTTTTTAGAGAAGACTATCGACTCTATTCCGGAGCTTTTGTAGATGGGATGATGGACCATTTTTTGGCCAATGATCCAAAATATTTTAAAAATGAAGTAGAACTTTTTGATTTTACCCAAAAGGTATATCAAACTGTAAATCAATACAGAGAATTGTTGCCTGAGCCATTTTTAAAGGTTATTGATTATATGAGTCAAGATAACTGGCTGTATCATTATAGAACATTAAAAGGTACCAATAAACTGTTTGATGGAATTGTTCGTCGGGCAAAATATTTAGAAATTAATGCTGATAGCGCTTTTAATTCATTGGTCATTAACTACTACACTTTAAATCAATTTTATTATGAATTCATTGATGAAGTGATTCAATATGTCAAAAATCGAAATGAGTAATTCTTAAAAATAAATTATAATTCTCTTTAAACTTATCAGTTTATTTATAAATTCCTTACCTTTGAACCAATGATATATCCATCTAACATTTAAGATGGATTTTATGTTACATTGATATTCAACTCTAAAATAAAAAATGAAATATTTACCAGTATTAGGAATCATTACTTCTTCTTTATTGTTTAGTTCTCAAGCATGTAAAGCTAAAGGTTTAGAAGATGTACCTTTCACTTCAATTAAAAAAGTAGTTTACGCAGATACAAACACTCTATTAAACAGAAAAATAATTGATTCTTTAGATAGTTATTATGCTCATGAAGTAAAAAGAGGTTTTAATGGGAGTGTCTTGATAGGTTCAAATGGAAAAGTAATATATAAACGATATTTAGGTTACGCAAACTTTTCTGGAAAGGTTCCTTTGGATGAGTTTACCTCCACACAACTTTCCTCTACTTCAAAACCATTTACTTCAACTGCCATTTTATGGCTACACCAAAATAAATATTTAGACATTAATCTTCCTGTAAATGCTTACTTAAAAAACTTCCCTTATTCTAATATTACCGTTAAAATGTTGCTAGACCACAGAAGTGGTTTACCAGATTATACCAGAGCACCAATAACACGTTGGCTATCAAAATTACCTATGTATAATTCCGACATTCAAAGTCAATTAGCAAGCATAAAGCCTAGATTACTTTTTAAACCTAATACAAAATTTAATTATTGTAATACAAATTATGCTTTATTGGGTAGAATAATTGAGGAAGTGACTGGCATCCAATATAAACAATTTTTAAAAGAACTCATATTCGACCCTTTGGGTATGAATCATACTTTTGTATTTGATCCACGAGATGATTATAAAAATCGAATACTTTCAATCAGCTATAGAGCAAATTGGACTGTATTTGAAAATAATGAACAAGATGGCATTTATGGTGATAAAGGAATCTATAGTACTGTAGAAGACTTATATCTTTGGGATCAATCCTTTTATCAAAACAAAATTTTAAATAATACAACAACTCAATTAGCTTTTACAGGTAGTTCTCCAGAAATGAAAGGAAATAAAAATTATGGTTTAGGATGGAGAATGTATGAATATCCTAATAAACAAAAAATGGTATTTCATAATGGATGGTGGCATGGTAATAATTCCGTTTTTTATCGATTTATTCAAGAAAATTCTACTATTATCGTTTTAGGTAATAGATTTAATAAAAAGATTTACGATCAAGGAAAATCAGTTTATTCCATTCTTCAGGCTATAGCACCACAAAACTTTAGATTTATATTCAATCCAGAAGATATTGGTGGAGAATAATTTAATTACATAAAAAACCAAAATATTTATAATGAAAGTGGTCATTTTTGCTGGTGGAAAAGGTACTAGAATTTCAGAAGAATCTCAGTTAAAGCCCAAGCCTATGATAGAAATAGGAGGGAAACCTATAATATGGCATATTATGAAAACATATGCACATTATGGACATAATGAATTCATTATTTGTCTAGGCTATAAAGGTTGGCTGATTAAAGAGTATTTTGCAAATTATTTTTTGCATAATGCAGATATGACGGTTGATCTGAAAAATAATACTATTGAATATCACAATAGTAATTCAGAACCTTTTAAGATTACATTGATAGATACTGGGTTGGAAACCATGACAGCAGGTCGATTAAAGAGAGTGCTTCCTTATACGAATAATGAACCTTTCTTATTGACATATGGCGATGGAGTTATTGATGCCGATATAAACGAAATTATTGATTTCCATAAACAAACTGGAAAGATTTGTACCATGACCTCTATTCAGGCAGGAAGTCGATTTGGTGTAATAAAAATGGACGAAAATGGTATTATTCAGTCTTTCGAAGAAAAGCCAAAAGACAGCGGTTCATGGATTAATGCGGGATATTTTGTTTTACAACCAGAAATTAAAAATTATCTTGAAGGAGATATGGATGATATTATGTGGGAAGCAGAACCGATGGCAATTTTAGCAAAAGATAGCGAAATAGCAGCCTATAAGCACGATAGCTTTTGGAAGTGTATGGATACGTTAAGAGAAAAAGAAGAATTAGAAAGTATGTGGGCTGATGGTGCAAAATGGAAATGTTGGTAAGTCTAAATTTTATATATCAATCCTAACAAAATGAAGGACTTATACGCTGTATTTAAAGGAAAAAAGGTATTCTTAACAGGACATACCGGATTTAAAGGTGCTTGGCTTTTACAGATTTTGAATAAATTGGGAGCTGTTGTAAAAGGTTATTCTTTAGCACCAGAGCACGAAACTGATTTATTTAATCAAATAAATGGAACAACGCTCTGCTATAGTTCGGTTATTGCTGATATCAATGACGCTCAAACATTACAAGGAGAAATAATTAGATTTGAACCTGATTTTGTATTTCATCTTGCAGCTCAAGCATTAGTCAGGAGAAGTTATCAAATACCTGTGGAAACCTTCTCTACAAATATTATGGGTACTATAAATGTCTTAGAAGCCATTAGAAATATGGAAAAACCTTGTGTAGCGGTCATGATTACGACAGATAAGGTATATGAGAATCTGGAAACAGGGACTCCTTTTAAGGAAGAAGATAAATTAGGAGGTTACGATCCCTACTCCGCTTCTAAAGCTGCATGTGAAATAGCTATTAGTTCTTATCTTAGATCTTTTTTTAATCCCAATAATTATCCACAGCATCAAAAAAGTATTATTGCCATGCGTGCGGGTAACGTAATTGGTGGTGGAGATTATTCAGAAGACCGAATCATTCCAGATATTGTAAGAGCTATACATAATGATGAAGCTGTTGCTTTAAGAAACCCTAATGCTATTAGACCGTGGCAGCATGTTTTAGAGCCACTAATGGTTTATCTTAATGCAGCTGCAATTTTGGCTCAAACACCAAAAGAACAGTATTTACCAGCTTATAATATTGGACCCGAAGCCACAGATGTCTTATCTGTACAGACTGTTACAGAAACATTTATCAAGACTTTTGGAAAAGGTAGCTATGAAATAACAAACAATTCCGCTAACTTACATGAAGCTAATTTCTTAGTTTTAGACAATAATAAAGTTAAACAAGATTTAGGATTTGAACCTCAATTAAATGCTATTGAAGCCATTCAATGGACAGCAGAATGGTATGCAGATAAAAAACAAACCGCAATTGAAAAATGTAATGATCAAATAGAAACCTATTGGAATAGATTACAATTGAAACCCTAAGTCTCTAATTGAAAGGTTCTATAAGTTAATATCAAGAATTGATCTCCAAAAATCGAACAGTTTGCCAAAATATCTTTAAAAACTCGACTTCCATATTCAAGATAAAAAGGCATAAAAGTTTCGTATCTTTCCTGCAAACTATCATTTGGAAAGGCATGATCTTTAAAAGATTGAATTCGATTCATCTCAATTTCTTTTTTAATCTTAATAGAATGATTAATTTTCTTTTCTAATACATCAAATTGCTTCCTAACTTTAGTTAAGCTAGAAATAACACTGACGTTCAGGTTATTATCTAATTTAGAAAGTTTTTCTTTTATTTCTTCTTCCCAAAGTTCAATGATATTTTTATAATTTGCCAAAGACCAGTTTTTCACTTTCTCCTTTTCAATCAAATTATATACCAACTCATTGGTTCTCAAGAAGATGTCCTTAATATTTAAATCAAGCTTCAACCTAAGTTCATCTGTTTTCTCATCCATAATTAAGCCAGATTGACGTAAAATTATCATCGGGTAAAAAACATTATAGTATTCGAAAACTTTTTTTAATTGCATCCAATACGCTACTTCACTTCCGCCTCCTATAAAGGCTATATTAGGTAAAATACTTTCTTGATACAATCCTCTTAAAATAACATTAGGACTAAAATGCTCTGGTTTTTCATCAATTTCTAGTTCAATTTCCTTATCAGAAAAGATTAGTTCTGAATTCATTACGACAAATTGATTATCTACTTTTTCGATGCGTTCTCTTATACCATTGTTGAGATAAAATAGATTTATAGGTCTGAAAAATGCTTGTGCTTTATAATTTTCTTGTAATTGAGAAGAGGCTTCTTTAACTAATTCGAAAGCCTTAGGATCCAATATTTCTTTCTTAATAATATTTTTAAAGGAATCTTTTAAAGAATGCTCATTAAAGTCAATAGCTAAAACGCCCATGAAACCTAATAATTCATTTATAAATATTTGCTTAGCTTTAGCAATGGAATTACCTGATTTATAGGCTTTTCTAATTGTTTGTTTAAGTGATTTTTCATTAATTCCTAAAGGTCCAAGAATTGAAAAAAGAGATTCAATTAGATTTTGTAAATTTTCATCGGATTGCATCATTCCTACTGCTCCAGTCTGTTCGGTAGCCCATTGGTACAATTTTCCATTATATTTAAAATGACCCAATTCATCAAAATCATTATCTTCGGATCCAATAAAAAATACGGGTACAAAATTATCATTTGGTGATAACCTTTTCAGATGTTGTGCCATTTTTACAGAATGAATAATCTTATAAAAAAAGTACATATACCCAGTCATTAAATTGGGTTGATGTGCAGAACAAACAGTAAAAGTATTTTCTTGTAATATAGAAATGATATTGTTCTCCGTTATTTTTGATAATTCTAAATCTTTATATTGTTCTTGAATCACTGAGACCAGCTTTTCCCTATCGACCGGAAAGGTTCTTCTTTTTTCAATGGCTGCTAAAAGTCCTTCATTATTCAATTCAAAATCAAAAAATGGTTTTAAATTTTCATTATTATTAAGATAATCAATGACCAAGTTTGAAAAATAACCAGTATCTGATACAGGCACAAACGAAGCCTTACAGTCAAATTCTATGCTTTGCATATTAAAATTTTCATTTCTGCAAATGTACTTAAAAAGCATTTCTTTTACTAACTTTGCAGACTGTAGAAATGGGAAATGCCATTTTTTAAGGACTTGTTATAAAATTTTAATTCTAGATAATGATTTTACCTATAGTGGCTTATGGTCACCCCATATTAAGAAAAGTTGGCGTTGATATAGATGTCGAAACTAACAAAGAAGAAATTAACCAACTCATTAGCAATATGTGGGAGACTATGTATCATAGTAATGGTGTGGGATTAGCGGCACCACAAATAAATAAATCTATTCGATTATTTGTTGTCGATACGGTACAAATTGTCGAGAATTTCGATGATGAGGACAATAAGATTTACCCTAATGAAGTTCCAATCAAAAGTGTCTTTTTAAATGCTCATGTAAAAGAAGTGAATGGTGATGAATGGGCTTATAATGAAGGTTGCTTAAGTATTCCTAAAGTTAGAGAGGATGTTTGGAGACAATCCAGTATTACAATTTCCTATTTAGATGAGAACCTCGAACAACAAGAAAAAACATTTAGTGGCATTACTGGTCGAGTAATCTTGCATGAGTATGACCATATCGAAGGAAAGTTATTTATTGACTATCTTGCCCCTATCAAAAAACGTTTATTAAAAAAGAAATTGGATGATATTTCTAAAGGCAAAGTGTCAATGGGTTATAGAATGATATATCCTAATAAAAAATAACTGTCAATATGAAATCATTTATCAAAAATTTCTTTTTAAGGCCTCCAGTAATATTTCCTTTAGTTGCTTGTTTTCTAGTATTTCTAAGTCTAAATGAAATTGTTATTACCGTTTTTAGTGGTGAAGTAGATTTATTATATAAAGTTAGAGGACTTTTAATGATACTGATGACTATATTTTGGATTGCAGCTACACTCTTCAAAAAATGGGGCGCATTAGCATTTGTCATTTTAACTATAATATCGGTAGGTACTTATTTTTATGTGGATTCTCTAACTATAAAATCCATTTTAGGTAATTTACTAATCCTTTATCTACCTTTTGAAAAGGGCAGTTCGGTTCCTATTCCTTTAAGTATTATTTTTTCTTTTATTGCACTTTTTTACTATAATAGAATGAACTAATTTTATTATGATGCAATTTAAAGATATGTTAGGAACAGAAATACTATTAAAGGATTACCCTAAAAGAATAGTATCATTAGTGCCTTCACAAACGGAATTGCTATATGATTTAGGTCTAGAAGAAGAAGTAGTAGGTATAACCAAATTCTGTATTCATCCAAAGGAATGGTTTGAAACTAAAAAAAGAATTGGTGGTCCTAAAAAACTAAATATTGATACCATTCAAGCTTTAAAACCTGATTTAATCATAGCCAATAAGGAAGAAAACATTAAAGAGGAAATAGAAAAGCTTAGAAAAATTGCACCAGTATGGATAAGTGATATTAATAATTTGGAAGAAAGTTTAGTGATGATTACCGAAATAGGAAGTATTTGTGGTAAAGAACAGAAAGCTTCTGAGATTCATGATCAAATCAAAAATGATTTTTCGAAATTACCTTTAAGTTCAATTCAAGGAAAAACAGTTGCTTATTTCATTTGGTATCAACCTTTAATGGTTGTAGCATCTAATACCTATATAGATGATATTTTAAACCGAATCGGTTTCATAAATATTTTTAAAGGTAAAAGTCGTTATCCTGAAACTAATTGGACGGAACTTAAAGCATTAAATCCTGAAATAATATTATTAAGTTCAGAACCCTTCCCTTTCAGCAAAAAACATCAAATCGAGTTTGAAAATCAACTTCCAAACACCAAAATAGTTTTAGTTGATGGCGAGCCCTTTACATGGTATGGAAGTCGAATGCTCTACGCTTTGTCGTATTTTAAAAATATATTCTAGAAAACCTGTCTTAAATGGGCTCGTATAACGACTATTTGTCATTAATATTTTTTTAAGCATAAAATTTGTGATACAAAAAATAATATAAGTAACTTCGCAGGCGTTTTTGTTATTCCCATTAATTTTGGAAATGCTAAAGCCTATTAAATACATTCAAAACTAAACAAATGTTAGGATTTCTATCAAAACTATTAGGAGGAAACAAGTCTGATAAAGACGTCAAAAGAATCGAACCTATAGTTAATCAAGTTAATGCCTTTTTAGAACAATACCAATCTTTGAGTAATGATGAGCTCAGAAATAAAACATCAGAATTTAAAAGTCGTATTCAAAAACACCTAGAAGGCATAGACAAACAAATAGCCGACAAAAAGGCTGAAGCTGAGCTGATTGAGGACTTACATATCAGAGATGCCGCTTTAAACGACCTAGACAAGCTTACCAAAACAAAGGATGAGCATCTAGAAGAAATTCTTAAAGAAATTTTACCAGAAGCTTTTGCAGTTATTAAAGAAACATCTAAAAGATTTTCTGAAAATGATGAAGTGATAGCTACTGCAACTGATTTTGACAGATATTTAGCTGGATTAGGCAGGACTAACTTTACAATCGAAGGAGATCAAGTGAAATACAAAACTACTTGGTTAGCAGGAGGTGTAGAGGTTACTTGGAACATGATTCACTATGATGTACAGTTGATTGGTGGAACTATTTTGCATGAAGGTAAAATTGCAGAGATGGCCACTGGTGAAGGTAAAACTTTAGTTTCTACCCTACCCGTATATTTAAATGCCTTAGCAGGATTAGGAGTGCATTTAGTTACAGTAAACGACTATTTAGCACGAAGGGACTCTGAATGGAATGGTCCTCTTTATGAATTCTTAGGATTAAGAGTAGATTGTATCGATAAGCACCAACCCAATACTGAATCTCGCAGAAATGCATATAATTCTGATATCACTTACGGAACCAATAACGAATTTGGTTTCGATTATTTAAGAGATAATATGGTGCATCGTCCAGAAGAAATGGTACAACGCAAACACCATTACGCAATTGTGGATGAGGTGGATTCTGTATTAATTGATGATGCCAGGACACCATTAATTATTTCGGGTCCTGTTTCTAGAGGAGACGACCAACAATATCAATTTTTGAAACCAAGAATTGAGAAACTAGTAGAGGCTCAAAGACTTGTGGTTAATATAGCTTTGAAAGAAGCAAAACATTTAATCAAAGAAGGAAAAACGGATAAAGAATCGGGAGGATTACAATTATACAGAGCTTATAAAGGAATGCCTAAAAGCACTGCTATTATTAAATTCTTAAGTGAGGAAGGAAATAGACAAATAATGCAAAAAGCAGAAAACTATTTCATTGCTGAGAATCAGAAAAATATGCCTAAGGTGTATGAAGAATTATACTTCTACATCGATGAGAAACAAAAAACTGTTGATCTTACAGAAAAAGGATTAGAATTGATAACCGGATCTGGTGAAGATCCTAACTTCTTTATTCTTCCAGATATCAGTACAGAACTAACTGCTATTGAAAATAATAATAATATCTCTGATGAGGAAAGAGCAAAACAGAAAGATATTTTATTACAAGAATATGCTTCAAAAACAGATACGATTCATTCTGTTCAACAATTATTAAAAGCTTACTCTTTATTTGAAAAGGATATTGAATATGTTGTAATAGACGATAAAGTAAAAATCGTTGATGAACAAACTGGACGTATCATGGAAGGTCGTCGTTATTCTGATGGCTTACACCAAGCTATTGAAGCAAAAGAGAATGTACATATTGAAGCAGCTACTCAAACGTTTGCTACTGTTACCTTACAGAATTACTTCCGTATGTATCATAAGCTTGCTGGTATGACAGGTACTGCCGAAACAGAGGCAGGTGAGTTTTGGGAAATATACAAATTGGATGTGGTAAGTATCCCTACCAACAGACCAATTGTCAGAAAAGATCAACAAGATTTGGTATATAAAACCAAACGTGAAAAATATAAGGCTGTAATTGATGAGGTAGAAGCTATGAGCTCTATTGGCCGTCCGATATTAGTAGGTACTACTTCTGTAGAAGTTTCTGAATTATTAGGACGTATGATGCAGCAAAGAAAGATACCTCATAATGTCTTAAATGCAAAGCATCATGCTAGGGAAGCTCAGGTAGTTGCTGAAGCTGGTATCTCTGGTGCGGTGACTATTGCAACGAATATGGCTGGTCGTGGTACCGACATTAAATTAGGTGAAGGCGTAAAAGAAGCTGGTGGTTTGGCGATTATAGGTACAGAAAGACATGAGTCTCGACGTGTGGACAGACAGTTACGTGGTCGTGCTGGTCGTCAAGGAGATCCAGGTAGTTCTCAATTCTTCGTTTCTTTGGAAGATGAATTGATGCGTTTATTCGGTTCTGAGAAGATTGCATCCATTATGGATAAAATGGGCCATAAAGAAGGTGAAGTTTTACAACACAATATGATTACAAAATCTATTGAAAGAGCTCAGAAAAAAGTAGAGGAAAACAACTTTGGTATTCGTAAGCGTTTATTGGAATACGATGACGTTATGAATGCTCAAAGGAACCAAGTATATAGACGTCGTAGAAATGCACTGTATGGTGATAGAATAGCTATCGACATTGATAATGCAATGTATGATGTTGCTGATAGTTATATAGGCAAATTAACAAGTAATGACTTTAAGTTTGAAGATTTCAGATTAGAAGTCATGAAAAACTTGGCATTTGAACCAAAAATAACTGAAGTTCAGGCAAAAGACAATAATGGTGTTGAACAGTTTTATCAGGAAATAAAGCAAATCCTTTCGGATAAAATGGAAGGAATGAGAACCGCTATGCTTCCTCAATTTATAGACATCAAACGTCAATCCGAAGGAAAGATTCAGTTTATTATGATTCCTTTTTCTGATGGTGTAAAAGGCATTCAGGTTCAAGTTGGTTTAGATGAAGCAATTGAAAAAGAAGTAAAGACAGTTCCTTTAGCTTTAGAAAAAGCAATAACATTAGCTTTGATTGATGAATCATGGAAAGATCATTTGAGAGCAATGGATGATTTGAGAACATCAGTACAGATGGCCTCTTACGAGCAAAAGGATCCTTTATTGATTTATAAATTTGAAGCCTTCCAATTGTTTAAAAGCATGTTGATAGAAACAAATACTAATATTGTTTCCTTCTTATTACGTGCCGGAATTCCAATGCAAGAAGGTCCAACTGAACCCGTTCAACAAATTCCTCAACAATATACAGACTTTGAAGAATTACAAACTAATAGTGCTGAAGTAGAGGCAAGAGGAGAAGCTTATGCAGCTAATGAAGATGACTACTATGATGAACAGCATGTAGTGGATTCTCAAAGACCAGCACCTAGACAGAAACCTATTACAGTGGAGCCGAAAATAGGAAGAAATGATCCTTGTCCTTGTGGTAGTGGTAAAAAATATAAAAATTGCCACGGACGTTAAGTCTCAGGTAATATAATTATAATTAATAGTCCAATTATGCGGAATGAGCATAATTGGACTATTTTGATTTATATTGAAATTTATTACTTTCTAGTGAAAAATATTTGAAAAGAATTTGGACTAATTCCATAATGTAAAAATCAGCTTTAATTTTCAATAATAGAAATAATCCAAATTTAAACTATTTCGATATAAACTGAAATAAATATGGGCTAATCTAATTAAGCTGGCACAACGGGATTGACTTCTCTTTCCCAGAAACGATGTTGCTTAATGTCTTTTACAAAATCTTGTGATTTCTGATTGGTACATACTCCTTTTGCCGGCAATTTAATTCCTGGAATAGCTTGTTTCAAGAAATCCTTAGCATCTGAATCTGCCGCAATGGGCTTGCAATGTTTGAAGGCTTCAGCCACAAAATGTAAAGCCGCAGGCTCTTTGGAAAGAATTTTCAAGCTATCACCACCTGCAACATAAACCGCATCAAACACAACTGAAGCAGCAGTTAATAAACTCTCATCGACAGGATATTCATCACCCGAATCAGAGGTAACAAATCCATGATGTGGCGCAATGATCATTACCATTGCGTCTAAATTGCATAATTCTTTTTTGAGCTTTGAAAATACACTATCGTTCGCTCCATTTGCCGTTAAAATCGCAATTCTTCTCGATTTAATGTCAGTAGGTAATTTTTCTGCCATACTTACTGAAGGCGCTTTTTTAATAGGAAGTTTATTCTTAAAAGAATGATGAAGCTCTAAATCTCCATCAGCAGGAATACTGTCAGTAATCGGTTGAGACAATCTTTCTGTTTTTAATCCTAATTTATCCGCAACAATTTTTGCCAAATCTTCATTGATTTCCAGAAGCATGTTGACAACTCTCTGTCGTATGGGAACAATTTTCACCTTTCCCAATTCAAAAGCAAAAGCATCTTGAATGTGTCGTTTTTCATGATCACTCATACTTTGATAAAACAAAGCAGGCTGGCTGAAATGATCGAAAAAACTCTTACTTCTTTGTCGAATTTTAGAAGCATCAATGCGTTCTTCATATGAATGAAAGCCTCCTTCTGCTATTTTTGCTTGAAAAGGGCAACCTCCTCCCATAGAATTTGGATTGTATGCAACTTTTCCCTTATTAATTTGCATTCGATGCATGCCATCACGCTGATTGTTTGTTACTTCAGGGATAGATTTATTGATAGGAATCTCATGAAAATTAGGTCCACCCAAACGAGAAATTTGGGTATCAGTGTAGGAAAATAAGCGCCCTTGCAAAAGTGGATCATTTGTAAAATCAATTCCGGGCACTAAATGACCAGGATGGAAAGCAACTTGCTCTGTTTCAGCAAAAAAATTATCTGGATTTCGATTTAAAGTCATTTTTCCGATGATTTCCACAGGAACCATTTCTTCAGGAATCAATTTAGTAGGATCTAATAAATCGAATGGAAATTTATGTTCATCTTTTTCAGCAACTATTTGTATACCCAACTCCCATTCTGGATAATGTCCTTCTTCAATGGCTTCCCATAAGTCTCTACGATGGAAGTCGGTGTCTTTACCAGCGATTCTTTGAGCTTCATCCCAAACCAAACCTAATACGCCTTGTTTGGGTTTCCAATGAAATTTTACGAAATGAGCATCACCTTTTTCGTTTATAAATCGGAAAGTATGAATACCAAAACCTTCCATCATTCGTAAACTCCTTGGAATAGCTCGGTCGCTCATTAACCACAAAACATTATGCATAGTTTCTGGCATTAAGGAAACGAAATCCCAAAAAGTATCGTGGGCAGAAGCGGCTTGAGGAATTTCATTATGTGGCTCGGGCTTCACAGCATGCACCAGGTCTGGAAATTTAGTGGCATCCTGGATGAAAAAAATCGGCATATTATTTCCTACCAAATCATAATTACCTTCAGGTGTATAAAATTTTACTGCAAATCCTCGAACATCTCTTGGAACATCTGTAGAACCTCTAAATCCAGCAACAGTTGAAAATCGAACAAAAACAGGTGTTTTTATCGATGTATTATTTAAAAATTTGGCTTTTGTGTATTTTCCTTGAGATTCATATAATTCAAAAACACCATGTGCCCCGGAGCCACGTGCATGAACAATTCGTTCTGGAATTCGCTCATGATCAAAATGAGTGATTTTTTCTCTTAAAATAAAATCTTCTAATAAAGTGGGACCACGATCTCCCGCTTTTAAAGAATTTTGATCATCATTGATTTTCAAACCTTGATCAGTCGTCATAAATTCACCTTGATTATCTGTTGTAAATTTACCTAACTGCTCTTGTTTTGGATTGGCGCCTTTTTCAAAAGACTCTTTTTCGCTCTTTTTCATAATTATAAAAAAAGTTTAGATAAATTAAACAGCATTTAAATCTTTAGATTGAAGTTTTCCATCCACAGCTTGTGAATTTAAATTAGTATCAGCAATGAAACTCAATAAGGTATCTGATTTTTTCTCTTCACCCAAAGTTTTCAAAAGCAATTCCAAAGCTTCACGTTCGTTTAAAGTTTTTGCAAAGGCAGCTAAAGTTCCATAAGTAGCAATTTCATAATGTTCTACTTTTTGGGCGCTGGCAATAATTCCAGCATCACGAACAGGTCCTTCCATCGTTTCTTCAACTATTTCATTACCTTCATTTATGATTCCTTCAATCGCTAAACATTTCTTGCCTTCGGGCTTCAACCCAATAACTTTAAAAATTTGTTCCAAACGGGTTACATGATCTTTTGTAATTTCTAAATGATCTTTTAGAGCTGTTTTTAATTTTTGATTGGTGGCATAATCAAACATTTCAGGTAAAGTTTTCACTAAAGATTGTTCAGCCCAATAAATATCTTTTAAACCATCTATAAAAAGCTCTTTAAGAGTTGTAGCAACTTGAGATTTGCCATTTTTTTTAGAATCTTTGCTTTTTGTATTCATATTTTATAAATTTTAGGTTAATTAATACTGAAAGTATGTACAATTTATTTAATAATATTTAATTTTGATTATAAAAATACCATTTAAAATTTAACAATAAGATAGCTTTGTAAATTTTATGATTTTATTATGATTTTGCGCTTAGATTTGCAATTTAATTATTCGATTGTATATTTCAAAAAAGGAATTTTAATTTATATTTTTTGTTTCAACGATTTATTTTTTTAATTTTAGGAAAGATATATAAAATAATCTAAGGCAGCAATTTTGATAAATGACAAAGAGTTATTTACAATTTTTATATTTTAAAAAATAAAATTAATGAAAGCAATTTGGAAAGGAGCGATTAGTTTTGGTTTGGTAAACATACCTGTTAAGTTATATAGTGCTGTTCAAAAGAGCAATTTGGATTTAGATATGGTCGACCGTCGCGATCTAGCGAAAATTCATTTTAAACGCGTAAATGAAGTAACAGGAAAAGAAGTAAAATATGAGGATATCTCCAAAGCCTATCTGTTGAACGACAATTACGTCATGTTGGATGAAGAGGACTTTGATGAAGTTGCACCCGAAAAAAGCAAAATGATTGAAGTAAATCATTTTATAGAAGAAAATGAAATTGATACAATTTACTTTGAAAGTTCTTATTATATAGAACCAGAAAAGTCAGGACAAAAATCATACGCTTTATTAAGAGAAGCGTTAATAAAATCTGGGAAAGTGGGAATAGCTCAATTTGTATTGAGAACTTCAGAGGCTTTGACGGTTTTAAAACCTATGGGAGACGTTTTAGTGTTAAGTAAAATTCGTTTTGCAGAAGAAATTCGAGATACTGATGAAATGAAATTACCTGCGAAAACATTAGTTAAACCTCCTGAATTAAAAATGGCATTGAGTTTGATTAAAGAATATACGGAACCTTTTAATATTGAAAAGTACAAGGATGAATACGCCAGTGGTTTATTAAAGGTAATCAAAGCCAAGGCATCAGGCAAGAAAGGAAAAGTTCGAAAAATGGAAGTGGTCAATCATAAAACTGATGATTTATTGGAGCAATTAAAAGCAAGTTTAGGTAAAACAAAAGTTTCTTGATTATGGATTTAAAGAAATATAACGAAAAACGAAATTTTGATGATACACCCGAGCCAAAAGGAGTTAAAGCTAAGAAAAGTGATAAACTAAGTTTTGTAATTCAACGACATGAAGCTTCTCATTTGCATTATGATTTTAGATTGGAAATGAATGGGGTTTTAAAGAGTTGGGCTATCCCAAAAGGTCCTTCTTTAGATCCCAGCGATAAAAGATTAGCAGTTCAGGTTGAAGATCATCCTTTACCTTATGGAAAATTTTATGGGGACATCCCTAAAGGAAACTATGGTGCAGGAACAGTCGAAATTTGGGACGAAGGGTCATATGTCCCAATGGAAGCAACCGAAGATGAAGAGCAATTTCTTTTGTCACAACTGAAAAAAGGAGATCTAAAATTCATTTTGAAAGGAAAGCATCTTAAAGGTTCATTTGCTTTGGTTCGGATGAATGATGGTAAGGATAAAAACTGGCTCTTAATCAAGAAAAAAGATAAATTTGCTTTGGATAAATACGAAATCGAAAGTATTAAACCTTTGAAATCTAAAAAAAAATCCAAATCGGTAATATCAGTTTCAACCAAAAAAAATTCTGAAACAAAATCCCACAGTAAGAAATTAATAAATGAAAGTTCTCCCTTTCCAAAGGAACTTCCTCAACCTATGTTAGCCAAATTAAGCATGACAGTGGTTGAGAGGGAAGATTGGATATATGAAATGAAATACGATGGATATCGAGTTATATCTTCTATCAGCAAAGGAAATGTAGATTTATACTCTCGAAATGGGAATAGTTTTAGAAAGTTATTTCAAAATATTACTGAGGAATTAAAGGCAATTCAAGATGATGTGATTTTGGATGGAGAAGTCGTCATTGAAAATGATAAAGGAATAAGTGATTTTCAAATGCTTCAAAATTATCAAACAAATAAAGAAGGCGTTTTAAAATACTATGTATTTGATATTCTATATTTAAATGGTCACAAAGTCACCAATTTCCCTTTGTCAAATCGGAAAGAATTGTTGGAATCTTTCTTTAAGGCTTACGATTTTGAAAACATAATAAATTCCAAATTTCAAATCGGAAAAGGGAAACAACTATTCGACACGCTTTCAAAACAGGGTTTTGAAGGAATTATAGCAAAAGATCCTGAAAGTTCCTATTTGGAAGGCAAAAGAGGTGACACTTGGTTAAAAATCAAATCTTCTTTGGTGGAAGAAGCTGTGATTTGCGGATTTACAGAACCGCAGAAAAGCCGATCTTATTTTGGTGCTGTTCTTTTAGGAATGTACAAAAATGAAGAATTAACTTATGTTGGGAAATGTGGGACTGGATTTACGGATGCCTCTTTAAAAGAATTACATTTAGAATTTGAAAAAATAAAAATAAAAAAATGTCCATTCTCGGATATTCCTAAAGTAAATGGTATAAATAATAAGATCATTTGGTTAAGACCTGAATTGATTTGTAATGTAAAATTTTCAGAATGGACTAATGATAACCATTTAAGAAATCCTGTATTTTTAGGATTACGAACTGATAAAGAAATTAAAAATTTAAAAGAAGATAGTAAAATAAAAAAGATAGATTCGGAATCACCCAATGAAAAAGAATTAAAACTGAACGGGAAAAAAGTAGTATGCACTAATTTAAATAAAATTTACTTTCCAGAAGATGCGTACAAGAAAGAAGAGATTATCGATTATTATCAAAAGATTAGTAAATATATTCTTCCTTATTTAAAAAACAGACCACAATCTTTGAACCGGCATCCAAACGGAATTCACGGTCAAAGCTTTTATCAAAAAGATATGGACGTCAATAAAATTCCAGATTGGTTAAAAACAGAGAAACTGTATTCAAAATCACATGACGCAAAATTGGATTATTTGATTTGTAATAACGAAGCTACCCTTATTTACATGGCAAATTTGGGATGTATTGAAATAAATCCATGGCATAGTAGATACACAAAACAAGATTATCCATCGTATATGATTTTGGATTTAGATCCTGGAGAAATTTCATTTAAAGAAGTCGTAAATACTGCATTGGTGGCAAAAGAACTTTGCGATATATTAAAAATTCCAGCATATTGCAAAACCAGTGGAGCTACTGGATTGCATATTTATATTCCTTTAGGAGAGCAATACCAATATGATGATATTAAAATGTTTGCAGAAATATTGGCTAACATCGTTCACAAAAGACTTCCCGATACAACAAGTGTCGAGCGAACTGTATCAAAAAGAAAAGATAAAATCTATTTGGATTTTTTACAAAATAAAAAAGGTCAAACGATTGCTGCACCTTATTGTGTAAGGCCTCGAATTCACGCAACTGTTTCTACTCCTTTGATGTGGAAAGAAGTGAATGAAAACTTATCACCTCAGATGTTTACCATTAAAAACATAGAAAAACGTTTGGAAAAAGTGGGCGATTTATGGAAACCCGTTTTAGGAAAAGGAATTGCGCTACCCAGCGTATTAAAAGCTATAGAAAAACTATAATTATGCCAGAAGGACCATCAATTGTTATCATGAAGGAAGATGTTTACCAATTTGAAGGCAAAGAAGTCTTAGAAATAAGTGGGAACAGTAAAATTGATAAAATACCCATTTTAAATCAAAAAGTGATTGCATTTAAAAGTTGGGGGAAACATTTTCTGATATGTTTTGAAGACTTTACCGTTCGAATTCATCTTTTGTTATTTGGTTCATATCGAGTTAATGAAAAGAAGGAAACGCCAGAACGTTTGCATTTTCAATTTGAAAATGGAGAATTAAACTTTTATGCTTGTTCGGTAAAAATGATTGAAGGAAATATAAATCAAGTTTATGATTTCTCAGCGGACGTGATGAATGAGCATTGGAATCCCAAAGCAGCAAAAAAGAAGTTGAAAACAATTCCAAAAACATTGATTTGTGATGCCTTATTAAAACAAGAAATTTTTGCAGGTGTGGGAAACATTATAAAAAATGAAGTTTTATACCGCGTTCGCGTTCATCCCAAAAGTGAAGTGGGCGCTATATCTATAATGAAATTAAATCAAATCATAAAGGAAGCAAAAAATTATAGTTTTGATTTTTTAGAATGGAAAAAAGAATTTACTCTTAAAAAAAATTGGTTAGCACATACAAAAAAGATTTGTTTGAGATGCAACAAACCTATTATAAAAGAATATACAGGCGTTTACAAACGTCGAAGTTTTTTTTGTACGAATTGCCAAAAGTTATATACCTTTTCAGAAAAAGTGGAAAAAATTGAAAATAATTTTTAAAATAATTTGGAAACTTCAATATTTTTTCTCTGGTAATGTATGTTTAAACAATTTTTCATTAGTTTAGTGATAAGACAGAATGCTATGCTTCGAAATCTCTCATTTATTTAAAATAGGTCTAAAAGGAAATTACCTAGTAATATTTTGTAGCAAGAAAACCACTTAGAGTAATTCTAAGTGGTTTTTTAATATATTTTTTATATTGGATACTAATCTTGCTTTTCAGCAGCAGGAGTAACAACCGCCATACGTCTCTCTTTAATACGAGCACTCTTACCGAAACGCTCACGTTGGTAGTATAATTTCGCACGACGAACTTTACCACGTTTGTGAACAATAACCGAATCAATGTTTGGAGACAAGGCAGGGAATAAACGCTCAACACCTACACCATTCGAAATTTTACGAACAGTAAAAGTAGCAGTTGCTCCTCTTCCTTGACGCTTAATTACGTCTCCTTTAAATGATTGGATACGCTCTTTGCTACCCTCAATAATTTTATAGTTAACTGTGATATTATCACCTGCTTTAAAAGTAGGCAAATTTCTCTTTTCAGTTAATTGCTCATGTACAAATGAAATTGCAGCTTCCATTTTAAATTAGTTTTTTATTGTAAATCAAAATTGTTTTTAAGAAACTATAAAGCTTCTTTGGTTTTATTTAACTTCAGCAACTAAGTTTTTGAAGCTTTCAGGTTGATTCATAGCTAAGTCTGCTAAAACCTTTCTGTTTAAGTTAATTCCTTTTTCGTTTAACTTGTGCATAAAAACAGAATAGCTCAAACCTTCTTCACGAACAGCCGCATTAATACGAGCAATCCATAAACCACGATAATCACGCTTTTTTAATTTACGACCTACATATTTATAACCTAAACCTTTTTCTAATACGTTTTTGGCTACGGTATATACATTTTTACGCTTACCATAGAATCCTTTAGATTGTTTAAGGACCTTTTTTCTTCTTGCACGTGATGCAACAGCATTTTTGGAACGTGGCATAACTTTATCTAATTAAATACTTTAAAAAAAAATTGTTTATAAACTTGCCTCTCTTTCAGAGGGAAAATGATTTTATCTTAATCTCAACATTCTTTTCACCAATGGAAGATTAGATGGGTGTACCGCTGTACTTCCACGCAAATGGCGTTTACGTTTAGTTGATTTTTTAGTTAACAAGTGACTCTTGAACGCTTTAAAACGACGAACAGAACCATTGCCGGTAACTTTAAAAGTCTTTTTTGCTCGTGAATGTGTCTTTACTTTTGGCATAATTTAAAATTTCGGAATGCAAAGATATGATTTTATTTTTTGTAACCAATTTTATTTCAATAAATTATTTTATTATTTTTCTATTCCATTGATTATCAATATTATTTTAGTGCTTTTTTTAAAATAACTTTTGATAATCAAATCATTTTTGTTTTAGAATAGCCCCATTCTTTTAACCAAAGTGTGATTTTTTCCTTATAATTCCCTTGAATTAAAATGAGATTATCTTTAACTGTACCTCCAGTTCCACATTTAGTTTTAATTTTTTTTCCCAGAGCTTGAAAATCCTCCTCATTACCATCGAAACCTTCCACTAAAGTAACAATCTTACCTGCTCGACGCTTTTTATCAATTAAAACCCTTAGCCTTTGCTCTGATGGTACTAAAGTAATAATTTCCTCATCAGGCTGTTCCTGCATAGAATCTGGATTGGTAGAATAAACCAAACCAGACAATGAATTTAACCCTAATTTCTTTGACTTAGACATAATATTTTATTTTAAAATCTTCCTTTTTAGTTGCCATAATAAAGAAGTATTCCTTTCCCAACCAAAATAATCTATTTTTTCTGCACCAAATTTACTATAAAAATTTGCAATTTCCGGAATAACACTTCCTTCAAAATCAAATTGTTTACATCCTAATCTTTTAGCCGCTTTAATTCCTTCCCACATAATAGCTGTTGCGGCTGCACTGTGTTTGTTTTGAGGATTATTGGCTCCTAATATATAATAAGCTCGTTCCTTATCATTTAACACTAAAGACATTGACAAGGGAATACCCTCTTTATTATAGGCTGTAAATACCATTCCACCATTATTTTCTAATATTGATGTTACATACCTTTTTAAGAAGTCAATACTATAAATATAGTGTTTGTTTTGCCTACCAAATACATCCTTTATCCATTGATAATATAAATCAATATCAAAATCGCTTTCTTTAATTACTAATTCCCTTTCTGCTTTTCTGATATTTCTTCTTCTCATACTATTCATGTTAACAAATAGCGTTTCTTCAGCTTGAGTTAAATCTAATAAATAAGTAACTCTTTTAATTGCATTGAATTTATTTTTTGAACAAATGTTTAAATCTAAAGGTTCAGGAACTGAAAAATATAAATAATCCGGATCTTTTAGATTTTTAATAAAAAAACGTAAAGCCTTTTCACTCATTGTATTATTCAAAGTATCCTGGGTTTTCACTAGATATGGTCCATAATATGGAGTATGAAAAGGAGGTCTAATCAATTTTAAAAAAAACTTCTTTTCAATAAAATATGGAAATATCCATAGCCCTACTCCATCCTCTTTAAACGAAAGCACGTCCCAATTATTTCCAAATATATTTAAATACCAAGGTTGATAAAACACTGGTAATTGTGCTAAAAGTTTTTCTTCTTTAATATATTCCGCCTTAATCATTCCTATTTAAACCTCAATGCTTTTACAATATTAATCCTTCTTATGATTAATGCAGGCAAAAACATAATTACCATACAAAACATAAGTGTCACCAAATCTATTAAAATTATATCTACTGCTCTTATAGCAACTGGAGCAGCTTTCATATAGTATATCTCTTCATTCAACTGAAAAGGTTGAAAATAATATTGAACAGCACAAATAGCCAACCCAAAGATAGTGCCTAGTATGACCCCTTTTAAAGCTACTTTAAAAATATGAACCATAAAAATAGAACGAATATTAATATTAGTCATACCCATAGATTTTAAAATTCCAATCATTTGAGTTCGTTCCAAAATGTAAATTAATAAAGCAGTCGCCATATTAATTGCTGCCACAATAGCCATAATTATAATGATCAAAGCTGCATTCGTATTTTGAAAATCGAGCCAAGAGAAGATAAATGGATAAACTTCTTCAATGCTGGAAGCTGTAAGTGGCGGTTGTAAATATTGTTGATAAATAGTATTACTAATTTCTCCAGCCGCCTTATAGTCTTTAATTTCCACTTGTAAAGCACTTACTTCACTTGGGGACCATTCATTAATTTGTTGAAGCAATCGAATATCACAGAATGAAAACCCCTGATCTACTTCTTCCATACCTGTATGATAGGTTCCAGATACTTTTAGTTTTCTAACTGAAGGGCTCGTTTTATCAGGATTAAAAAACACTGCTAAAACATTTGCTCCAATTTTCAAGTTTAATCGATTCAAGGTTGTTTCAGAGATAATTATATCATTGCTATAAGTTGAATCTGAAAATTGTATAGCCTCTCCTTTAAATTGTATTGCATCAGTGCTATGTTGCGGATATGAGAAATCTATTCCTTTTAACTTAATTCCCTCTAGTGTATTCTCAGCTTTCAGAATAACTGGCTTTATCACATAAGGATAAACACTTTTTACTCCATTTACAGATAAAATTTGATTTCTTAATTTTTCATTTTGCACAAATGGCGTTGATCCAATAATACTGCTCGGATTAGCTTGGAAATTGTTTACTTGAACTTCACCCCAAAAAACGAACATTTTCTCCCGAATCTTTATTTTAAACCCTTGCACAACAGCAACTGCCACTATCATTACTGCGACACTCAATGTAGTAGCAATAGTTGCTAACTTAAGAATGAATTTCGAAAAGCTAGACTGTTTATTTGTTGAAATCTTTTTCGCTATAAAAAAAGGCAGATTCAATTCGGAATATTTAAATTTATTTGAAGGCAAAAATAAGGTAAAGGAATTTGATAAAAGAAAAAACGTTCAAATACGGGATATTTGCATTTGAAAGAACGTTAAAGAAATAATAAGGTTTTGTGAAAATTCTGAATTATCCTAATTACATTTGCGCCCATCAAAAAAAATGAAAAAATGAAAAAAGTTGTGTCAATTGCTCTTTTTGCTCTTTTAAGTTCTTCGGCAAATGCTCAGGCAAAGAGAGACATTCCTGTAAATTTGGAAACTATTGTAGGTATTATCCGATCAAATACTTCCTTAACCCTCAATAAGCGTATTCAAGGAAAATTTAGATATATGAATATCACTTCTCTTGCTTCGTATTATAAGAACTCTGAAGGACCTACTGAAATGGTTTCAGTAAACTCTATTGGTTATCAATTTCATAAAAATATTGGTGTCTATTCCGGAATACAATACCATTACGCAAAAGGTTTTATGCCACATATTGCAGTTAGTTTTTCACATGCAACTCCTGACTTTTTAATAGCAATCACACCATATTATAACTTTATGCCTTTTAATGGTTTGGAAACTATTGGTGTAATAGAATTTAAACCAAAATTAGGTCGAAATACAAGATTATTTACTAGATTTCAAGGTCTTTATGGTCATAATTTGGATACTGATATCTGGGCAAGAGAAATGTTATACTTCCGTGCAGGCATTTCGATAAAACAATATACATTTGGCTTAGCCTCTCAATTTGACTATTACAAACAAGGCAATAGAAAAGTATTAGATTATGGCGCTTTTGTAAGACTTGCGCTATTTAATTAAATATTAATTTATTATTTCTTCATAAATAATTAGCAACACATAAAAAAAGGTAAGATTCAAAAAAATGATTCTTACCTTCTTTAAACTAAAAACAAAACAAAAAAATGTACTGCAAGATACAAATTTTTTATGGAATAAAATCATTCTTTTTAATAAAGAAATGCTAAGTAATATAGTTTTACAATCATAATATATATCTATCTATTTTTTAATTTTTTATACTCAACAATTTTCTTGCTCATTATCAAATGAATTTCCTCTTTAAACTTATCTAAATCATTATCAAAATCATTCGGATTCATTTCTTTTAAAAACACCGCTCGATGGTTACCAGGTCTTAATGACCAAAAACTTTTCGGATTCCATAATTTGGCAGCATCTAAGAACAAAATTGGTAAAATATTAGCATTTAAATCTATTGCTAATTTGAATGCACCATCATAAAAAGTAGCTATGGGCAAATCAGTTTTATTGAATTTCCCTTCTGGAAAAATAATAATACTTGCTTCATTTTTCAAAATATAATTCATTCTTAAAAAGCCTTCGGCTTTACTCCTTAGATTTGAACGATTAATCAAAACCGCATATTGACGATACAAAAATCCGAATAACGGAATTTTAGAATACTCGGCAGTAGCAAGTGGTCTTCCAAAAAATGGAATAACTCTAAGAATTAGAGGAGTATCCAAAAAAGATTGATGATTGATTACTACTACATATCGCTTCCCCTTTTCAGGTTTATGCTCATAAATGTTTTTATTAAAAATTCCAACTAAAGGGAACCATATCAAAGCCCAAAATCGAACAAGTCCCCAAATCATTTTTTTTCCTTTTCCTCCAAATAAACTCAATATAAAAAAAAACGGTAAAAATAAAAGGAATAAACCAACAAATAGAATTAGTGCATAAGTCACATAAATATACTTCATTAATAGTATTATTTTCTTTTGCGAAAATAATGATTTTCACTGCTATAAAAAATATAGATTGGATTGATCAATCCATTTTTTTTTATTTTATAAATTAGTTGGAGATTTTTTTCGGTTTTGATTTATTAATAAAACTTCAAGCATGAAATCCTTTTACTTTTTGCTCATAATTATTAAGGGGATTTTCATTTCCACTACTAGACAGAAAATAGATTTACGGTAGTCTCAGCACAAATAAATACAATTGGAGAATTAGTCTTTCCTTTCTGGTTTGTAATGATTGTCTTGATGGGATTAGAATTGGCAACTACGAAATTTGATATAATTCCTATTGCTGTTGCAGAAAAGCAGGCTAGCTGAAAAAGTATGATGTTAAATCGACATCCGCCAATCTGGGCAATATGATCGGTTGTTTCCTTTTTGGAGAACTTTTTATTATTTATATTACCCAAATAGGTAAAACCTATGGCCAAGTTGTTATCCATAATATAATTATAGTAGCAAATTATAAGACAATTGTTTATAAAAAATAGGTAATAATGTCATAATCATTTGTTCCATAATGACAATATTTTGTAACTGGATGTTACAATTGGAATGTTTATGGGAATTTCTTCTCTTTCAACAATTGGTAGAATTGTTGCTATTTGGTTAACCATATTCACTTTCTTTGCACAAGGTTTAGAGCACTGTGTAGTCAATATGTTTGTTATTCCAACTGCTATGATGCTGGATGCTTCAAATTGTATTTTTGATTGGAGGTTATGGAATCAGATCCCTGATACAATAGGGAATATTCTTGGAGCTTCTGTCTTTACTGGATTTTTCTTGTATAGGACTCATTCTAAAAAAACAAATCAAAACTTGAATGGAATTAAATATATTTAGATGGATAAATCATTTTCTAAATACATTAAACACAT
This sequence comes from Edaphocola sp., assembly GCA_035497795.1. Lineage (GTDB taxonomy): Bacteria > Bacteroidota > Bacteroidia > Chitinophagales > Chitinophagaceae > Edaphocola. The sequence goes on along the minus strand of DATJCU010000032.1, from coordinate 23,587 downwards.
TTGAAAAAACAACATTTTTTGGATATTATCAAATTAAATAGACTTCTATATTTTTATATTGTCTGTAAAAAAGTGAAAAATTATTATTATTAGTAAGTTAAAAAATCAAATTTCATGGCTTTATTTTATATCTTAGCAAAACGGATTTTTTTTTGTTTGTTGATTTACAAATGGAAATATTTTATTACAATTTACGATTACTTAAAGTGCAAAAAAAGAGAATATTTCAAAGTCTTTTTAATGACTTAAGATTATAAATATTAAAATGATAGGTAAGCATCTCATCAAATTTAGGTTTGAATGAAAAAGTTGAGAAGCTATTTGAGCAAAAACACTATGATTTCAAATAATAAAAATGAAGCTTTCTTCTCCAAATCAGATACCACCTTCTTTAAAGGATTATCCATTATATTAATCGTGATCCACAACTACACCCATTTGATTAATGGATTTCAAATTGAAAATGAATTTTGGTTTGATACAGATAACATTCATAAATTCTTTTCGAAACTAGGTTCCTTAAATTTAATGGTATCACTTAGTGGTTTTTTTTCATTTTTCGGTCATTATGGTGTTCAAATATTCTTCTTTTTCTCAGCATATGGATTAACCATTCAATATGCCAAATGGAAAGGTTCTGATTTACATTTTATTTTAAAACGATTAAAAAAAGTATATCTACTAATGTCTATTGCGGTGGTGTTTTGTATTATATTTTACAAATCAATAGGCATCTCATTTGGATTCTTAGGAACATTAGCTCGAGTTTCAATCTTTTTTAGTACCATAAATGGATTTACCTCCACTTCAATACTAAGTGGTCCTTTTTGGTTTTTCGCAGTAATTGTTCATTTTTATATTTTATTTCCATTCCTATATCGTTTTGTAACAAAATTTAAAATCACATATATATATATCCCAATTTCTATTTCATTATTATTGGTTTACCTAATCTATTTTTATTTAGATGGTTTGAACTTCAAAATAATCAATCAAACAATAGAACTTTCTGTATTTAAAACCATTTTTTGTCATTTACCAGAGTTGATATTAGGGATTATCATGGCACACTTTAAACGAATTTTATTTCCGTCTGTAGTTATTGTAATCTCTTTATTTATTTATTTTGGATCTCAATTTAGTATTTATTTATTCCCATTAAGTTTTTTGTCGATGACTATCATATTAGTCAGTATTTTTACTCAATTGGGAAGATATTCAATTAAAGCTTTCAAGAAGATAATAATGTATATTGGTAATATCTCAATGATCTTGTTTATATTGAATGGCCCATTTCGAGCTAGTCCAATATTTATGGAACAGAACGGGGATCTTAAACCTCAAAGTTTTTTCTTATTTTTAGTTTTACTATTCATTTTAAGCTATTTGATTTTTTTACTATATACTTTCTTGTTGAAAAAGTTAAAAATTTAAGCTCAAACGAATAAAACCAATCGATTATTTTAAGGGACTTTAAATATTTGAAATAAATATGTAAAATCAAAATTATGCTCCAGAAGAGCGAAACCTTGATAACAAAATATGTGTAAAATATGAGTCTAAAATATCCCAAATAAAAAGCAAATACCTATACCCAATTATTAATACAATTTGTTTTTGCAGTTAAACATCGTGAATATAAAATAAATGAAGATTTAAGAATACCTCTTGAAAAATATATTTCTGGAATTGTTAAAAACAACAATCATAAAATGCTGGCCATTTATTGTATGCCTGACCATTGCCATATTCTTATCGGTTTAAAACCTACACAATCTATTTCAGATACCGCAAGAGATATAAAATCAAATTCCAGCAAATGGGTAAATGAACAAAACATCTTCAAATCAAAATTTAATTGGCAAGAAGGTTATGGCGCATTTAGTTATTCCAAGAGCCAATTGGATACGGTTGTAAATTATATTTTAAAACAAGCAGAACACCATCGAAAAAAAACATTCAAGGAGGAATATCTTGAATTGCTCAAGAATTTTGATATCGAATATGATAACCAATATTTATTTGATTGGATAGAATAGGTTTCGCTCCTACGGCGCTATTTACACAAAAATAATTTAATTGCTACAAAAGAATGACTCCTATGGAGCCAAATATCTTTTAAGGACATATATCTTAAATTTATTAGAAATATTAATGTAGGTTAGGATGAAAAATATTTATTGATTAGACGGAATAGGTTTCGCTTCTACGGAGCTGTTTACACGAAAATAATTTAATTGCTACAAAAGAATGACTCCTATGGAGCCAAAAATCTTTTAAGGACATATATCTTAAATTTATTAGAAATATTAATGTCGAATAGGATATCCAATATTTATTGATTGGACGGAATAGGTTTCGCTCCTACGGAGCTATTTAAACAAAAATAATTTAATTGCTACAAAAGAATGACTCCTATGGAGCCAAAAATCTTTTAAGGACATATATCTTAAATTTAATAGAAATATTAATGTCGAATAGGATATCCAATATTTATTTGATTGGATAGAAAAGGTTTCGCTCCTACGGAGCTATTAAAACAAAAATAATTTAGTTGCTACAAAAGAATGACGCCTATGGAACCAAAAATTTTATAAGGAAGTGTAACCTGAATTTATTAGAAATATTAATGTAGGTTAGGATGAAAAATATTTATCAATTGGAAGGAATAGGTTTCGCTCCTACGGAGCTATTTAAACAAAAATAATTTAATTGCTACAAAAAGATGATTATTATGGAGCAAAATCGGAGTAAAAACCATGCTTCAAATCCTATTTTCAAGACAGGATTAGCAGATTCAAAGAAAAATTTAAAAAAAGAGCTATTTTTGCCCTCCTATATCACAAAATTAATAGTCAATTAGAATATGAATATTACCATTAGCATTATGACTGCAGTTTTACTGCTTACTCTCTTTTCACCTTTTGGAGTTTATTATGGTATAAAAATAGCAAAGAAAAAGAAATTTAAAAAACACCGAAAAATCCAAAATATTATTTTTGCATTCTGCGTTGTCGGAGTTTTAGCATTAGAAGGCTTAATTCGATCAGAAGGCGGGTCTGGAAGTCTAGCCTCCAATAGTAATTATTATGATACTAAATTCTTTAAGACAATCCTTTATTCTCATATCCTAATTGCAGTTCTAAGTTATTTATATTGGACCGTTTTGATTATAATCTCAAATATTAAATTCAAAAAAAGTCTTCCTGGGAAACTATCTACATTCCATAAAACCTCCGGCTATATAATCTTTTTTGGATTAGTATATACAGCAGTTACAGCACTCGCCATATACATGATGACTTTAAATTTTATCTAAAACTTAATGAATTATTGTCGTCTTTGTTTAATAAAAATAAAAGAAGACATTATTGAAAAAATTTGAATAAAATTCAAAAGTGGAAGGTATCTATTTACTTTAATTCCAATATTCTATTAATGTTCGAAAATTGCTAATTTGTTTTAAAACCAAGCTTATTTTTAATCTTATTTCCAGAACAAAAACATTCATTATTTAAAAAATTGAAGTATAAATAAATCAGCATCAAAATTAATTTACCTTGAAATTAAAATACAGATTTTCAATAGATCTTTCTTTTTACTAAAAATAAAAAATAAATCTTTATAAATCAATTTACCTCTGATGTTAAAGTAAATAAAAACTTTTCTTGATTTAGTTAGGAAAATTAAAATACATACCATAGTGATTATTAATCAAAGACGGAAAAATTTTTAATAATTTATTTTATAAATTGATAATAAATAAATCTAAATTTTCAAACTACTAAAGGATAGCTGATTTTTTTTAATTACCTTCATTCTTAACGAGCATTAATAATTCCAATTCTATCAAATTCAAATTTATTAGAGTTCTTTAATCAAAAGCACTTTCATTTTTAGCATATGATTTTATTATTAAACCATACTCTAATTTTGAATCCTAATTAGATTTAGATATAACTAACTCGATTGAGTTTTGGATGGTTAGTATTTCAAAAATCAGCAAATAAAATCTTTAATAATCTGGTTCTAATGATTTATTAGATAGAACTTTTATTATAAAAACTACAAAAAATTAAGAATGGAAAAACTAATAAAATTAAGAAGACAAGTTCATCAGCATCCCGAAATTTCAGGAGAGGAAGTAGCAACTGCGACCTCAGTAATTGCGTTTTTTAAAGAATTAAATTATACAAAATTAGAAACCGAAGTGGGTGGAAATGGCATTTTAGTTCTTTTTGATTCTGGGAAAGAAGGGAAATCCTTATTATTCCGAGCAGAATTGGATGGGCTTCCTATTAATGAAGAAACCACAGTCCCCTATAAATCGATATATGAAGGCAAAGGACATCAATGTGGTCATGATGGACACCTTACCATCTTGGCGGGTGTGGGTGCTTGGCTTTCAGAAAATCTCCCAAAATCAGGGAAAGTATACTTACTTTTTCAACCTGCTGAGGAAAATGGAGAAGGTGCTAAAGCCGTAATGAAAGATATACGATTTGAGAATCTACAAATTGATGAAGTTTATGCTCTACATAATTTACCGGAGTATCCTTTAGGACAAATTGTAGTGAAAGAAGAGACCTTCACTGCAGCTGTCAATAGCATCGTCATCCAAATGAAAGGTAAAACTTCACATGCAGCGGAGCCTGAAAAAGGACATAATCCTTCTTTAGCTGTAGCTGAAATTCTGGAAGGAATTGAGGGTTTTCAAAATAATTATCCAGAGTTGGAGGACTTCAGGTTAGCCACGCCTATTTATGTAAGAATGGGAAGTCAAGACTATGGGATTTCAGCTGGTGATGCGGAGATTCATTTAACGCTGAGAAGTTGGACGAATTCAGGTTTAGAAAATTTACAAAATTTAATAATTGACCTAGCATCTAAAGTATGTAGTCGTTATCAGTTAGAATTTGAACATAGCTTTTTAGCGCACTTTTATGCTAATATCAATGAAAAGAGTTGTGTAGAAAATGTCAGAAATGCAGCTAAGACAGCTGGATTGGATTGGTATGAGCAATCATTTCCATTCAAATGGGGTGAAGATTTTGGAATATTTACCACTCAATTCAAAGGTTGTATGTTTGGATTAGGATCTGGCGAAAACCAACCAGCACTTCATAATCCAGATTACGATTTCCCGGACAGCTTAATACCTACTGGAATTACTATATTTACTGAAATTATTAAAAATCAATTACATTAAATTATGTTTGAAACCACAAGGCTCACCATCAACCAAAATGCTTATCGAGATAATTTGCAATTTATTCGAAATCAGATAGGTGATGGCGTTCAATTTTGTAGCATCGTCAAAGGAAATGCATATGGCCATGGAATTGCTCCATTTGTAAAAATGGCAGTAGATTGCGGTGTCGATTATTTTGGTGTTTATTCTACTGATGAGGCCTATCAAATAAAAAAAGCAATCACAACTCCAATATCTCTGATGATCATGGGGATGGTGGAAGGGAAATCATTGGAATGGGCAATAGAAGAAGGAATAGAGTTTTTTGTATTCGATTTAGAAAGACTACAAGCTGGAGTAGCAATCGCAAAAGCAAAGGATAAGAAATGTATAATACATATTGAAGTTGAAACCGGTATGAACCGAACCGGTGTTCCTTTGAATGATTTAAAAGAATTTTGTGACTATATCAAAAGTAATCAAGAATTTATCCATTTGAAAGGTATATGCACTCATTATGCAGGAGCAGAAAGCTATATCAACGACGAGCGGGTTCAACTTCAGATTGTTAATTTCAGAATGGCTATTCAGGAAATCTCTAAGCATGGATTAGATGCGGAATACATCCATAGTGCCTGTTCGGCAGCTATGATGAATTATCCTGAGACCATTTCTAATATGGTAAGGATAGGCATAATGCAATATGGATTTTGGCCAAATGAAGAAACATTAATTCGATACAATGGACAATTTAAAGAGAAGGTAATTGAATCTGAAAAAGAACTCACCAGATTATTGGAATGGAAAAGTGAAGTGATGACTATTAAAAAAGTAGATAAAGGGGAGTATATTGGCTATGGCAATAGCTATCAAGCCTATGGAGATATGGTTATAGCTGTAATTCCAGCTGGATATTCTTATGGATACAGCCGAGAATTGAGTAATGTTGGTAAAGTCTTAATCAATGGTGAAAAGGCTCCAATCTGCGGGATTGTAAATATGAACGCTTTATGTGTTGATATTACTCATATTGAGCATGTAAAAAAGGGAGCAGAAGTGGTATTAATTGGTAACCAAAAAGAAAAAACTATTACTGTTGCTTCTTTTGGTGAAATGACTAATTTATTAAATTATGAATTATTATCACGATTACCTCTTGATATTCCAAGAAAAGTAATTGGAGATTGAATAAATAATTTAAGACCCATTTGACTCATACTGCTTTATAAGCTCTAAAAACTGTGTTCCATATCTTTCTAATTTCACTTTACCCACTCCTAAAACCTCTTTAAACTCAATATGATCTTTGGGACGTTTAGCTTCCATATCTTTTAAACTTGCATCACTAAAAACGACATAAGCAGGCACTCTGGCTACCTTCGCAATGTCAGATCGCAATTCACGTAATTTTTGAAATAAGTTATTGTCCATATCAAGCTCAGCTCTTAATTCTTTAGCTATCGTTAATTGTTTTTGAGGGACGGCCAAACGTACTTGTTTTTCATTAAATAAAATGTCTTTTGCTAGTGGCGTCAAAACTAATCGACCATTTTCATGAAAGTGAATTTCCAAAATGCCTTGATTAATTATCTGAATGATATATTGTTGCATATCTAACCATGGCACATCCTTTGCGATACCAAATGACTTAATATTTTGATATCCTTTATCAAAAACATGGAAATTTTTAGCACCTCTCAGCACATCAATGACCATCCCGGTTGATTCTTGTTCTTTCAAACGGGTAATAACAGAACACACTTTTTTTGCTAAAATGGTTCCGTCGAAATAAAGAGGTGGTGCTTGGCACACATCGCAATTATTACAGTTTTCGGTATGGTATTCGCCAAAATAATTGAGCAGCACGATTCGTCTGCAGCTCAAAGCCTCTGCAAATTGCTGCATTCTTTCTAGTTTTGCGATTTGATAATCGGCATTAGAAGCATCTTCAGTAAATTTCCTCAATTGAACGACATCAGCATAACTATAAAACAGGATATTATAAGCAGGTAGTCCATCCCGACCGCCACGACCGATTTCTTGGTAATAACCTTCAATGTTTTTAGGGAGGTTATAATGAATCACCCAACGAACATTGCTTTTATCTATCCCCATTCCAAATGCAATAGTCGCTACAACAATTGGTATTTCGTCGTTAATAAAGCTTTCTTGAATGCTACTTCGCTCTTCAGAAGACAGGCCTGCATGATAGGCTTTGGCTATAAATCCAGCTTTTCTTAATTTATCAGCCACTTCTACTGTAGATTTCCTACTTAAACAATATATAATACCACTTTCCTTGGGACGAGAATTTAGAAAATCTAAAATCTGATTAATTCTATTATTTCCTGGTCGAACTTCCAAATACAAATTCTTTCGATCAAAGGAAGATAAATGTACCTGAGCATCAGGAATATTTAATTGAGTTAGGATATCTTGTTGAGTTGGTCGATCAGCAGTTGCAGTAAAAGCTGCAATCGGTTTGTTCGGGAATAGCTTTTTCAAATGACCCAATTGCGTATAGGCTGGTCTAAAATCATGTCCCCAAGAAGAGATACAATGCGCTTCATCTACTGCAATCATATTAATTTCAATTTTTAAAAGATATGGATATAGATTTTGTAAACTTTCGGGTGCAACATAAATCAATTTTAATTCCCCTTGAGCTAATTTTCTCAAGGTATCACTTTGGATATGGATAGCTTGGCTGCTATTAAAATATGCAGCTGAAATACCATTGATCAACAAAGCGTCCACCTGGTCTTTCATGAGTGCAATTAATGGTGAAATAACAATTGCAGTTCCTGATAGGGCCAAAGCAGGTATTTGAAAACATACCGATTTTCCACCGCCCGTTGGCATAATCGTCAATACATCCTTTCCACTTAAAATATCATTAATTATCCTTTCCTGGTTGGGCCGAAATGTATTGTATCCAAAATAGGTTTTTAAAAGTTCTATAGCTGTATCCGTATTAACCATTCTAATATTAAAGTTTTAAATAATTTGGTAAATGAAGCAATATTTTAGAAACAAGCTTTTTTACCTCCAAATTTTCAAATGGATTCAAAGGTACTAAATTCAATAATATTTTATAGGATATCATTATGAGTGACTGTGCTATTAAATTTCAATAAAAACCTATAAAGAAAAGATTATTAAGTAATTGTAAGAAAATTCAATACCTTCATTTATTAATATTTTACAATTGATTTTTTTTGCTAATTTTTTTTATTCTTAAGATATTTCGCTTTTATACTATAGAATAAATTATTTAAATTTGTGCTAAATTGAATCTAATGCGAATATGCAATAGTGAAATTCATTTAAAAGAAACGAAATGATACATCTAATAGTTGGAAATACTGGTTCTGGCAAAACAACATACGCAAGGGAATTAAGAAAAAAAACTAATGGTATTGTTTTTTCAATTGACAAGTGGAATAAAACATTATTTCTTGCCGATAAACAAACCAATGATGGATTAGATTGGTTTCTAGAAAGAATTGAAAGAGCTGAGAAAATGATAATGGAATTAGTCCAATAATTAGAAACCTCAAAAACAGATTCCATTTTGGACCTTGGATTATCGAAGTTTAGTCATAGAGAAAAGTTTAGAAAATTTGCGGAGCAGCATAGATTTGAAGTAAAAATTCATTTTTTGGACATTTCAAAAGAAAAAAGATGGGAAAGAATAATGAAACGAAATAAAGAAAGAGGTGCTACTTTCGAGTTTGAAGTCACTAAAGAAAATTTCGATTTTATGGAAACTTGGTTTGAAAAACCGAGTGAAAAAGAAATAACTGATGGAATAATCATTATAGCATAAAAACTTTAAACAAGAAGCATACAATAGCTTTGCCAATCCTATAAGTCAATGGATATTTAAATACTAGCGAACATATAATACAAAGGATCTATGAAACGAAAGCTTTTTATCTTAATGATTTTTCTTTTAGCGCTTAAACAAGTCACCTATTCACAAGCGTTTAATAAAAATATTGACAAGGATACTTACCTCTCAGAAATACTTAAAAATATACCAGAAGAGAAACGTGATGCGTTAAAGAAGCAATATGAAGAAGGAGATGAACAATCAAAAGAATTTCTCTTGTTTATGTTTTCAATGCCAAGAAGTAGTAAAAAGGAATTGGTAGAAAACTATGAAAATAATTCAAAGGAAATTATTACTCTAAAAAAAAGATACTCAAAACTTGTTCCAGACAGCTTAATTGTTTCCATTGAATTTAATGCAGTGAATAAACTAATAAGAACCTCTGAAAGTATTGATCTAAAAATTTATCGCAAGAACCCAAATGGACAGCCTACAGTTGTTAAACAGGAATGGAAGTTGGAGAGCACATCTGAAAAGCTAAATGAAATGTTGACTATTTTATCTTGGAATCATAATACCTTAAAGGAAATAAAAAAAATATTGGACGCTGCCAATTGTATTTCTATTGAAAATGGTAACATCACCACAATCGGTTTTGCAAGAAGTGGAATGGGGAAATATTCCTATAAAGTGTTTGATAAAGCATTATCGGCTAATGCAATCGACGAGTATAATGATGGATGTACTTTTATATTTTATAAGGACAATATCGTTTTAGAATATGGTGGTGGTGCCATTGGATCACAATGCTTTCCTGATGAATAAAAACATGTTGGTTAGCATCCAATATAGAAATGAAAGCAAACTACTTAAAAATAAACATATTTCAACTGAGCAAATTTACCTTAGAGGAAAGAAATTAGTTCCAATTCCTAGTCATTGATCTACTAAACTAACAATACTTTCAATTTAACATTTTGTGATAAAAAAGCTATTTATATCAATATTTTTCTGTTTCATCAGTTGTTCTCTTGTTTATTCACAGAAGACAGACTTCGAAATTAAAAAAGAATATCAAAGAATTGAAAATTTAAAAACTTTGATTATTGATAGCCTAACATTAAATAGAGGAATTGACTTTAGCAGAGGAAGTAATGCAGATGTGAAAAAATACAAGATATTCAAAGAAAAAAAGAAAATTATTAAGATGGAGTACGAAGAAATTAATAATGGATATCGAGAATGGAATAAAAAAACAAAGATTTATTTTAAGAATGATATTCCATTTTTTATAACTGAAAAGACTAATGGTATTGTAACCTTTTATTCAGATGCTGGAGAAAAATCAGAGCCCTACCAAAAAAATGAAGAAATATATATTTATGACTGGAAACATGAAAAGTTTAAGAAACTCAATAATGGACAGGACGCCTAACCTCAAATGAAAATATGTAAAATATGTTATGAAGCGTTGATTGAAAAAATTAAACTTGAATTTGAACAAAAATAATCTGTTGGCTCTTGAAATAAAACTATTTTAATATTGAATTAGATTACGATTAAAAAATTAGTTATAATATAAATTAATTACCAATATCTTGATTAATTGGTTTTATAGTTTTAAATTGTGAGGCAATCCATTAAATACAATTATAAATGTTTGTAAATGCTTTTTTGAATCGGAACTTGCTTATATATTTGTGCTATCGGTCAGTGTAAAAAGACAGCCAACCCACAAATGACACATTTGGTTTTTGCCGACACACGAGCCAACCCAAAAAACCAAAAGAGCCACTTTTTAGCCAACGCACCGACAATAATTCGTATTTTGCTGAACTATATTTTGACAATTAAGTAATGAATAAAAAGAGTTTATCTGAAAGAGATATTTGCACAAAGTTTATCACTCCTGCTTTAGAAAAGGCAGGTTGGGACACTCAATTGCAGATATTGGAAGAAGTATCATTTACTGATGGAAAAATATATGTTAGAGGAAAAATAACAGCAAGAGGAACAAGAAAACGTGCTGATTATATTCTTTATTACAAACCAAACATTCCTATTGCAATCATTGAAGCCAAAGACAACAATCATTCTGTAAGAGCAGGAATTCAACAAGGTCTTGACTATGCAAGAATCCTTGACATTCCTTGTGTTTTTAGTAGCAACGGTGACGGCTTTTTATTCCACGACAGAACAGCAACAGACGGAAATATTGAAGCGGAAATTAGTTTAGACGACTTCCCTACTCCCGAACAACTTTGGGATAAATACAAAAAGTACAAAGGCATTGCGACAGCCGAAGCAGAAAAAATTGCTTCACAAGAATATTATTTTGACGGCACAAACCGCAAACCAAGATACTACCAACAAATTGCTGTAAACAGAACAGTTGAAGCCATTGCAGGTGGACAAAACAGAATTCTGTTGGTAATGGCAACTGGAACTGGAAAAACCTATACGGCTTTTCAAATCATCCACCGACTTTGGAAAAGCGGAGCAAAAAAACGTATTCTGTTTTTAGCTGACCGAAACGCTTTGATTGACCAAACACGAAGAGGCGATTTCAAACACTTTAAGGATAAAATGACTGTGGTAAAGCACAGGCAGATTGACAAGAGTTTTGAAATTTATTTGGCTTTGTATCAAGGTTTATCAGGCTCTGACGAAGCAGCCAATGTTTACAAACAATTTTCAAGAGACTTTTTTGATTTAATTGTAATTGATGAGTGCCACAGAGGAAGTGCAAAAGACGATAGCAGTTGGAGAGAAATTTTAACCTATTTTCAAAATGCTACGCATATTGGTTTAACAGCCACTCCAAAAGAAACGGAAACCGCAAGTAATTCAGAATACTTTGGCGACCCTGTTTATACTTATTCGCTTCGTCAAGGAATTGACGATGGTTTCTTAGCTCCTTATCGTGTGCTTCGTATTGCATTGAATGTTGATGCCGAAGGTTGGCGACCCGAACAAGGCAAAACCGACAAAGACGGAAACGAAATTGAAGACCGTATTTATAACCGCAGAGATTTTGACAAAAACCTTGTTATTGAAGAAAGAACGGATATCGTTGCTAAAAAACTAACCGAATTTTTAAAAGGTTACGACCGATTTGCAAAAACTATTGTTTTTTGTGTGGACATTGACCATGCTGAACGAATGCGTACTGCATTAACAAGACACAACCCTGACTTGGTTGCGGAAAATTACAAATACATAATGCAGATTACAGGCGACAATGATGAAGGCAAACGAGAGTTAGACAACTTCATTAATCCTGAAGAAAAATATCCTGTTATTGCAACAACTTCTGAATTAATGACCACAGGAGTTGATGCACAAACTTGTAAAGTAATTGTGTTAGACAGCAACATCAATTCAATGACCAAGTTCAAACAAATCATTGGACGAGGAACACGAATAAATGAAGAATATGGTAAACTGTATTTTACCATTTTAGATTTCAGGAATGCAACAGACTTATTTGCCGACCCTGCTTTTGATGGCGACCCAATTAGAATAAAACCAGTTACAGAAGAAACAGATTTAGGCGGTATTATTGACGAAGAAGAAACGCAAGAAGAACCAATTATTGATATTGAAACAGGTGAGGAAATTATTTTAGACCAACCTGTAATTCGTTATCCTGAGCCAAATTTTCCCGAATCAGAAGCAAGAGAACCACGGCAAAAAGTGTATGTAAACGGTGTTGATGTTTCGGTATTGATAAGTCGTGAATTACATTTTGACCAACACGGACGACCAATCACAACGAGTTTGAAAGACCACACAAAAGAAATTATTAAGGAGCAGTTTGCTTCCCTAGATGATTTTCTAAATAAGTGGAAAAATTCAGACCGCAAAGAAGCCATTATTGCCGAACTGATTGAGCAAGGCGTAATGGTAGAAGCCTTGTATGAAGCCGTTGATAAGCAAGTGGATTTGTTTGATTTGATTTGCCACGTTGCGTATGACCAACCACCAATGACAAGGAAAGAAAGAGCTAACAATGTGAAGAAGCGAAACTACTTTACAAAATATGGCGAACAGGCAAGAAATGTTTTGGAAGCATTGTTAGACAAATATGCAGACCAAGGCATTGAAAATATGGAGAATATTCAAATTTTAACTGTTCCACCAATTAGCGATTTTGGTTCAGTAACGGAAATCATAAAAGTATTTGGCAGTCGTGAAGCTTATGACAAAGCCATTAAAGAATTAGAAAACGAACTTTATAAAGCAGCATAATAAATGAGCAACATAGGCGGAGTAATAAAATCCATCAGAGATATTTTTAGAAAAGACCCTGGTTTGAGTGGCGATGCACAACGCATTGAACAATTGGGCTGGATGATTTTCTTAAAACTGTTTGACGATAAAGACAAGGAAAGAGAAATACTTGATAGAAAATATAAATCACCCATACCAGCAGCATTACAGTGGCGTAATTGGGCAGAGAATGACGAAGGCATTACAGGCGATGAACTCATTCAGTTCATCAACAACAAACTGTTTCCACAATTAAAGGAATTGGCAGTTACAGCCGACAATCGTTTGGGCGTTATCATCCGTAACATTTTTGATGGAACCAACAACTATATGAAAAGCGGAACTACGTTCCGCCAAGCCATTAACAAGCTAAACGAAATTGATTTTAACAGCAGCAAAGAGCATCACGTTTTTAATGCCATTTACGAAGACATTTTACAAGGACTTGCCACCAAAAAAGACACAGGTGAATTTTATACGCCAAGAGCAGTAACGCAATTTATCATTGATATGGTAAACCCAAAATTGGGCGAAAAAATTATTGACCCTGCTTGTGGTACAGCAGGTTTTTTGGTATGTGCCATTGAACATTTGGGCAAACAAGTAAAAAATGTTGCCGACCGCAAAACCCTACAAGAAACCATTACAGGCACAGAGTTAAAGCCTTTGCCGTTTATGTTAAGTGTGGTAAACTTGATAACACACGACATTGAAGTGCCACAAATTTTAAATACCGATGCACTAAGCCGTGAACTTACTTCATTACGCCAAGCCGACAAAGTAGATATTATTGTGGCCAATCCTCCATTTGGTGGTGTGGTGGGTGACGGAATGGAAACCAATTTCCCTTTGAACTACCGCACCAAAGAAAGTGCAGACTTATTTTTGATTTTGTTTATTCAATTGCTAAAAGATGGCGGACGAGCAGGAATTGTATTGCCCGATGGTAGTTTAACTGGTGAAGGAGTAAAACAACGAGTACGACAAAAACTTTTAGAAGATTGTAATGTGCATACCATTGTAAGGTTGCCACAATCTGTCTTTGCACCTTATGCAACAGTAAATACCAATCTTATATTTTTCGAGAAAGGCAAAAAGACCAAAGACATTTGGTACTACGAACACACTTTGCCAGAAGGATATAAAGCGTACAGTAAGACTAAGCCAATACGAATAGAAGAATTTGACGAAATAAAAAAATGGCGTAAAAAACCAACAGAACAAGAGAATGCTTGGAAAGTTTCAATTGAAACCATTATTGAACGAGGATATGATTTAGATATCAAGAATCCAAATAAGGTAGTTGAAGAGGTTAGCTACAACCGTGGAGAAATTATCGAAACTATTAAAAACAACCAAATACAAATTAGTAAACTAATAAGCGAACTGGAATTATGAGCAAATTAAATTTTGACTACGTTCCTCTTACGTTTATTTCGGACAAGCAGGAAATAAAAAAACAAATACGAAATACATTAATTCTTATTCATCTGTTTGAGAAATACAATAATCCTGTTCGTTTAGAAAAATTAATTGTAGGCACACAATACGGCTATAATGCTTCTGCTTTGCAATCAGGCAACAATAAGTTTTTGCGTATTAGCGACATTCACGATAGTAAAGTAAATTGGGATTCTGTTCCATATTGCAATTGTGATGATGAAGAAACTTATTTACTGAAAAACGAAGATATTTTGATTGCTCGAACAGGTGGAACAACTGGAAAAAGTTTCAAAATAGATAGCCCTCCAAAACATTCAATTTATGCAGGCTACTTGATTCGAATAAGAGCGAAGAAAGAAGTAAATCCAGATTACATTTATCTATTCTTACACAGTTTTGCTTATTGGAGTCAAATTGTAAATCTTAACGAGAGGAATTTTAGGCCGAAAGCCAATGCAGAAAATTTAAAATCACTTATACTTCCTGATTGTGAAAGAAATATTCAAGATGAAGCAGTAAGAATATCACAAGGTGAGAATATAAAAGGATATGAAGATTTGTTTTCCGAAATTGAAAGGGCATTATCAGAGTATGACAAGACACAACAGGTTGAAAATTTACTTTCCGACCAACTTACCGAACTCGAAAACCTAAACCAAGCAATTTTACAAGAAGCGGTGCAGGGCAAATTGGTTAAGCAAGATAAGAAAGACGAACCAGCCAGCGAACTACTCAAACGAATCAAAGCCGAGAAAGTAAAATCAGGAAAAAAAGAAAAACCACTGCCACCTATCAAACCCGAAGAAATTCCTTTTGAAATTCCTGAAAATTGGGTGTGGTGTAGGATAGATGATATACTTGATTTCTCAAAGGAATCATTAAGACGCGGTCCATTTGGCAGCTCTATTACAAAGGGAATGTTCATACCTAAATCTAATCCAAATGCCACAAAGGTATATGAACAAAAAAATGCCATTTATAAAAATCACACATTAGGCGGTTATTATATTGACATTGAGAAATACACCAATTTAAAATCTTTTTTAACTGGTTTTGGCGACATAATTATAAGTTGTGCCGGCACTATTGGCGAAGCATACTTACTTCCTAAAGATGCACCAGTAGGAGTAATAAATCAAGCCTTACTGAAAATAAGATTAAATGAAAATATTATTTTGAATGCCTATTTTTTAGAATTTTTCAAAGCTATTATCAAAGCAAAAGTCAATACTGATGCAAAAGGTTCTGCAATGAAAAATCTTGGCTCAATAAAATATTTGCGTGAAAACTTATTAATTCCACTTCCGCCTCACTCGGAACAAAAGAGAATAGTAGCAGAAATAGACAGGCAATTAGCCAAAACCAAACAATTAAAAGACCATATCATCGCCAACCAACAAGCCACCGAGCAATTGCTAAAAGCATTGTTGCATCAGGCATTTGAGGTGGAAGAAATTGAAGAAGTAAATAATTAAAAATGAAAAAAATGAAAAACAAATGACATTGTGAGCAGTCGAAGAGCTGAAGTGTGCGTTTTATGGTATAGATGAAAATCTTGTTACGCCCAACTTGAAAAACGGTTGGGGCTAAGGTATTTCAGAATTGCAAGCAAATGATGAATTTATTTCATAATTGCCCAAAGCAATAAGCTGACCCACCAGTGTAACAACTGATGAGATTACCTTGACGATTGGATGTTTCTTTAAGTTCATAATTGAATTTATAAGCAAATATACGATTAATATTTCGCTACCCAGCTTGAGTCGGAGCGGCATTTAGGTGTCGTAAAAGCATGCACATTTCGGGAATTGGGCAACTAATTCTAAAAGCAAATAGCTTCGCATTGGGTCTTCGCTGCTCACTCTTTTTTTAAATAAAATGGAAGTAAAGAAAAAGAAAGATTGGTTTAAAATTAAAAGGTATCCGCATATAGGATTGCCCTTAGACAATCGTGACCGCTTCAAATGGATTGAGAGTTATGTTACAAATCCTAATGAAATTGCTGAACATGCTTTTCTTCCCTTTATTCATAAAACTTCCAAAGTAAAAAAGTTCAGGAAGGATTATTCAAATCTCGATGGCTCTCTAAATGAAAAATTCAAATCTGGCACTAAAGTATTAAGAAAAGAATCTGAGAAAAAAAGAGAACTATTCTATGCAAGCCACTTGGATTCATTGATATTTAGTTACTATGCAATGCTACTATCTAATGCTTATGAAGACAAAATAAAAGAAAATCAACTTGATGAAGTTGTGAATGCATATCGTTCTGTTCCTGTTAATCCATCAAAAATTGATAGTTCAAATAAATGCAATATTGATTTTGCTAATGATGTTTTTAAATATGTTTTGAATTATAAAGAAGATGAATTCACTGTAATTGCTTTTGATATTTCAAGTTTCTTTGATAACCTTAATCACAAACTACTTCGAGAGGTTTGGGCTGATGTATTAGGAGTAGAAAAATTACCAATTGACCATTTTAATGTTTTTAAAAATATTACAAGATTTAGTCATGTTGATATTGTTGATATTTTCGAAGAGTTCAAAGACAAAATATATACAAGGAAAATAAATAAACTTGGCGAACCACTAGAAATAAAACAAAAGAAGGTTGATAAGATAAAGTATCTACGTAATCAAGATGCTATCGCATTTTGTAAAGAGAAAGAATTTTTCAAACTGAAAGGTAAACTTCTTCAACCTTCAAAGACAAGAATTATTGATGATGTTGAAGTTTATAGAGATTTTGGTATTCCGCAAGGCTCACCTATAAGTTCAGTATTAGCAAATATCTATTTATTGCACTTCGATACACTAGTGAATAAATTCATTTCAGCCAACTGTGGAATCTATCGCAGGTATTCAGATGATATGGTTGTTATTTGTCCAATCGCATGTAAAGAAGAATTAACACAACTTGTTTACAAAGAAATCAAAAAATATAAATTAGAAATTCAGGAAAAGAAAACGCAAATATTTCAATTCAAACGAAATGACAAGAAGCTAATTTGTGGACAAGAATTTGAAGGTGTTACCAATTGGAATAAAAACTTTATATATCTTGGTTTTGAGTTTGATGGAAATAACGTGTTGCTAAAATCAGCAAGCATTTCAGGCTATTACAGAAAAATGAAGCGTTCAGTTAGAAGAGCAAAACATTTTTCAAGCAGAAAGTATAATCCTGACAAAGGCATTATTTTTAAACGAAGAATATTTAAAAAATTCTCTTATAAAGGAGCCAAAAGGAATAGAAAATTTATTTGGAACGAGGATGAAAAGAAATACATAAAAACAGATTCGTATAATTGGGGTAACTTCTTATCATATGCTTACAAGGCATCTAATATAATGGTTAACAATAAAATCAAACAACAAACAAAAAGACACTGGAATATTTTGAACAAACTAATTAAATAGCCAACGCAATTTGCAAGCACAATTAAAAACCGCACATGCCACCACACGACCAAGGTTTTTAATAGAGCTTGCAAAGCCAACGCAAGACAAAATTGTTTTTAGAAAATTTCCAACGCTTCAAAAAAATAAAAAACGCAACGCACAGCCGATACTTAATGACACGACAACTCAACAACTACAATGGTTTACAAGCACGGACGACAAAAACCACTGGCTAGAATAACTAAGTTTTCGTCTTGCCCGAAGGGCTAGAGATGAAAACGCTGTTGAACGGAACCGGTTACAGTCCACACTCTATGGATTTCTCATTTATTGTTATTAGTATTTTCGAACGAGCACGATATTTGTTTTTTGTAGCTTAAAGTTTATTTTTTGCAAATATTTTATGTATTTTTATCAACAAATACGGATCTTTTTTCACAGACTGACGTTGATGGCAAACTAAACCTAAAATTGAATCGTTATGAAAAAATTAGTAAAAACATTTCCAATTTTAAGTTATTTGGTTCTCACCTTTACTATTACTTGGACTTTTTGGTGGATACCATTGTTTTATGAATTATCAAATGACATTACTTCTGGTGTCTTTTTTATCGGTGGATTAGGACCTCCAATAGCAGCCTTTATACTAATTCATATCATATCTGATGTAAAAATAAGAATCAACTCTATCAAATTGTTTTGGGGGTTTTTTATTCTTTGCGTATCAATATTAATTTGGAAATATTACACTGTTGAAAAAGGCGGAGCTGATTGGAATGGTTTCTATCCCAAATTAAGCGATTTTAGGACAACTGGAATAATATTAACCATTTTTGGTTGTTTGTTTTTGGGCCTCAACGCCAGTAATGCAACCAATAAAAGTCTTAAAGAAAATTTTTTAAAAACCTTGCTTTTTGATAAGTCAAAAAGAAAATGGTATTTATTTGCCTTATTGTTTTATCCTTTATTATATGTTTCAAGTTACTTTTTAGGGAAATTATTTGATTTGGAGACTTCAGAAAAGTTATTTGATATTAAAATTTCAGTGATCCCAGGATTTCTTTTAATAGTGTTCATTGCAGGTGGTACTGAAGAATTTGGCTGGAGAGGGTTTTTATTGAAAGAATTGCAAAAAAAATATAATCCATTAATAGCTACGCTATTTATAGGTTTCTTCTGGTCACTATGGCATTTGCCGATGTATTTTAATGGTGTTTATAGTACTGAAGGTTTTTCTGCTTACTTACCAAGCTTCATTCATACGTTTCAAATTTCACTTTTATTTACATGGTTATATAATAAATCTGGCTATTCAATTTTAGCAGTAATGATTTTACACGCTATGAACAATACTGTCGGAAGCATTTTCGGAGCTTCCTATATTCCAGCAATGATAATAGCAGTTTTATTCATGATTATTATAATAATTGACAACAAAATGTGGAAACGTAAAAATTATGCAAATGAAATTTATTCTTATGGTGTCAAATAAGCCAGTTTACAACAACTAAGCATTCCCCATGCCGATAGGCTAAAGCTGAATGATTTGTTGACTAATCCTTTTCAGTACTAGGTTCAAACACTATGGGGATATAGATAATTTGAGTGAGGATGTGAAAACGAAAAACACTTCGTTTTTGGAGTTTTGAAGGAAGCTAGTGCTAGTCCTTGCTATGTAAAGCACTCTAAGAACAATGGTTCAACTTCTTTCATGCTTCTTTTTGGTATTTTTTAATTTTTGATTAATAGTCTACGAAGTCGCTTTTTGCAAGTTTTTTAATTTTCTGTTTTATTTTTAAGGTTAATTAAATACGAAACAGGTAGCCTCTACTGTCAATCCTTGGCAGTATAACCCATTCACATTTTTTACAACTCGGACACAGCCGAAGTTTTATTTTAATTGTTGGCTTTTCTAAGTCCATAAAATCTTTATTCAAAATTTGCTAACCAATGTATGCAACAATAAGCCATAGAAGTTAGTTTTCTATGATGGATCTGAAGGTAACACCATTAATCTAAACTAGAGCGACCTTGCTTCTGTAAGGTTTTAGTTGAAAATCCTATTTTTAATAAATCTAATTTATAGTTATACACATCAAGAAATCAAACTGGATAATCAAAAGAAAATACAGTCCTTGAATGAATCAGAACTGATTTGTGAATGGGCTATTCCCTGAATGTGTTGTATCATTAGAAATACAAAATTTTTATTTTTACAAAAATTTTTATGTATTTTTATCCACTAATACGGAGGTTTTTTCACAGACTGACGTTTCAGAATAATACTAAACTACTAACTTGAATGCAAAATATTATCTACTCTTCAGCGTACGAAATAGTTCACAAAATAGTAACACAACAAATTTCGGTTGAACAAGTTTGTGTTGCGTTTTTAACACAAATTAAAAGACATAATAAAGAACTAAACGCAATTTGTGAATTGAGAAATGAAGACGAAATCCTTAAAGATGCAAGAGAAAAAGACGGGTTATTGAAAATAGGAAAATCAAAGGGTTTGTTATTTGGACTGCCAATGACTGTGAAAGATACTTTTTGGGTTAAAAATCTAAAAAACTCAAATGGAGATCCTTTACAAATAAATTATATTGCCAAAGAAGATGCTGAACTCATAAAACTTTTGAAAGAAGAAGGAGCAATAATTATAGGGAAAACAAATGTGCCACTTTTTTGCATTGATTGGCAAACGACTAATTTTTGGAACGGACAAACAAATAACCCTTACGATATTTCTAGAGTTGCAGGCGGGAGCTCAGGAGGCTCTGCTGTGGCGGTTTCAGTGGGATTTTCGCCTTTGGAATTAGGCTCTGATGCAGGTGGTTCTATTAGAGTTCCCGCACATTTCAATGGAATATGTGGTTTGAGACCAACTGAAGATTTACTTTCAAATCGTGGACACATTCAAGCGCCAAACAAACCATTAGGAAACAGAAATATTGTAACACCAGGACCACTTGCTAAAAATGTAGATGATTTGATCCTATTGATGTATGTATTGACCAAAAATTCCTTGATTCCGTTTGGCTACACCTTTGATAATCAGCAAAAAGAAAATGAACTTAGTCTAAAAAACTTAAAAATCGCCTATTCTGAAACCATCAATAATACAGAAATAGATAATGAATATTTAGAGATTTTTAGAGATCTCATTAAAAAAGTAAAGCAAAAAAACGACCAAATAACCTCCGACTTTCCAATATATGACGAACAAAAAGCATATTTGGAATACGGCAAAGTTATTGGTTTTGAAATGGGGGTTAATAATCCCAGAATACCATTTTTCAGTTTCTTTTTATATCTATTTCTTTTGGGCAAATATAGAGATCCGAATTGGGCAAAGGGAATGTCAATTGGACAACGTGCATCAAACTACACGTATAGCAAAGCTATTGACTACAAAAACTTTGTTTCAAAAATTTATGAAGACTTTTTAACAGAATATGATATTTGGATTACGCCTGTATGCAGCATTGAGGCTTATAAACATCAAAACGCAGGTAAGCCCTTTGTTATAAATGGAAAGAAAATAGCCTACACTAAAGCCATAGGTTCATTTACTTTTACAACCGCATTTTCGGGTCATCCAATCGTAGTAATACCGATAGGAAAAATGAAAAATGGAATGCCTGTTGGTATTCAAATTCATTCAAAAAAGTGGTCGGACAAAAAATTGTTACTAATCGCAAAACTATTTGAATCGCTAACAAATGGGTATGAAATCCCGAAAAATTACTGCTGCTAATAATAACTAAGTTTTAATCTTGCCCAATGAGCTAGAGCAGAAAACGCTGTTGAACGGAACCGGTTAAAGTCCGAACTCTAAGGATTGCTCATTTATTGTAATAAAGATTTTCAAAAGAGCACGATATTTGTTTTTTGTAGCTTGGAGTTTATTTTTTACAAATATTTTTATGTATTTTTATCCACAAATACGGAGGTTTTTATCACAGATTGCCTATACTAGGCAAGCGTTGGACAGAACACTCCAAACTTTATGTCTCGTCCTGAAATGAGTTTACACTTAAAAAGTGTAAATTATGCAAAAAACTAATCAAGAAAAAGAGGCGATTATTACGGAGTACTTACTTGGGAATATCAGTTATCGGCAGCTGGGGTTAAAACACGGTGTTGATTTTAGAGTTGTACATTCGTGGGTAAAACGATTTAAAGGTATCGAGATGAAGAAATCCAAAAAAGCAACCACTAAAAATTTATCTGACCTAGAAAGCCAGTTACCTACTGATGTTAAGCAATTACAAGAAGAGCTAAGAAAAGCCAAATTACATATTAAGCTCCTTGATGCCATGATTGATATTTCTGAAAAAAACTAAAAGTTGATATCAGAAAAAAGCATGGCACCAAGCGGTAGAACAAGTATGGCAAAGCGGAAACAGTTGTATTACTGAGCTTTGTTTGCTGCTTGGTTTTAGTAGGCAAGCCTACTATCAAGGAATACGATATGAAGAACAAAAAGCATTTCAATCAGAATTAATAATAAAGGAGGTTTTAAAGTATAGGGTATTCCAAAAAAGAATTGGAACTCGAAAGTTATTCCATGAAATGCAATCCTTTTTGAATAACCATAACTTCAAGATAGGTAGGGATGGTATGTTTAACCTCCTTGCAGACCATGGATTGTTGGTTACTAAGAGAAAGCGTAATAGCTGTATTACAACCATGTCTAGACATAGATTTAAAAAGTATCCAAACATTATCAAGGATTTTATTCCAACTGCACCCAACCAGCTATGGGTCAATGATATAACTTATTTGACATTAAAAGATAAATTTGCGTATTTATCCTTAATTACGGATGCTTATAGTAGGAAAATAGTTGGTTTTTACCTCAGCGAAGATTTATCTGCAAAAGGGCCATTGAATGCATTGAAGATGGCATTGAAAAATAACTTAGAGCGAGAAAACTTAATTCATCATAGTGATCGTGGAGTACAATATTGTTGTAATGCTTACATAAAATTATTAACGGATAATAATGTAAAAATAAGTATGACCGAAAATGGAGATCCTTTAGAAAATGCTTTAGCTGAACGCGTAAATGGTATACTGAAGCAAGAAATGTTTGAAGAAGTATTTGTAGATTTTGAAACAGCAAAAATAAGGGTAGCTGTTGGTTGTAGTACATACAACCATTTACGTCCTCATGGAAGTATTGATAATATGAAACCCGCAGAAGCGCATATACAATCAGGAATATTGAAACGGAGATGGAAAAACTATTACCAAAAAAAAGAAAAAGAAGAGGAGGTCTGTATGACGTAGAGTTTTCTTAGGCATAACCCAGGATAGGTAATCAATAAAAAAACAATCCGCTATCAAGTGTAAACCTAATAAAGGATTATTACCTTATCTGACCAGATTAATCCTGGCGAGTTGCTCCACAGCAGAGCTCGATTCCGCTTCATCTG
>DATJCU010000031.1:0-5559 GCA_035497795.1 Edaphocola sp. | reverse complement strand
CAACGGTACATGTATGAAACGTTGGGGATTGCGGGCTTCGTCACTGTCTGCCGTTGCAAAAGCAAATGCGGGGCAGAACACTTCGCATAACAACTTAAACCCCAATGTTTTATACATGATGTTGGCTACAGTATTTTATTTTTTTCGTTCATTTAATACCCTGAAAAATGTAAATATTGCTCCTGATAATCCAATTAGAATAGGACCTAAAGAACTTAATTTATTCATCCCAAAGACAAAAATCAAAATCGGAATTGCAAACATTATTAATATTGAAACAATTCCCAAAACGGATCCACTTGTCCCTTGATAAATATTTTTTGCTATTTTGATCTGTTCTTTCTGTCGTTCAGTTTGGTCCGTGTCTGTCATTTCCTTATTAAACCAATTAATTTCATTAGTTAGTTGGTCTCTAAAAGCATTGAATTCCTTGTTTTTAAACCAACCAAATTTCCATATCCTATAGACTTTGCCGTTCAAATCTTTAATTTTCAGCCAATGCCAATTTTGGTCGTCTTGAAAAACGTAGGAGTCAATCTGAGAATAATGTAATTCAAAGTCCGATTTGATTGGCATACCAATTAAGGAACTACGTTTTACTTGGATTTCTTTCTTATTCAAAGTCACAGTTGTCTTACTGAAAGAGATAAGTCTTGAAACCAAAATCGGAACTAAAAAAATCAAAGTAATAATGATAATTCCAATAAATCCATTCTTCGGTAAGTCTAAGGTTTTCTGAATTTTAATGACAAGTATTGCATTAAGTATCATTACTCCAATGAATGCAAATATCATTAATACCCAAGAAGCTTCTAAAAATCTATATTGTCTCATTTCGTTTTTTATAT
The DNA here is from genome assembly GCA_035497795.1 of Edaphocola sp. Taxonomy (GTDB): domain Bacteria; phylum Bacteroidota; class Bacteroidia; order Chitinophagales; family Chitinophagaceae; genus Edaphocola. The sequence goes on along the minus strand of DATJCU010000031.1, from coordinate 4,711 downwards.
TGTAGCCAACGTTCAGCGGTATATTTTTCGGGCGGTAAAGGAACTTAAAATTTTCCAGCCGTTAAAAGCTTGATAGAAAGTTAGAAAGCAATTGTTTGAAAAATCCCGCCGCCTGAAATATGACCGCGTGTTGGCGTTTCGTTGGATTTTATTCAATCTGTGCGACTTGGCTTGGAAAGCTCTTTTACAATTTTTGCCTTTGCGTTTGATTGTGTGAATTGTAAATGTGCTTGACAATTAGCGCAGAATATTATTTAAAAATTATCTTGGTCCTAAAAATCTATCGCCATTAAAATGTATCATATGTTCAGGAAATTCCATAATCCAAACTTCTGTGTCCCATGCAATGTTTTTAGTATGTTTTCTAAATTCTGAAAAATTGGGAAATGCAGAAATGTAAATTTTACCTGCTTTGCAATTAGTTAAAAACTCTTCTAATTCGAGTACTCTTTTGGGTGACATTGGACCATGAGAAGTGACAGCTTCAATTAAATACAACCAATTTTTCGATTCATCATAAATAACGACATCAGGTAATTTACTATGTTCGGTAATTGGAATGCCGATGCTTTTTAGTTTCTTTTTATCAATATGTAAATTTTTCTTTTCGGTGTCGCCCAAATACAGCAAAGTTGAGCCAATAGCAAAGCGAGATGCAAATTCTTCAACAATTGCTGCTTGGACTACATTGTGTTTGCCTGGAGAAAGCAATAATACTTTACCGTTCGGCAATTTAATTGGAACACGTGACATATTCCTGTTCTTACTATATTTATTTTTTAATTCTCCAATTTGATTTTTGAATTGAGTTATTGCTTCTTTCCACTTTCTTGTTCTGAAAGTTTTTATCGTTTCTAATGCGATGGCGGAAATAGCATAATGTGCACGAGGACTATTTACTGGCAGATTAGGAATATCAGGATTGTAATCGGCAATTCCTGCTTGCACAAATTGGTGTAATACTTGTCTTCTAACAGTTTCCCTTGTATTTGGCGCATATTCTTTTCCGTAGTTTTCAGAAATAAATGCCATTATACCTTTTGAAACACCATGGCTTTGCTTGAAGGCTTTTGACCATTTATCCTTTTCTCTTATATTGCACAATGCAAGCAGAGTGTATCCTGATATTTCATTTTGCTGAGCGTCAGGCAATCCCAACTCTTTCAAAATTGCTTGCGCTTCTTCTATTTTCGACATAAGGAGTTCCAAATAAGACGTTATTAATTAAATTTTCTATTCCAATTTTTGTCGGCTGACAAGAGTTTTTAAGAACTTTACCAATATTAATAATTTTTTCGAGCGGCGGCATTTTTATTTGTTTTAATTCAGATGCACCAACCTGTGTGTTTCCGTTAAATGTTCTGAAATATGTATCGAATAGCTTACTGCTGAATAATGCCGAGATTCCCCAGATTTCTTCTTCGGATAATTCCCCATTTGGACGATAAACATAGTTTATGTGATTCTCAAGTCCTATTCTTTCATATTCCAAATTTGAAGCAAAATATGGACAGCATACAAGTCTGCTTTTGTCATCTTTCGAACTAAATCTTCTGATTAATACATAGTTTTTATTTATTAATAATACTTTTTTGGATTCCTCTGAGTCAATTATATAGCTTTGTTTTGCACCTTTCTTCAATGGGAAAGCAAATTCCATTTCTTTAATATTGTGCAGCCAAATTAAGGGTGCAAGAGAATCTTTTGGAGTTAGGTCAGAGATTAAAAAGTCTTTACAACGGAATGCTACAACAGGGCCTGTTGAAATTTGAATGTTGTAATCATTTAAAGTGTTTTTCCATTGGCGGAAAATGTTAATAGTTTTTGCTTCAACTGAATTTGATGGAATGAATAAAATGTTTTCTTTAGAATTTGAGTTAATTAACTCTTCAGTCTTGTATTTATAATTAAGAGGCTTATTCAAATCTTTAGCACACTCTGTTACTGTAATATGTATAGATGATGATTTTTCTTTTGTAGCACGAATTATAATGTTTTCTTGCAATACATTGTCATTTTTAAACATCTTATTTCGAGATTCAAAAATATGGATATTTGAAATATTCACATTTTTAAAAAAGGACTTTCTGAACGCTTTAAAATAATTCCCTGCGGCAAAACTTCTTGGTGTAATAAAAATTAATTCTCCATTAGGATTTAAGAGCTTGGCTGAAACTCCCATAAAAAGGGAATAAATGTTTGGTTGTCCATAGACCAATTCTTTTGCAGCTTGTGCACGTTTGTCAGACTTGGAAATTTTAAAATATGGGGGATTGGAGATTATATAATCATATTTTTTAATTATTTTATTTTCAAACAGCGTGTTTTTTAAAAAGACGTGAGAGTTGAAAAGAACAAAATCTGCTTGCTCAATTATTGCATTAAATTTTATTCCTTTAAGGTGTAACCATTTTTCTAAAAATGAGATTACTTTTTCAGTTTCTTTAATTAACTTAATGTCTATTTCATAAAGAGTTACATTGATTTCTTTAATTGAATATTTCTCAATTAAATTTTCAATAAGAGAACAAGTTAAGATTCCAGTTCCACATCCTGGGTCAAGTATTGAAATCTCGTCTAATTTTGGTTGGGCTAAATTTCCCATGAAGTTGGAAATTTCTTTTGAGGTGAAAAATTGGCCACTTTCTTTTTTATGCTCACTTGAAGTTGAATTGGAATATTTAAATCCAATCTCTTCAGCATATTCTGAGGGAGAATTATATTTTAATTGATTTTTTGTCATATACAAAAATAGTCATTCTTTGGTGTGTTGGCAAAATTTAGTTCTTTTGGTTTGTTGTGTTTGATTGTTGTATAGCAAAACCAAATGTGCTAAATGTGTGATGGCTATTTTATCTGTCCAATGAACGCCAACGGTTACGTGTATGGTGTCGTTTGACGATTCGAAGCACGAACCTGTCAAACCGCTACACCGTTCATCTGACGTAAAATCCTTGAAATTAGCACTATCCGCCAAATGCACTATACACGATGTTGTGGGTTTGTGTTTTATTCAACGTCTTGCATTGATTTAGTCATGAAATTAAATTCATTTATACAATCAACACATTCACTATCAATGCTTGCCTTAATTAAGAATCCTTTATCGTTAATTACCTTATATACTGTAATTAATTCCTTATTACCTATTTGTTTTGAAAATGGTCTTTCAAAATAAATATTAATTTTAGAGTTAGAAATCTCCTTACTTTTATTATTTATTTCACTCAAGAAAACACGTGTTTTTTGCATATAAATATCATCTTTACCCATACCAAGCCAAATGCTATCAAGCATTGAATTGAAGTCGTTTAATTGGATTGTAAAATATGAATTTCTATCATCGTTATTAAAGCGGACGATGGCATTTCTTTCTTCTTTTTTCACATGCCAACCATCAACGACATTAATTGAGACCCCAATATTATTAATTATTTGATAATTAGAGTTTGAAAAAACAGTACCTTCATTTTCTCCTACTTGACAAAAGCATGAAACTGAAAATCCAAATATAGCCAACATTAAAAAACAAAATTTCATAGTTTTCATAATTGTATATGTTATTAATTAATAATCAAATAGCTGTCTGTTTCTATTTTTTAGCATTACCCACAACGGTACGTATATGGTCAGTGGCGGATTTACGGGGCACTTTCCTGTCAAGTTACACGGAACTTGATGCGAGGTAGAACGCTCGAATACGCTACAAGCCCCGCCATTGGCTATATACGATGTTGTAGCACGTTTTTATTTCTCCATTTAATTAATTCATCAATTATTTCTTCTTTTATCTCAATCATCAATTGGCTGTTAGTTTTGTCTTTATCCCAAGGTCTGTCTGCATTTTTCAAATCATCATAACTCCAATATAATCCATAAACAGCCTCAAATCCAATATTGTCCATTGCATATTTTTTACTTTCTCCAAAATCACAATGGTCAAAGCACTTCCTAATCATCTTATTTACACCTAATATCGGGTCAAGCTTTCTGTCAATTATTAAATCAGCATAGAATTGAGCCAATTCAATCGAAGCAGAATATTTATCTGGAAGCTCAATATTCAATTCAGAAATTGTTTTCTTAAAATACTGCTCAATTTCAAAGGAATTATCCGTCTCCGATAATCCAGCCAAAATTATCAAAGATTCGCTCTCAAGTCCTTCAGTTAATCCCAATAATCCAATTCGAGGCAAATCGCTAATCGTGGTATTACCAAGAATGAAATTTAAAATCTCTTGTTGGAATTTGAATTCAATTTTTTGAACAATTTTCCAATTAAGATTACGCTCATCCTTATTTGAAGGCTTTCTTGTATTCTTAATCATGTCTTTTTCACATGCACCAAATTCCTCAAAGTTTAGTTGTGCCTGAATGAGCGAAACACTATTTGCTCCACCGCTTAATTCAGGGTCATCAAATTGTATTTTATCATCCTCCCAATAACAAATCGGACAAATTGAATACTCAAACCTTTCTGATGGGTCAAATGTATCATAACCACAGCATGGACAATATTTATTTTGGTTATTCTCTGTCATTGAGAGTGTCTTTTTTTAAAATGTGCTACAACGTGTGGCGATATGGTGCGTGGCTAATCATCTTGGCATGTATTTTCTGGCCGTTAAGAATACTCTACGGTGAATGAAACTTGCAGTAAATATGAGATTTAGCCATGCACTATAACGCGTGTTGTGCCGACGTACTTTAT
>DATJCU010000030.1:0-3976 GCA_035497795.1 Edaphocola sp. | reverse complement strand
CTTTACTGCAAGAAATCATGGCAACAACACCAATTAATAAAATTGCTAATTTTTTCATTTAAAATTATTTTTCCTGTTATTAAAATTTGAAAAGAAGATGCTATTTTGCTACAAAAGGTTGCGTTCTTATGGCACACAACGGGCAGCGGTATATTGTCGGGCGGCGAAAAGGAACTCAAAACTTACCAGCCGTTAAGAACTTGCTTTGAAGCAAGATACTAATTGTTTGGAAGTTCCCGCCGCCTGAAATATGACCGCATGTTACCGCCAGTTATTTTATTTGCTTATCGCTTTTAATATTCTTTCCTCTTTAATAAGAACGTCTTTCAGGAGTAATTGATAAGGGAACTGGTTGTGTTTTGAGTTTCTAAAGCCTTCTAAAATTTTAACTAGAGAACTTGCTGTAATTAGGGATAGGTTTATTTCAAATTCTAAATCACATTCATTAATAAAATCATCGCTAAAATCAGGTGCAACTAATAATGATTTTACAACCGAATAACCATTTTCTTTTGTTAATTCCACATAAGATTTAATTTGTCTAGAAACTGAGCTAAACTTATTATATCCACTTTCTTTAACAGTTTTACATTCAATTATTATGACCTCATTATTTCCTAGATTTAAAATTATGTCAATTTTATCTTTAGTGGTATTTAACGTTTTCTTTAATTTTTCGTCAACATTAAACCCTAATTTTTCAAATATTGATTTTGTAATCTCTTCGAATTTTAACCCTAATTCACTTTCTTTTATTATTAGCCCATTGTTTTTCAGTTCTGCCAAATCTCTAAAGCCTATGGATTCGTAATTTTCAATCATTAAATTTTCAGCATCTTTATATTCATCAAGAATGTTCTGTACTATGTCACCTCTTGATTTAAGTTTCTTTTCAGTAATGAAAATTTTTAAGTCTTTGAGGGAAAGTATGTCAAGAATATCCCTCGGTTTTAAGTTGAAGTCTAAAAGATTATCACTATTTAAAATTGTATCTTCTTGCATTTCAAACTCCTTTAAAACCTGAGGCTTAAAAGTTGGCAGCACTTCATTTAGGTCGAATAAAAGTTTTTCATAACCCTCTACTGAAATGCCAATCTTTTCATTTTTTTCTAGATCATCAAAATATGTGACAATGTTTTCTATTTTCTCTTCAGTTGTTAATCCTCTTAATGGAGTTTCTATTTTTAATCCGTTCTCCCATAAGTCGTTTATCGCCTTTTTCTTATCTGTAAGGTTTGTGCCATCTTTATGCATTGTGTTTTCTAAAAGACTTGAGAAGGGAATGCCTTCCTTGATAATCCTTTTAATCTTACCTTCATAATCAAGTTCTTTGATATCTATGTTGTGTTTCCTACAAATAAAGTTTATTTGTGGCTCTTTAAAAGTTTTTAATACCCTTCTGTAATATTTATCTGCAAGTTCTTTTTTTCTTATTTTCCTAAGTAATTTCACAATCTCGTCAGCTACATATACAAGGTTGTTTTTCCTTGAATAAAATATAACACCTAAGTTTTTCAATGAATTAATTATACTATCAATGTCTGTTTTTACAGGCGGAACAATCATATAATTAATCAGTTTAACTTCTTCTTGTGAGAGTTCTAATTTTTTTGATAGTGTTATCAAAATGGAAAATTCGTCATCGGTAATTTTTGAATCTCTATTGCATGATAAATCGTTTGTATATGCAGTATGTACACATGCTTTGTATATTTCGTAATCACGCTTACGACTTTCTTCTATTTCTGACTTTTCTGATTCAAGCTCTACTTTTAGATGTTGAGTTCTTTTTTTTATGTTTTCAAGTTCTTTTTCGTATAGTTTAGCAAGCCAATTTTGCTTGAGGATGCAATTACCATCTTTAATAATTATGTCAATTAGGATATCTAGTTGTGATATTGTGTTAACAAACTCTTTTTTTATAGTTTCTGCAAATTCGCTTTTTATGAGCTCAAATACTTTTACAATATTAATGCTATCAGCATTTTTTAGTTCTGTACTACTATCTGTAAGTATTTTATCGATTTCCTTGCTGTTTTTTGGATTAGTTGATTTTATAGTGTCGACTATCTTAATAAATGAGTTTTTTTCAAGTGAGTTAACATTGTCAAGGATTTTTTCTAGTTTCATCGTTATTTAGTTTTGTAAGTATTTTTATATTTTTCGTTTCAAAGCTGATTCTTTTAGAACAAGCTTGTTGCTATTTCGATTTACGATAAAAAGTTTTAAGTTGAAGAGAATAATTGTGAACTGTAAAGAATATATGTGTACGTATCAATTTTATATTAGTTTTATAAATAGTTAATTGTTATAGAATCGCGTAAATTGGCGGTAACGGTCACATGTATGAAACGTTGGGGATTGCGGGCTTCGTCCCTGTCTGCCGTTGCAAAAGCTGATGCGGGGCAGAAAACTTCAAATAACCACCTAAACCCCAATGTTTTATACATGATGTTGCCAACAGTAATTTTTATCCTCTGTTTAAATTTTGACCTCCTTGAATTCCACCAATTGCTTCAAATACCATTTCATGTTCCAAATCACTTTCCCAACCCATTTTTGTTAATTCTTGTTTTACTGCAAACTCATTTTTTCCTTTAACAAAATGATACATTGCAAAATCAATTACTTCAACAGGAACTCTTTCAATCGAGATTTTAACAATTGCAGAAATTGTCCTTAAATAACCAATTAAATAAGTTAGCCCAAGCTGAACAATCCATGAAATTATAAGTCCAATTGAACCGACATTTAGCTCTTTAATTGTCAAACCGTGTTCAAGTCGCAATTTCATAAATGCTAAAAAACCAATTGGTTCATAATTGTTTCTGGTTAAAATCAATTGATATTGGAAAACTTGATTCATTAAAAAAGTCAAAACCACTGCCCCAATTAATATTAACTTTATTTTTTCCCAGTTGGTGAAGTTTCCAAGTTTCATAAGCACTTTTAATGAAAAGCCGAGAATAATGCCAACCCCAAGTTCAAACAATCCAATTACATAAATTCCTTCTAATGATAAAAGCGCAATAAGATAAGCTAGAGCAAGTGAAATAAATCCGATGCCAATTAATGGTATTAAAATCTGTGGTTGAATATATTTTTTTGGGGTAGGAAGTTTTTCTGGAACTTGATAATCATCCCAATTATCCTTTTTCTCTACTTCTTTTTCAAGTTCAGCAAGTTGTTTTTCATCGTAGTTTTCTAAAATCTCGTTAAAAGCATAAATAAACAACTTTACTCTTTTTGAGTTTTTTCCCCAATCTATCATTTCACTACCAAGGGATTCGCTTATAACTTCAACTTTCCCTAAATGACTAGCTTTTGCAATAATCTTATGTGTCCATTTATCAAAATCTCCTTTCCTTTTCGCTTCAATTTGGTTTTCATCCTGAAAGACAACTTCCCAGCCGAGAGATTCAAAAGTTTTTAACGCAATCTCCACAAAAATCCGAGGTTTAATTTTAATAGTGAATTCTTCCTGGTATTTGGGTGTAAATCCAAACGATTTTTTCCCTTTAATCGATTTTTCGAAATCTTGAAATTTTTTATCCATGTATAGTGTCTTTTATTATTGTTGGCAACGGACGGCGGTATATTTTTCGGGCGGCAAAGGAACTTAAAACTTTCCAGCCGTTAAGAACCTGATAAGAAGCACGAAACTAATTGTTTGAAAAATCCCGCCGGCTGAAATATGACCGCGTGTTATACACTTTATTTATCTCGAATTTTGATAACTATCTAATTTACCATTTTTAAAATATAGGTACATATTATTATAATATATCCATTGTTCTGGTTTAGCCCCCTATTAATCGGACAATCGTTACAGAGTGTTATACAAACTTACATTTTTTCCTCATATTTGCATTGGCAAGGAACAACCGATGGTGATTTTTATACCGATGGTTGTAGAAATGTTGCGGCGCCGTGCATTTCGTTTTTCGACTCATTCTCAACCCCATTGAGGGGTTTC
>DATJCU010000029.1:0-2428 GCA_035497795.1 Edaphocola sp. | reverse complement strand
GTCATACCATGCTGATACTGGTATTTGTGAGGACAAAATAGTTGATGTCATATTATGCCTCTCATCGATAATATCTAGCAGTATCTCTCTTGCTTGATTGTCAAAGGCATGCAACCCAAAGTCATCTAATATAAGGATATCCATTCTTTTTAGTTTTGACAGCTCTTTTAGGTAAGTGCCGTCTATTTTACTGAGTTTGAGCCTACCAATAAACTTGGATGTGTTTGCATATAATGTTTTATACTCCATTAAACAGGCCTGATATCCCAACGCCTGGGCTAGATAGCTTTTACCAACTATTTAGAATACGTAAAAAGAAATGAAAAATAAAGTGCGAAAGCCAAACTTTATAGTCAGTAGTAGAATAACATTAATCAAACACAATATCCGAATTATTATATCAATACAAATGTCAAGTATTCTGCTTCATTTACTTGACAATGTCAAGTTCTTTATTACCTTTGTAATTAATGGGAGTTACAAGGAAAATAAGAAAGCAAATCAGCAAGTTGCCTGAAGGAACAACGTTCAAATATGCACAATTGACGATTGAGCCACAGGAGTTTACTGCGGCCGCTAAAGCCATTGAACGGATGATAGACAAGGGTATCATCAAACGGCTTTCAACGGGGGTATTTTATAAACCAAAGAAAACAGTATTTGGTAAATTGATGCCCAATGAAGAAGAAGTTTTAAAGCCATACCTGTATAAAAATGGCAAACGTATTGCTTATATCACAGGAACTTCGCTATACAATCGGTTAGGTTTAACAACACAAATTCCTACAATTATAAAAATTGCGAGTAGAGATAAGCGTATTACTGTATCAAATGGTACAGTAAAGGCAAGTTCGGTAAAAAGTTATGTAAGTGTAACCGACAGTAATTTTCACTTACTGGAATTGTTAGATGTACTAAAAGATTTTAAAAAAATACCTGATTTAGACAAAAGTTCTGGAATTAAAATTATCTCAAAAAAAATTAAAGAGCTTAACTCCAAAGAGCTAAAGTTATTGATAAAATATGGTTTAGCTTATCCACCAAGAGTAAGAGCCCTGCTTGGTGCCTTATTAGAGGATATAAACATTGATGATGATTTAACCACATTAAAGAACAGTTTAAACCCTTTATCAGAGTACGAATACGGCATCAATAAAGGACAATTACCCACTATAGAAAACTGGAAGATAGAATGAAGCTACACGAAAACCAAGAATTATTCCGAGATGCTGTTATTGCAACAGCACAACAAAAAGGCATTCGAGAAATATATGTAGAAAAAGATTATTGGGTAACCTATGCGCTATTCCATATTTTCAAGAGTGAAATAAGAAAAGAAACAGTTTTTAAAGGTGGAACAGCTTTGTCTAAATGCTTTGGAATGATACAACGTTTTTCTGAAGACATTGACTTAGTGGTTTTAAAAGATCAAAATGAGACAGGGAATCAATTAAAAAATAAAATAAAGAAAATTTCTAAATGTGTCTCAAACGTACTTCCTGAAATAAAAGTTGAAGGTATTACCAATAAGCTTGGAAAGATACGGAAAACGGCACATAGTTATCAGCAAGCTTTTACTGGACACTTTGGACAAGTTCGTGACATTATTATTGTTGAATCTACTTGGTTAGGTAATTTTGAACCATATACAACTGCAAATATAAGTTCGTTTATTTATGAAATGATGCTGTATTCTAATCAACAAAACCTCATTGAAGAATACGAAATGAATCCGTTTGAAGTATTAGCTTTGAATCCCAAAAGAACCTTATGTGAAAAAATCATGAGTTTAGTTCGTTTTTCTCAAACCCCAGCTCCTATTAATGATTTAAGAAATAAAATTCGACATACATACGATATTCATTTAATGCTTAAAAACAACAATCTGAATATTTTTTTTCAATCCAATGAATTTGAAACAATGCTATTACAAGTTGCAAACGATGATGTTGTCAGCTTTAAAAACAATAATAAATGGCTAGCCAACCATCCAATAAATGCAATTATTTTTGCTAATACAATAGACACTTGGAGTAAAATAAAGGATGTTTATACAAGTAGTTTTAACGAATTAGTTTATGGAAAACTACCACCAGAAGCAGACATTCAAGAAACACTCCTATCAGTAGCAAGCAGACTAAAGCCAATAAAATGGAATATAAAACTATAAATAAAGCACCACAGCCTTCAACAGGCTTTTTGTAAGCAAAGGGAGTGAATCACTTCGATTGAACATTATCCTGTATCTGTACTGCATACACATTGCACCTCCTGATGTATATCTGTTGTTTTAGAATAAAGCTGATGTTTAAATCAATACCTGAATTAATCTAATTCTCAAAATTATAAAAGCATTCCTTTTAAAGTTGAAGGTGTATCATCTATATATCTCCCTCATATGTGCCATCAAAAGCCATTCCCAGCCATC
>DATJCU010000028.1:0-1964 GCA_035497795.1 Edaphocola sp. | reverse complement strand
AGCTGGGGATGTCCTGCTCCGTGAAATCAGGAAATAACCATATTCTAAAACAAAAGACCTATCGAATAAACAAAAAAATGTAGAAGTGCTGCCTGCGGATAACAAGTTTACCCCGAGGTTAGAACTTTATATGCCAACTTTTCGCTAAATTTATCAACCAAAAGAAAAATGGTAATTGCTGAATTGCTGTGCTAGTCTTTTAACAGTGCTTTATTTTTAATACTATGTCTATGAAAAACATTTTGATAATACTTTCTTCAATTATATTACTATTAAGCTGTAATAGCAATTCATCTAAAAATGTGGTCTTATTAGATTTACCTGAGAATGCTAATTATTTAAAAGGTAATATTAAAAACTCTGAAGTGGAAATTCTTAATCCTAATGGAATGACTGTATGTGATGACTATTTAGTTGTTTTTGACAATGTTCAAGAAAAAATATTTAAAGTCTATAAACTTCCTGAATTAAACTATTTATATAGTTGGGGTACCAAAGGTAGAGAGCCTGAAGAGTTTGTCAATATTGATGATTCTTCTATACGAGAATATAACAACCATCTAGAATTAATGGATAATCAACAAATCAAAGTGTTCAAAATACTAGATGACAAAATGGTTATGATAGAAAAAAAAGAAGTACCAATTCTAGATAGTCCTATCAATCGGATTCAACGCATTTCTGATTCTATCTATTTTGCAGATAACTTGATGACTGATCCAAGTTATGAGCATGTGATTTTTGATTTAAAGTCAAAGGAAATGATCAATAAATTTGGAGATTATCCCACCACGATTTCTACTTCAAGCCCTACTGAAAATTATTTGACATATTCTAAATGGGTGGCATCAAATCCAGATTTGGGTATATTTATGACATTCTATTATCATTTAGGATTAATTAAAATTTACAATAGAGATGGGCAACTTGAAAAGGAAATCATCGTGAATGACCCAGAAATTCAAAAGGTGTCAACAAATCCAAATATTGAAAATAAAATGTATTTCGCATTACCTTATGCTTCTAAAAATTATGTAACAATCATGCGGCTTAATAAAACAGATTCCGAATTGGGTAATGATATTGAAAATTTTAAACCTGAGTTTTTGTTCTGGAATTGGGATGGAGAATTAATTGGTAGATGCAGTTTGGATATACCAATGACGAGATATGCGATTTCTGAAAAACATAAAACACTTTATGGGATTTTTCCATTAAAAGAAAAGGAGATATACTATTTCGACCTATCAAGTTTAGTTCAAAATATTAAATAATTGAATCTGTCCTAAAACTGCTTCGTATGAAAGAAATCTTTTTTACAACTATAATTATATTTTGTTTCGCCTGTACACAAAAAACCGACATCAATAAGAAGATTGTTGTTGATTTTCCAGAAGTGAGATGGTTAATAGGTGAAGAAATTAATTTTGATGAAATAGGTGTACTGGAAATCAATGTTATTGATACTTTCATAATATTAAGAATACCTCATAAGGAGAATATGTTTAATGTTTATGGATTAAGTGATCAGAGTTTTATTGGTTCTTTTGGTTTAAAAGGTAGAGGTCCAAACGAATTTTTGGGACCTAGATACTCTAATCAGTTAATTATGGATAGCACAGGCATTAAAATTTGGATTAATGATATTATTCGTGAAAAACATTCCTTGATAAATGTTTCAAAATCTTTAGAAAGTAATAAAACTTTTGTAGAAAAAACTTTTGACATTAAAGCTGAGCACTTATTTTATTTTACCGATGATAAAATAATAGGAAATGATGATAGTAAAAAAGGTCGAATATTTACATGTAATCCCAAAGTTCAAGAAAAGAATTATTCGTCTTTTTTCCCAGTTATTCCACAAAATTTCCACTACCAATTTATAACCCATAAAAATATATGCAAATTGAAAACTGACAAAAGCAAAATTGTTTCAGTAATGCATTATTTTAAGAGAATCGACT
>DATJCU010000027.1:0-4295 GCA_035497795.1 Edaphocola sp. | reverse complement strand
CTTTGTTTCCCAGATAACTCACCAAACCAGCTTTAATCTTTAAAAGAATTTCTTCAGTGTAGCGATGATGCGTTTTCTCAATATAATCAGCCAAAAGATCTAATGGCCATTGGTTAATCTCAACAGGATAACTTTGATCGTATGAAGCTATCAAACGATTCAGTTCGTGAAGAAAGGATTCTGCATCACCATACAAATGACTACATATTTCCTTAATCGTCCGCTCTCCGTCACAATAAAAATCAATATTCCGTTTCATAAATAGTGCTATGGTTGCGCTATACTCTCTAGTAATCTCCCTTACTGTTTTATCTAAAATAGGATTGCTCATATTTATAGGCTTTATTATACGTTATAAATTCTTAAATAATTCTACTAAAAACAAATATTTAAAATTGCATCAACTAATTATTAATCAAGTGACTGGAGTGAAATACTTAACCCTGCTAATCTTATCAACATCACCAATGAAGATGTAGATGTCTTTTAAACCTAAAGCTTTATGTTTTGTTCAATTGAGAAAAAAATACAATGAGAATAAATAGTTCACGGATTTAGGGAGAATTTAGTAATTAAACCAAAATTAACTCAGCCAACGCATTTAAATTATGAATACAGCAGGTGTTTATAGGTAATGAAATGATGTGGCTGATAGATATTTTCGAAACTATAATTTTGACAATAAAATATCATAGTGAACTTCCGTAGAAGTAAAACATCCACTTATCCAACTCAAGATCTGAATCAATAGATTATTAATCACATAATTTGTTATTTCAGATACGTATTATTTGGTTAAACTCGAAGATAAGAGGCTCAGTTAATATTCCATTCTTAGAATCTTTTAATTTTATACTACTACGTCACAATTTCATCACTATTAAGCCAACCCACACTGCTGTTAGACTTATTAGCACACTTGCCGTAATATAGATAAAAGCCAAAGCGGAGTTTCCAGATTGGAACAAATTAATACTCTCTATTGAAAAAGCCGAAAAAGTTGTGTATCCGCCACAGAATCCAACTACAAGCAAAAACTTTAGATCAGGATGAGACAGATCTCCACGTGAAAAAAATCCTATCAACAAACCAATTATCAACGAGCCTAAAATATTTACAACAAGAGTTGCCCAAGGAAAAATAGTATGAGAATATTTAGCTATAAGAACTGAAGTAAGATAACGAAGTACACTTCCTATGCCACCACCTAAACCCACTAATATTATTGTTCGTATCATTATTTATCGAAGTTAAAATTTTAAACGTTTGGTTCTATAAATGGAACTATTTAAAGCAATTTACTATTATATTATGTATTATCTGCATACATAGATAATGTAGTGTACAGTCCAAAACAACAATAATAATTATTTGATAAAAAATTACTCCTGAGTAAGAATTGTACCTTCAAAACAAGTCTCGATCAAATAACCAATACATTAAGTACTTTCCACAAAGTGGAAACTCAATCATAAAAAAATAGATTAAAAAATAGGAGGTTTTAAATTTAAAGAGACCAGCAGCTAAGTACTGTACATATATTTATATCAGTATTAAAACGACATATAGTTTAAAAAAAATAAACTCGCTTAAACCAAAAACAAATTGACAAGCAACAATTTAGGAAATTTATATTTCGGTTAAAACCAATTCACGCCACCCAATGTTGGACGGCATGAATGCCGTGCCTATTAATATAAAATACATTTCTTTAGACCATCCTTAATTAGCTCTGGGATTTATTTCAGAGTACTTCATCGCCTTCTCATCGGGCTTTAGCCCAAATTAGAATTGTTGAGAAACGTTATAATTGAAAATAGTATGCAACTAACCTCTATAAATTTGTCAGCAAATGGCGACTAAGAAGATTGCATTTATATTTTCTAATCCTTAAATTTATAACTGGATTAATAAAAATATAAGGAAATGAAACGAGCATGAAATTAGTTTCTCACAAAGAGAAATGACTATTGGTGCGAGTTCCATGTAGCAGTTAAAAACTAATTATAGGCACATGAAAAAAAACATAGGTACTGCAGATAGAATTATCAGAGTGATAGTCGCTGTAATAGTTGGAATCCTTTATTATAAAGGGATTATTTTTGGAACTTTAGGTATTGTACTATTGATCGCAGCTGGAGTGCTCTTATTAACCAGTTTTGTTAGCTTTTGTCCTATCTACAAACTTTTTGGTATCAATTCTTGTGCAATAAAGGAGAAAAACAAGTAGAACGGAATTAGAGAAGCAATTTAGCAGCATGTAATAAAACACCTAATAAATAAGGAACCACTTAGGTTCAGACTTTCATATGATTATAATTTGATTATCAATTGTCATATGGAACTCGCCAAGATAATCATCCTCCTTTGTGAGAAGCACTTCTCATGGCTCATTTCATGTCATTACCCCTATTAAAGCTGCTTTAACATTCTGCCATAAAAAATTAAAGACCGATTTTGTGGGATCTCGTTCCACTTCGTTTTTTGAAATTTCGCGAAAGTCATCTTCCGAGGAATCACTGTCCCTTTTTATGAAGATATCAGCAATGGCAGAGAGAACTTTGTTTTTTCGCTGTCCATCTCCAGAGAGCACCTCAACGTTGAAATCAGAAAAGCTCATTTTCATATCAATATTTCCTGTACTGTGATTGCCGCCAATCGTAAAATAGGTTTTTAAAAGTTCACCGTTAAGTTTAATCTTTAAGTTGGGTTGCGAAAATGGATTCATATCCATAGCAGGGAGTTTTCCTAATACAGCTTTAAATATGAATTGATCATCGAGATTATGCACATCGAACGCCCATTGCACTTCTATGGGTGTTTGTTTCATAAAAATTGCATCAATATCAATTTGTGTATTCACTTTTGGCGCATAAGTATTTCCTAAATTTTGAATATTGGCATTCAACTTATAAAAGGATACTGTGCCTGCATCCATGCCTTCATTTACTTTTTCACTATAGGCAATAGCAGCATTTTCTACAAACACTTGATCTAACGATAAATACATATTTAATTCGCGCAACATTTTACTGTAAAGCTTTTTATGCGTTTCATCATCAGCCGTCAGCTTGTCGCGATAGATTTTCATATTTACGGATTGAAAATTAACTTCAGGACTCCGAAAATAGAATGTTGAGTCCTCTTCAAAACCGAAGCTTTGTTCTTTAATAGAGAGACGAGGAATATCGATTTCAAAATGATCACGCTCAACCAATAAGTGCTTTTGCAACTCATCTTTTGAATATCTGGTAAGAATACTCAAATGCTCAATTATTGTAGCATCTGTAGTGCTTTGAAAGCTTGTAAAACGTAAATTCTCAAAATCACTCAAGCGGTAAAAAGAATCACCCAAGGACAAACTATAATCATCATATACAAAAGGAATCTTATTCTGTAGACTGTTCTCATCAATTTTTAGTTGATCTAAAGCAAAATTCAACTGTGCTGTTTCAAACAATAAGCTATCCTTATTAACCTTATCATAGATATGAACTTCGGCATTCTCAATTCTAAAACGATTAACCCTTACAGATTTATCAACCTTTATAGGAGTTGCGTGGGATTCTTCCCTTTTTTCATCTTGTTGAATAGTATAGACTATTTGAGGGTGTAAAAAATTTATTTCTTTGATTGATATCTGATCTTTTATAAGAAATTTCCAAAGACTAAAACCTCGAACTAAAAATTTATCGAACTCAATTTCAAAGGTTTCGTTTACTCCCACTTCATTTTTAGGTAGCAGTTTTACTTGCTGTAGAACTACTTGTCGTTTAAAAAGACTAAAGTCAAAAACTTCATAATCAATTATTAATTGCGATGAGAGCTCTGTCTTAATTGCTTTTTCAATTTTAGAAGATAAAATTGACTCTCCTATAAAATAGGAGACAATTAAAATAATGACGGCTGAGGCAATAATATAATGCCTTTTTCTTAAAGCTATTCTCATAGATTAAAGATATGCCATAATTACGATATAGAGGTTATTTTTAATACTAAATTCTATGATAGATCAAGAATCCGTATGTAAAGAACGATTCTAATTGAGTTTCCGAACCAGCTTTAGAAGCAATTTTTTCTTATATTAATAGCTGTGAACATAAGATTTAAACAGACTTCAGACATCAAATAAACTACTTCAAAATTGACTGAATCATGAAAAGCCCAAAACAAATTCAAATTATTTCTATAGTTGTTTTACTCGTTGCGGGAATGAGCTTATACACGTGCAATGAGCTAAGCAATACTGAAAATAAAATTATTCGAGAACTAAAGACTCATGGACTGGCAGGTCA
>DATJCU010000026.1:0-1548 GCA_035497795.1 Edaphocola sp. | reverse complement strand
TATGATCTTTTTATTAATAAATTTAGCAATTACAATTTTTTTAATTTCTTTTTCTAGAAAGATGGATACCCAGGGTGATTTCATAAAGTTTCAAAGATTAGCCAATTTAGTTATAGATGCCTTCTTTGTAACCTTATTGCTTACAATCACTATTTTTACATCATTCATTAAAAATGATGGTTTGACAGGCACCGCTACTGCATTAACTTTTTTTCTTCTTTCCTTATTTTCAATAGATTTTTTATTGTTTTGTGTTCAATTCCCTCATTACAAAAAGAGTATTGTAGCAGGCATATTTAAAATCCTTGTTCTTATAGCGTCTTTTTATGTTGTTTTTTTTAAGGCTGAATTTGTTAGTTTAAGTTTAACAGAAGGGTTTATTTTTAAAGGACCAGCTGTTTTAGGTACATTAAATTGGGCACACTTGCATTTACTTATTTTTATTTTTGGACTTCCTTTTTTGGGAATAATTTCTTTCCTATTCCGAATAACCTTTATCAAAGGTAAATTATTAAAACAGCAAATACTTGTGAGTATCGGTGGTGTTTTCTTGTGTTGGGTTTTTATGGCTCTACTTTTTATTGGCTCTATTCAATTAAATCCTATGTTGAATACCTTGTTTCCTCTTGGTTTTGTGCTTTTTTTACTTGTAACATACAAGGGTTTTACCTTTTCTTCATATTACGATATTATAACCCTTGTTCGAGCGACAATTAAAGGCGCTGTTAACTTCTTGCTGCCTGCGATTCTCAGTGGACTTGGCTACGCATTGTTTTTACCGATACGAGAAACAAGTCGCCTGTACTTTGTTTTAATTTTCTTTGGGTTTTCCTTTTTATTATTTTTTATAAACTATTATGTGGTTAAAATAACAAAAAGAAGTTTTGGGGTTGCAGAAATTGATTATGCCAATACCTTACAAGAGGGTTTGGCAAGTTTAGATTATAATGAAAGTTCCACAGAAGTAAGCGAAGCTTTTTTTGCTATTTTGCAAAAAACAACACAGGTTGCAGCCTTAGATGTGTTAATAGAGATTAATGAGCGCGAGCTTGTAACAGCATATAGCTCTCAAGATAAAATTAAAACATTAAAGGTTAATCCTGATGTTTTTGATGTTATTTTGAATGCCGATCGCCCTATTATATTTAAGTCGCAGGCTATGACACATCACGTACTTGCTGGTATAAGAGATGACTTACTGAATATGTTTGAAGCGCTTGAAGCAGATGCAATTATTTTCTTACATCAGGGAAGAAATATTTTTGGTGCTATCGTTTTGAGCGAAAAACGCCTTGGAAATATTTTCAGTGCCTACGATTACGATACCTTTTTAGAACTGTATTCTTACTTTTTCGTGTATGGCTATTATATGATGAATATTGCGAAGGAAGCTATTATTGGTACAGTGAGTCGTGAGTTGCAGTTTTCGGGACAAATAATTCAGTCTATTCAAGATAATGTTGACATTATAGATAATCCAAAAGCGGATATAGGATATATCTCTACATCGGCACATAACCTAGGTGGAGAATTTATAGATTTTATAAA
>DATJCU010000025.1:0-3136 GCA_035497795.1 Edaphocola sp. | reverse complement strand
TTTTATATTTGCGTTCCCAGATGCGATTTTGATGATCAAAATTCCGATAACTCGACACCACTTGAATGGCAATATCCTCGTTTAAAGCCGCATTTTTCATGGCAATAAAAGCATCATAAGCTTCTTTTCGTATTTGGAATCCGTCGCCATAAAGTTTTGGATTTCCTTTACCAATTAATTCATCATAGCTTAAACCCGAATCCTGAAATGCCAAATTAGGCAAAACGCCTAATGCAATCCCGCTAACAATGGCCGTTTTTAAAAAGTCTTTTCTATTCATATTTTTATGCATCAACCAAAAATAACTGATTTATTTATAAGGTAAATTATATATTTTTACTTAAAATTTAGAATATGCCCATTTCTTTTAAAATAATCGAACCTTCACAGATTAATTCGATCATTCCGTTAGTACAAAAATTGAACAATCACAAAGTTACTGAAGCAGTGCTCAAACAACGTTTTGCGGAGATGGTTACTCAAAACTATGAATGTGCGGCCATTTATGATGGCGAAAAACTTATCGGTATTGCTGGAATGTGGTTTTGTACCCGTCATTATTCAGGCAGAAGTGTGGAGCTGGACCATGTTTTTATTGATGATGGTTACCGGAAAAAAGGTCTGGGAAAGCAGTTTATGAAATGTATTTACGATTATGTGGCTTTAAAAGGTTACCAAACCATTGAGCTGAATACTTATGTGCAAAATTACCCATCACATAAATTTTATATGAATGAAGGTTTTGAAATTTTGGGTTATCATTTTTTGAAGAAACTGTAGATACAGATTATATGGATTATTTAGACACGGATTTATATGTTGTATCCAAATATCAGGCATTATTTTCTAAAACTCCGTTCGTGAGTTGCCCATTGTTATAAAATCAAACTTTTCATGAAATTCTGGATTGTTTAAAATCCTTTTTAAGTCGTTTTTAGATGTTCTATTTCGTATCAGTATTTCAAAATCATATTTTTCACCAGATTTTTCGGTGATGGTTATATAATTTTTGTTTCCAAATACGGAGTGCGTGGTCCAGCCTCCATAATCCATATATTTCAGGAAGATGTTTTCAAGTTCATTTAGAGCAATAGTTTCAGTTATGCCGTTTGCGTTAAATGCAATGTTTTCAGCTGATATTTTAATAGTCCCTATTTTTTTAGGTTTGATAAAAGACTGAGCAAACAAGAAGTAAATACCTGAAATAAAAATAGCCACAGCTAAATATTTAAAATAGATATTCTGACTTTCGTTGTCATAGAAGTAAACATAGAATGTGGCAATCAAGTATAGGATTACAAATATAATCCTAAGTGTCTTAGAGAACTCTTTTGTTTTTACAATTTCCGTATTAAATTCTGTAGACATTTTAGTTGGGATTTTTTTTAAAATAATGAATACCCTAATATTAATGATAAATTTTTATAGTCCGAATCCCAATAGACGTAATTTGCCAAAATATTTCTATTTGTTTGCAATCTCAACTCTAAGCTATATTTATCATTTTGTTTGTAGCCTATCCCGAAACCTAAATTAAGTGTAGATTTGATGTCTAGGGAATATAAATTTGAATTATCTTTTCTTGTAAATTCTGCCGAGTATTTTAATCTTGAATCAAAAATATAAGAAGCATTTATAAAAATTTTAGAATTCTCATTTAAGAAAAAGTAATGTCTTAAACTTATTGGAATTTCAATGGAACTGTAATTGACCTTTGATGTAACGATACCTCCATATACATCACTTGAATTAATTGTTTTTTCATGTTTAAAACTTTGATAAGTGGGTTCAATAGCAACTGCCCATTTGTTTTTATTAAAAGGTAAAATAAATTCGGCTTCCAAACCAAAACCAAATCCGGTTTTATTGTCAAAAGCAAAATCTCTAGAAATAAAATTAGATGTATTATTTGTGATTGTTAAGGAAGAACTGTTTATACGGGGTCTGATGGTCAAATTGAACAAATCTCTTTTTTGTTTTTCTTGAAAGTTGACATAGTTTTGATTATTGCATTTATTGTGTTCAATGAAGAAGTTAATCAATTCCTTTTTTTGATAGCTTAACCTTTCAATTTTACTCATTTTGAAACTCGAACATTTTAAATCATTCCATAATTGTTGTCTAAATCTATTGTTTTTGGCAAGACCATCATCTGTGATTAGATAATTTTTAAAAATTAATTGTTCAATTTTAGAGTTATCTATATTATAAAAATATCTGGTCAGATCGCTATCAGAGTATTGATATAGAGATGATTTTCCTTCAATTAATACTTTTAAAAAAAGTTCTTCTTCACTAAATATCGGATCTTTGTCTTTGCTTAAATTATTTAAATTATCACTCGATCTATCAATATTTACAATGCTTCTGATGTATTTTGAAATATTATCAACCCCAAATTCTTTAACTGATGTTATGGTTTTTTTTTGAGTTTCGCTGGTTTCAGATAGTTTATATTCGAATTCGCTGGGATTGTTTTTCCAATCCATATTTTTAATCAAGCAATTAACTTTTTGGTTAGAATTATCAATGTAATATCCTTTTTCAAAAGAAACTTGCGAATGACAATTAAGACTTAAAATTATAGTAAAAAGAAATAAAAATTGATTTTTCATAATTATATTAATTGACTAAAATTTGTTTGGTTAGTTTTGTGTTCTGTTGTTTATCTGTGTTATATATTGTTGAGAATGGTGTTTTTAACCATGAGTTCATTCAGTTTTTGAGTATCAGATTCTGCTATATCATTCAGGTCAAATATTACTCTACTATCATTAATCTTCGTTATTTTTAATTTCTTGTCGTTTAGTTCAATCGCTTTAATCTCCTCAAAAATCAATGATTTCCCCATAAAAGAATTAATTTTTATCAAAGCGCCTTTTTTATTCCATTGGACATAATTTTCATACCAAAACATTTTACTGAAATAAATGGCTTGAAGAAATATACCACAATATTCATTCATTTATGCAATTTAGGGTTTTTTAAATTGAATTAACTCAAAAGTTCCTCCTACAATAAAAATGATAGAAAGTATTAAAATTACGATCCAAAAACTATTTTTCATGTTATCAAAGTGTATTCTTTTCATGTTTGATCTGTTTTTGATGGTTTTGAGTATTATTGATAATGTTGT
>DATJCU010000024.1:0-11741 GCA_035497795.1 Edaphocola sp. | reverse complement strand
GTATCAATTCAATAGAGACTTATGTCAATGCGTTTCGTCAATTTTTAATGCACTTCAAAGGGCAAGATGTAGATGTGTTGAACGAAAGACAAATCGAACAGTATATTAATGTTCAGGTTACCGAACGAAAAATTTCGGTTTCGTACCAAAAACAATTGGTCGCAGCAGTCAAATTTTGGTATAACGGGGTTTTGGGTAAAAATTTACAATTGGATTATTTTTATCCGGATAGACCGGAGTTTAAAATACAGTCTTACTTCGATATGTTCTAAAGGAAATCTTGAAAAGGAGGGAGTTGCGCTTCGTATTTTAAATATCCGTAGGGTTTCGCATTTTAAATATCTATGAAGCTATAAAGTTGTAAACAATTAATAAATAGCTACATACAGGCTTGGATAACTTAATGGAATTTCGCATATTTGGGAGTTATCGGTCAGTGTAGAAAGCCAACCGCACATTCAAGCACATTTGGTTTTTGCCGACACTCAAAGCCAAAACAAAAAACCGAAAGAGCTTGAATTTTGCCAACGCTCAAAATGAAGTAAATGATAGTAGAAATAGGAATGACGACAGCAGTTTCATATTTAGTAGGACAAATTTTTGATTATTCTACTCAGAAAGGTATTGAAAAAATTGTCCAGAAGATTTTACCAAAAGACACTTTTCAAACTGAACTTACTAAGACTATCTACAAAACAATTGATGAATTTGAAACGAAATTTCCTGTAACGAAAGACAAGAATAAATTCCCATTTTACCATTCCCAGATTCTTTTGGAATATTATTCAATGTATATTCTATTTGATGAAAAAAGGCATTCAAATGACATTCTTAAAAAGGAACTCGCAACAAATTCAAACATAATTGAGCCTAACAACGAGCAACTAGAAATCTTTTACGAACTCTTCAAAACAAATGCAAACAGCAATGAATACTTAAAAAAACTATTTGTAGAAGAGAATTACAAAGAAAGAATTTTTGACATCTCAAAGAATGTTCAAGTAATTGATAAAAAGCTAGACTCTGTTCTTGACAGCTTAAAAAAGTTAGAAACATTAAAATCGGCAAAAGCAAAATTTAAAGTTAATGCAGATAAGTTTGTTCTCCCCTCTTTTGAATTATTGGAAGCTGATTACTACTTTTTCTTACAAGAAGAAGTTGAGCAAATCAACAATTGCGTTGAAAGAATTAAAACCTATTCTGATAATTATTTTCTATTAACAGGTTATCCATCCACAGGAAAAACAATAACTACATTAAAAATACACCAACAATTAACCAAAAACGGATTTGAAGTTTTTTATCTAAATATTTCCCAAAATCTGAGTTTCGATAAGTTCAAAAGCGACTTGAATAAACTTAGTGACAAAGAAAATATTGTTTTTATTATTGAAGATATACACTTGAATCTGACTTTTGGAGCTGAAATACTAACATTAGAAGAAGAATTTCCTACCTTCAAGTTTATTATTACTTCTCGATTTTTAAGTGCAGATGTTAGACGAGATACTCAAAACAACATTGATATTTTCAAGCAACTTGAAGCAAGTAATTTAAAATTAGAATCGTTTAATACCCCTCAACATATTTACAATAAATCAGTTGGAGTTATTTCAAACTGCAAATCTTATCTTGTAAGTCAAGGCATACAACGTGAAATTGGAGATATTAAAAAGGCAATCGAAAATGCAAAAGGCAATCTTTACAAACTTGCTTGGATGTTGCAATATTGGTTGGAAAATAATGTTCAACTATCAGACATTACCGAAAAAACTATTGAAGACCACATTTACAGAAAGTATTTAAATGGGCTCAATCAAAATGAATTAAATAAAATTCACCAGTTTGCCACTTTATATACTTATGAAATAGAATTTTTAGCAGACCCTCATCAAATCGAATCAACTAAGCAAAATGGTATTTTATTTAAGAATGAAAATGATTTTCATTCCTTTATGCATTCAATGTTTGCAAGGTTGATACTTGATTCCATCTTTCGAGCTAATGCAACACTTAATGCGAGATATAGAAATGATAGAAACGCCCTTTATTTAAAAAATATAGAAGATTATTTGATTGATGTAATTGGCGACTCTGATAGCTTTGTAGAGAATATTTATAGTTTCCTTTACAATATCGGAATATCCGATAACATAAACCTATTTAATAAGATTTTGTCGAGCGAAACTGTAAAGAAACAGTTTTTCAAATACGTTTATGATTCCAAACAAATGGATTCAGACCAATTGGTTAACTTAATTCAGTTAATCAGAATTTTTGCCAAGCGTAGCTTTGAGGATTATTGCAATAGCCTTTATTTCAGTAATCGTAACTTAATAGAAATCTTAAAAAGAGGAACAAAAAACGCTTCTGCAATATCCTACATTGAAACCCATAAGAATAATTTCAAGGATTTAAAAAACAAAAGTGTTTTAGCACCTTTTAAACCTGATGAATTAAAAGATGTTTTTAGAAAAGCATCATTAAACAGTCTAACATTGACAATCAGGCTGCTTCCAAACAACGAAATAAGAGCAAAAGCAATTAATGTCCTGAGTGTTGAGGAATGGAAGCAAAAATTCAATTCTGATATTCATTTTGGCATATATGGCAATTCACTTGCAGAACTTAAAAAAGTAAAGCCTGAACTTGCCACAACAATTCTCAAAACAGTTGATGTAAAGAAACTTTCCGCAAAAATCCATTACCAAAAGTTCGATTATATCACGAAAACATTGAGTGAATTAAAGCAGATTGATTTTGCAACTACTTCTGAAATATTGTCTTCTATTGATATTACAGCTCTCAAAAGAAAATCAAAACAAGCATCTGTAGAACAAATAGGAATTGGACTTTCTCGTTTGTATGATATTGACCAGTCCGTTTCAAAGGAAATACTTGAGGCTTTAGACATTGACTTTTTATCAAACCTATTTAAAAATAAACCTTTAACTGCATTTGGTCATATTCTCAAGGAATTTAAAAAAGTTGAATCAGCAAAGGCACAAAATCTAATCCGTCATACATTAGAAAAGGATTTTGTCATAAACAAACTCAACTCTGCAAAAATTACGACAGTCGATTTATTCACTTTTTATCTCTTGTTTTCACATCTTGATGTCAGAAAGGAAGGTCAAGAATTATTAAAAAGGGTCAATCTTGACATCATTGAAGGCAGGGTGAAAAGTTCAAATATTAACCATTCGGTTCAATTAGTTAATGCAATAAATGAAATTGAACCTTCCTTTGGTAAAAAGTTGGTAAAGCTTATTCCAGACGAAAAACTAATAAAAGCTATTAATGACAGCAATACGGAAATTACTGATTTACCTTCAATTTTCTTATACTTAAAGAATGTTGATTTTAATAACGCAAAAAGGGTTTACAACTTAGTTGATAATATCATAATAATTCGGAAATGTCTAGTAAGGAAATTCAGAATTCAACCAATTTTTAACTCAATTAAACCCTTATATAATCTTGACAATGAAAAAACTGTTGATTTATTGAATAACCTATTTGCACACAATGTTTTCAAAAATAAAATTAAGGAGGCAGACATAGAGAACTTTATAAATAGTGTTAGCATTGCTTTCAACATTAATGAAGAAATAGCAGGTAAAATTATTGCTACATATTCTGAAAGTTTAACAAGTTCAAATAATGGGGAAATTCAGTTTGCAAAATTTTCTGATGCTCTTTACCGACTTAGTAAAATAAGCGAAAAAGTAGTAAACACTTTACTTAATTCTTTCATTCCAAGGTTAGAAAAAGACATCCATTCTCTAACTTTTTACCAATTGAAAGCAGGTTTATGTGCACTGGCAAAGGTTGACAAAGTTTTAGCAACAAGACTTTTAAAGATGATACCAATAGAAGAACTAAAGAAAAAATCCGAAGTTCTATTAGTTGACAAGAAAAATATTGAAGGACAACTTGGAGAAATTAAATGTGTAAATAATGAAATATGGAAAACATTAAAAGACCATTTAAAATAAGCCAACGCATTTTGCAAGCACATTGCCAAAGCCCCACGAGCCAACGCAACATCCAAAGCTTTGTCAAAGAGCTTGCAGAGCCAACGCACAACCGACATACAACAATGACAGAAGAAGAACACCGAACCGATAACAGGCGTTTGGCTCAATGGCGGGTGGCGTGGTTAAATGAAGCTTTGTGCTTCGTATCAAGTTCAGTGGTGACAGACAGTTTTGTGCTCCGAAATCGCCAACTTCTTGTAGCTGCAAACCGTTCTCTGCGAGCTTAAAAGCTACCGCACATTCAGGTACATTTGGTTTTTGCCGATACACAAAGCCAATGCTAAAAAACCAAAAGAGCTTGCTCTTTCCCACCGTACCTGAACAGTATATCTACATTATATACACAATTTTTTGAGATATTTAAAATAAACTGACTAATTTAGCGGCTGACAAATTAATGCTTGAGATAAGCAAAGCAGTTCAATTATACCTTTTAAAAAGGTACAAAACCGAATTACAATGAACAGAATTAAGGAAGTGTTGGAACAAAAGGGAATTAAGCAAACTTGGTTGGCTGAAAAACTCGGAAAAAGCTACAATATGGTAAACGCTTATGCTCAGAACAGGCAACAACCGAGATTGGAAACCTTACTGGAGATAGCGGATATTTTGGACATAGACGTGAAAGAATTGCTAGTTTCCAACAAACCTGAACAAAATAACTAATGAAACGATCAGCAGAAATATCATCAATAAACATAATAACTATTAGTGAGTTCCACGTGACCACTAAAAAACAAATAAATAAGGACACGTGAAATCAACTGAAATAAAACATAACGTTCAGAACCTGATTGACAACTTCTCAAAAGAAGAATTTGTCTTTGATTTGCTGCTTGCATACGGCATTTCTAAAACTTCTGTAACACGACTAAAGAAGGGAGACTACAATTTATCTAATGTTGATGGCGAAATACTCTACAAAAAGAAAATTTTCTATAAAGTTGAGTCATCAGATAAACTACTAAGTAGCATTGAAGATATTTCTAAAGATGAACGCATTTTAAAGCAGCAACCTCGATTTGCAATTCTTACCGACTACAAACAGTTAGTTGCCAAAGACCTCAAGTTAGGCAAGAACTTAGACATTCAAGTAAAAGAGTTACCTAACTATTTTGATTTTTTTTTACCCCTTGCAGGTAGCGAAGTGTATAATGCTTCAAACAATAATGAAGCAGACAGAAACGCATCGTACAAAATGGCTTCTTTGTATGATTTGTTGATTGATGAAAATCCGAGTATCTACAATTCAAAAGAAAGTATTCACAACCTCAATATCTTCCTGTCCCGTTTGTTGTTTTGTTTTTTTGCAGAAGATACCGAGATATTTGAGCAAGACAGTATTTTTACAAATACACTAGCTCAGCATACTGCCGAAAACGGAAAAGATATCCATACATTTTTAGATGATTTGTTTGCCCGTTTAAATAGCGAAAGTGGAAAAGATTATCCAGATTTTTTAGCCAAATTCCCTTATGTAAATGGTGGATTGTTTAATCAAAAAATAAACTCACCCCTGTTTACCACAAAAGCAAGAAAAACGCTTCTTGAGTTAGGTGAATTACAATGGAAAGACATTAACCCTGATATTTTTGGGTCAATGATACAAGCAGTAGTAATTCCTGAATACCGAAGTGATTTAGGAATGCATTACACTTCTGTAGAAAACATCCTAAAACTGATTAAACCGTTATTTTTGGATGAACTCTATGAACTGTATGAAAATGCGACCACAGTAAACCAACTTCAAAAACTCATTCATAGAATTTCAAAAATAAAATTCTTTGATCCTGCTTGTGGGAGCGGAAATTTCTTAATTATCACTTACAAGGAAATACGCCTTTTAGAGATAAATATTTTAGAAAAAATCACTGATTTAGAAGGACAAAGTCCTACTATAAAATGGACTGAAATACAACTTTCGCAATTTTATGGCATTGAAATAGATGATTTTGCCCACGAAATGGCAATACTTTCACTTTGGTTGGCAGAACACCAAATGAACAAAGTATTTGAAGAACGATTGTTTGATTACGGAAAATCGAAGCCTATATTACCATTAAAAGAAGCAGGACAAATAAAACAAGGAAATGCGACAAGAGTAGATTGGAATATCGTATGCCCAATTTCTTCAACAGATGAAGTGTATGTGATTGGGAATCCACCTTATTTGGGAGCTCGTTTGCAAGATGCTGAACAGAAAAAAGATATGGATTTTGTCTTTGCCAAATTCAAAAAATATCGTGATTTAGATTACATCAACTGTTGGATTTATAAGGGAGCTGAATATATATCAGGCTTAAATGCGAAATGTGCTTTTGTGACTACTAATTCAATTTGCCAAGGGCAACAAGTCCCTTTAATTTGGCCACATATTATTTCTAAAGGTATAGAAATAGACTTTGCTCACCAATCGTTTAAATGGACAAATAATGCCAAAGGCAATGCAGGAGTTACGGTAATTATAGTTGGGTTAAGAAATATAAGCAATGAGCCAAAGTATTTGTTTACCGACAATTTTAGAAAATTAGCCAAAAATATCAATCCTTATTTATTGGACGGCTCTAATACGGTTGTTTCAGCAAGGAGCAAACCGCTTTCTAATTTTCCTGAAATGAAATTTGGTAATATGCCAAATGATGGTGGTGGTTTAATTTTTACTGAAGAAGAGTATGACCAATTAATTGAACGGTTTCCTAAAGCTAAAACATATATGAGATTGCTTTTAGGTTCAGCCGAGTTTATTAGAGGAAGTAAAAGATATTGTTTGTGGATAGAACATAATCAATTAAATGAAGCTATCCAAATACCCGAAATTGCCAAAAGAATTCAAAAAACAGAACTTCATAGATTAAATAGTAAAGATACAGGTACAAACAGATTAGGTGAACGCTCCCACCAATTTAGAGATAGAAATACAGCGAAAGAAAGTCAATTGATAATTCCGAGTGTTTCTTCTGAATCTAGGCAATATATCCCTTGTGGCTATTTAAATAATACTACAATAGTTTCAAATTCAGCTCAAGTGATTTATGATGCCGAACCTTATATGTTTGCCATTATCAATTCTCGTATGCATATGGTTTGGGTAAGAAATATAGGTGGAAAATTAAAAACAGATTATAGATACTCAAAAGATATATGCTACAACACTTTCCCTTTTCCAGACATTACCACCAAACAAAAGGAAAATTTAAACCTTTATGTATTTGCCATATTAGATGAGCGAGCCAAACATCCAAGCAAAACAATGGCACAATTGTACAATCCAAGTACAATGCCCAAAGGTTTGCTACAAGCACACCAAGAACTCGACACAGCCATAGAGCAATGTTACCGTTTGCAGCCTTTTAAAAATGACACCGAGCGTTTGGAATACTTGTTTAAACAGTATGAAGAAATGTTGCAGAAAGACACGCTTTTTGCGAAGCAGAAGAAAAGTCGGAACCGTTGATTGAAACTGATTAATATGATGAACTATGATTACAAATGAAAAATATGCATACTCCGAATTGACAGGCAAAATCATTGGCTGTGCAATGGAAGTGCATAAAATACTGGGAAATGGTTTTACTCATTTCTTTAATTTTATTTTAAAAGGTATTCGTGATTGCTTCGCAATTCAAGAGGTTATTTATCAGAGAGCATTGGCAAAAGAAATGATTTTACAAGGTATCGGATTTTCAAGAGAACACGAAATGCCTATTTTTTACAAAGAAGAACAAATAGGAACAAGAAGAGTAGATTTTTTGATTGAAGATGTGATTTCTGTTGAATTAAAAGCGCTAACAAAAACCGAAGATGTTCATTTGGCTCAAGCAATCAATTATTTAGAAGCCTACAATTTAGAAGTAGGTTTACTGATAAATTTTGGAGCGAAGAGTTTAGAATTTAAACGACTCATCAATTCAAAGTTCAATCAGAAATCAAATCAATCAAGAAAATCAAATTAATCAGTGGTTCAGACAATTGTTAATGGTGAATGCAAAAGGGTCACTTTTTGCAAAAGTTAAAAAATCGAAGAGAAAATGAATGACAATGCATTATTACATAAATTATTGGCTTCTGAAACCGAAACAGAGGTTTTGGAATTTAAAGAAGCCAAAAGCCAGTTTGATAAAAACAAATTAGGTCAATATTTTTCTGCATTGAGTAATGAAGCTAACTTATTGGGTCAAAAAGTAGCCTATTTACTTTTGGGCATCAACAATGATAAAAATATTGTAGGTACAAATATCACAGAAAAACAACTCAATGAATACAAACAAGAAATTGCCAATAACACTTCACCCAACATTAACTTTATTAAAGTTCGATCGGTATCAACAGTAAAAGGAAATGTATTAATTTTTGAAATTCCTGCTGCCCCACAAGGTATGCCTATTGCCTGGAAAGGACATTATTACGCCCGTAATGGAGAGAGTTTAACCGCACTTAATATTGAAAAAGTAGAGCGAATACGAAATCAAATTTCTGCAACTGATTGGAGTGCAAAAACTATTGAAGAAGCAACCATTGCCGATTTATCTGTTGAAGCCATAAAAGAAGCTAGAACTCAATATCAAAAAAAGAACACGCATCTTACGGAAGAAATAAATAATTGGGATGATGTTATTTTTCTAAATAAAGCTAAACTTACAATAAACAACAAAATTACACGAACAGCTATTTTGCTATTGGGAAA
This sequence comes from Edaphocola sp., assembly GCA_035497795.1. Classification (GTDB taxonomy): domain Bacteria; phylum Bacteroidota; class Bacteroidia; order Chitinophagales; family Chitinophagaceae; genus Edaphocola. The sequence goes on along the minus strand of DATJCU010000024.1, from coordinate 3,017 downwards.
ACCTGAATCGGAACATTTTATTTCACCTGGTACCGCTAAAATTTCTTGGATTTTAAAAGACAAAGACAATATTGAAAAGGACTATGAACACTTTTCTTGTCCCTTATTGCTATCGGCAGATAAAGCAAGAGCTAAAATCAGAAACTTAAATTATAGATATTTGCAAGAAGGAACATTATTTCCTCAAGAAGTGCCACAATTTGATCCGTACATCATAAGAGAAGCGTTAAATAATTGCATAGCGCATCAAGATTATACTTTGGGTGGTAAAATTAATATTGTGGAAAGAGAAGATGGCGTGCTTACTTTTTCAAATTCAGGCAGCTTTATCCCCCAAAATATAGAACGAGTAATTCAAGCTGACGCTCCTGAAAATCAGTATAGAAATCCCTTTTTGGCTAACGCAATGGTAAATCTGAATATGATTGACACCATTGGTAGTGGCATAAAGAAAATGTTCATTATTCAGAAAAATAAGTTTTTCCCTTTGCCAGACTATACATTTGACAATAACAAAGTTCAGGTACAAATAATTGGTAAGGTAGTAGATTTAGATTACGCACGTAAATTGGCAGAATTGTCTTCCTTAACCTTACCGGAAATAATTGCATTGGATAAAGTGGCAAAGAAAAAGCATCTAACAGACTTTGAAATTAAAGAATTGAAAGACAAGAAGTTAATTGAAGGCAGAAAGCCGAATTTTTTCATTTCATCTTCTTTAGCAACAATTACAGGCGAAAAAAGTGATTATATAAAACAAAGGGGTTTTAAAGATGAGCATTACAAAAGGATGGTTTTAGATTTTATCAAAGAATACGGCTCAGCTACGAGGCAAGACATTGATAAGCTGATTTTAGACATTTTACCAAAGGTTTTAGATAAAAAACAAAAATCTAATAAAATCCGAAATATGATTTATGCGATGTCAAAAAAGGATAAAACGATTAAAAATCAAGGAACTGTAAGATATCCGAAGTGGGTGTTGAGTTCATCTAAAACAGATAATGTAAAATAAATTTAGATGAACTTTAGACATAACTTAGATGAAAAAAAGATATATACATTTGAACGCCAATATATTAAATGAATGTCTATTTATTAAAGTTAGATGAATTTTAGATGATAATTAGATATAAATGTACTGGCTAAAAAAAAATAAACAGAAAATAAAACAAAAACAAAACAATATAAATAATTGTAAAACAACATATTATGTTTTTTAGCTTATTTTTTATACCTATTTAATGAAAAATATAACCACAGTTATTCGAAATTCTCGAATAACTGAAATAAATAAATAAAATGCCAAATTTAGTACACGTTACATACGACCAAACAGGAAAAAGCAAAAGTACCAATCCTTTGGGCATGCGAGAAATGCAAGAAAAAGCATACGAAGGGAGAACTGCTCAATACTTATTGCTGAAAGCCCCTCCTGCTTCTGGAAAATCTAGAGCATTAATGTTTATTGCTTTAGACAAATTGAAACATCAAGGCATTAAAAAAGTGATTGTTGCCGTTCCTGAAAAGTCTATTGGGGCCTCTTTTGGCACAACAGAATTGAAAAAGTACGGCTTTTTTGCTGATTGGAACCCCAATCCACGATACAACCTATGTACACCGGGCGAAGAGAAAAGTAAAGTAACGGCATTCTTAAACTTTTTAGAATCGGATGAACAAATTTTGATTTGCACACACGCCACTTTGCGTTTTGCCTTCGATGGTTTAGACGTAAAAAAATTAGATGATACTTTGGTCACTATTGATGAATTTCATCACGTATCAGCTGAAGGTGACAACATTTTAGGGCAAGTGTTAAAAAGCATTATGGCAAATTCAAGTGCTCATATAGTGGCTATGACAGGTTCATACTTTAGAGGTGATAGTGTTCCTGTTTTAATGCCAGAAGATGAAGCAAAATTCACGAAAGTAACCTATACTTATTATCAACAATTAAACGGTTATGAATTTTTAAAGTCTTTAGGTATTGGCTATCATTTTTATACGGGCAGGTACTTTAAAAAAAATCCTGAAACAGGAATTTCTGCTTTGGCTGAAATATTAGATGAGAGTCAAAAAACAATTATTCATATTCCAAGTGTAAACTCTGCCGAATCTTCAAAAGAGAAATATGAAGAGGTGAATCACATCATTGATGTTTTGGGAGAATTAGAATTCCAAGATGAAAATACAGGTGTTTTACATATCAAAAGCCACAAAACAGGTGAAACTTTAAAAGTTGCAGATTTAGTAAATGACAATCCAAAATCAAGGGATAAAATAAGTGGATATTTACGAGAAATAAAATCGGCAGATGATATTGATATTATTATTGCTTTAGGAATGGCAAAAGAAGGTTTTGATTGGCCCTATTGTCAGCACGCTTTAACTATTGGTTACAGAGGTTCATTAACAGAAATTATCCAAATAATAGGTAGAGCAACAAGAGACAGTAACAACAAAACACACGCTCAATTTACCAACCTCATTGCTCAACCGGATGCCGAAGATGATGAAGTGAAATTGTCTGTAAACAATATGTTGAAAGCAATTACCGCTTCTTTATTGATGGAGCAAGTATTAGCCCCAAATTGGAAATTCAAAATTAAAAAAGATGAAGATGATGAAGATGAAGACGAGGACGACAACACCATAAAAATAAGAGGTTTCAAATTGCCTACTTCGCAAAGAGCCAAAGATATTATTGATACAGATTTAAATGATTTGAAGGCTAAGATTTTGCAAGACCCACAAATGCTCAAAGCAATGCCAGGCAATATTGAGCCAGAGGTTATCAATACCGTTTTAATACCTAAAATCATCCGAGAAGTTTATCCTGATTTAAGTGATGATGATCTTGAAGCTGTTAGACAACACGTGGTAGTCGATTCAGTAATTAAAAACAGTACAATTGAGGAACAAGGCGACAAGAAATTTATAAGAATGGCGGGAAGCTTCGTGAATATAGATGATATACACATTGACTTGATAGACCAAGTGAATCCGTTCCAAAAAGC
>DATJCU010000023.1:0-15130 GCA_035497795.1 Edaphocola sp. | reverse complement strand
TTAAACCATCCTTTTTTAATATCGTTTCTTCGATAATTTTACTAACTTGAGATTGTGTAAAGTGCATAAGATTTGATTTTTTGTTAATACTAAATCAAATATAACTCTTTTGTACTTTACACACTTTTTGGGACAGTATCGAAGAAACTGACTGAAAACGTATTGACATTTGCTATAAATCCAACGATTCGATTTATGGATAAAATATCACCAAGCTGCAACATGCGGTCATATTTCAGGCGGCGGGACTGTTTAAACAATTGGTTTTTAGCTTTCTATCAAGTTTTTAACGGCTGGAAAGTTTTAAGTTCCTTTACGCCGCCCGAAATATACCGCTGCCCGTTGCAGCTAAGTGAACAAAAAATCCAAAATCAAATCGGCTGATTTTTAAAGTTATGGAAGTTGAATAAATGAAAATAGTAGGGTTTGACAATTGATGAAATATAATTGACAATGAATCTGTTGAAACGCAGAAACAGAAAATGTATTGATAATATGAAACTGGAAATATGATTAATATTTCCGACAAAAAACAGACAGATTTGACAGAATATTTATAAATGAAATCACAAGAAATCCACATCTATTGATTGACAACCAAATAAATAATGTGAACGACAACAAACTTACAACGACAGATAACGACCAGATATAACGGTAAATGATATTCTTAAACTGAAGAAAGCTGAAGTTTTATCACGCTGATTTGTTTAAAAAATGACGATTCGACAATAGAGTTAAAAGCTCAAGAATCGAAAAAATCAATTAACTTTAGTTCAAGTAATTATCGGACAGAAATATCAATAAGCAGAAGTAAGAAACAAAACGAAAATTAATAAACGAAAGCTGGTAATAAAAAACGACGAATTTGAAAGTGAATCTAAAGAAGAAACTGACTGAAAACGTATTGACATTTGCTATAAATCCAACGATTCGATTTATGGATAAAATATCACCAAGCTGCAACATGCGGTCATATTTCAGGCGGCGGGAATTTTCAAACATTTAGTATCTTACTTCACAACAAGTTCTTAACGGCTGGAAAGTTTTAAGTTCCTTTACGCCGTCCGAAAATATACCGCCATCCGTTGTGCGTCAGCTTAAAAAAAAGACAACGAATACTAAAAAATAAATTAAATGAAGAAATTATTCAAATACAGCTTTGAAAAATGGTGGTTAATACCTCTAGTTTCTGTAACCTTAATAGGACTATCTTTTTCATTTGACAGCATATGGTTTGTAATTATAGGAATACTACTTGTGACAATTTCTGTTATTTACCAATTTATTAAAAAAGGATGGAAAATAGGATGCCTGACTGGATTAACAATGCTTGTAATAATTGCCTTGTCTGTTTTTTGGTTTTTTTTACAACTATTTCCAAGTCCAGGAAAAATCCATAGCCAATTTTCAAAGCGTTACGAGAATAGGAATGAAATTCAAAGGATAATTGGTGTAGAAATTCCAAAATTTAAGATTGTTGACTCTAAGCTTATACATTTGAACCAAAGTGGTGACTTTGAATTTGAAGTCCAAACAATAATTGAATTTAAAGAACTACCAAACGACAAATTATTTGAAAAGCTTGACAGTATTATTATAATTACTATGCCACAAGAACCAAATGAAAATTCAAGTTTCTTTTACTACGGTTTAGAAAATATTTTCAGTTGCTGGTCGAAAGACGGTGACAAATATAAATATGCAAGAACTACTGATTTTGGAGAAAAGTTTCTACACAGCAAGGATGCATATTTTAATTTTGAAATGAAAAGAGGGTCGAAAACTGCTGAATTAGTATATGGAAATTATTAAAGTTGATTGCAAACCAATGAATTATGGACAAAAAAGCCGAACGCACAACATCGTATATAAAACATTTGGCAGTCAGTGGGTTGTCAAGCATTTCAGCCCGTATCAAAGGTACTTGTAACTTGATAGGAAAGTGCTTCGAAATGCCAAACGTTTCATATACGTAACCGTTGTGGGTAATTGCAGGGAACGCCAAAAGCATACAATATTTTAGAGACGAATTTATACTTTAATTAGACAATACCAACTATGAAGGACTTTACAGAATTATTGAATTTAATAGAAACATCGCTTTTAGAACATAAATACGATGATTTTGACAATGGGACAATTGAAAATTTAAATTTCCTCAGAGTATTTAAGACAAAGAGAAAATTAGGAGTTCGAATGTTGTGTGTTGTTGCCGAATTACCTGATAACATATCTTCAGTTTCAGATTTTTCAAATTATTATCATTTACTTAGAAATAGTTTGACAAAAAAATATGCGAAATTTCCATATTGGAAAGAACTAGGAACTTATTCAATTCTTTTATGTGAAAATGAGAAGTATGATATATTAAAAACAGAAATAAAGGATTATAAAGACAAAACAGGATTACATATGAATGTTATGTTGGGAACTATCTTGATAAACAAAGACAAATTAGAATTTTCTGATTGTGCAACTTGGGGACTTTTTAAGACGGGAAAACATTTTACCACAATAAAAGATGCGATTACAGAGTGGATAAAGAACAAAAAATAGACATTAAATAAGCAACATACCCACAACACGCGGTATAAAACATTGGGGTTTAAGTGGTTATTCAAGCATTGTGCCACGCATCAAATTCGGTTTAATTGGACAGGAAAGTAGCCCGCAATCCCCAACGATTTCATACCGCCACCGTTATGGCAAATTAATAAATAAAAAATATGAGAAATATCTTTAACCCAATTATTCTATTCATAATTATAAGCTTAGTTTCTTGCAAAATGAAGGAATTAACCGACCAGAAAATTACTGTTTATGGTCAAATAAAAAATTACAATCAAAATAGCAATCAGAAAACCATTGGATTTAATTTTCAAACCTTAGAAAACGTTAAGTCTGATATTAAAATAGCTAATATCAACGCAAATGGAGAATTTGAAATTGAAACAACAATTGCTTGGCCACAAGACTTCTTCTTTGAATATGGTGATGAAAGATTTTATTTTATTTGTGAACCAAATGACAGTTTTAGAATTGAGATAGACAATGGAATATGGAATGAGAATGAAGATGATAAAATAAAATGCGTATCAGTCATTGGAGGTTCAGCTGTAGCTAACAATAAGTTTGTCAATGCTTTTATATCTCGCGTGGACAACTCATTAAAACATTGCATTTCGTATGAGAATGTCAAAAACCTTGAAGCAAACGAATATAAAAACTTTGTCTTATCCCAAAAAAAAGAAGCAGATAAAACTCTGCACATGTTATTAGATACTCTAAATACAACACCATTATTTGAAAAATGGGCTAGAAACTATATTAATCACTACGTGTGGTCAAGTTTATTACGTTATCATATATGGCACACAGCATATAACAATATTGACAGATTTGAATTTGAAATACCTGTTAACTATTACTCATTTCTTGATGATTTCGATATGTATTACAATGAGGTTATTTCAACACATCAAGAAGGCTTTTATCATGAATATTCCATTTATTTAGATGAATTACTCCCTCTTGACTCTTTAGAAAAACAATGGGAATTATTTGATACTGATGTTATATCATATTTTTCTTCATCTATTGAACAAAGAGCAAAATTTAGTAGTGGTTTTACTTCTGATATTATCATCTATGAAATTTATTCCAGAATGTTAGATTGGTCATTTATCGCAGAATGGGAAACTATTTATCAACCAAAAATATTTAACTATCAATATTTCGCAAAAAAGATAGAAGCAAAATATACTCAAATAAAAGAACATATAGAAAATCCAATTTTTACTGAAAATCTGAACTTCATATTTAATAATAATCAAATCTTAGAATCATTACTTGATACAATTCATCTAAAATATCAAGACAAAGTCATCTATATTAATTTCTGGTCTCCAAGCTGCGGCCCATGTTTGCAGGAAATACCAAGTTCTATAGATTTACAAATGGAATACCAAGATGAAAATGTGATTTTTTTAAACTTAGCATCTGGCTGTAAAGAAGAGGCTTGGAAAGCAAAAATTAGTGAAAAGCAATTAAGTGGTGAACACTTATTACTAAACAATGACCAATTTAGAAATCTCCAAGCAAAGTTTGAAATTACCGGAACTCCTCATTATGTTCTTATTGATAAAAAGCAAAACGTTATTTTAAAAAATGCTCCAAGACCAAGCAATAAAGAAATAAGAAAGGAAATCAATAATCTTTTAATAGACTAACTTGCCATAACATACGGTCATATTTCAGGCGGCGGTATTTTTCAAACAATAGGTTCTTAGCTTTCTATAAAGTTTTTAACGACTGGAAAATTTCAAGTTCCTTTACGCCGTCCGAAAATATACCGTCGAACGTTATGCCCAATGATAAAAAAGACGAAAAACTAACTGATAAACTGAAAGATAACCAAAATGAAAGCCTACCGCACAAATAGCACATTTGGTTTTTGCCAACACACAAAAACCCCGACCCATAAAAACCAAAAGAGCTATTTCTTGCCAGCGCTCGCAGACAATGAATTACATCACCGATTATGAAAGATGTAAAGAAATATATTGAAATTTTAAAAGAATTTGCCGAACGGAAATTAAAATCACATTTCCAAATTGATAAGTTAGACTTAGATAATTTTGAAACAATAAATTCTTATCTGATTTATCAAACTATCAAGGAAAATAAAAAACAGAAGAATACTCTTATTTACGTTCCTGATAAAGAAACTAAGTCTCAGTTTTACGTTCCTGCAATTTTCACACTTGCTCTATATAATTTTATTGATAATTATATTGACGATTCGACAAGTTACGAAGTTGGCGATATTTTGCAAGAAGACGGAAATAGATATGAAATTATTAAGAAAACTGAAAAAGGCTTCACAATAAAAGGTGGCAATAGTATTTTTAAGTACCCAAATTTCAATCAAATAAAGCGATACACGATAACAACCGCAGATTTTAACGCAAGACGAGCGAAACTTAAATTTGATATTTATAAGGAGTTTTTCTCAGATATTTTAAATATCGAAAGTCAAAAGAAATATCTCAATTTGCCATCTAAATTCAAGTACAAATCTGTCATCGTTACTGATAAAAGTATTGTAGATGAATTAAAACAACACACTCTTGAGAATCGAAATATTCATAAAGCATTTCCTTTCCAATACATTGCAAAATCAGGAAAAAAGACTGATAATTTACCAATGGACCCAATGATTTTTATCGTTAATGATTATGAAACCGCACGAAAACATATTCTTGACAAAGGAATAAAAGTGCGAAACATAACTATTATTGGTTCCAATAAATACAAAAACCATCATCGAGAAATATCCGAAGATTTAAACAACAAAAGAATTGAAAATTGCTTGATGATTGGAAGTGCTGATATGTCTGAAAATTCTATTCCTAACCTTTTAAAGTGGAAGTGGACTTTGCCTGAATTAGATTTCTTCAATTATTTTACAACATACCCAATAAATAAAATTGAAGCTGAGAATGATGATTTCTCATATCATCTGCAAAATTTCGATTCCTTATTAGCTCAGATAGAAAATGAATATGGAATCAGCTTAAAAGAACTATACAAATTTGTTAGAAATCTATTCCCGATTATCATTCCTTCAAATGACAGCAGGTTAATTACTCAACTTGATAATAGCTTGGTCTATTTTGAAAAAGAAGGACAAGATATTGTTGAAACGGCATTTTATGAAATTGACGAATACGATTACGAAGAAATATGGGATAAAATACTAAAAGCTTTCAGCAACGTAGTCGCATGTAAAAAATGCAGTCAAGCAAAATTTGAAAAGCTACAGGAATTTTATAGAATCGACTATTTAGTTGCACCAAAAGAATATTTGGGTATTTGGGACGAAGAAGTAAATAAGGATGTAATTAGGAATGTAATCTCATTTAAGGATTTTGAGAATCTTGACACTGCAAATAAAACAATCATTTTCTTGGGATTTTTCGGATTCAATCATTTAAAATCAATGATATACAATCCTAATAAAATAAGCATAATATTATACCCTCAGGAAAAAGAGCATTTCGAAAGCTGCTTAAACAAATTAAGAAGGGAAACTTATTTTGAATTAAAAAATTCGGACAGAACTACAATATCTGGCATCTCCTTTAAGGAAATTGAAAAGGTTGAAAATATTTCCGATTTAATCTCAAGATTATTTGAGCAGGATGATAAAGCCAAAATAAATCCTGATTATTCAGATGTTAATTGCTCAAATATTGTAAAAGAGATAACATTTGAAAATGACCCTGAAATTTTGGAGTTAGATGAAAACAAAACTGTCCTCTTAAAAATCAACCAAAAAGAACGTTTTGAGAAAGTTAAAAACCTAACAATTGGAGACAAAATTCGGGTTTATGATAATTCATCAAAAGAAGAACTTTATCAAGTTGCATTAGAATATGATACTGATGGAGAATTTATAAAAATCGAAGAGTTTTCAAAATTGTGGAAAAGCGAACTAAACAATTACTTCAAAGAATTTAATTCGTTGACCGAGCTACACAAAAGTCTTGTGGAAAATGGATTATCAATTACAAATGAGTTTACATTGAGAAATTGGACGAATGCTAAAAGTCACATCAAGTTTCCGCAAAACAAAAAGGATTTGGCTGTTCTGAAAAAGTCAATTGATTCAGATATTCTGAATGATAACTTCAATGATGTTTTGAAATATAGGCTTGGTTTCAATAGAATAATGAAGTCATTAGGTAGAAGATTTAGTTCTGAAATCTCAGACTATATTCAGAATAAGAAAAAAGGAAAATTATTAATGCGATTTTCAGAAAAACAAATTCAACAATTCGTTGACCAGAATGCCAAAGAAAGAATTATTAAAACAATAAAAGTGATTGATAATGAGCAATAGTCACGACAGCATAGCCAGAGATATTTTTCAGGAAAGAATTAAAAAAGGTCTTTTGGGACCTGGTTCTGATATTTTCGTTTCCGAAAAAGATATTAATGAAGAAATAATTGCAGACTATCCACTGCAAAGATATTACACAGGTGTGCTTTTCCCCGAAAGAGAGAAAGTCAAAACATTCGATGAAAAAGCAGATGCAGAACTTAATAATGCGACTGATAGTGAAGAAAATGGAGTACTTGAATCAGATGCTGAAAATCCAGAAATTAGTCGAAATGAAAACAGCAATAATAGTAAAAGGAAAGAGCCAAATGAAGATGATGAAATTAAGGTATCACAAAATACATTTTTCCCCTCAAATATTGGCTTAACTTTTTGTGTTGACAAGAATGTAAAAGAACTTGATGTAGAATTTTGTTTTGGCTTGTATTCTCAAATAAGTACCGACATTAAAATTAAAATCTCCAAAGAAGATTTTGAAGAGTTCCTCAATCATCCATCATTCCCCTTTAAAGAAATTATCAGTTACGATGATGGCTACATGGTATTAAAAAGGAAATTAAAGGGTAAAAGCAGGCAGCCAAGGACTGAAGAATTTGCAATTTTTGATGAATTTAAAAAATCAGATGAATTTAAAGATAGTCCTCTAAAATACAGATTCCATTATTTTGAGAAGCTCTTAGGCAGAACGTGGAAAAGAAAAGAAGTGGTTGTTAAAAAAACAATTTCGGTATCTGAAATAGTAAATCCAGAAACAATATTTGAAGAAAGTCTTACAAAAAGCAATGATAATTCTGTACGAGCATCTTATACGGTCAGAACTTACAGTTTTTCTAAAAATCCAGAGAATATCTATGTTAAGATTCAATTAGTAAATACATCAGATAAACATCCAGCAAACAAATTTTCCAACGCTAATGAGCGTTTAAACGCAAAATCTATTTTCCAAGCAGAGATTAAAGTTACAACCAAAGAACTAAAACCGTATAAATCATACATTGAGTTAAACCCATTAGATAGTGAAGCTGAAATTCTGAATTATCTATACAAAGATAAATTCAGTTATGGTATTGGGCATAATTGCTCAGTTAACTGGAACAAATCAGAAGAATCCATCCACACTACTTTCTTGCCACAATATGATGTAAAAGACACAAAAAACAGTTTTTCAAAAGACGATTTTAAGGATAACCCAAATGACTTTCTTTCATTAAATGAGAGTTTAGATATTTACAGTTTATCTCATTTTTCTAATAAAAACCAATCTCAAATAATTGAGCAACTAAAATCTTTTGTTGACTTATATGGATTGTGGATAGCAGAACAAAAGGAAAAACCGTCTGCAAATCTGGCTATTGAAGAAACCATCTTTAAAGATTTAGATTACAACTTTAAAAGGTTAAAAACGAACATTGAGCTATTAAAAACCAAAAGTGTTTTTAGAGCGTTTCAATTAGCAAATTCAGCAATGCTAATTCAAATTATCATTTCGAATGATAATGATTTCTCAGGAAAAGAAAAGGAATTAGAAGATTCAAGCTCTGAAATCAATTACAAAGATATTGGATATTTCAAAAACTATAATTTCTCAAAACTTCCTTTTAATAGACCGAAATACCGACCATTTCAATTAGCATTTCTTTTACTAAATATTGATAGTATTACAGAATTAAATTCTGATTCAAGAAATAAAATTGTCGATTTAATTTGGTTTCCTACAGGCGGTGGAAAAACAGAAGCATATCTCGCTGTTGCAGCATTTACAATAATTTATCGCAGATTAATAAATGAAACAGGTTTTGAAGGAACATCGGTAATAATGCGATATACTTTGCGACTTCTTACCGCACAGCAATTTGAACGAGCTGCGAGATTAATTGTTGCATTAGAGTTTTTACGAAGTCACTTTGTAAGTGAATTAAGGCAATCTCCAATAAATATCGGAATGTGGGTTGGAATGTCTTCAACTCCAAACAGCTTAAAAGAAGCTGAAGAAAAAGTTGAAGAAATCAATGAAGAATGCAATAAGAAAAGTGGAAGTCCTGAAAGCAAAAACGTTTTTCAAATTAGTTCTTGCCCTTGGTGTGGAACCAAATTAATTACTAAAAATGAATTTGGCAACTGGGATTATGGTTTTAAAATTATTGGGAGAAATAATAATGCCCAGTTTAAAATCAAATGCTTGAACAAGAATTGCAATTTCCATAATGAGCTTCCTATTCAAGTGGTTGATGAAATGCTTTATGAAGCACCCCCAACGTTACTTTTTGGAACTGTGGATAAATTCGCAATGTTAGCTTGGAAAGCTAATGGACACCGCTTTTTTAATTCATTAGATGATGACAAATTACCACCTGATTTAATTATTCAAGATGAATTACACTTATTGACGGGTCCTTTGGGTTCAATTACAGGAATTTTTGAAAGTGTTATTGAAATTCTTTGCACAAAGGATGGTCGTAAACCGAAAATAATATCTTCAACTGCCACAACACGGAATACAAACGAACAAATTAAAGCTTTGTATGGAATCAACAGGAAAGTAAATGTTTTTCCTCCGTCTGGATTAAGTTACAATGATAGCTTTTTTGCAAAAGTTTCAAAAACAGAAAGTAAGAGAAGATATTTAGGGTTTATCCCAACAGGCAAATCTACAATAGATACTCAGTTGCAAATGATTGCGAATTTATTTGTTGCACGATTAGAAGCTTATAAAAGACTTGTTCAGAAAGGAACTAACGACTACAAAACATTTGACAAGTATTGGACAATTGTCTCGTACTATAATAGTTTAAAGGATGTTGGCAAAATACACAATAAAGTTGGCGATGAAATTTCAACGTTCACTTCAACTTTACAAAACAAGCTTTATGGGGATAGCCCATTTGATAAATTTAATCATGCTTATTTGTATAATCGAGACGAAGAACTTACAAGCAGAATTGATAGTTCAAAAATTAAACAAACTCTAAAACGGCTTGAAGAAAATACTTTTAATGAAAACTCCATAAAAACTGATAAAAACGGAAATACTTTTTTAACTGACATCATTGATTTGGTGCTGGCTACAAATATGATTTCAGTAGGTATTGATATTGACCGATTTAATATAATGCTTATAAATGGTCAGCCAAGAAATATCGCAGAGTATATTCAAGCATCAAGTAGGGTTGGACGAAAGTATAAAGGTTTGGTTATCGATTTATTGGATGCAAATAGAGCCAGAGACAAATCACATTTTGAACATTTTATCCCATTTCATCAAGCTTTTTATAAAAGCGTGGAACCTGTGAGTTTAACGCCATTTACTGAAAACACCCTTGAAAAGATGCTTGCAAGTATTATGATTACATATATCAGACATAAAGTTCCTGGAATGGCTTCTAATAATTCAGCTCAATATTTTCAACCAGAAATGTTAGATGGGTTAAAAACTGAAATAAGAAACCGCTTTTCAAATAATTCTAAAATTCTTACTCAATTTGAGCGAAGATTAAATGATTTAGCGGATAACTGGCTGGAACAAATTGAAAACCATGAATTAAAAAATTACGAAGCAAACAAAACTGAAATTGGATTGCTCGTGAAACCTGCTGAAAAAAACTTTGACAAAGATGATTTATGGTCTGTTATGCAATCGATGAGAGAAATTGATACAAATTCATTTATCAAAGTTGGATTACCAAAAATTAGTAGAAATGGCTAAATACACAGAATTACAAACCAGAAAATTGATAAGTTCTTATGGTGGTGTCGGTTCAATTATAGAAACTGTTGAAGGTGCATTAATAATTAAGGACTTTGATAAATGGAAGTACTTTTATTTAATCGAAAAAGGGAAAATAGAAGTTCAGGAAAATGAAAATATAAACGATGACCGTTTATTAAATCGCCTGAAGTTTTATTTTCAAGAATTAAACCAAATTGTAAAAGTTCCAGCCAATTATTCTGCTTTTTATAATACATCACTACCAAAACTAAAAGACCATATAATTGATGCCGAATACTTTCCTAAGTGGATGTATTGTAGCAAGTGTAATAGTTTTAAACATATCGATGATTGGTACAAAGGTTGGAAAAATGTTTTTCACAGTAAAGAAATCAATAAAATAAATGATTCGTTTACACCTCCTAAATGCTATAAATGTTATCAGGCAGCAAAGAAGAACAAGGAGAAAAGAAAGTATTATCCTTTGGAACAAGTTCGATTTATATTGATAGCTCCAAATGGGAATATTAAAGATTTACCATGGAATTACTGGACAAATTTATCTCGTGAAAAAGATGAAAATGGTCAGCAAAAAATTGTTTTTAATAAAGCTTGTTGCAATAAACAAGATTTAAAATATTTGCGTTCAGATACATTTTCTGATTTTTCTGGAGTTAGAATTCAATGCAAAAATCCTGACTGCAAAACAAAAGGGAAGCAAGTTTCACTTGCTGGTCTTTTAGGTTTGAGAGTTCCTGATTTTGATAAAAATGGAGAAATTAGAATTATTTCAGATAATGAAGGAAATCCTGTTTTAGATATTAAAGGACGCGAGCAAAAAATCTTCTTTAAACCAGTAATTAGAACGAGTAACAGTGTTTATTATCCTCTTATTACAAATAGTCTGTATCTGCCAACTGTAATAATAAAAAAGGAAATAAAGGAGAAAATTAAAACACTTTATTATGATGCTGAATTATCAGTTGAAAAAATTCAAGAAAAAATTAACACAGGGAATATTAAACTTTCAATAAGTGATATAAACGAGATAATTAATCCAGAGAAACAAGATTTTATAAAAGAAGTTGATTATCGTTTAAAAGAATACAATTATCTAATAACTAATAAAAGCCCTGACGACAAAGACCTTGTCTTTGAGCAAGAAACTTCTGAGTTACTTAGCAACTTCGGTATAAAAAGACTTTTAAAAATAGACCGCTTAAAATTAACTTCAGTTCAAACTGGATTTAGTCGTCAAGAACCTATCGACAAAGATTTATTTGCAGAGAATTCGATGGACGATTTTATTAGAGTAAGCAAGGAAGCAGTCAAAGCAAAATACACATCCTCAAAAGGTAATGCAACAAAATTACTTCCTGGTATTGAAAGTTTTGGGGAAGGAATATTCATCGACTTTGATTTGGATAAAATTTCAGATTGGTATAATGAACAATCTTTGAATAAGGATTTTGCAAAAAGAATTGAGACAATACGAAACAACGGAGAAAATTCTGAATATAGAGCATCGGAAGAAAAAACTAAAATGTTTTCTAATCTATACTATCTTTCTAAGTTCATCTTTATCCATACATTCTCACATATTCTAATTAAAGAATTGGAGTTTCTAACTGGCTATTCTGCATCTTCAATTTCCGAGAGACTTTATGTAAATGAAGATGATATGCAAGGTGTTTTAATTTATACTATGGCAGGTGCAGAAGGAAGTTTTGGCGGATTAGTTTCACAATCAAATCCTGAAAGATTTATTAAAATATTGGAATCTGCATTAGCGAGAGCCAAAGATTGTGCCTCTGACCCAATTTGCTATAATTCAGAAGGACAGGGAATCGGTGGTTTAAATCTTGCCGCTTGTTATTCTTGTAGTTTGCTACCTGAAACTTCGTGTGAAGAATTTAATAGTTATTTAGACAGAGCATTATTAATAGACAAAAAATATGGATTTTATAATGAGCTATAAATGCCAGCCCAAAAGCCATACACATTTGCAATTCGCACAAGCCAACGCTCAGACCAAAAATTGCAAAAGAGTATGTCTTGCCAACCCACTGAAAGAGAGGCTGGAAGAACAAATCACAGGGCATAACAAAGTGTATAAATCATTGGGCAGCAGGTGGTTAATTAAAAATGAGTACAATTAATAAACATATTAGCGGTTTGAAAGTGAAGTGCTTCGAAATGCCCAACGCTTCATACACAAACCGTTAGAGCTCATTTAATCGAAATTCCTACATAAAATAATATGACATGAAAAAACTATTGACTTTAATTTCAATTGCAACTTTGATTTCCTGTTCATCTTCTGAA
Source organism: Edaphocola sp. (assembly GCA_035497795.1). GTDB lineage: Bacteria > Bacteroidota > Bacteroidia > Chitinophagales > Chitinophagaceae > Edaphocola. The sequence goes on along the minus strand of DATJCU010000023.1, from coordinate 2,192 downwards.
AAGAATGACTATCAAACTTCTAAAAAGGTTATAGTAGCAGGTAAAATTGATAGTATCAATACCAAACAGCTTGACGTTAAACTATACATAAATAGATTAGGACATGACCAATTAGAAGTGTATACAAAAGCAGATAGTTTGGGTAATTTCCATGCATCCTTTGAAACATATACTCCAACTGATGTCTGGCTTGATTATAAAATGAATGTTCTTGTTTTAGTTCATCCTGGTGACAGTATATATGTTAAATTTAATGGGAAACCAAGAAGAAGACCTGAGATTCTCAAATCAATCGAATTTAGTGGTGATGCTGCAAAAATCAATCAAGATGCTGCAAAATTTCAATTCATGTATTTCTCAAATCCACTGTATAACGACTGGGATGCAAAAGAAAAAGCAAAAAAAGATTATGACCTTGAGCAATATGTAATGTATCTTGACTCCTTAAAACAAAAGATTGACTATTTGTATGCAGACTTTGTAAACGAAGTAAACCCAAACAAGGAAGTCCAAATTTGGGCTAAAACATATATTGAGCAAGATTATTATGATGCTCTATCATGGTATCCAAGTGACCACATGAGAGCAAATAATTTAAAAGGAAATGAATGGAGTGTTCCTGATAGTTATTACAATTCACTATTGTCCAGATTACCAATAACGCAGGATATGTTTATAAGTGGCTATGCTTTATCTGGTTTCATAAACAGATTTCACTATAATTACTCTCGCAGACAAATTTGGAATGACGAACAAAATAGACAATACAAGACACCCGAGGGCTATATAGTTGCACCATCTGAAATTATGGACTCCTTAGTAGTTTATGGAATTATTAAAAATACGCCAGATACTCTATTAAGACAAATGGTTTTAACCGAATTATTTAATCAGCAATTTGATAAATCTGAGCTTTCCTTGTTCGAAAATTATAGACATATTGTTGACAAATATATTAAAGAACCGTTTTTATTAGAACCATTAATTGAAAGTTATAATCAGATAAAAAACAGAATAGAAAATCCTGAATTAGCAACTAATGCCTATTTGGAGAAATTAGAGAATTCTTCTGCCAATCAAATATTTGAGTCAATTCTCAATAAAAATAAAGGAAAAGTTATCTATTTGGACTGTTGGGCAACATGGTGCGGACCATGTAAGGCAGAAATGCCAAGGTCAAAGCGATTAATGGAAGAAATGAAAGAACAAAACGTTGAATTCGTTTTTCTATGTATTGATTCAGAGGAGAAATTATGGAAGCCAAATATAGCTGAATTCCAGATTGGAGGACAACATTATTACTTAAACAAGGAGCAAAGCACAGATTTGAGAAAGGCATTTGAGGTTCAAGGAATTCCCCATTATTTTTTAATAAACAAGGAAGGTATAATAGTTGAAAAAGGTTCTCATTTAAGACCTGATAATGTGAAAGAGAAAATTGAAAAACTACTGGAAGAATAAAAACGAGCTCTAACAATGTATATACAAAATAGGCGAAATAGCAGTAAATTCAACGGTTGTAGCCCGCTTCAATATAGTAACGGTTTGATAAGTTTGAAGCCCCCAATCGCCTACTTTGCATATACTCAACGTTAGAGCCAATGCAACAAGCTACCTGATAGAATGGTGATTTATTTTGGCAATACTTTCGAATAATTTAAAGCACGTGAGTGTTTTATTTAACTTGAGGTCTCGCGAACCTATATAAATTAATTTTTTTAACTTAAAAATTTGTAAAATGAAAAGAAAAATGTTTGTTAGTTTAGGTACATTAGCTTTTGCTGCTGCTGCTGTACTAACGTTTAATGTTGCTTTAACAGAAAAATCTCAAAGTAGCAATTCATGGAGTTTGGCTCTTTTGATTAAAGAGGCTCAAGCTGGAACAGAAGGTTGTACCACTACGCCTGGTTCAAATACAGGTGCTTGTAAGCAAAATGTGAGTGGGAAGGAATGGAATTGTGTTACCCCAGGAACTTGGGATTCTAAAAATTGTTCTGGCGACTAATGGCTTAGTATTGAGGGTGTCTAATTTAAGAATAGACACCCTCTATTATCTTACCTTTATATTATATTTTATACTAAAACAAGCATGTGCTTATGTTGCTTGAGTTCGGACTTAATTTAAACTTAAATTTTTATGAAGAAAATATTGATATTCCTTAAAACCGCAAACTCCTAACTAATTAAAAGAA
>DATJCU010000022.1:0-3814 GCA_035497795.1 Edaphocola sp. | reverse complement strand
ATTATTATACTCTCCCAAATAAGCTGATCTCATTTGGCTTCCTACCATTCCACGGATATCATAAGAGCTTACTAATGATTGCAATGCAGTATTATATCCATCAACCATCGCCAAAGCTGCTGCAAATCTAATCTCGATTATTTTTTGCTGCTTCGCCTCAGCCATCTCCATCATACTATTATAAATGTATGCCTCAAGACGCTTCATACCAATACTCTTTCCTGTCCCTAATCTATCGGCACTCAAATATACATAAGTTCCTTCAACCATAAACCCAACAGGTGCCACAAAATGGTTATTCCCATATGGAGAGGACATCCCAGTTTGTCCCTGCAAGCCCAAAGGGTCTATCATCATCGCCGGGTTACAACCCATGGCATGGTAAGGGCTAAGTATTTGTTGCCCACCACCATCGGCTAATGGGTCTATGCTCAGAAATCTTCCAACCTGTGGGTCCCTTCGGCTTCGCTCAGGGCAGGCCAAGCTGCCGGTTATGAAAATCGATCCAGTTCAACCCTATTTCCTGCCGGTATTCATTGCCTTGGTACATTTGTCTGTTACTCAAAGAACCTGCTGCTGTGCTGCCCCATCCATGTATCGGTAGACCATAAGGATAATAATGGCGTTCTTCCAATAAACTGCCCGCTTCTTGCCCCACCACCAAATTATCAAAATGTACCTGCTCTACACTTTCATTGGACAAATATACGAGAATCATACCATTTTCGGAAATTTCTATGGCATTATTTTCTGCTGTACCTATGTCTGACCAATTTCCTTCTCCATCTGCCTGCCATAAATTAAATTTATTTGTCTTTTGATTTTAATATATAACTTTCTATATAATTGATAAAATACAAATATTCTTTGTTGTACTCAGAATTGCTCAGCCAATTTTTCAATTCAATAAAATACCTAAGGTGTTTTTCATCTTTCGATAGAAAAATATAACAAATTTTTGCTTGCTTTTCTTGTATCAGTTGAAATTGATACATTCCATAATATTCAGAAGTCTCCATGTCATTGGGCAAATTACAATTACAATTTTTATCAATAAATTTTGCTAAAAACCTAATCGCGGGTAAACTTAATTTCTTTTTAAATATGGTATTTGGAACAAAAATATCTGTTGGAACAACCTTTTTTTCTCCATTACTTAATATATTACCATTTCCATCAAGTTCATGGAAAAAAACTCCAAATGAGGGTTGTTCATCGGTTTCATCTGAAAATATTATAATATCTACCGAGGATAGGGGAGTGTCACAATTTTTTAGTTTTCTAGATAAATTATTTGATTCTTGAGAAATATTTTTTTCATTCCTTGAATGTTCATCAACTTGATTTCGATTGTTATTTTCTAAATGGCAACTTGATTGGAATAATAAATAATAAAAAGCAATAAAAAAAATAAAAAAAAATTTCATATTATCTTCTATTTAAATTTCTAATTAATGATTCATGAAAAAAGTTTGAGAAAGTATTAAAATGATTTCGTATAATCATTGGATTATAAATTATTTGCCCACCTTTTGCAGAAAATCCATAATTAATAGTTTGAATAGTTTCCCAGATTCCGTTTTTTAATCCTACCAGACTCAAAACTGCAGACCAAGAGTAAGTTGCACCCTAATAACTCATTCTATTTGGACCATCCATAAATGCTCTTCCTCCAAATTTTGCATCTATTTTATTTCTCCATTCAATAGTAAAAGCACTATTATTATAATAGAATGGCTCATTAGAATCTAAACCTTTGTTATAATCATTAAACCATTTATTACTTGGCTTCCCATCAATACCTTTTGATGTATATACACTTTGTATCCAATCTGTTTTCTCATATTTAGAAAGATCACCATAATAAACTGCAAAAACCCAAATTCCTGTTCTAATATCTTCGTCCAAAAAATATTTTTTCCCTTCACCTCCACCTCTTTTTGAAAAACTAATAGTCGTTTTTCCAAAAATAAAACTAACTCTATCTGTACCAAATGTTGACCAATCTTTTAATTGCACTGGATCAACTGCATCATTTCCAATACTATTATATCCATCAACCATCGCCAAAGCTGCAGCAAATCTAATCTCGATTAATTTTTGCTGCTTCGCCTCAGCCATCTCCATCATACTATTATAAATGTATGCTTCAAGACGCTTCATACCAATACTCTTTCCTGTCCCTAATCTATCGGCACTCAAATATACATAAGTGCCTTCAACCATATAGCCAACGGGCATAATAAAATGATCGTTCCCAGGAGTGGACATACTTGTTTGCCCCTGCAAGCCTAAAGGGTCTATCATCATCGCCGGGTTACAACCCATGGCATGGTAAGGGCTAAGTACTTGTTGCCCACCGCCATCGGCTAAGGGGTCTATACCGAGATGGGAGTCTAGCCTTTTATGCTCTTCTTCATGTTTTTTGTACACAATTTTCATGGGTACAAACGACTGTTCTAATAGGTTTAATCGAAGACATCCCATATCAATTGGCTAAAATACATGTTTTTTAGATAATTTTTGAATTTTATATGCTTTTTTGTAGTGTATCATTACTAATAAAAGAAATTTAAAGACTTCTTTAATAATAATGTAGCCGCTCTATAACAAAGATTTTTCGAAGGTTTAATGTACAGCAAAGAACAAAGCCGCTCCAATTGGAGTGGCTTTGTTAATTATTCTATTCAGGATAAGTTATAACCCAGTTATTGCGCTTCAACTCATCCAATGTATAGGACTGTCGCTTAAAAGATAATTCGCAAGGAAGTAAAATGCCTTCATCTGTTTTAATCATTTTATCTGCTTCGATAAAGAAGACATAAATCCGTTTATTTTTAAACTTGGCATAATCTACCCAAGCATTTTTCCCTATTTTAATACACATATTATCTTTGCTATGAGGAGCTATATAATAGTTGAAAAAACGCAATGGTTCTGACAGTGAATTAATATATACCGTGTCATTCATTATTACTGTATTCTTTAAGTTATTACAATCAATTACAGAATCCTTTGCAACAATAAATGTTATTGAATCATTGCTTTGATTCGAAACTTGCAGTCTGCAATCAAGAGGAACTGAACAGGTTGTAGACTGTAATAGAAAAAAGCAAAGCACTAAAAAATAGTTTAACCGCATCATTTACATTATTTAAGGTTTAGAAATAGGAAACCAATTATGGTTCCAATAAGGATAGTTAAAATACTGGTATGCTCTGTTGCTTGCATCCCACTCCGTCCACGTTCGGTTATGGTCATAATGCCTTATATAACCATTTTCATTTCTATTCCCAAATAATGAATTGAATCCATATGTAACAGTTCCCCAAGTGGCACTGGCAAAACTGGTTGGGACTATCCGCCCATAATAAAATAAATTTCCGTATTGTTTAGCTTGAAGTATGTGTCCATACTCGTGCATTATAAGATTACTAAAATAATTATCACTAAAGCCATTTTTAGGATTTAATACACCCTTTCCTACAAATATTCCGATACCCGGAAGCGTCAATGCTCCACCTTTACCAATCCAACCTACATAGCGTATTCTTACTCCCTCTACATACTTATCGCCTTTTTGAGGTGCTTGGGGATTATTGGAGTCTTGTAGAGATTGTTCATTGTTTTTCGTATTCGTATTATCAGGTTGGCTACCCCCGTCATTTGGGTCATTATTATACTCTCCCAAATAAGCTGATCTCATTTGGCTTCCTATCATTCCACGGATATCATAAGAGCTTACTAATGATTGCAATGCAGTATTATATCCATCAACCATCGCCAAAACTGCTGCAAATCTTACTGCAATTAT
>DATJCU010000021.1:0-6003 GCA_035497795.1 Edaphocola sp. | reverse complement strand
AAGGCAAGCTGCTCTTGCGTTAAATGCTTTTTCTCTCGAATTTCTTTTATGATAATCCCAAGGTTTTCTTTTGATAAATTCATTGCGATATATTCCTGAGTTATTTGCCAAATGTAACTCATCTGTAACATCAATCAAAGTAATATTTATAGGAACAGATGTCTTTTTTTGTTAATAAAAGAACCTTATAGACTCTTTCCTTTACTTGTTTTCTTCATTCGATTAAGAAGCTGTTTCTAATAATACCTCAGAAACTCTGGTTTGCCCTGAATGTTTAGCAATCTTACATTATGGATTGTACCTCGTTCCTATCAGAATACAGGTGAAACAGGTATATAAAAGCTGCTTTTTAGAGTGAAAAATAAAAAAAGCTATGTTTTTGGGATCCAAAAAACATAGCTTTTAAATTATCTTATGTTTAACAACAGTCTTAAATTATATTACGCGTTTTTGATAATAATAAAACTAACACGTATTGCTCTATAATGGCCATCACATGGATAAATACTGTTTTTTTTGTGAGTTTATAGGGTTGTGCAACGGTTACCAATGTTTGCACACGTTTTTAATCAAATTATTAATCTAAATTTACAAATATGAAAAACAAAGAATTTTTTGAACTAAAATTAAGTGAGTCAAAAGATATACTTAATCATATTAACGATTCTATTCGAGAAACCAGGAATAGACTATATTTTATCATTGCTTTAATATTTGCTGTATTTGGATATTTAGTTGATGATATTTTAAATTCCAATTTCACATCCACAAAGAGTGTTTTATTATATTCACTAATTCTTTTTATCGGATTTATTTTATATCAATGCCGATACGCTATTACCCCTCTTGAATTAAGATTTAATGGCATTGAACCAAAGTCATTCTTAAAACTCAAAGATGACAAGAAAAAAGTTGCTAAAGAAAAAATTCTTAACACTTATCAAAAGTCAATTGATATTAATGGAAGTCATTTAAAAATGATCTCAAAAGCTTATAATAAAGCCTTTAAGTCAATTCTAATTTGGCTTTTACTTGTTTCTCTCTACTTTGCCTACCAATGGGTCGTTCAATGTTATATAAGATGTTCCTAAATCACTATCGTCATAAGTTGATTGAGGTTGATTTGTTGGTTTTTCAGGTTTTTCTTTATCACTCATAATAATTATTTTTATATATTGTTAATAACAGTTCTTTCATTAAATTTTCTTGTTAATTCTTCTGCTAAAAGCTCAGGAATATTCTTATTTATATTTAACAAATCATTCCTTTCTACAAAGAATAAGTTTCCTTTTATTACTTTTATTTTTTCTATTATTTGTGGTTCAATTTTAAAAATCTGTTCAACTAGACTTAAAGCTTTAGCATAAGCTGGATTAGAAACTTCCCAATTTCCATATCCATTAAGTTTAGTATATTCAAGTGCAAAGTGGGTTGCTAACCCTTCCTCTAAATAATTCGTGTCTTCTCCCAAAACAGGATTTAGACAATGTATGGCTTCATGCGCTAATTGATAAACCGCTCTATTTATATCATATAAGCAATCTGATGTCAATTGTATGATAATATTATTTGTATGTTCCGGAAACCATATTTGAGGATAATCCAGTTGATTTAATTCTATACCAAGAATCGTAAACAACTTATCTCTTTGTCCATATTTCTCCTCTGCAACTTTTAGAATTCGTCCAAATTTGGAAACAATTGTCCAAGTATGGCCATTTGGAATTGGTTTGCAAGTAAATATTGAGTTTTTGTATGACATATTCTGTATTCTAGTCAAATTATTGTTACCTCCTTAATACTAATCATAAAACACTCATTCCCCAACCCTGGTTGGGGTTAAAGCAAAACGACTGCTTACATTTTTATTAATATATCATTCTGTTGTTATAGATTACCAAAAGTATTTCATTGCACGTCATATTAACTTAACAAGACTTTCGATGTTTGTAATAATTATTTATCTGCAAACTTCAAGTTATACTTATTGTGTTGCCGTTTGTATTCGATAATTTCAAATTCCGCTGTATCTCCTAGATCATAAATTTCGTCAAAATCTTCAGGTAACAAACTTACGTGTATAAGACCTACTTGGTCGCAATTATCAATCTCACAAATAAGTCCATAATCTTTGATGCTAATAATTTTACCTTGATGAATAGAACCAGATTCTAATTCGATATTCATATTTCCAATTATTCTAGTGTTAAATAATTTAATATCACTTTTTAATAAATCAAAATCACAAGGTGCATTGTTATTCTCCTCAGATAAATATTCCATATGAACTTTAAAGTGATTATCATAGTAATCACTTAGATAGTTTACAAGTAATTCTGTGTTTTCTAGATTGTTTTGAATGGATAAATGCGTAAAACTTCCTTGTCCAGACATATTTTGAGAAATAGATTCAGCAATTTCTACTGTTTTATACCAAACATTTTCAGCACAAGCTGCTAAATAATCATTATTCCTTAAAAGCTCATAATGTACAACACCAGGCGGATTAATGGAAATTAACTCATCTGATTTAAGTTCATTTATATCTTGAGATTCACTTATGATAAGTGAATCTTTAACAAGAAATAGCAACTGATTGTTAACTCCTATATAAGAATGTCCATATCTAAGCATAACATTTATTAAATCATTTACTCGATGAAAACCTACAATCCCACTAGGCCCTTTTATTCTTTTTTTATCATAAAGCCATTTTAAAATCGCAACTCTTACAAACGGATCAGGTAAGTCATCACTAGGATTTGAATAAAATATATTTTTTATTCGTGACTCTTCATCTGAATAATATAACCTATTTCCTCTTAAAAACACCCTGCTAATTATATGGTTCGGTAATTTCCATTCACCTTTTGATTTTTTAATTTTTAATATATCATGTGTAGAAATATGGCCACTTTTACAAAAATCTAAAAAGACCTCGATACCTTTTCTTATATCTCTTCCTGCCAACCCTGATATTAACCTTTTGAAAAACTGATTCTGAAATAAGGATGTCAAAATACTTTTTAAATAATGTAATTCATCTGTGGATGGATAGTTTACTTTCCATCCATTCGGTAGATAATAAAAATTATCTGTTGATTTTTCAGATAACCTACTTGCATATTTAATTCTTTGGTAGATTACTTTTTCAAGAGAAGGTGGATTTATTCTAAAAATTAAATCTTTAACAACTGTGTCAAGCGGCTTTTGATTTCTAAAATGGTCAAATGTAGTATCACGTAGAGGCAAGAAAACTATTGCTTTTATATTGTCTTTAATCCAGTTTGCTACTTCAAACATTAACAATTGCTCCTCCAAATTTCGTTTATCACAATTGTCCAAGACTACTAATAAATCTTTGCCATTATTATGAACTAACTCCTGAATAAAGCAATTTAATGTTAAGTCTAAATCATCTTGAAATGAAAGTATTTTCTCTACTAATATTTCTTTGTATTTTTCGCTATCTGGACTTAATATGCTTAGTACTCCCTTTTTTAAACTCGTTATTTCCTTTACATATAGTTTTTCGATGAACTTCATTTCTTCAAAATCAATTGATTGATTCTGTTCTTTTAACTGCTCAATTATTTTTTCCTTTATCCACTTATAGATTTCCTTAGGAGTAACCGGCGCATCATTTAGATTTAATCTAGTCCAAGCAGTTCTATTTAATACAGCTTGATCTAAAGCTACTTCTTTTAAATAGGTTGAAAACGTTGATTTTCCAGAGCCAACACTTCCGATAAGCAAGATTACTTGATTATTATAATTGTGTGCTTTGCTAATTTTTGAAATAAGTTCTATAGGCTTAACATTGTCAACTATTTCTTGGGACTCTTCAATTGCCGGGCGAATTTTTTTTCTAATTAGTCTATCAATAGGTTCAACGTGAGATTCATGTTTAGTGACTTTAACGTAGGCATTTTTAACAATATCTTCTCTTTCACTTTCCTCATTAGGATTGAATAAATGTTGATATTGAATCGAAATTGTTTCACCAAATGAATTTGATATACTTTGATTTTGAACATATTTACCACCTAGAAGATTTAGCGGATTTTTATATACTGCATCGGTACGTATTAGTTTTCTTAAGATCGTTGCACTTTTTTCTACATTTGAAAATGAAAAACGGGACAGAAAACCACCAAAATCAGAATCTGTAGCCAACCACTCAGAAATAGGAATTGAGAATTGAGGAGCTGCTGAATCCCAAGAACCAGCTAATAATAATATCCCATCCGTTGCAATAATTAATTCACAAGGATTAATATCTTTCTTGAAAAACCTATTTATTTCTCCAGCATAAAGGCTTGCCTGTCTAAATGCTTCATTCAAATCTTCATTTGGTTTTTTTGCTTCAATTACTATTAGTGGAATTCCATTTACATTTACTATGAAATCTGGATAATAGAGTTGAGCTTTTGCTCCCTTATCAATAGTTAATTTTCTTAAACTAATTTTTGATTGTATATTCGAATTGTTATAACCTAAACCAATTGGCTCTGGATTTAATAACAATGGAGTGATAACCTTAAGTTCCACGTCTCCTTCAGTTATCAATTCTTTTTCACTAATAATATATTCACTCATTTTTTTAATATTAAGCCCAACCCATTTATACCAGCAATAAAATAACTTCTTTTGTTCTAACTAATATATCATTCTTACATTATAAATTGTAAAGTCTCTCTCTATTTTATTAATAAACATATAAAAACTACTTAAGCAATAAAATCAATTCTCAATAATAGTCAAATATTCCAACTCTTTATTGTTCCATTTAATTAACTCTTTATCATTAAGAGGTTTAATTGAAATTATATCAAATCGTTTTTTAACGTTACCATTTTCGTCAATTTCATGTTTTTTGGTATCAGATTTCAGAAATTTCAATCTAATTTTCACCATGTCGTTTTTTAAAACTTCTTTAGGAAATATGTCTTGATATGATTTTAATCCTAAGGCGTTTGCAGTTCTAGCCAGCATTCTCATATTATATTTCGCTCTACTCTTATGGTTCTCTATTTGTCCAAGATATCCTTCAGATACTCCAATACGCTGCGCCAACTCTACTTGATCTATATAAGGATTTGACTTTACTCTTAATTCCCTTAATCTCTCAATCACATAAAAATCAATATGGGATATTATTATTTCAATAATCATTGTACATATATATAAGTATGTGAATGAAGTGATTTGATAAATATTATTCACATATACATGGCTATGTGAATATTTTTTAATATATTAGCCATAGAATATTTATTTTTGCGATTCTTCTTATAGAAAAATATTAGAAGCTTTCGCTTTGAGTCTCGGATTGAAAACTGGCGTTTTATTACCACGAGATGATAAGCAGATTGGCTCACGACCCGGGCGTGGCCTCTCTTATCGTGGTAAGGTATGCCAGTACCCCAATCCGGTAAGTTGAGTTCTGCGCCCTTTTTTATGCGCCTGCTCTACTTAAACTTATTGTGTTTAATTAGGTAATTACTAAAAGGCATGAAAAAACAAAGATTTCCAAACATCAACCAGCTTAGGTACCATAGGCCAGGACTGTCGCTCTTTGATATTATCTATGCCCAAAAGCCAAAAAACCCTATTTAACCTAAAAGCTTGGGGAAGCACCTTTCCTTTTCGATTCCGGTTATAACCTCTTAGAATCCCCTTGCTCAATCAATCTTTTTTTTAATCCCGGATTAATAGCACGACGGTTCCCGCAGCATCGCCTGTCGGTAGGTATAAAAAAATGAGTTAGTCAAACGTGGATACGGCCGCGCCAGGACAGCTATGCCTTTTTTGGCCGGCCCGATGCCACCAATAGTTATGCTTCATAAATATGATTTATAGCCTATAACTGCTCTCTTTTTATGCCTTACAATCAACCTTACCGATAAATATATTACGGTAAAAAAAGCCCACTCCCAAGTTTTCGACGACCGCTGGAGCAGGCCAAGAGTTAAAATAAATGTATCACTTTAACCAACACAA
>DATJCU010000020.1:0-2950 GCA_035497795.1 Edaphocola sp. | reverse complement strand
TTGATACCTATTCGAGAATTAGACGATGACTTTTATGAACTCGATGAGAAAAACTACCGTCTAATAGGAAGACGCACCAAGCGTGAGTACCGATTAGGGCAAACCATTAATGTAAATGTAGTGCGTGCCAATTTAGAGCGTAAACAACTGGATTTTACATTGGCTGAGTAGATCGAGAGGGTGAGGTTTAGTAGGGAATCACACATAAAACTATGTGTTTAGATTAACAAATACAAGCAAAACTATTAGGTGTAACCGTAATATTTTTTCCTAACTTTCACAAGCACAAATAATAATAAAGTTTGTGGTGTACAGGTAATCTCTATTACTAAGGTTTTCCTAACTCTTTTGTCTTAAGTTTGTTTGATAAATATTTTTGCTTCACTCTCACTTTTGCAATTCAAATTGAATTATTCTACATAAGATTCAATCCTTTGCATACCTTAGTAACCCGCTATAGATTATCACAATTCAAACCTTATTACCTTATTTCAAAAAAAATAGATTTAGAATAATAATATAAAGGCTACCAAAATCTTTTAATAAACTTGCTCTTTACTCAAACACATAGTTTTGCAGCTGATCCTTAGTAGGTATATTGCAATAGAGAGAATTCATGAATTCTCTCTACTGCATTATAAAATTACTTTTGTACACCTGCAAAAACTATATATCTTTTTCAAACATTTTCTTATCATAGAAAATGATTAAAACAGTTGAAACTTGCATCCACGGTCTAGAAAATGTTTGAAAACACAATATCTTCGTTTTATTGCTCAAATTCGCTCCATTTAAGCCTAAAAATTCAAATCTCGCAGTGGATTTTGTATTATCATCTGTTGTTTCTTCAGTATTAGACTACTTTCCCCTTTTTCGCCACATTTATTTCTCATATTTACTCAATAAAGTCTCATTTTAGTGATTCAAAACATTTCTACGGCCGTGGATTACGTTTTCAACAGTTGAAAGTCTAATCCTACACCGTGGATTTGATTTCTAACTGTTTTTCGATGGATATTCTATTGAATTGTAAAAAACGACGAGCTGTTATTTACAAATTGGCATTTGTAGGAATGTAAAAACAGTGTGGATTATTTGAGAGGGTGGATATCATTACTGTATGCAATAAGATGAGCTTTGAAGTTTTCATTTTCTATTGGGCCTTCTTATTCCGTTCTCGTATAAGATAATTTTAAGAAGGGCCTTTTTTCCTAAGATCATCTATGCTCTCGTAAACTATTGTTGTATCTGGTTTTCCAAAATGGCTCCTCTTTATCGTTGTTGTTTTACCATTTTCATGTGTCTGCTGTGTACCTTTCCCACCTGAAAGTAGCATCCCTAAAGGAAAAAGAACTACTATAATTGCAATTATAGTAGTTGTAAGATATTTAGCTCCTTTTTTAAAACCTTTGTTTTTTATATGATAAATGGTGGAAATGGTGAGCAAAGTAAGACAAATGAGTTCTATAAGGATTCCTGAAATAAATAACACATAACTATGAATAAGCATTCCTATTAAAATACCTAATATTGCAAAAACAAGAACTACAACAATATATGCAAATTTCAATTTCTTGAAAAAACTACTTTCTTTTAACTTTTCAGAATTGTTGCTGAAATCTCTATTAGGAAATGATTCAAGGACACTAATTATTTTTCTTTTGGTATCTCCAATGGGATTTGTGTCGCCATTTTCAATCCTTTGAATTGTCCTTACACTCAACCCTGACAACCCCGCAAATTCTTCTTGAGAGAGGTTATTATTAACTCTTAGCTCTTTTACCTTTTTATTAAAATCCTTATTGTACATAGCCTTTATCTTAGTTTTCAACAAAGGTATGATAATTAGCTCTTGATTGAAGTGTCAGGTTGGTGTCAATGTTGTGACAAGAATAAGCCAAATCTATTCATGCTAATGATTTTGTGAAATTTATCATGTGCATTTATTTTTCACAGGTGAATATACAACAAATGTGTATCTTTCTGTAAAGAGTACGTGGGGAATCTGAGTTAATTGTTATTACCCTTCAACACAATCAACAAATGGATATGTTTGCCATCACAACCCATTCATCTATAATTGCACTTGAATGATATTAATTTTATTTCTAGAATTTCATTTTTTAGTTCGAATGGAATACACACTACTAAAAATCACATAAAGTATAATTATGTAGTTTTTCCCATTATTCGACCAACTCAAATTGCTATAATCAATTGCTGTCAAGAGTAGTATTAGTGCCACAATAGAGAATGTGATTAATCCTATATTTAATTTTTTATGTTCTTTTCTTTCAAGCCACGCAAGTCAATACCACTTGTTATTGCCATAGTTAGAGCAGCTAATGAGACTAAAATAAAGTAAAACAAATTGCTTGAACTTTTAAAATCTAATAAGCTACTGTTGGTTAAAGTTTGAACTGTCAAAACTATAAATAGTATTGAAAATATTATATCTCTGGCTTTCATCTTCTTACTTTTTTTATTGGGTGTTTTTGATTCTTTCTGTTTTATATTAGTTCGTAACCAAAGTTTCCTGCACCATTTTCATCGAAATCTTTACTCCTTCATTCCCCTCTTGACTTCCTCCCATATTCATCTCAATCTCTCCCTCAATCTCTTGAGTGGTTTTTGCCTCAATAATCCACCCAGTGTTTATATCCACTTTAATTTCAGCTATTTGTGAACCTGAAAAATCAAACTCCATTGGCAGCATACCTACAGCTTCACTATCAAGTGGCTCTATTATTGCATTTCCTTTTATTAATGCATATTCCGAAGTGAAATCTACCAATTCATACTCGGTAGATACTTTTATTTTTATATCCCCATCAACACTTGTGTTGATAATCCATTTGTCCCCTTTCTTTACAGGTTTGTCAGGATAAATTGCAGAAGCTGATTCCATATTGCTTTTTATTGTTTCCTCACCAAAAGCAGCTTTTATCTG
>DATJCU010000019.1:0-1604 GCA_035497795.1 Edaphocola sp. | reverse complement strand
ATCATTGTTGTCCGAGATAAATTAAAAATAAGTTTTTAGACTATCAAAAGTAGCCTAAACATTGACTTTTTATTTTTAATTATCAGTTTTTTCAAAAACAAGCTAATCAAACAAAGTTAGTTGATTTCTGGGTTTAGCATTTAAATCCCAGTCTTTTTCTGGGTTTTCTAAGAATTTTATTAGTTGTATGAAGTTGAATAAATGAATTTTACAGAAACTCACCAAATTTGAAAAAGCCCAACTACGTTTTAACTTCTTCTTAATTACTGCTAGAAGTAAGTTGACAATCAAAACGCAATAAATCTGTATTTTGATAGCATTCTCGTTATCTCCCAAAAAATATTTCAATGGAAAATTCTGTTTTAGCTGTTTAAATACTAATTCTATCTGCCAGCGAACTTTGTATAAAGCAGCAATCATATCTGCTCTTAAATCCATAAGATTCGTCAGAAATTCGAACTCTCTTTTGTTTTCTCTGTCATAAAATCTAACTTTTCGCAATGTTAGTGGAATAAGGGTACTTCCGTGTTTTACATCTACAGTAATTGTGGCATCTTCTAACACTCCACTATGAATATTTTCAGCTATTTCATTGATTTGTTCAGTTCTATACACTGCATTATCCTTGATTCTAGTAACAAATCCAGTATTGTTTTTGGTAAAATGTTCAAAGGCTTTATAATCATTGTAACCCTTGTCAAAAACATAGATAGTATCTTCATTGCAAGGTAATTTAGCTAAGAACTGATGGTCATGAGTTGCCGCTTTACTAAACCAAACAACTGATGGAACTACCTCATCTGCATTAATTACCGTGTGCATCTTTATTCCTCCTTTGCTTTTACCTGTTTTGGCTTTACGACCTACACAACTTAGTATCTCTTTAAACAGGCTTATAGTGCTACTGTCTATGATTTTGACTTGCTTTTTGATAATCTCTTCTATTCGGCTGTCCGATAAAA
The DNA here is from genome assembly GCA_035497795.1 of Edaphocola sp. Taxonomy (GTDB): domain Bacteria; phylum Bacteroidota; class Bacteroidia; order Chitinophagales; family Chitinophagaceae; genus Edaphocola. The sequence goes on along the minus strand of DATJCU010000019.1, from coordinate 642 downwards.
CATTTCCATACTTATTTAACAGACTATTATAAATCTCTGCAAAAACTTCTTCATCTCTATTCCTATTTGCATCTGAAAGTGTACTTCTTTTAGGGATATGTTGTAATTGAAAACCATTAGTTTTTCCAGATAATCCAAGCATCGCTCCTGCAACTTCTCTTAACGAATTGCACTTTGCAAATGAACAGAAAACCATACTTATTAAATGGTCTTTTGTTGTAAATTTTTTAGTGAATTTATCAGATTGTGTCTTATTTACAGCGTTTGATATAATTTCATCATCAATTAAAGAAATCAGCTGTCCGAAAACACACTTAGTTGAAAAATAGTTACTTTTAGACATCGTTCTAATGTTTTGTAGTTATTACAAAAGTACGATATTTTTGAGTAGCCTTAATCGGCTACTCTTTTTATTCCGGACAACAATGAATTAAAATATTAAAATGGCACAAAAATTTAATTCAAGATCGACTGCTGATGAAGTTTTAGCCGGACATGATTTTAGTGGGAAGAATGTCATTGTAACTGGTGCTAATTCAGGAATCGGATATGAAAGTGCTAAGGCTTTAGCGAAAGTAGGAGCGCATGTGATTTTAGCTTGTAGGTCAGAAAGTAAAGCAAAACAAGCTATCGAAAAAATTA
>DATJCU010000018.1:0-6783 GCA_035497795.1 Edaphocola sp. | reverse complement strand
AAGTGGACATATTGGCTTTTTAGGTCATGGGTCGGTTGTAAAGTTTAGGAATATCAGGGTGAAAGAACTCTAAACATTTAGAAGGTTATTGCAGTAAATTTAAAAGGGAGCAAATAATTTTAAAATTATTTGCTCCCTTTTTATTCTTTTGATCTTTTATTATCTGATCAAACAAAACTCCAAAAAATATAATATCCATAATTATTGCGCTAGTGGCGCAACACACGGTTTGCAAAACCGCGCGAGCGAGGATTACTGAACCGTTCGCGCCGATTTCCGAATCGGTGTGCTGCGAAGCAGAAAAAGAAAAAAAAGATAACTTTGCCAAATTGATAGTTTAACCAGTGGGTGGGTATCACCGGAATCACTGGGTGCATATCACCGGAATATCTAGTAATGCCACCAATACCATTGCCTTGGGCAAATGTGGAGAGTGCTGTGAAGAAAACAGCTGCTAATAGATGAATTTTCCTTTTCATAATTTATCTGATTTATATTTGTTTCGGCAAATATAAATAAATTATGAATAGGTTTTTAAATGTGGCTTATGATGGCTGGGTATGGCTTTGGTTGGCGCATATGAGGAGGTAAGATTAAACTGGATTTAACTTTTTTATCTAGAGAAGATCGGAATTTTTAGAATAAAAGTTTCATTTATGAATAGAGTTGAGCTTTGCACTAATATCCAATAGAGGCAGTTCTGCTCCGTTTTTGACAGTGGGTAATCAGGGTCTATTTTTTTATTTTAGTGAATTAAGTGCTAAAATCTTTCTGGCAAAGATTGTCGAATTAGTGAAAGTGGCGTTTTTACCACAAATTTGTCTGCGGATCCCCTGAACCACCACTTTGCCTAACCACTGTTATAGTCAGTCGTTCTTGGCAATCATCAATTATTTGGTTACTAATTGTCGCCATAATTTGCAAATATTGTCAAAGTCAATGCCAGTGTTCGCAGGACTTGTGCTAGATAATAAAATATATTTTATTTCGCTTTTTCTGTCGAAATACTTGTCATAAAGTGCTTGCGATTTGATTCCATTAAAAGTGATAATTTTTAATTTCTTGTGTTTGAAGATAAAGTTGTCCAAGTCATTTGGTCCTTCGTCTTTAATTCTTTCAATGTCATTATTGTGTCGTTTTAAAATTATCTCTAACGATTTGATTTGTTGACTAAATATACAGCATTTTATACATATAAACTTTAATCATTCAAATGTTAAAAAAACACTCCAATAGCATCGCTACCGCACCAATCCTGCTTGGTTTTAATGGAAAGAACCACAAGATACAAGTGCAGGAGCGGAGACGCGCACATTGTAAATGCCTACTAGCGAAGCCTTTGTTGTATCCTGACACTTCAATTCAGCTGCAAACTTAATGTCAATCCTTTGTCCAATCCCGTGGTTTGGACAATGAAACATGTTGCGATACAATCTCTCGACAGCTGGGATTTAATTAAATTATTCTGCCATATATACTGAGTAAACTTTATCGTTCAATAGAATAATTTCAGGTAATGCATCTGCCCAAGTTTTGCCTTTCATTTTTAAAGCTACTTCAACAGCCATTAAACCTTGTAATATAATTGGGACTTCTTCTTCAGGCTTTAATTTTAGTGCATCTACCAGAAATTCTTGAATTTTCAAGTTATTTGGTGTTAAACGTATTGCTTGTTTTCCCTGAATTGTAATAAGAGCTTTATTATAAAGTTCGAAAGGAAAAGTTTCTTTTAATTCATTATAAGTCGTACCGACTTTTATCTTGGAAGCTTGAGGGAATAAATCATTCATTGCTGAGGAACCATTCTCACTTAATTCTGATTTTGGGCTAGATTTTGCAAAAGGGTATTTCGCATAGAACTCTTCTTCAGCGATTTCATGTTTAGCTATTTGTTTTGGTTCTTTCTCTTTATTCAAATTGAAAGCCATATCTCGTATTTCAGTAAGAGTATTAGTGTTATCCCAAATATTACGCCATTCATTATTTGTGAATTTATATTGGTTTAACCAATCTCCCTCTACTACTGAACCATCTGCAAATATTGTTTTACCTTTATTTGGAACAAATATTCTTCCTCCAAACTCTCCAATGTCAATATTCTGATATTCTCCAATAAATATTTCTCCACTAGCGTATCTGTATTCTCCTTCTTTAGGTCTAGGATCAGATTCATAACTGTCTATTGTCCCAATAAAAACATCATCGTTTTTCCAAAATGTTAATTTTACAGGTTGAATAGTTTTATAAAAAGAATAGTTTAATAGTTGACATGCCTTTAATTCTGTAATATGACTTTCTAGTGTTTTTGTACGCATACTGTAATTAAGATCAGCTATTTCAGAGTATTCAATCCTAAGCAAATAAGTTCCGTCTGATTGTCTCGTTTCATAAATCTTATGACCTTCTCTTGAGGTTGCTTCATAATATGTTGCATCTAAAATTTCGATTTTTAATCCTGATGAACCCCGATTTGGAGAAACTGCTTTTTTGGGATTAGCTGTCAAACTGTAACCATCTTCAGTATTAGAAACTTGAAATAAGCCTTTATATTTGTTTTCAACTAAACCAAAATAATTCGTCATTACTCCTTTTATGTTAGCAATGCCATTATCTAAGTAATAGAAACCACTTACGATAGTATCTAATGAAGATAGTGGATATAGTTTGTCATTATCATATGGATTATAAAAAAAGACCATTCCATTTATATTTCTTTGAAACATAGATTTAGGCAATTTTAAAAAAGTGATATTCTGATTTTCAACAAATTCACCTCTATGAGTGTATCCCTGAGCAACCATATCCATTATAGGATAGATAATAGTTTTCAATTTTGCACCTTTAGGAAGCGGCTCTTGTGAATAAACAGATCTTGATAAAGCAGGAATTAAGGAAATTGTAAGAATAAGTATCCTTACAAAACTAATGTTAATAATGTTTTTTTTCATAGTTGTTATATTTTTTTCCAACATATATTTTTTGTAAAATTATTGTGAATATTTCGAGACCAGCTTTCTCCAATTCTTTCAATAATAGAACCTTCAAAAGTGGCAATTATCTTACTAATTTCACTATGATAATATTCCGTATTACCTGTACGATATGACGACAAGTAATCATCACTGTGATTTAGCAACAAGTATTCAATAATAGAATGAGCATCAAAAATACATCCCCTCACAACTACTCTTTGAATAATGGATTGAATTAAGTTTTTCATATATTATTTTTTTTACATATATTTGTTTTAATATAATTGCTCGAATTGTCAGGAATATCATTTGAACAAGTTTTCTTTGTCTGCCTCCAATACATTTCTTTGAAAATCATGCGACTTCAAATCACTCCAATAGCATCGCTTCCGCACCAATCCTCTCACGTGGTTTATTGGAAAGAACCACACGCTAAAGTCGTTGGAAGCGATGCTGTTAGCTGTCGTGTTTATTTTTCTCTCAACCAAGCATCTGTAAATCTTTCCCTGAATTCTTCTAATACTTCTTCAAATCTAACGAATCCTTCATCTTTCAATTTGTCAGAAAATTCAATTGCATTCCCTTTTCCTGCAATTGCTGACCAAAAATACTTCACCATACCGGCAGCATCTTTCTGACTTTTCAATCTTGTAATAGTTAAATTAACCCCATTCTTAATTGGTTTTGATGCTGAGGAAATCAAAATTGGGTCAAATACTTTTTCCTGAAGAAAACTCATAATCTCAGTTTGTTTACTTGTCATTTTAGTAAGTTATTTATTAATATTGGAATTATATAATTTGTAAATTTCACGCATCACGTTCAATATGACAGCTGACGTTTGTAGTCAGTAATTTCGCATATACAACTTTCGGTAGCGGCGAAGTTTCAATATCTATACACTCATCCTATCGAATGGTTGAAACGAATGTTTCTACGTTTTTATATTTCCGAATAATTTCATCAATTTCAATACCTCTTGAATCCATTATTAACAGCCACTTAGCGTAACACAATGCTGCATAGATTTCCTCATTCTCATTCTTCTTCGAATAATCACGTTCTATATAAAGCATCAGATACTCCAGTTGATACCAGCTATTTCGCAACAGAACGAAACAAACATCATCTTCAGATTCGCCATCCCACATTTCATAGTTTGGATTGATATATTTTAATATAAAACTGGCAATTCCTTCTAAATAATCCTCATGTTTTTCTTCAAAATCCTTTTCTATCAATGGAATCAAATAATTAAGGAGACCATCACATACAAAAGAAATTCCATCATAAACACCTTCACTTTGTCTTTTTACACTCAGTTCTGTTATTTTAAGTAATACATCTTTAAAGTCCATTTTCTCACCAAGTTGAACATACTTTGAGAATGAGGTCAGCTTTTTCTGCCTTAATTCAAAATAATACATTTCCATTAAGGCCGCATCCTCCAACATAATATGAACATATTGCATTAGAATAACATCAAATATTTCTTTTTCAAAACCAGATAATATTGGTTTTGGAACAGCGTTGATAAAGATAGCTTTTCCTGTATTCCCGATTACGCGCATGGCACTACTTAATGCATACCAAGCAACAGTGTTTTGTTCTTTATCTCCATGAAAAATTATTACATCATCCGAATTGTAGGTAATAATTGAGTTCCGCTTGATAGGAAGATCAATATCATCCCAAGTGTAATTTTCTAAAGGAGTAGCTGTAACAGACAAATTCATCTTTTTTCCAAATCGATTTGCGTATTTGAATGTTTTCTCTCGTTTCCCAACGCTTATGATTTCCTTGATCGTGTCAATGTCAAAGTGTTTTTCAACTTCTGCTTCAATAAGATGTTCATCCAATCCAGCATATTCTCCAGTAAGAATTATTCCCAAGGTTCTGTTTGTTTGTTTCTTATCACCTCTTTTCCACTTAATTCTTCTTTCGATACTTTTTAGATTTGAAATTTCGCTCATTGTTGTAGTTGTTTTTAGATTAATTGAAATATTATTATATTGTATGTTTTCAAAAAATTTCTATTCATAAAAAGTAAATCAGCTTCCATCTAACCTCTTTTGTATTTCCTAACTAACAATATATGTTGTAGATACTAAGAGGCTATTTACAATATATATATTATACCAATACGAATATGTAATTTAACTTTACACTCAAACATTTTGTTTTTAACATTGAGAAGCAAAATACAATAACTATCATCCTTTATTTAATATTTATTATACTTATATATCTTGTCTTAATCATGAAGTGAGACTTATAAATTTAATATCTAGAATCAAGTTAGTTTATAAAAAGTTTATAATTTGATTGTCAATCATATCATAATATAAATCGACGTCCTCTTGCAGGTGGAAATAATTTTTTATTATCCCTTTTTTCTGAGAATTAATATATATAACAGAATCTCCAATTGTTAGTGGCAGTTTTTCTTATCTGTATGAGGCATTCGATTTATTTATTTCTACTTTTTCAATTCCTATCGTTTCCAAAAATATTCTAATGGCTGTTTTCATTACTTCATTTTTTGGTCCAATTACTACTTCTTTAATAGGGTTTATTTTATTATTATTTGAAAAGTCTAATTCAATATAAGGCGTTGGTATGTCTTGTTTTATTCTAAACTTAATTTCTTCACCTTTTCTATCTTCGCCAAAATAAATTCCACCTTTATCAACAAGTTTCATAAAGTCATTGCTTTTTTTGAAATCTAATAAATGAATAAGTCTTATTTCTTTTTCTTCTATAAATGCGGGGTTTTTAAAGGCCGATAAGTCATATCCAAAAACATTACAAAAAGTTTTAAACTCGTTTGAGTCTTCTTGCTTTAATTGATATAATGCATCAATGGTTGCTGTCGCTTCTTTTATCTGTCGTTCCTTGTCATATAAAACTTGTAAAGCTCGAATAGGAAGTCCTAATAATTCTTTTGCATTAAAACCAATAACGTATCCTTTTCCGTCATCTGCATATGCTCTCCATTGACTTAAAACGTCTTTGTCTGTTGAAAAACAATTTGCTAATAGTAAACCTTGAAAACCTGAAAAGTGAATTACTTCATCAATTTCGTCAAGGAATTCTTTTCCATATTTTTCAATTCTTGTATTTGCGGATTGTTCCCAAATAGAATACCCCCAATGTAACTCCATAAAATCATTCATTGAATGCAAGTCATTCATCCAAAGTTTTCTATTAGTGCAAATTGCAAAAAAGGCATTAGAATCACAATAATGATAAATTAAATCATTTTCTTTTGGTTTATATTCTCTTGATATTATCATTTATTGTCTGGGTTATGCTATATTGCCGCTAACGTTCGGCGGCTTTGAAACAGTGGCGACGAATCAACACCAAGCCATCACAAATATAGAAAAAACTTTAAATTAAACAACCGTGCCATACCAAAAAAATCACGAACCTCGCCATTGTTCAAAACCGTTGTTGTGGTTTCGTGGTTGTTTAAATTCAAATTGCGGCAATCATAGAATGAATTTATGCAAGTTGAATTCAAAATCTCAACACAAAGAAATTCTACAAAAAATTCACGCAAAATTTTCGACAAAGAATTGATACAGAATTTTCAAGAATTCAAACACAAAGTTTTATTTTGTTTAGGTTGAAATTTCCAAAAATGTTGTTATGAAAATTATTCCCAAAACCATGAACCACAACGTTTAATTTACGTAACTCACTATTAAATTCATCCATATATACAATTTAAAATCACAATAAAATGAGATGCTTTAAAATCATTTCCAAAATTAAGCAATAAAATCCATTAAAAGAAGTAAAGATA
>DATJCU010000017.1:0-62738 GCA_035497795.1 Edaphocola sp. | reverse complement strand
ATAAAATATTTAAAACTTTAGAAAAACTATCTGAAGAAATTTCAGTGACATACCAAAATTTGACGGATGAAATAGTACATTCAATAGTGGGCTATGATATGTATAAAATTACACCACATTTAGGTGTCTAAATGGTATTACTTCATACTTTAAAGGTATCATTTTTGGTTTTAATTTCAATGAAATTGCAAATAATTTCTTTGGTAAAAAAAAACCTGTAAGAAGGAATATCTCACAGGTTTTAAAATTTATTTGATTAGAGGGTCTATCGCTCTTCCATTTCGTCAGCAATCATTTTGCCAATATATTTTTTCAATTCTGGAATTTGAATCTTCTCAACTACATCAAAAGCAAACGCTTTAACCATGATTTCTTTGGCTTTAGCTTCTCCTATTCCACGACTTCTTAAATAGAACATAGCATTTTGGTCTAATTGACCAATAGTGGTGCCATGACTACATTTTACATCATCAGCAAAAATCTCTAATTGAGGTTTTGCATTCACTACAGCTTGTTCACTGAATAAGATATTACTGCTTTGTTGGAATGCATTGGTTTTCTGTGCATCTTGATAAACATAAATTTTACCATTAAACACAGCCTTGCTTTTATCCATCATTATACCTTTGTATAGCTGATTACTTTCTCCTCTGGCAAATTTGTGGTGTACTTCTGTATGATTATCGATTAGTTGTTCATTAGCGCTAATATATAATCCATATAAATGACTTTCAATTTCTACATCATCCATATAAAGAGAAAGATTGTTCCGTACGAATTTTGCTCCTGGTAATGTAAAGGTATAGTTACTGTAGTTTGAATGTTTTAATTGCTTAGCTTCAATACGTTGAATAATATGTAGTCTTTCATCTGATTTTTGAATATCATAATGATGGAAAGTCGCATTTTCTCCTAATACAACTTCTGAAGCGGCATTTAGGAAAATATCTCCACTACCTTCACAAATGAAGGATTCAATGACGTCCATTTCCGAAAACTTATCCAATACGAATAAGTCTCTTTTCTGAATTAGAGACCTGCCTTCTGTTAGAATAATTTTGATAAAATGGATTGGAGCATCGACAACTACATTTTTTTCCAAAGCTATAAAAGCACCATCCTGAAACATAGCACTATTTAAAGCTGCAAATGGATTGTCTTCAATATTCAATATTTTACCAAAATGCTCCTGGAATACTTTATTGTCTTGAGCTTTAATAATCGGCGAAAAAGTAAAACCTTCTTGCTCTGGAAGATCACTTAAAGCAGCACTAAAAACTCCATTTATACTTACTACTTTGTAAATTTTCTTTTCATATTGGCTACTAAAATGTTTGTTGATTATTTCAGTAGCTTTTTGAATATTTTCTGCATTTAATGCATCAATATTAGAATTTAAGTCATACTCACTTTTCACAATTGGAAGAACGTTAGTAAAACGCCATTCTTCATTTTTTACAGAAGGAAAACCCAATCTGCTGAATGCTTCCATTGCAGTTGCTCTATAATTACTCAAGCTATCTTTTTGATTGAGACGCAACATATCGTAACGATTTTGCATCGTGTCAAAAAGAGGAGCTTCTATTTGTTTTGTTATCATTTTTTTTGTTAGATTTAATTGTTAGTCAACCAATCATAGCCTTTTTCTTCTAATTCTAAGGCTAATTCTTTACCACCAGTTTTTACAATTTTGCCATCAGCTAAAACGTGAACGAAATCTGGAACGATATAATCTAATAAGCGTTGATAATGGGTAATTAAAATAAAGGCATTGTCTTTGTTTCTTAATTTGTTCACACCTCTACTTACAACTCTTAAAGCGTCAATATCTAATCCGGAGTCAGTTTCATCTAAAATGGATAATTTTGGTTCTAGCATTGCTAATTGAAATATTTCATTTCGCTTCTTTTCTCCACCAGAGAAACCTTCATTCAAAGATCGAGTAACTAATTTTGCATCAAACTCGACAAGTTGTTGTTTTTCTCTACTTCTTTGTAAAAATTCTTTTGCAGTTAATGGAGCTAATCCACGATACTCACGAATCTCGTTCATCGCAGTTTTTAAGAAGTTTATATTAGATACTCCTGGAATCTCAATAGGGTATTGGAAAGCTAAAAATAAACCTTCACGAGCTCTAACTTCTGGTGCCATTTCCAAAATATCTTTACCGTCAAGACTTGCCGATCCTGCCGTTACTTCAAAACTATCTCTTCCTGCTAATACAGATGCTAAACTACTTTTTCCAGCACCATTTGGACCCATTATAGCATGTATTTCCCCAGCTTTTACTTCAAGGTTTAAGCCTTTTAGAATTTCTTTTCCTTCTACACTTGCGTGTAAATTCTTTATAGAAAGCATATTTATGATTTATTAAGTATTATTTTTAAATTATGTTTTTTGTCTGAAATTATTACCCTACACTACCTTCTAAAGAGATTGCTAGTAATTTTTGTGCTTCAACAGCAAATTCCATCGGCAATTTGTTTAAAACTTCTTTAGCAAACCCATTAACGATCATCTCTACAGCTTTTTCAGAATCAATTCCTCTAGAGTTCAGATAAAATATTTGATCTTCTCCAATTTTGGATGTGGTAGCTTCATGCTCTAAAGTTGCAGTTGGGTTTTTACCTTCAATATATGGGAATGTGTGTGCACCACATCTATCTCCAATAAGCATAGAGTCACATTGTGTGAAGTTACGAGCATAATCGGCTTTTGAACCTAAAGCTACTTTTCCTCTATAACTGTTTTGACCATATCCTAAAGAAATACCTTTAGAAATGATTCGACTCTTTGTGTTTTTACCCAAATGAATCATTTTGGTTCCGGTATCAGCAATTTGATAACCTTTGGCTACTGCTACACTGTAAAATTCCGCTGTGCTGTTATCTCCTTGAAGAATAACTGAAGGGTATTTCCATGTAATCGCACTACCTGTCTCTACTTGAGTCCATGAAATTTTCGAATTTTCTCCTTTGCAGATACCTCTTTTGGTTACGAAATTATATACACCGCCTTTCCCTTCTTTATCACCAGGATACCAGTTTTGAACGGTACTGTATTTGACCTCAGCATCTTTCATGGTTACAATTTCAACAATTGCAGCATGTAATTGATTTTCATCTCTTTGAGGTGCAGTACAGCCTTCAAGATAACTTACATATGAACCTTCTTCAGCAATAATTAAGGTACGCTCAAATTGACCTGTATTACTTTGGTTCATTCTAAAATAGGTAGATAATTCCATAGGACAGCGTACTCCTTTAGGAATATAAACAAAAGAGCCATCAGAAAATACAGCAGAGTTTAAGGCTGCGAAATAATTATCAGATTGGGGAACAACAGATCCTAAATACTTTTTAATTAATTCTGGATGTTCTCTAATTGCTTCAGAAATAGGACAAAATATAATTCCTAATTTCTTTAGTTCATCTTTATAGGTTGTAGCAACAGAAACAGAGTCAAAAACTGCATCTACTGCCACTTTAGGCCTTTGGATTTCATTGCCTTCCTCATCATAAAATTTCTGCTCTTCTACATCATCCTCTCTTACACCTAAAAGTTTTTTACGCTCATTTAGTGGAATACCTAGTTTCTCAAATGTTGCCAAAAGTTCTGGATCAACATCATCAATGCTGTCATATTTGGGTGTGTTTTTAGGAGCTGCATAATACGATATTCCTTGAAGATCTAATTTAGGCATCTCAAAATTTTGCCAATCTGGCAATTCTAATTTCTGAAAAATACGGTAAGCTTTTAATCGCCATTCTAACATATATTCAGGTTCTTCCTTCTTTGCTGAAAGTTTACGAATAACGTCCTCATTTAAACCGACTGGAAAAACATCCATTTCAATATCGGTAATAAATCCATGTTCGTATTCTTTATTAGCAAATGACTCTAAAAATTCAGTCTCGGTATGTTGATTCGTTTCCATCTTGTTATAAAAAAAATCTATATAAAAATCGATTGATAATACTTAAATCTAATTAAGAACTTCTATCTTGCTTGCAAAGGTACATTGAGATTAATAGATTATAGGTGTTTGTGTTGGATTTTTACAGTTGTATGATAATTAAAAATAATTCTAATCCCATATATCAAAAATAAAAATTAAAAAGCATAAAAAAAGGGCCATATCTAGACAGATAAGCCCTTAACTAAAACCTACACCTATGAAAAAAAACTTTATTTTCTTGTTTAATTGCTCAGAAACGTTCAATTGTTTTTATCCTTTTTACTAGTTTCTATTGCAAAGATACGACGACTTTTTAAATTTTCAGCACTTTTTTGTAAAAACTTTGTTAATCAAATTGTAATTATAAATAATATAGATATAATTAGTTGATTTATATAGAAAATTATTGAATTAAAAGACACATATTACTTTTATTTTTTTTTCAGAAACATTCATTTCATAGATATTTCCTAAACAAATCGGATAGTTTTCTTCAATATGGCCACTTGGGAAGTCGAAAATCACCGGAATATTTAAATTTGAAAAATGATGGAGTAAGATCTCATAAATATCTTGACCAAAAGGACGAGTGGTATCTTCAGTATCTGCAAAATCTCCACAAATAACTCCTAATAGATTATCCAAGGCGCCAGTTCGTTTTAAATTATAAAGCATCCTATCAATGTTGTATAGATGTTCTCCAATATCTTCTATAAAAAGTATTTTGTTTTTGCTATTTAAACTAGAATCTGAACCTGTTATATGTGCCAACATTGCCAGATTTCCACCCACTAATATTCCTTTGGCCTTTCCGGGAATATTATGTGGAGAAATAGTTACAGGATAGGAAATAGACTTTCCTGTCAACATTAATTTTGTAGATTTAAGAAAATCTTTATCTACGTTTTCTTTGGTAAAACTGCTACACATTGGACCATGTAATGAGGCGATTCCAAAATTTGTTTGAATGTGATTATGAAGAACCGTTATATCACTAAATCCCCAAATCCACTTAGGATTTTGTATAAATTTAGTAAAGTCTAATTGATCAATAATTCTACTCATTCCATATCCGCCCCTTCCCATCAAGATCGCATTTATAGATGGATCGTCTAAGAATTTTTGCAAATCTTTAATTCTTAAACGATCTGGCGCTGAAAAGTAATTATCACTTTTGTTGAAAGTTTCTCCTAAGCATACTTTATAGCCCCATTGTTTTAAATGTTCAGCAGCTTCTAGAGCTACTTCTTTATCTAAATATCCTGAAGGACAGGTTATTGCAATTGAATTTCCTTTTTTTAAAAATGGAGGTATCTGCATTTTTTAATCTTTTTTAGGTATTGAATGTTTTATTAATTTTATGCTTATTGTTAAGCTAATGCCTTATTAATTCTATCACATGCTTCGATAATTGTTTCTTCTGAAATATTTAATGGTGGAACTATTCGTAAACAATTGGAAGCAAATAAAAACCAATCTGTAAAAATACCTTTTGATAGTAAGCTTTTGATAGCATTCTGAACGATTTCAAAACTTTCCAATTCTAAGGCGATCATTAATCCTGTTTGACGGATAGCCTTTATTTTAGGATTATCTTTTAAGAGTGTGATAAACATTCTTCCCTTTTCTTCCACCTTATCCATCATGTTTTCCTCCAAAAGCGCTTTCATGGCTGCCATTCCTGCTGCACAGCAAACTGGATGACCTCCAAAAGTGGTCATATGTCCTAAAATTGGATTTACACTTAAGGTTTTCATTAATTCTTTGGAGGCGATAAATGCACCCATAGGCATGCCACCACCTAAAGCTTTACCTAAGAGTAAAATATCAGGAATGATATCGTATTGTTGAAATCCCCAAAGTGTGCCTGTTCGTCCAAAACCAACTTGGATTTCATCTAAAATTAATAGTGTACCCGTTTCTTTACATTTTTTACTGATGGCCTTAATCCACTCTTTCTCTGGCCTGATTATTCCTGCTTCAGCTTGTACTGTTTCTAAAATAATACAGGCGGTATTATTGTCAATTGCAGCTATTGCTTCGGAACTATTATATTGATAATGATATATTTCTGGAAGTAAAGGTCGATACTTAATCCTAAATGCTTCAGAACCGATTAAGCTCCATGCGCCTTGAGTAGAACCATGGTAACTATGATTAAAAGCTATTATTTTACTTCTACCTGTGGCTCTTTTTGCTAATTTCATTGCACCTTCAACAGCTTCTGAACCAGAATTTGTAAAATAAGTGCTAGAAAGGTTTTCTGGAAGATGTTTTGCTAATAAAGTAGCATACTGAACCATTGGACTTTGGATGAGCTCTCCATAAACCATTACATGTAAATATGCATCTGCTTGTGCTTTAATGGCTTCTACCACTCTTGGATGTCGATGCCCTACATTGCAGACACTTATTCCCCCTATTAAATCTATATATTCTCTACCTTCATCGTCTTTAAGAATACATCCTTCTGCAAAAGTTATTGGGAGGCACATGGGGTCGGGAGTAGTGGGCGCGAGGTGTTCTTGAAAAAGTTGTCTTTGATTCATAATGTTCTTCTATTATTCTTTATATAAAATGTGTTTTTTATGCAAACATTTGCTTAGCTATTTCTAAACTTTCTGGCTTGCCAACATCTAACAGCTTATCGCCAGTATGATTGTATCCGAAAATCTTCTCTTCACAACAAAGAGAGAGATAAACATCCACTAAAGAAAATTTTCCTTCTTGTTTAATTTTGCTTAAAAAAGTGGATTTTAATATCTGAATGCCGCTGAAAGCTAATGTTGTCCATTCATTTTTATTTGGACAAGGTATTTTTTGTTCTTTAGTGTTATTATTCTGCCAGCCTATTAGTCTTTTTTCTAGATCTTCATCAGCAAAAAGAAAAGCTCTGGAACTATTTCTGTTCTGAACCGCCAAAGTGGCAATGGCTCCAGATCTTTTATGGTGATTAATTAATTGCTCCAAATTTATATCTGATAGAATATCCACATTCATGACCAATATATCTTCAGAATTAGAAAGTAATGGTATTGCCTTCTTCAAGCCTCCACCAGTTTCGAGCACTTGATTGCGTTCATCAGAAATTATTATATTACTTCCAAAATGGTCATTCTTAATTAAGAAATCTTCTATTTGATCTGCAAAATGATGCACATTAACTACAATGTCATTAATGCCAAGCTGTTGAAGTTTTCGAATATTTATTTCTAATAAAGTTTTGTCATTTACTTTTGCCAATGCTTTGGGATGATGATTTGTAAAAGGCTTTAATCTTGTTCCCAAGCCCGCTGCGAGAATCATTGCTTTCATTTGTCAACGAAAAAATTTAAAATGGATACAAAAGTAAGGTATTTATTATTGATTAAATTTTCCTCTCTATTATAAAATTTAGCACCTTGTTCGTGAAAAATCACAATATTCTATAATTAAACAAAATTATAATTTTTTAACAATGTTTATGGATTGAAAGTATGTTTTCTTATTGTTAACCAATAATTATTCTTTACTTTTGGCTTTTCTTGAAAGGAATATATGTCACAACAATTTAGACCGGCAGGTAGTTTTAGGATTTTACCTCCAGCCATAAAGAACCTAATCATCATTAATGTAATTATCTTTTTATTAAAGATCTCTTTACAAAAGATGAATTTTGATTTGGATTATCTATTAGGATTATTCTATTGGGATTCTCCATATTTTCGATTTTGGCAACCTTTAACTCATATTTTCATGCATGGGAACTTTACTCATTTATTGTTCAATATGTTTGCTTTATGGATGTTTGGGAATGTTATTGAAAATGTTTTAGGTACCAAAAACTTTCTAGTTCTATACTTTGTTAGCGGCTTTGGAGCTGCTTTATGTCAGTTACTGATTTATCATTTTCAATTACAAGAGCTGCTTCAGTTGATTCAAACTTACCCTGATCAGTATAGTGCTTATTTAACGGCTAGGAATTCTCCATTGAACATTCCAATGATTGGTGCATCTGG
This sequence comes from Edaphocola sp., assembly GCA_035497795.1. Classification (GTDB taxonomy): domain Bacteria; phylum Bacteroidota; class Bacteroidia; order Chitinophagales; family Chitinophagaceae; genus Edaphocola. The sequence goes on along the minus strand of DATJCU010000017.1, from coordinate 54,782 downwards.
TGCAGTTTTTGGTGTGCTTTTTGCATTTGGATATCTGTTCCCAAATCAGCTGATCTACTTTTATTTTTTGGTGCCAATAAAAGCAAAATACTTTATAGCGGGTTATGCGGCTTTGGAACTTTTCTCAGGTTTAAAGAATAATATTAATGATAATGTTGCTCACTTTGCACATTTGGGGGGTATGTTATTCGCTTATTTACTCTTTGTATATTGGAAAAAAAACGGCAAATTGTTGCGTAGATAGACTTTATTATGGATTATTTAAATAGTAGTAAACAAACTCTTTTGTCAGATTATGAACATAACCCTCTATTAAAACTAATATTTTTTTGTGGGTCTGGTTATGTATTTTTACATCTGGTAAAGATTATAGTATTTATGTGGTGGGAGGTTCCATCACCTGAATCTACTCCATTTTTTCATGATCATATATATATAAATGCCGCAATTCAGCCTTTGGAGGGAATGAAAAGTCACCCATGGACTATTATTACCTTTATGTTTACCGGAATGAGTTTCTTTAAGTTGTTTACTTCATTGGTGTGGTTGTTTATTTTCGGAAGCATGGTTCAACGTTTAGTAGGAAGAAGCGAAATTTTGCCTTTATTCATTGCAACTAATATTATAGGAGGTATTGCTTTTATAATTTTAATTAGTTATTTCCCTTTGCCTATTCCAAATAATATGTTTACGGGTCCTGATGCTGCCATTATTGGTTATGCTTTAGGAGTATTGGTGCTAGCACCAAACTATAAATTTGACTTTTCAGATACACTCAAAATTCCTTTATGGCTATTAGTTATTGCTTATTTAGCATTGAATGCCTTTACCATAATTGATTTGAAAAATTATGCCTATCTTGGTTTATTATTTTTTGGTGGTGTTTCTGGAATTGTGTTTATGGTTTTGGCTAAGAAAGGATGGAAGTTAGGGGCATTGGCTAACCTAATTATATTAAAAATCAATAGAAGGATAAGTCCTAAAAATAAGATTGCTGGCAAAGTATTTGAAAAAGAGAGCCTAGATTTAGATAAAATTTTAGACAAAGTGAATGATACTGGATATCAATCCTTAAATAAACAAGAGCGACTTTTCCTAAAAGAATATAAATAAATAATAAATGTTTTGAAAAGGAATACAACTTTAATAAGACTTAATTTGTTGTTTAGAGGAGCAGGAGTATTATTTAATATTCTTGCTATTGTCTGGATATTCCTTTGTTTATTTGCTGCTTTTAATGATGTTAGTGATGAACCATCAATAGTCAGTTTATTTAGTTTCAGTAACTTTTTCGCTGTATTAGCTAATGTTTTCTTTGTTTTTTTCTGGTTATTGACCAGAAAGAAAAAATTAAGTATTTGGTCATTTATTGCTCTTCTGATTGCTTATCCCGTTGTCAAATCATCTTTTGCAATAAATTTATTTACTGCTAAGCAAATTACCAAGGAAGAACAATCTTTAAAAGTGATATCCTGGAATGTTCATTTGTTCGATTTAGGAGAATGGACTAATAATAAACAAACAAAGTCAAAGATTATTGATTTTATAGAAGTTCAGCAACCCGATATATTATGTCTTCAGGAATATTATTTTGATACTAAAAATCCAAATGAGCCTTTTCTGGAAATGTTAAGAACGCTTGGTTATTCTTATTTTGAGTTTGCAGAAGAAGGCCAATATTGGAAGCGATTTTTAAATATTTCTGCAGGACCTAAAGATCTTATTACTGTTGGGACAGCGATTCTTTCGAAGTTCCCTTTGTCAAAACCTGAAGTTTTAGATGTTAGCTCTGGAAATGAATTTTATAAATTATTAGGAGTCAACCTCGATTTGGGCGAGGATAAAGAAGTGAGACTTTATACCACACATTTACAATCAGTAAATTTTGTCGGTAATGAAGTAGAAGAAGCAGAGGATCGAGCAAAGAAAGTATCTGCAAAAGTTGATGATGTTGCAAAAGGAATCTTAAAAAAGATTATCGTATCTTCCTCAAAAAGAGCAGAACAGGCAAATTTTATAGATTCAGTAATGGCTAAAAATATCCTGCCAACTTTGTTTTGTGGTGATTTTAATGATATGCCAGGTTCTTATGTTTATAGAAAAATAAAAGGCACTATGGAAGATGCTTTTATTAAGAAAGGTTTTGGTTGGGGTAGGACTTATAGAAATATTTTCCCAACCATTAGAATTGATTATATATTTTATGACTCTGATTTCTTTAAATGTGAAGCAGCAAGTGCCCCTAATCTTTCACTTTCAGACCATAATCCTGTTATTGCTACTTTCTCATTAAAAAATAGTGCCAAACATAATTAATTATTCTTCTCCAAGATAAAAACAATCTCTACATCTTGGCTCATATAGATCAGACTCTCCTAATAAAATTTTCTTATCACTATCATTCTTACGATAAGTATAATTAGCAATTTGACCACATTGTACACAAATTGCATGAAGTTTTGTAATATAGTCTGCCTTTGCTAGAAGTTGTGGCATCATTCCAAAAGCTTGTGCTTTATAATCCATATCCAGACCAGCAATAATTACCCTAACTCCTTTTCTAGCCATTGTTTCTACAACATTAACAATTTCTGGATCGAAAAATTGAGCCTCATCAATTCCTATTACATCCAAACCATCTGCAAACAATAAAATATTTTGTGAGTTTTCAATGGAAGTAGAAGGAATACTATTGGCATCATGAGAGACTATTTCCTGCTCAGAATAACGAATATCTAATGCCGGTTTGTAAATTTCAATTTTTAATTTAGCAATTTGAGCTCTCCTCATTCTACGGATTAGCTCCTCTGTTTTTCCTGAAAACATAGAGCCGCATATTACTTCTATCCAGCCTGATTTTTTTATTTGTGGTTCTAAAAACATGATTAAAGATATGAAAAGAGATTTATAGCAAAAATAATAAAAATCTGTCCTTTTGATTAATTATCTTATAAATAAAGGTAGCGTAAATAGGTGCTCAATACAAGATGCTAAATTAATATTTAATCATCAAGTATTAACTTTCTCTTTTTTGAAATTGACAAAGTAAAGAAGCTATTAATTTGGTTCCTAAATTAAATATCATTCTATTTTTCTATTGATTTTAAATTATTTAAAATATATTATTAAAGACGGAATTATTGATTTTCAATTAGGAATATTTATTTTTTAAAAAGTCAACAGTCATTCTAATACCCATTGCTACACCTCCTGTGGGTCTATAATCTTTGGCATCATCATTGAAAGAAACACCAGCAATATCAAAATGAATCCAAGGGTAGTCTGTAAAATGTTCCAAAAACTTTGCAGCTGTTATCGCACCAGCTTTTGAACCCCCAATATTTTTCAAATCAGCAATTTTTGATACGATCATTTTTCCATACTCCTCCCACAAAGGTAATTCTGCCAATTTTTCAAACTGATTGAAACCGCTCTCTTTTAAGGCTGTTTTAATTTTTTCATCCGCATTACCCAACATGCAAATGCAGGCATCACCAAAGGTATTAGAGGCGGAACCTGTTAATGTAGCATAATCTAAAACAAGTTCGGGTTTGTATTTCTTAGCATAGTGTAATGCATCAGCAAGTACTAAACGACCTTCCGCATCAGTGTTTAAGACCTCGACAGTAGTGCCACTATGCATTGTAATCACATCACCCGGAGTATAAGCGTTTTCTCCTGGACGGTTTTCAGTCGCTGGGACTAAACCCACTAAATAAACAGGCAATTCCATCATAGCCACAGCATACATGATTCCTGTTATAACTGCTGCACCACTCATATCACTCTTCATGCAATCCATTGAGTTGGCAGTTGGTTTCAAACTTAAGCCCCCTGTATCATAAACGATACCTTTGCCTACTAACACAATAGGTGCTTTGTTCTTATAATTGAGTGGACGGTACTCCAAAATGGAAAAAGTAGGTGGAAGTTGACTTCCAGCATTAACTGCCAAAATACCTCCCATTTTTAATTTTTCAATTTTTTCTTTATTCAAAACTTGAACTCTAAACCCACTATCCTTACCCAATTTAGTAATGTTTTCAGCTAATTGTTCAGCTGTTAAGTTGTTTAATGGCTCATTAATCAAATCTCTTGCTATATAAACGGATTGAGTAATGTTTTCCAACTCCTTAAGTTTTTTAGGACTTAAACTTTTAGTACTAAAATAAATGTCTTTTAAACTATTTTCTAGGTGCTTTGCATCTGATTTATATTTTAAGAATTGGTAAGCACTTAAAATGATACCTTCCGCCAAGCAATATGCAGCATTAGTATAATCACAAACTTGATCAATGTATATAGATTCAATATGGAAATCATTTATAGTTTTTGATAATGTGGCTCCTGCTTTTCTAATGACTTCATCTTGTTCCCAACTCTGTTCTTTGGACACAAAAACAAAAAATAATTGATGACTATATCGATTGATTGAAATCGTTTCTTTCTTTAATTTTATTTCTTTATTGATATATTCCTTTTCTGAACTATCAGTAATTATTTCTGAAAGTTGAACAATATCATTGAAAATATATATAATGTCTCCTTTAGGGTTTTTCTGTATTTTTAAAAACATTTTACTCTTTTATTTTATAATGAGAATATCTGGTAAAGATAAATAAAATTGCAACATTTTTTATGAATGATAGTACAAATAAGCAAAATGTTGTCCTAATTGGTTTTATTTAATCGCTTGAGTAGGAAATTGGTATCATAAAGCATGATAAATATTTTCTAGATGCTTTTTAATAGAATTATTGGTTGTAAAAAGCGTCATTTTCTCAAATATTTAGGAAAAATACTATGGTTTTTAAATTTTTGGTTTATCTTAGTGCCAAATTCTAAATTTTACACGGACAAAATGCAAATTTTTTCAAAAATATTATTGAGTTTGTCAGCTGGAGCATTATTATTTGCTTCTTGTACTAAACAAACAGAAGAGCCAAAAACTGATGATTATTTCCCTCTAGAAATTGGGAAATATATACTTTATGATGTGGATTCTATTACATACGATGATCATTCTAGAACTACCTATCATAATAACTATCAGATGAGGTATGAGGTAGTAGATACTTTTAGAGATAATGAAGGCAGATTGAGTTATGCGATTGATGTCTTACAAAGAGTGACCAGTAATGATACTTTTGTGGGTAGAGATGTAATACATGTAACCCATACAGGTGCTCGTTTGGAATGGACTCAAACCAATGCGAAAATAATAAAAATGGTTTTCCCTATTGGTGCTTCTACTCCTTCATGGGATGGATTAACATTTGTTGAACCTAGAGAACCAGCAATGGCAGAATATAATACTTCTGTGTTCCCATGGGAATTTAAATATAGCAAAATAGGAGAAAGTTTTGATCCAGGAAATAATTATTTTGAAGAAACTGTTACTGTAACGGGTATAGATGAGAAAACAAATGAACCTGGAGACTCTGTTTATGCAGACAGAAACTTTTATCAAGAGATTTATGCTAAAGGATATGGAATGGTATTTAAAGAAAGGATATATTGGGTTTATAATATTGAACAAGATTATAAAAAAGGATATCAATTAATTATGAGAGCAGTTACTCAAAATTAATTTACAAATATTTCTAAAAAAAATCACCCTGAAATTTTCATTAGGGTGATTTTTTTTTTGAACATTAAAACCTTTTTATTAAAACCTTTTTTGATATCGAAAATTCTCCTTATTCTTCGTTTAAGTATACTCTTTTTACCCTTTGACTTATAGAGGTGATTATTTCATAAGGAATGGTTTTCCCCCATTCCGCTAGCCTACTAACTGGCAAATCTTTTCCAAATACAATTACTTTATCTCCTGCTTGCGCATTATCAATCCCAGTAATGTCTATCATAGTCATATCCATACAAATTGAACCTAAAGTTTTTGCCTCCTGATTGTTGACCAGCATGTAAGCGACGCCATTGCCAAAATCTCTGAAATAACCATCAGCATAACCAATGCTGACCGTTGCTATTTTGCTGTCTTTGTCCACTATTCCCCTTCTACTATAACCAATCGTTTCGCCAGCTTTGACTTCTTTTATTTGAGCGATTGTTGTTTTTAGAGTAGCAACATTGCTTAAACGTTTTTGTACTGCTGGATTCGGGTCTATTCCATACATGCCGATTCCTAACCTTACCATATCGAAATGGATATTAGGGAATCTGGAAATAGCAGCTGAGTTACATAAATGTCTCAATGGATGATTATCTAATGCCGACATTAATTGTTCACTCATATTAATATAACGTAGTTTTTGTTGTGTTGTAAAATCGTCAAATTGAACTCGATCACTTCCAACTAAATGACTAAAAATACTTTTTACTGAAACTGAGTTTGATTGTTGTAGCAGTGGTATAATTATAGGTAAGTCTTCCTCACTAAAACCTAAACGATGCATTCCAGTATCTAATTTAAGATGAATAGGGTAGCGTTCAGTTCCTAAAGATTTAGCAATATTCAGAAATTGTACTAAGGAATTCAGACTAAAGATCTCAGGTTCTATATTCCATGAAATCATTTGGTTAAAGGCTCCGAATTCAGGACTCATAACCATAATTGGTATACTGATTCCTGCTTTTCTTAAGGCAATACCTTCATCAAGATATGCCACTGTTAAATAATCAACTCCTTCAAATTGTAATGCATTTGCAATCTCTATACTGCCCGTTCCATAAGCAAATGCTTTTACCATTGCCATTAATTTTACACCCGGTTTCAATAATGACTTGTACACTCTAATATTGTTCAATAAAGCAGTTAAGTCAACCTCTAAAATAGTTTTATGCGTTTTTTCTTCTAAAAGTTGTTCTATTTTTTCGAATTCAAAAGAACGCGCACCTTTAATTAAAATAATCTCATTTGCAAATTGATGCTCTTGAAAGTGGTTTAAAAAATCATTGGTGTCCTTATAGAATGATTGTTTAATATTCGGAAATTGAGAGAACATTTCTTCGCAATTACTGATTTTATCTCCAATCCCTATTAAAGTATTAATCCCCTTTTGTTGAAGTAAGTTTCCTACTTTATTATAAAAAGTTTCATCATCTTGTCTTACCTCAAGTATATCAGATAGAATAATTGTCTTTTTATCATAACCTTTTTGTTGATTAAGGAAATCCAATGCTATTTTTAAGGATGTATAATCAGAATTATAAGTATCATTAATTATAGTACAGTTATTTATACCATTAACCAGTTCCAATCTCATGGCCACAGGTAAAAGTTTAGCCACTCCTTGTTGGATCATAGTTATTGGAGTGTCTAATAACAGCATACAGGCAATACAATGCAGTGCATCCTCTATATAAGCTTTGTCCTTAAATGGAATTTCAATGAAAAACTGTTGTTGATTAAAGTTGAAATTTACTTTCGTGTATACTCCATTAGTGTTTATTTCGGAAATGAAAACATTTGCTGTTTTATCCTTAGTCGACCAACTAAATAATTGAATAGGTTTATTTGCTTCAATTCTTAGTTGTGCCCATTTTGAAATAGATGCCCATATTTTTTCATGATCTTTACAATAAATTAATTGTTTTGAGCTAGTGAATAATTTAATTTTTTCTTTAATTTTTTCTTCAATGCTTTCAAAACCTTCATTATGAGCTTCTCCTATATTAGTAAATATGCCGATTGTCGGTTGAATAATAGCTGCTATTTTTTCCATTTCCATAGGTTTGGAAATACCTGCTTCAAAAATACCTATTGTATTATTAGCTTGCATTAACCATGTTGATAATGGAACCCCGATTTGGGAATTATAACTCTTAGGACTTCTAATAGGTCCTGCCTTTTCATTATAAGGAAAACATTCTGATAATAGTGTATAAAGCCATTCTTTTACAATTGTTTTTCCATTACTACCTGTGATACCAATAACAGGATAATTGAATTGTTCTCTGTGAGTTTTTCCAATTTTCTGTAATGCACTTAAAGTATTGCTAACCTTTATGAAAACTGCTCCAGGAAAACTCAAAGTATTTAATTCCTCCTCTATAATAAAAAATCTGATCCCTTTTGTATATGCCTGATTAATAAATGATTGACCGCTTTTCAATACTCCTTTTAAGGCGAAGAATAAAGCATTATCAGCGTTGGTCACTTTTCTACTATCAATACATAGCTCTGAAATTTCATTATCAATAAAGGAATGATTACTTAAAGTTGGATGATCTAGATTCTTTATAATTTCTGTTATTTTCATTGATTTTTTTCTTGTGTTGATTCCTAAATACAATTGTAATTGTAATTACAAAGTTAAACTGATTATTTGTACTATTTGGTTATTTATTAATCGGTTTTAATGCAAATATTTAAGTTTCAAGTATTAAGATTTAAGTTTTGGTTTCTTTGAACGATTAAAATATGAAAGTACAAAATTGTCTGAAAATTTGTTTAAGATAATATTCATTTTTTTATTTAACTTTAATGCTTAAATTAGTACATTAAATTTTATGTGGTTTAAGTATTTCCAATATCTTTTAATAACCTTAATGTTTAGTGCTTGTAGTCCTAAACATTACGGAATTACAAGTTATAAAACGAGTTTTGTAGCTATTAAAGATACGATACCGCATGAAATGGAAATAGTGGATTTCTTAAATTATTACAAAACCAGTTTGGATAGTGTTATGGATCAAGTAATTGGTATTACCCAAATACCTCTTTCGAAATCACAACCAGAAAGCACATTAGGTAATTTTGCAGCGGATGCTCAGTTGGAAGCTGGAAAAAGATTGGATAATTTGGTTTCTATCTCAGTAGTAAATTATGGCGGTTTAAGAATACCATATGTTCCTAAAGGGAGTATTACTCGAGGAAGGGTTTATGAGATTATGCCCTTTGATAATATGTTGACTATTATCGATATTCCGGGTGATGTATTGAGGCAGTTTTGTAATCATATGGCCAAATTGAAAGGATGGCCAATCGCAGGAGCCTCCTATGTAATTGAAGCAGGAAAAGCGAACGACATTAAAGTGAATGGATTGGCAATAAAGGATAATCAAACTTATAAATTGGTTACTTCAGATTATATTGCAAATGGAGGTGATGATTGTTATTTTTTAGTAAAATTAAAACAATATCCGTATAGTGTTTTTTTAAGAGATGCTTTAATTGAGAAAATAGTTAATGATTCGAAGAAAGACAGTGGCATTTATCCTAAAATTGAAAACAGAGTGGTATATGCAGAATAGAAGAGCTTTTATAAAAACAATATTTGTAGGAGGGAGCTTGCTTTCTTTAAACGCATTTCCATTTGAAGCATTTGCTGCATCTGATTATCGTATAACTGTTTTGCATACCAATGACACCCATTCCAGATTAGAACCATTTCCTCTGGATGATAAGAACTATCCTGGTCAAGGTGGCATAGCTGCAAGAGCGAGTGTAATTGAACAAATTCGTAAAGAGGAACAGCATGTATTATTATTAGATGCTGGAGATATTTTTCAGGGAACTCCCTATTTTAATGAATATAAAGGCGAACCAGAATTGAAAGCTATGAGTCTGATGGGCTATGATTGTGCTACTTTGGGTAACCATGATTTTGACTTAGGCGTTGATGGATTTTTAAAACAAATGCCACATGCAAAATTCCCATTTGTAGTTTCTAATTATGATTTTCGTAGATCTGGTTTAAATAATAAAATAAAACCTTATATTGTTCTTAAGAAAGGTGCAGTAAAAATTGGTATATTTGGATTGGGTATACAGTTGTATGGGCTAGTATCCAAAGAAAACTATAATGGTATTTGGTATAATGATCCGATAAATACGGCTATAGATATTGTAAGTAAATTGAAAAATGAAGAACAGTGTGATATGGTGATATGCTTGTCACACTTGGGTTTCAGGTATTTTAGTGGTAAAGTAAGTGATATTGTTTTGGCAGAAAACACTCAGGATATAGATTTGATTATTGGAGGACATACCCATACTTTTTTAGATGAGCCTGTGATTAAGAGTAATAGAGTGGGAAAAAGAGTTATTATTAATCAAATGGGTTGGGGAGGGCTAAGATTAGGACGAATTGATTTTAATTTTAGTCAAAAGAAAAAAATAAAACACGTAAGATCCAATACTGTAATTCTGAGCAAATAAACAAGAACAAAAAACTTTTTTTTTACACAAAATGTTATGAATTTTGAATCAAGAATTGAAAATTAAAGGAAGGCATATTTTTTACTTTTCTTCTTAGAAGTCATTTTTTCAAAAATTGTTTGAATGTGATTTTTTTAACTAGCATCTAATTTATTGAAAAAATAAAATTTTTTTTATTAATGAACCAAAGTGAACCTAAGGGAATAAAAGATGAATATTTAGAGGCCGCAATAGTGGCTTGGGAACAGTGTGTAAGAATTATAGAGGATAATGTTAATAATCGTGCGTTTCAAACATGGTTTTCACCTATTAAAGCTGTAAGCCTACAAAATGGAGTACTAACGATTCAGGTACCTAGTCAATTCTTTTATGAGTGGCTAGAAGAGCATTATGTGGAATTGTTAGCAAAAACAATTAAGAGAGTTCTAGGAAAAAATGCTCAATTAGCCTATAGAATTCAAATGGAAAATAATTCTGCTCATAAATCGCCAGCGACTATGCAATTGCCCGCTAGTCAACAAGCAAAGGCGAAGAGAGGAGAAAATTATATTGATATGCCACTTGTACTTGAGGATCCAAGTAAGATTAAAAATCCTTTTGTAATTCCGGGAATGAAGCGTTTTGAAATAGATCCGCAATTGAATACTTCATTAAGCTTCGAAAATTTTGTTGAGGGTAGTTGTAATGCACTTTGTAGAAGTTCAGCATTAACCGTTGCTCAAAATCCAGGAAAAACATCCTTTAACCCTTTAATGATTTTTGGAGGGACAGGATGTGGTAAAACTCATATATTACAAGCTGCAGGCAACCAAGTTAGAAAATTGCATCCTCAGAAAACAGTATTATATGTAAGCGCAGAAAAGTTTATTAATCAATATATAGAACATTCAAGAAACAGAGAAGTAGGAGATTTTATTAATTTTTATCAATTAATAGACGTTTTACTTTTGGACGATATTCATATTTTTACAAATGCACCTAAAGCTCAAGATGCTTTATTTGCTATTTTTAATCACTTGCATCAAACTGGTAAACAAATTGTATTGACAAGCGATACCCCTCCAGTTAATCTAGAAGGAATGCAAGAAAGATTATTAAGCCGATTTAGATGGGGATTAATTGCCGAAATGCAACAACCCGACTTTGAGACTCGTAAAACAATTTTGAGTGCGATTATGAGAAATGAAGGCACAGAATTATCTGATGAAGTAGCACAATATATCGCATATAATGTACAAGATAATATTAGAGATTTAAAAGGTGCTGTAATCTCTATCTTGGCTCAATCAACTTTATTGAAAAAAGAGATTGATCTCGAAATGGCAAAGAGGGTAGTGAAGAATTTAATAAAAACTTCTGAGAAAGAAATTGATCTTGCTGAAATTCAAAGAATGGTTTGTGATTATTTCCATATTGATTTTGAAAAATTGCAATCAAAATCAAGATTGGGTGATATTGTCAATGCGCGACAAATTGCTATGTACTTGACCAAGAAATTTACAAAAAATTCGCTAAAAGCTATTGGTAATTATTATGGAAAGAGAGATCACACTACAGTAATTCACTCTATTCAAAAAGTAGAAGATTTCCTAAATACTGATGAAGATTATAAGACTTCATTTTTAGAAATTCAACATAAAATACAGTTAGCAATCATGTAAATAGATGAAAAGAATCTTTTTAAAACTATTTAAAATTTAATTTGGTTTTTTAGAAAATATTCTATTATCTTTGCACACCTTTTAGGAGGTAGGTATTTGAAAAATAATCTTGGGTGAGGTGGATGAGTGGCTGAAATCAACAGTTTGCTAAACTGTCGTACGGGTGACTGTACCGGGGGTTCGAATCCCCCCCTCACCGCAAGTGTTTTTTATAGGGAAGTGGCGCAGTCCGGTAGCGCACCTGGTTTGGGACCAGGGGGTCGCAGGTTCGAACCCTGTCTTCCCTACTTGCAAATGGATAGCTTGAAAAAGCTATCCATTTTTTATTTCAAAAATAAAAATCCTCAATTTTTGAATTTTACACACTTATTTGTAAGGTATCTTTTGTACAGTATCTTTTTATTGTTAATTTAGCTTTTTGCTTCTAAAAACACTACCTATTTGTAATTATGAAAATTATTAGGCTTCTCTTTTTACTGCTTTTCTCTTTTACATCATCCTTTGCTCAAGATACGGTATGGTACAATAAAATGGATGATTCTTTACGATTTCAAAATAGCAAACTAATCCATTTTTATAATCAAGAAAATAAAAAATTTCCTAATAATTTTGAAGTGCTGCAAAGACTTGGAATAGCCTACTTAATCGAAGGTGAGGATGTAAATGCAGTGGGTTATTTTGATAAAGCTTTAGCAATTAATTCGGAATGTAATTCTTGCTATTTTGGTTATGCACATATTGCAAATAATAAAAATAATTTTAAAGAAGCTTTAAAACAAATTAATAAAGCCCTATCGATTAATGATAAAAAAATCAGCTATTATTTATTGAGATCACAAATATATTTATCACTAAACAACAAAATTGATGCAGAAGAGGATTTGCAATATGCTATCCAAATCGATACAAGCTACTATGGCTCCTATTATCAAAAGGCCGTATTTATGGTAACAACTGGTAGAGTGTTAAATGCTATTACTGCAATAGAAAAATGTTTAAACCATAAGCCTAATTTCATTGATGGAATAGATTTACTCTGTAATTTGTACATACAAACAGACCAATATGAGGAAGCAATGAATTTGCTGAATAAATTCATTTTACAAAGTCCTGAAGAAGCAGTTTTATACCACCACAGAGGTCAATTATATTTTCAACAAAATAAACTTGATTCGGCTATTTCAGATTATAATAAACTCGTTGAATTAGACCCTAAAAACCCAATGGCTTACCGTTTGAGAGGTCTTGCTAAATATCACAAAGAAGCAATGGATGAGGCTTGTTCTGACTATGCTATAGCAAAGGATTTATTTTCCAAATCTAATACCTATGATGAAGTATTTAAAAAGAATCATATTCTTCAAATGGAGGATTTCTGCAATATTGAAAAAGCCTCTTATTATTATCAAAGAGGCATTGCCAAATTCAATCATGAAAAATTTAATGAAGCCATTTATTTTTATGATGAAGGATTGAAACATTTCAAAAACAATTCAATGATTTATTCTTTTAAAGCAAACGCCCTATTAAGGTTGAATCAATTAGAATCGGCAATTGAAAATTATCGCTTTTCCAATCAATATTTCAGTAATTATAAAAATGAATTGGAATTGAGCTCCAAATATGAACATTACTCAGAAAAGGATAAAGAAGTGTTTCTAAAAGCAGTATATGCGATGAATCTTTATAACATTTCAGAATGCTATTATTTCCTTGGAAATTCGTCATCTGCATTGGTCACTATTGATTCTGCTTTGTATGAATTTCCTTCTTCAAATTATAAAGAAAATATCGTTCCCATGGGAATAGATATGTTTGAAATATTGAAAGCAAAGATTTTGCTTCAAAATTTACAGTTTAAAGAAGCCGCTATCGTTTTAGATAAGATTTTGATTACCATTCCAGATCATCCAGAAGCAAAAATGTTAAAAGTAGCGATAATGATTAATTCAGAGTTGGATAAACCCGACTTGGTTCGTTATCAAAAGACTAGTATAGGATACAATAATATGAACTTGTTTTCTTGGGATAAAACCAGTACTTCAAAATCGAAAGTGAATGAACAAACAATTAATAAAGCACTTCAAATTTGTGATGAATTAATAAGGAAGCAGCCCAATTTTGCAATGGCGTATTTAATAAGAGGACAAATTAAATGGTTGAGTAATCAACCTGATTATTGCTATGACTTAATAAAAGCAAAACAATTAGATGCTAATATGGTGTCTGAATTGACCGCTTCTTGCCTATAAGTTTATTGCATCAATGGAAAAGGGTTTATACGATTAATCTTTAAGCATATTGTAAATAGAAATTTTCTGATAGTGAAACCATACCCACATGAGTTCTCGATGATGTTTTACCAATAGTCGTTTTTCAAATAACTGATATAGGGTTTAATAAAAGAGTTTAAAGACTCATACATTTACTTAAAATTCTTCAGTTACAGCTTCTTCTCCGTCCTCATTGTAAATTGTCCAAATACCCGTTTTTTTGCCATCTTCATATTTCCCCGTTTCTTTAACATTACCGTTCTCAAAGTAAAACTTCCATTCGCCTGTTTCCTTATTGTCTTTAATTGCTCCTTCTTGTTTTAAATTCCCATTTTCATAAAAGGCTTTCTCGATACTATTTTCTTTTCCATCTTTAAAATCTCGAATGAGCTGTGTTTTGCCATTTTTGTAAAAACCTTTCCATATTCCTACAGGAATACCATCTGAAAAATATCCTTTTTCTTTAATGGTACCATCTTCATAAAAGAAAGTCCATGCTCCGTTTTTAACACCATTTACATACTTCCCTTGATCAAATACTTGACCATTGGGATGAAATCGTAACCACGTGCCTACACGTTTGTCCTTTTTATATTTTACTATTGACTTTAATGCTCCTCCTTCATAAAACTGTCTCCATTTTCCTTTCTTTAGATCCCGTTTCATTTTACCAGAAAGTTTTAACTGACTGTTTTTATAATATTCTCTCCATGTTCCTTGGCTCTTTCCTTTGACAAGAAATGCTTTGATAAAAAGTTCTCCTGTTTCATAATATTTCATCCATTTCCCAATCGCTTTCCCATTTTTATATTTTCCAATTTCTTTTATATTCCCATTTTCAAAGTAGGTTTTTCTTTCGCCTTCTAATTTATCATTAATATAAAAGCCTATCGTTTTTAATGTTCCACTCTCGTAATACTGTTTCCATGCTCCAGCCTTTTTACCATCTTTATTATTTATTCCTTCTTCTTTCTTTATTCCATTTTCATAATAAATCTGTTGATTTTCCTGAGCAACCAGTAAGGTAGGGATAAAAAAAAGTGTACAAATTAGAGTAGAAAATATAAATTTCATTATTAAAGGGTTAATTTTTTTAAGAATGCTGAAAACTTAAGAAACGAATATACCACCAAAGAACTTTATTTTACTGAAATAAATCTTCTTGTATGATTCATGGTGTTTAATTCTAGAATTTTAAAATTTATTGTTTCTTTTTCTGTTTGTTTTTCCAAAAGAATTTAATAGTAAAAAAAACAGTAGTAAGATTGACCTTACTACTGTTTGTATTGTAATCTTATTGTTTGTTACCTTATCAGCGTGACGTTTCCAGTCTTCTTGAAAGGACGACCTTCTATGGTTTTTGCTTTTATTTGATAAATATATACACCCATTGGTTGAGCGGCTCCTAAGTATGAGCCATCCCAGCCTTCATTAATATCTGTGGTTTCAAAAATCTTTGTACCCCATCTATTATAGATTTCAAATGATTGAATATTTGCGATACCTCTGATGCTTACTTTAAAGGATCCGGTATTAGGATTGAATGCATTTGGCATATCCAATACTGTTTCTTTTACAAAGAAATCAACAGAATCATAAATACTACAACCTTCCTCTGTTTTTGCAGTTACAAAGTATCTGGTATCTTTTATAGGACTTGCAACTGGATTACTCGCATTTTCATTGCTCAATCCGGAATTTGGATACCATTTAAAGAATAATGCATTCGTATTTGGAGTGATTTGATAACGCTCTCCAGGGTATATATTTACAAAATCAGGAAGACCTAGAACAGGTGCCGGGTAAACCTCAACATTGAAGAATATAGTATCTGTACAACCTTTATCACTTGTACCAATTAAACGATATTTTGTACTTGTTTCTGCAGTTATGATTGGGTTAGCCACATTAGGATTATCCAAATAAATAGCAGGTGTCCATTGATATTTTGATGCACCAGAAGTTACAAATTGTGCTTTTTCGCCAGGACAAATACCAGTATCTGTTAAAGGAGCTATTAGGAAATCTCCCGGATTGACAATGATACTAATTCTTTTGGATATGCTACAAGGTATTCCATCTACAGTATTCGTTACAGTCAGTTGATAATCTCTACTTTCATCTGCATAGAACCAAACATTAGGATTGTCTGTTCTATTTAAATTTATATCTGGAGTCCAGCTATAAGTATAGGAGCTATTTGGTGGTAAAGCATTTGTTTCAATTGCAACAGAATCGTATTGACAAGCTATTATTGAATCTAGCATTTGAATACTCGTTGGTCTAGGCATTACATTTAATACTGTAGTGACCAGACTATCACATCCTTCAGCGGTATGAAAGAGGCTATCATAATCACCAGACACTTTTATATGTTTATCATACCAAAGTAAAGAGTCTCCTTCACAAATATATTCAACGATTGTCTTATTATAAGAAGGGTTAATTTCAATTTGAATTTGTTCGGTACAAGTGTCATAATTACCATTTTGCAACTGAGTAACAGCATTCACAGTGAAGTTATAGGTGCCAAAATTTAAACCTCCAAATACTGGATTCTTATCAGTTGAGGTTAAACCACCAGTTCCTTCCCAGTAGTAATTATATACATATTGTGAATCATTACTATTATCTAAAAATAGTCTAAGGCTATCTCCTTGACAAATAGGAGCGTTACTATCCAATGTTATACCACAAGTTAAGATAGAGCAGTCTGTAGTAGCAGTTCCAGCAGTTTTTGAGAATTGAATACTTCCAGGTTGATTGCTATAATTGGTTAATAATAGTATATAATATTGACCAGTAAGTGCAGCAGGTGGTGTTGTCATACATCCTGCACCTCCACCTACACCTCCAGGTAATCCAATTCCAACAATTTCTTGTGTAGAATTACTATAACTACTTTGGATAGGAGCTGCCAGACCAGTAATTGCCGCACAGCCATCATTTAAAGAAGCAAAAGGACCCCACATTGCAAAATCTACATCCAATCCAGTTCCACCTAAACTTAATTGGTTTACGGTAATTTGAAGTGTACCTGGGTTCCCAATTTTCATGTAATACCATACTGGATTGGGACGAGATGCTAAACATGCATAACTATATCCAGCAGGAGCTGTAGGTGCATTTGTACTATTAGGGAAATTATAGACTGTATCTGTACAGAATGGTAATGCTGTAATACATGAGGTTCCATCAGGAATCACACCAGGCCCTTGGGCATAACTTGTAAATCCAGATATCCATAAAGCAAGTACCATCCCCAGTCCTAGGAAAGATAATTTTGACTTTTTGTATATTTTATTAAAATTCATTTTAAATAATTTTCGTTGATTAATTATGGGTGTATTACAATAATATAGTTTGTGTTATCTACTCTATAAGTAGTACTAATACCGACAGTAAAGTTGAAAAAATACTTCAAAGGGTTAAAGGTGTTAGCATCAAAATTAAGTTCATCTCTTTGAAGGTAAGGATTACACTTGTCTTTCAATAGCACTGAAGACATTAAGGTGTAACCTTCATTTACTTGATAATTTTGTTGTTTAATTTCAACTCTTGAAAGCATTTGTTGGTTCACATTTATATGATCCTGATTAATAAATTGAGGACAATTACTCTCAACTTCTTGAGTAAATTGGGTAGCCTTAGCAGCCAAAACAGTATTGTTATACTGTTGTGCATTAACCATCGCAAAAGAGCTAAATACTAGGCTACAAGTAAAAAATGTTTTTATTAATTTCATATTTTTATCTAATTTCACTTAAAATTTTCGTCTATTGAATAGATAGACATGATAAAAGTAATAAAAGTTGGTGAAATTTCAATGTATTTTTAAATAATTATAATTAGTATGTTAAGTTTAATTGCAAATATAAAGACTCTTTTTCAAACAAGAAAGAATAGTGTGTTAAGAGTGAATGGTTTAGAGATGAAAGAACTTCCTCATATTAATAATGCTTTCTTGATCATTGAAGATGGACTAATTCATTCCTTTGGGAAAATGGATGAACTTCCATTGCTACAATTTAGTGAAACCATGGATGCTAGTGGAAAGCTAGTATTACCCAGTTGGATAGATAGTCATACCCATCTCGTTTTTGCAACTTCCAGAGAGCAAGAATTTGTGGATAAAATTAATGGACTTTCCTATGCTGAGATTGCTGCAAAAGGAGGAGGGATTTTAAATTCCGCAAGAAAATTGGGGGTTGCAACTGAGGAGGATTTATTTGATGCTGCTGCTGAACGTCTTGAAAAACTTATTGCATTAGGTACTGGAGCTATAGAAGTTAAAAGTGGATATGGATTAAATACAGCAGCGGAGTTAAAAATGCTGAAAGTTATTCAAAAATTAAAAGAGCATTATGATCATATTCCTATAAAAGCCAGTTTTTTAGCTGCTCATGCATATCCTCCAGAATATAAAGATAACCATCAAGGATATATAGACTTGATTATTAATGAAATGCTACCAAAAGTTGCAGATGAAGGTTTAGCAGATTATATGGATGTTTTTTGTGAAGAGGGTTTTTTCTCTGTGTCAGATACCGAACAATTATTAGAAGCTGGTTGGAAATATGGGCTGAAACCGAAAATTCATGCGAATCAATTACATCGTTCTGGAGGAGTTCAAGTAGGTGTTAAGCATGATGCTGTAAGTGTTGATCATTTAGAAAGTATGGGTCAGGAAGAAGTAGATGCTTTATCAAATAGTCATACTATTCCTACATTATTACCAGGTGCCGCTTTCTTTTTGGGAATGCATTATCAGCCAGCGAGAATGTTGATAGATGCTGATTTGCCGGTTTGTCTTGCATCTGATTTTAATCCAGGGAGTTGTCCTTCAGGCAATATGAATCTTTTGATGAGCATTGCTTGTACTCAATTGAAAATGACACCTGAAGAGGTGGTAAATGCACAGACAATTAATGGTGCAGCTGCTATGGAAATTGAAGAGCAAATGGGAAGTATTACTCCCGGTAAAAAAGCAAGTTTGATTATTACAAAGCCTGTTCCTTCTTTAGCTTATCTACCTTATGCCTATGGCGAAAACCTTATTGAAAGAGTAATTGTTTAAAATAAAATTATAAAAATAGATTGAGAATGAATGAAGTATTGCTTTCTAATGGTGTTAAAATGCCACAATTAGGTCTAGGTGTTTGGAAATCTGGAGTAGGCAAAGCCTTAAACATAGCAATGCACACTGCAATGGATTGTGGCTATCGACATTTTGATACTGCTTCTTTTTATGAAAATGAAGAAGGGGTTGGTCAAGCTATAAAAGAAAGTAGTATTGATAGAAAGGATGTTTTTGTCACCACCAAAGTTTGGAATGATGATCAAGGTTATGAACAAACATTAAGCGCTTTTGATATCAGTTTAAAAAAACTAAATATTGAATATATTGATTTGTATTTAGTGCATTGGCCTGTATCAGGAATGTATTTAGAAACCTGGAAAGCTTTGGAATATTTATATGATCAAGGTGCAGTCAAAGCAATTGGAGTAAGTAATTTTTTGAAACATCATTTAGATGATTTATTAGTTCATTCAAGCATAAAACCTATGGTAAACCAGCTTGAGCATCATCCATATTTAGTACAAAAAAATTTACAGCAATTTTGTAAAAAAGAAAACATTCAATTTGAAGCTTGGAGTCCTTTGATGCAAGGAGATATTTTTAAAATTCCATTATTAGAAAAGTTAGCGGAGCAATATGGTAAAAGTATAGCCCAAATTGTCTTGAGATGGAATATCCAAAATGATATTGTAGTCATTCCAAAAAGTATTCATGCTGATAGAATTAGAGAGAATGCAGCCATATTGGATTTTGAAATAAAAGCTCAGGATATGGCAGCGATTGATGCTTTAGATCAAAATAAGCGTATGGGTCCTGATCCTGATGTGTTTGTATAAATTTAATTAATAAATTACCATCTTAAAAAAGTTATATGAGAAAAATTGTATTTTTTGCTATATTTCTATCTGCATTTGGTGCTAAGGCACAAAGCATAAATAATAAAGGTATTACGGAAACTTATGCTGGAATTGGGTTTGGGCCACTTCAGATTGTTCTTTCCGAATATTTTAGTGGCTTTAACTATCCGTCTAATTTCAATCTAATAACCACTGATTTATTGAGTGGAAGTATGGGTGTAGATTATTTTACTGGAAAGTATTTTTCAATTGGAGGACAAATAAATTATTATCAACGATCACTCAGGACTATAAATGCTGCCGGAATTGAAGAAAGAGGGAATTTCCAATTAATTACTCCTATGATAAAAATTAAAGCTAATTGGTTAAATAGAGAAAAAGTAAGCCTGTATTCTAATTATTTATTAGGAATTGGTTTTGGAACAATGAGAAAGTTTTCAACTTTAAAAAATGAAACTGCAATTTTTCCCGCTGGTCAATATAACTTTATTGGTGTAAGAGTAGGTCGAGATATTGCTTTTTTTGCAGAAGTAGGCTCGGGATTTCAAGGTGTTTTGACTGTAGGGCTTTCAGCAAGGTTTAAATAGATCGGAAGGCTCGATGCAATAAGGAGAGCATTATTATAAAATAATGATGATTGTTAATTTACCTATTGACTTATACAAAATAAAAGCTCAAACTTAACGATTACCTAATAAAATTAAACGGATTATCCGCTTGGTTATAATTCGAAGACGTCGTTTGGATTTGTTACAGAATGTTTTTATGGTCGGTAGTAAATTAATTTCGGAGAAAAATGAGCTTCATGTGTATTGCTATAACTTCAAAGCCTCTACCTTCTTCAGTATTTGTAATACCAACTTATAATGCCACTTCGATAATCTTGAAACTGCCCCTCCATACTTTGTTTTTCCTTCTAATCTTTATTAGGATAGAAAAGATATAGTTTTGCATAATTAGGATTTTCTGTTTTAGGTATCTACAATCCGTCCTTTTCAATCATCTTTACAAAGAAAACGATTTGATTTTAGAATTCTTCCGTATCCATTTCTTTATAATTCAATGCAAAACCAAGTGAAACGCGATAGTTTTGAAACACTTCAACATTTGAAAATTTTTCGTCCAATTTTTCAGCGTATTCAACAATACTTCCGGCGTGTTGAAATTCTTGCAAACCCAACCAATATCTTAAAACTCTGTTCATGGTACTTTTGCAAACTTTTGTAAATCTCTGCCCAACTATTGAAGTAGAAAAGACCTACCAAAAACTTCAATTCACAACTAATTGAAATCAAAGTTTTTATACTTCTTCTTCAGTTAGTCAATCGGTTATAGGAAAAGTTGAGCGTTGTATTGATAATCAGAAAGAGCATCATAAAGTCGTTTCCTTTCAAGAGGAATACAAAAAGTTTTTAGAGGAATATGAGATTGATTATGATGATAATTATCTTTGGACCTAAGGTTATTTTGCCCTTTCAGGGCGTTGTATTGTTTTTTAGCTCTGTTGTAAACTCAAGGCGTTGCCATTGAGTTGAAATATTAAAGGCTTTCAGCCTTTTGATCTTCAATGAATTTAATTTCTTCTGCATTGAAAACGGGATTTAAGTTATGAAATTAACCTGTAGTTTTAATTTTTTAAACTTAAATCTAGCAACTAATTAAAAAATTATTAGAAATACAAAATCATACAATAATTGATATGTGAAATATACAATCTATCAAATAGGTTGATGAATTTATTGAAGGGTAATGTGTTTAGGCTGAAATCCGAAACTATTCAAGGCAAATTAAAAAATTATTATAAATACAAAATATGAAATCATACAATAATTGATATGTGAAATGTACAATCTATCAAATAGGTTAATAGATTTATTGAAGAGGAATGTGTTTCGGCTGAAAGCCGAAAATATTCAAGCCCAATGGCATAGCCTTGGGCTATAAAAATATAGATCATCCAATTTTTACGGGTTAAAAACCCAATATAAATAATAAATTTGCAAAAAAGAATATGGCACAATCATTATCAAAATTATATGTCCACATCATCTTTCATACAAAATATAATCAGAATTTAATTGATGTAGATATAGAAGCTGAATTATATGCCTACATTGGTGGTGTGATTAAGGCAAATGGGTCGTTTCCAATAAAAATAAACGGAACACAAAATCATATTCATGTTTTATCCATAATGTCTAAAAATATAGCTTTGTCAAAATTTGTAGAAGAAATAAAACGAAACAGTAGTCGATGGATAAAAACAAAAGGCGAAAAATATCATGATTTCGCTTGGCAAGGTGGGTATGCTGGTTATTCAGTTAGTCAATCGGTTGTAGGAAAAGTTGAGCGTTATATTGATAATCAGAAAGAGCATCATAAAGTCGTTTCCTTTCAAGAGGAATACAAAAAGTTTTTAGAGGAATATGAGATTGATTATGATGATAATTATCTTTGGACCTAATGTTATATTGCCCTTTCAGGGCGTTGTATTGTTTTTTAGCTTTGTTGTAAACCCAAGGCGTTGCCATTGAGTTGAAATATTAAAGGCTTTCAGCCTTTTGATCTTCAATGAATTTAATTTCTTCTGTATTGAAAACAAAAATTGAATAAATCAAATTATTTATTACCGCTTCTAATTCTGTTGTCAATATTTTATGTTTTTATTCTATGAAATTTTATTAATGAATGAATTGATATTTTATAAAATACTGCGTTCAGGTTTAGGTATTTGGGTTTTTTCTACGGATTGAATGTTTAGCATTATATCGCCCGCTCCGGTTGTATCACTGTTATTGGAAATGTAAAATTTCCCAAAAGGAATACCCAGAAAAGCTAAAATAAAGATTGAAATTTGAAGTAATGAAGGAGGCTGGTGCTTAATATAAGAATCTTCTTCCAAGAGAGAAAATGTAAGATTCCTGCCATCAGCTTTCCATACAGTTTTATGTTTATAAAAATCTGCTGTTTGGTTTATCTATCCTACCCAAAGTTCATTAAACGAGTGTTTTTAACTTGAAATTTTTTTATGCCGATTTTCAGAATCGGAAAGATAATAATTAGAAACAAATCTGCAAATTCATTGGAATAACGCTTAAATTCAGGTTTGATTAATAGCGTTCAATAAAATTACATTTTGATGTTTTGATCTGAATAGGAAGGAATGTATTTATTTTTTTCTTTCCATATTTCAAACTTTTGAAAATCTTCTTTAAATTGATTTAACCAAATACTGAATTCTTGAGAATCACTAACGGCACCAAAAATCGATTGATTATATGCGTTATAATATCCTTCTTTTAAAATTTGAGTTTGGTAACTGAAAATAGATTCTGGAAATTTTTGAGCAAAATGATTATTCCAATAAATTAAAAAACGGGTACGTAACATACTGATATTATCAGTTGTGTATCCGTCTGAAACGGTACTTATATTTGTTAATAAACCGTCAAGAACAGATTGTTCAAAACTAAGCTCTTGTTGTCTTTCAGCTTTTTGCTTGAATTTTGGAAGAGTAATACTTTGATGCGTGGTAAAAATATTTTTATAAGCATCTAATAATAACTTCCTCATATCCACAGCTTTTTGACCTTGATTGTCTAGGTTTATATATTTCTCTGCATATATTATTGTCCAAAGATAATTGCCTTCTTGGGAAAGTGTTCTGGCAATATTAAAATAATTTGCTGGATAATTAGGTTCAACTAGAATGCCTTTCTCCCATTCTTTAATTGCAGCATTTGATTTTTTGGCTCCTACTATTAAAACGTTGCCTTTAGCATTATAAAGCAATCCTGAACTTGGAAATTTTTTCAATCCTGAATTGAGAATGTTTTTTGCTTTAGATTTTTTACCTTTAGCCTGTTCAATTCCTGCAGCTAACTGATAGGTTTGAGGATCTGCAGACTCAGAATTTAAAATAGGCTTTAATACTTCATTAGCATTGTCATAGTCTTTCTTCAAAAAATAGCAATAAGCCAAATCTCTTCTTAATGGAACATTATCAGGACTTAGTCGAATAGCATAATTGTATAAGGCAATGGCATTATTATAATCTCCCCTATTTGTAGCCTCTGTTGCCTCTTTAATACTTTGTAATAATTCAGGAGACGTTAAAGAGGGTTGTGCCTTTAAAGAAATTAAAGGTAAAATACAAATCAGTAAAGTTGTAAGGATATTTCTTGTATACATATTATTGCAAAAATAGAGCATTATAAATGAATGTTGAACTAATACAATACAAATAAAAATTAAAATTTATTAATGCAAAAAGGGAAACAATGAATGTCTCCCTTTTTGATATAATCTATAGTTTTGATTATTTCACCTCTTCAAAATCTGCATCGGCAACATTATCGTCTCCGGTTGCTGTATTGGCTTCCTGATTTGCTTCTTGTCCTGCTTCTTGTTGCCCTTGAGCGTAGATATCTTCGCTGGCAGCATTCCAAGCAGCATTTAATTTTTCAACTATGGCATCAATTTCTGCTATGTTTTCTGCTTTATGTGCTTCTTTTAGCTCATTCAAAGCAGATTCAATAGTTGCTTTTTTATCAGCTGGAACTTTGTCTCCATATTCTTTTAATTGTTTTTCAGAATTAAAAATTAAGCCATCAGCCATATTTAGTTTCTCAACACGTTCGCGTACTTGTTGATCCGCTTCTTCATTTGCTTTAGCATCGTTTTTCATTCTTTCGATTTCATCCTTGCTTAAACCAGAACCTGCTTCAATACGGATGTTTTGTTGTTTACCTGTACCTTTATCTTTCGCAGTTACATTTAATATACCATTCGCATCAATATCAAATATTACTTCGATTTGAGGAACACCTCTTGGTGCAGATGGAATATCATTAAGCACAAATTTTCCTAAAGATTTGTTTTGATTAGCCATTGGACGCTCACCTTGAACTACATTAATTTCAACACTTGGTTGGTTATCACTAGCGGTAGAAAAAGTCTCAGACTTCTTGGTAGGGATAGTTGTGTTAGATTCGATTAATTTAGTCATCACACCACCAAAAGTTTCAATACCTAAAGATAATGGTGTAACGTCAAGTAATAAAACATCTTTTACTTCCCCAGTTAATACACCACCTTGAATAGCAGCACCTACTGCTATTACTTCATCAGGGTTAACTGATTTATTAGGTTTTTTCCCGAAGAATTGTTCTACTACTTCCTGAATTTTAGGGATACGTGTAGAACCACCAACTAAAATTACTTCATCAATTTCACTTTTATCCATACCTGCATCTTTCAATGCTTTACGGCAAGGTTCTAAAGTACGTTCAACAAGACTATCAGTTAATTGTTCAAATTTAGCACGACTTAATTTTACCACTAAGTGTTGTGGTGCTCCGTCAATTGCAGTAATATAAGGTAGGTTGATTTCTGTCTCTTGAGAAGAAGATAATTCAACTTTTGCTTTTTCAGCTGCTTCTTTTAGACGTTGCCAAGCCATTGGATCTTTATGTAAGTCAATGGTAGGGTGGTCTTTTCTAAATTCACTAGAAAGCCAATCCATGATCATTTTATCAAAATCATCACCACCAAGATGGGTATCACCATTAGTTGATTTTACTTCAAAAACGCCATCTCCTAATTCAAGGATAGAAACGTCAAAAGTTCCACCACCAAGGTCAAATACTACAATTTTACTATCATTTTTCTTTTCTAATCCGTAAGCCAAGGCAGCAGCTGTTGGCTCATTAATAATTCTTTTAACGGTTAATCCTGCAATTTCACCAGCTTCTTTAGTAGCTTGACGTTGTGCATCATTAAAATAAGCCGGAACAGTAATAACTGCTTCAGTAACATCTTGACCCAAGAAATCTTCTGCAGTCTTTTTCATTTTTTGAAGAATCATTGCTGAAATTTCCTGAGGAGTATAAAGTCTTCCATCAATATCCACTCTCGGCGTGTTATTATCACCTTTTACAACTTTGTAGGCATTGTGTTCTATCTCGTTTCCGATTTCGTCAAAACGACGACCCATAAAACGTTTAATAGAGCTCACGGTATTTACAGGGTTAGTGATAGCCTGGCGTTTTGCAGGATCTCCAACTTTACGTTCTCCGTTTTTCAAAAAAGCCACAACTGATGGAGTGGTACGACGGCCTTCGTCGTTTGCAATAACAACTGGTTCATTTCCTTCCATTACGGAAACACATGAGTTTGTTGTTCCTAAATCGATACCTATAATTTTTCCCATAATATTTATTTTCTAATTCTTTTTTATTGTTTTACTATTCTTACTTCAATTTTTTTGCCAATCTTAAATATTGTGCAATTTTGTCATAAATTATGTCAATTTATGGGCAGTGTCTTTGGTTTTATGACGAAAGCTTTGTTTTGAAAATATTAAAAGACAGTATTGACATTATTCTGTGGCTTCCCAATTTGAATTATCGGATTATTACCTAACTTAATTTTTGTCATGTTTGTCAGTTTGTATTATAGCTTATTATAGTAAGCTGAGTCGTCTAGAATTTTTATAAAAGAATTTTGAATTTTTATTAAAAAAAATAAGGTTGAATCATTCAACCTTATTTTTTAATATTTTATTTATAGCCAACAGACAGTGGTTACATAAACAATCTTTATAGTTTTCATGAAGGTATTTCGACATCTCTTCATTTATAATTACTTGACTGCAATGACAATCATTGATGTTTACATTTTGGCATTCAAAATCATTATTACATTTAGGACAAGTTTTCTTCTCTGAGATAGTCATTCATTGTTTTTAGAATATTAATTCCATTTAATTAATGAAAGTTTATACACCACATTTGCATCTATAGGTACTGATTGTAATCCTGTATTGTGAAAGGATGCTTTAATGCGATCGCTACCATCTCTTAAAGTAGGTGGTACATAAATAATAATTTCTCCATCCATACCAATCATTGGAAATGCATATCTCCATGCATAAATTTGGTATGATAAATCGATAACTATTTTCTCAGAACCACCAGAAGCAGGGTAATAAACTTTGTCTTCTCCATCTGAACATTCATAACGTGCATAAATGTCAGAGCAAATACCAGGTTTGTTTGGTGTACCGGGTTTTACAATTCTATAATAAAAACCTCTAGGGTCAAAAATGGCATTACTATCAATTGCCTCAACAAATGTTTTTAAGTTATCTAGTTCCTCTTGTGTTGGATGTAAAGTAGGAACTTCTTCACAAATATCTTTCTTGCCACAGCTGTTAAGAAAAGGAAATGTCAAGATAATTATGAATAAAAGGTATTTTCTCATTTTAATTCTTAGTGTTTTAAATAATAAACTTTTGTTTTTAGTAATTTAGATGATTATTCTATTATTACAGATCTAACTTTAATTTTAAAAATCAATGTTGATCCGCCGGGTATGCTATTATAATCATCATTGCCATAAGCCAATGAAGGTGGGATGAATAATTCAATCTCTCCTCCTTCACCAATATAAGTTATTCCTTTCTTAAAACCAGGAACAGCGCTTCCAATATACATATTGAAGTTATTCCTTGAATCAAATATTGCTTCATTTTTAAATTTACCTACATAATCAATAATTGCATTACCACATTGTTCAGGTTTGGTTTCATTACCCGGAGTTATGATACGATAATAAAATCCATTGGTATCATATTCAGCTTCTATTTGATTTTGAATGATATATTCGCTTAAGGCAATGGAATCAGCTGTTGATGCTTTAGAGGTCGTTTCTTTACAAACGATCTGATCACCGTCTCCTGGTTTCTTCTTATTACAAGCTACAAGAATAGACAAAGCACCTAATAATATTATAAAATTAATTTTCTTCATATTCATTTTGTAAATGAGTTCGCAAAAGTATAAGATTTTTATCAAATAGCCCGTTAAAGAAAGAATATTCTGTAAAACTTTATATTGTAAAATACTACTTCTCTTGAAATAGCTTAAAGTCGACAGCTATGCTTTTCTAACGATGTGATTAAATTCTAATAAAGCGCTTCAGAAATAGTAAACTGTTAATAGAGTATGTTTATTATATCAAAAGCGATTTTTCTTTTTGTAACTTTGCTTATTCTTTTAAAATGGAAAATATATCAATGCAAAAAATACACACCTCAGCTTTAGTGAAACAATATGGCAAACGTACTGTTGTGGATCACGTCTCTTTAGAAGTGAGTCAGGGTGAAATAGTAGGATTGTTAGGTCCTAATGGTGCAGGTAAAACCACTTCATTTTATATGATAGTCGGATTAGTAAAACCAGATGAGGGTCAGGTATTTTTGGATGATTTAGAAATTACAAAAATGCCGATGTATAAAAGAGCTCAAATGGGTATTGGTTATTTACCACAAGAAGCCTCTATTTTTCGTAAGCTTACCGTAGAAGATAATATCAGTGCCGTATTAGAAATGACCCAACTCAGTCATAAAGAACAAAAAGAAAAGCTTGAAAGTCTGTTGGAAGAGTTCAGACTGACCCATGTACGTAAAAGTATGGGTGATGTTTTAAGCGGTGGTGAAAGAAGAAGAACAGAGATTGCTAGAGCCTTGTCAGTAAACCCAAAGTTTATATTATTAGATGAACCTTTTGCTGGTATTGACCCTATTGCAGTTGAAGATATTCAATCTATAGTGGCAAAGCTTAAATATAAAAATATTGGAATTTTAATTACAGATCATAATGTAAATGAAACACTTTCTATTACTGATCGAGCTTATTTAATGTTTGAAGGCAAGCTACTAAAATCAGGTACAGCTGAGGAATTATCTGAGGATGAAGAAGTACGTAGGGTATATTTAGGAAAGCATTTCGAGTTGAAACGAAAAATTTATAATGAGCATGGAGAAGCTCAGTTATGATTAATCATTTTTTTATTTATCTAGAAGCTGTTTATTTTTTTCGTTTTTCCATCCAGCCTCACTTTTCCAATCGGAGAAATACACGACAATATCAGCCTCTGATTTCCATTTGGTAAAATAAACCTTTTTGCCTTCAGATTTCCATTTAGTATAATACCAAATACCTTTATTGCCAGAAGCACCCGATTTCCATTCCGATTTATAAACGATTAAATCGGCTTCACTCTTCCATTTAGAAACATAAACTTTGACCTCTGCCTCACTTTTACTTTCAGTCTCATAAATAAACTGGGCATAGGAATTACTAAAAGTAATCAGACTAACGGCTACACATATTAAGAGACAGAATATATGCTTTTTCATGGTTAATGTTAATTAAGAAATTGTAAAAGAATATTTTTCATAGAGTTTTGTAATTAGTATAATTATATTATTTTTATTACTTATTTTAATAACAATTGCAATATATATAATAATAATTAGATATTCTGTTATCTCTATATTATTTTTAGGTATTTATATTTAAAATTCCAAAATAAAACCTATAGAGGGTACTATGGTAGCGGATCTTTGTTCTAATATTAATGGTATGCCGTTGCTTCCGTCTGGTTTAATGGGTTGGTTGTCTGTTGTTTTAAAACCTGTATTATCCTCAGTCCTTTCAAATGTAAATCTTGGTAAGTAGGGTGTTTTATAAAAGAGTATATTTTGAAAATCTACAAATAAGTTTAAGCTTAGTTTTGGGAAATTAAATCGCTTATCTATTCTTAAATCTAACTGTTGAAAAAATGGGAGTCTCTTGGTGTTTAATTGAGCATAATCATAGCTTCCTATTCCATTTGTCAAATACATAGCGGTAGATGCACCCATGTCAAAAGGAGTGTAAGGTTGTCCTCCTGCAATTCTGTATTTTAGACCTAAATCCCAGTTCCTTTCAAACTTATATCCAAAAGTACTGGAAAGTACGAAACCATAATCCCATGTGGAAGGACTAAACTTGCCGTCCATTCCAGAAAATTCTGATTTATAAACCGTACCACTGATCACATAAAACAAATTTTTAATTAATTTTTGTTGTACGTAAGCTTCTATACCATAAACACGTCCTTTACCAATAGAAGCATAGTTGTCACTTCCAACAGCAGAAAAATCGGTTCCAATATTTGCATAAGATATTCCATTACTTAATGAAACAGGATAATTTCTGTAATCTTTATAAAAAGCTTCTATGGTAAATCTAAAGTCATTTCTGGGAACGAATTCTGTTCCGATCGTATAGTGAATTGCATTTGTATATTCCATATCTTTATTGACTAATTCACCATGGCCATCTTTGTAGCCCAACATAGTGTAAACTGGAATTTTATAATAACTTCCAATGGAAGCTGAAATATTCCATTTAGAATTAAATAGATAGGAAGCTGAAGCTCTTGGAGAAATTGTCTTTGATGGATTGAGTCCATCTTTTGTAAAAGTATTCATATCTGCTCTAGCTCCTGCTGAAACCAACAGCTTTTCATTAAATAAATACTTTGCTGTTTGTCCGAAAAAACCAATTTTAAAAAATTCAATTGATGAATTACTTTTAAAACTAATCGCTGGATTGATGACATTTCCTGTTGAATCTTTAATTTCTTCTTTTAATGTATTGAAAATATCAGCATCGTACTTAACATATTGTGCATCCACTCCGTAATTGTATTTCCAGCCATTTTTGAATTTATTCATTTCAAAACGTAACTTGTTTTCTATCTCATGGCTGCTTAACGCGAAAAGTTTATTACCCGTTTTTAGTGCATTATTCGGATAACGATCAGCACCATTATAAAACATGTTTCTACTTAATGCTATGGTGAAATATCCATCGTTAACCAATCTTTTTAAGGTAGTACCAACGGTATAATTCCATTGTTTGATTAATGGATTCGCACGGTTGATGTATTCATTATTGGCATCACTGTTTTTAGGCGTTGCTAATTTGAAATTGTCAATGGCACCAATACCAAGAAAAGTGAGCTCTGTTTTGTTATTTATTTTGTGGTTTACTTTATATTGAAAGTCGTAATAATCTGGTCTGATGGGTAAATCCAAAAGTTGAAATAGGAACTGCAAATAGGAACGTCTTGCAGAGGCCATAAAAGTGGTTTTTTTGCCTAATGGGCCTTCTAGCATCGTGGCAAATTCAGTTCCAGAAAGACGAAGATTACCACTAAGTTTATCAGGATTCCCATTACGTTGCTTGATGACAAAAGTGGACGCTAAAGCATTGTCGTATTTACTATTGAATGCAGATGAAGTTAATTGTACATCTTGAATAAATGAAACGTTTAATATACCCGTTGCACCGCCGCTTGCTCCTTGAGTTTGAAAGTGATTCAATACTGGTATTTCAATTCCATCTAAATAATACACATTTTCACTTGGACCTCCACCTCTAACAATTATATCGTTTCTGTTTGGAGTAGTTCCTCCAGCTACACCTGGTAAAACCTGAATTACTTTTGAAACGTCGAAATTTCCGCCTGGATTAGATTTTATTTCTTCGGAGCTTAACCTTTGAGTTGCTAATGGTGTGTACATGTCTGTCGCTCTAACAGATTTTCCAGCATTAATTATTACCTCTTTCAACTCTTGATTTTGCTCTTGGAGCTCTATTTGTAATACTTGAGCATTTCCTGAGCTAAGATTGATGTTAAATAGGTTATAGTTTTTGTATCCAAAGTAGGATGCCTCCATATTATACCTACCGACTGGTAATTTTAATGAGAAGCTCCCATTTTCATCTGTTACTGTATTTAAAGTATCCTTTCCGGTAAAAATAAGGACTACCCCAGCTAGTTCTTCTTGTGTGTTTTTATCTTTTACTTCTCCAGTAATGGTTCCTAGTGTTTGTCCAAATAATGTAGGAGTTGTAAATAGTAAAATGGCGATAAATAATAAGTTTTTCATTTAATCTATAGAGTATTAATTGCAAAGATAAATAAAATTAGTATAAAATAATACTATTTAAAAAATAAATAGTACTTTTGTATTCTAAATATAATTTTTATGAATTATAGTTTAATCAAAGATATACTAGATTTATTAGAAAAATTTGAATCTGAAGTAAATATTTTAGATGATTCTAATAACACAATTGAAGAATTTAAAAGATGGGTAGCTATGAGTTATAATAGTGAGTATGTCCATAATGAACCAAATTGGGAAGGCAAGGAAAAAGGAAGAAGTCCAGAGAGTGTAATAAATACTTTAATCGTTCATATGAATAGATATGCAAAGAATTATTCTAAAGCGGCAATTTGGGATTCAGACTTTTCTTCGCAAGAGGATTTTATCTACCTTATTACCCTTAAAGCATTTGGTGAAATGTCCAAAATGGATTTAATAAAGAAGAATGTACATGAAAAGCCGGCGGGCATGCAAATCATCAATCGATTAATTGATAAAGAGTGGGTCAATCAGATTGATTCTCAAAAGGATAAAAGAAGTAAGATTTTAAAAATCAATAAAAAAGGACTTGAGTCATTAGAGCTTCAAATGGATAAGATTAGAAAAGCTACTGAAATAGTCACTGGTGATTTGACATACAATGAAAAAATGGAGCTAATTAAATTACTCAATAAACTAAATGATTTTCATATTAAAATTTATGACAAAAATATTGATCCAGAGCATCTCTTAGAAGAAGCTTATAACGATAAAAAAATTGAAAATTAGGAAAATGAAAATAGCAATAATTGGATCAGGATTTTCGGGTTTATCTGCTGCTGCTTATGCTGCAAAAGATGGCCATGAGGTTCATGTATTCGAAAAACATGATCAACCAGGAGGAAGGGCAAGGCAATTTTCAACCCCTCAAGGCTTTGTTTATGATATGGGACCAAGTTGGTATTGGATGCCTGATATTATTGAAAATTTCTTTACTGATTTTGGCTTGAGCACTTCTGATTTCTTTGAATTGGTTTCATTGAATCCACAATTTGAAATGGTGTTCGAAGATGAAAATATTAGTGTGCCAGAAAGTTTTGAGGACTTAAAAAACTTATTTGAAAAAATAGAAATAGGTTCTGGCTTGCAACTCGAAAAATTCATGCAAGCAGCAAAATATAAATATGATATTGGGATGAAAGATTTTGTGACCAAACCTTGTAATAGTTGGGCAGAGTTTATTGCTCCTAAAATTGCAAAAAGTGCCATGAAACTTGATTTATTAACAGATTTCAGAACTTACGTAGCGAGATATTTTAAAAATGAAAAATTAAGAACATTGATGGAGTTCCCAGTCATTTTCCTTGGTGCCGCTCCTAAAAACATTCCTGCTTTGTACAGTTTAATGAATTATGGTGGTTATGGGCTCGGAACACATTATCCAATAGGCGGTTTTTATCAATTGGTTATAGCGATGAAAAAGGTGGCGGAAAAACAAGGAGCAATTTTTCATTTTAATAGTACTGTAGAAAGTATTCAATCACAGAATCGAAAAGTAACTACATTAATAATAAATGGGAAAGCTTATGATTTTGATGCAGTAATTGCCTCATCAGATTATCATCATACTGAAACGCTGTTACCGAAAGAGGAAAGAAATTATTCTGATGAATATTGGCAAAAGAGAACCTTTGCACCATCCAGTCTCATTTTTTATTTAGGTGTCGATCAAGTGCTTCCAAATTTAAAACACCATACTCTTTTCTTTGAAAACGATTTTGACGAGCATATTGACAATATTTATGGCGATAAAAAATGGCCTGAAAATCCTCTTTTTTATGTTTGTTGTCCATCAAAAACAGATAAAACTGTTGCTCCTGAAGGAAAAGAGAATTTATTTCTTTTGATGCCTTTAGCTATCGGCATTAACGATGAAGAATCGCTTCGAGAAGAATACCTTAATAAAATGCTTTTAAGATTGGAACAACATACAGGAATAAGCGATTTGCATTTAAAAATTGAATATAAGAAAAGTTATTGTGTCAGTGATTTCAAATCCGACTACAATGCATATGGGGGCAATGCCTACGGCCTTGCAAATACACTTAAACAAACAGCTGTTTTAAAACCAAAAATGAGAAATAAAAAACTGAAAAATTTATTTTACACTGGTCAATTGACTGTTCCGGGTCCTGGAGTTCCTCCATCGATAATATCAGGTAAAATAGTAGCTAAAGAAATGAACAAA
The DNA here is from genome assembly GCA_035497795.1 of Edaphocola sp. GTDB lineage: Bacteria > Bacteroidota > Bacteroidia > Chitinophagales > Chitinophagaceae > Edaphocola. The sequence goes on along the minus strand of DATJCU010000017.1, from coordinate 20,773 downwards.
CTTAAAAAAGAAAGGATATGAAAAATTTATTTGACGAACTTTCTTACTCAGTAAGCAAGATAACGACCCAAAAATATAGTACAAGTTTTTCCTTAGGCATCCTTGCACTCAAGCCATCTATTCGTTCTGCGATTTATGCAATCTACGGTTATGTGAGGCTTGCTGATGAAATTGTGGATAGTTTTCATGGATATGATAAAGGGAAATTATTAAACAGATTGAAAATAGAAACAAAAAATGCTATGGAAGAAGGCATTTCATTGAATCCTATTTTAAATTCTTTTCAAGCAACAGTGAATCATTTCAAGATTGATCATATACTAATAGATAAGTTCTTGAATAGTATGGAAATGGATTTGCAAAAAGTAGATTATAATTCAGAATTATATAAAGAATACATTTTTGGTTCTGCAGAGGTCGTTGGTTTAATGTGTTTGCAGGTTTTTTCTGAAAATGATGCTGAAAAATATGAAGAGTTAAAGCCATTTGCTATGAAGTTAGGATCAGCCTTTCAAAAAATCAATTTTTTAAGAGATTTAAAAGATGATTATCATATATTAGGTAGAACTTATTTTCCAAATATTGATATGGGTGTTTTTGATAACAATGTAAAATATCAAATCGAAGTGGAAATAGAGCAAGAATTTAAAGAAGCTTTAATTGGTATTAAGAAATTACCTAGTTCATCCATGTTTGGGGTTTATTTAGCTTATAAATACTATTTTTCGTTATTCAAAAAGATTAAAAGTAAATCTTCTACAGATATATTGAACAAAAGAGTGAGGGTTCCAAATTCCGAAAAAGCATTAGTAGCCTTTAAAAGCTATGTAAGATATAAAACAGCATTGTTATGATGAGGTTTCTGGGTCTAATGGTTTCTTCTTTCATCCTTTTAACGAGTTTTAATTATAGTGATTTGGAAGTAGTGAGGTCTAATTATAATAAGTTAGTTTCTGATAAAGTAATGTGTGAAAAAATGATTGATGAATTAGTGAAAACCAAAGAACAATCACCTGTTTATTTAGCCTATTTAGGAGCAGCTCAAACGATTTGGGCAAACCATGTTTTTAGTCCTATTAATAAACTCAATACTTTTAAAAAAGGAAGAGAAAATATTGAAAAAGCAATTGGGAGATCACCTAATAATGTGGAAATAAGATTTATTAGACTTTCAGTTCAAAAGAATGCGCCTTCTTTTTTAGGTTATAAATCAAATATACAACAAGATACCGAATTTATCGAAAAATATCGAGATGAAATCCATTCAGCAATATTGTTGAAAAACATAAAATTACTTATAAACAAATAAATTTTGAAACATCAATTATATAGAGAACAGCAACTACATTGTGATTTAGAAACAGCTTGGCATTTTTTCTCGTCACCTAATAATTTATCAAAAATAACGCCAAGGGATATGAAATTTACGGTTTTATCCAATTTTGACAATCAAAGTATTTATGAAGGTATGGTTATTGATTATACAGTTACTCCTTTATTGAGCATACCAGTAAGGTGGCGTACTCGCATCACTCAAGTGGAATTGAATAAAAGTTTTACCGATTTTCAAGAAAAAGGTCCTTTTAAATACTGGAATCACTTTCATGAATTCATTCCAAATAAAGAGGGTGTAATGATGAAAGATACTGTTGATTATGAATTGCCTTTTGGCTTTTTAGGAAGTATTGCACATCAAATTTTGGTAAAGAAGAAATTAGAAAATATTTTTTACTTTCGCAATAATGTTTTGAAAGAATTATTTATTAAATAAAAAGTCAATATGGATATTTTAATAATGTTTGTTGTATTTGTATTAATGGAAGGCGCCACTTGGTTAATCCATAAATATGTTATGCATGGTTTTTTATGGGTTTTGCATAGAGATCATCATGATCACAGCAATGAAGGTGTTTTTGAAAAAAATGATTACTTTTTTGTTATTTTTGCTCTTCCTACTATTGCTTTAATGTATTTCGGAGCATTAAAAGATTTCAATTATATATTTTTTATCGGTCTTGGAATTATGTTGTATGGAATGACTTATTTTTTTGTCCATGATATATTTATTCACCAAAGATTAAAAATCTTTAGACATACAAAAAATCCATACTTCTTGGCATTACGTAGGGCTCACAAGCAGCATCATAAGCATATTAATAAAGAATATGGGGAGTGTTTTGGGTTCCTGTATGTTCCTTTTAAGTATTTTAAAAGCTATTTTAACGCATCAAAAAAATGAAAATGTATACCTATTCATTGATATTGATTTTTACGGTAATTATTTGTTTCATTGCTTCATTTCATAAATTGATTCGCTTTGATCGATATTTTGGTGCTTTTATCAAAGCGGCAATTCTCGTTGCTATCCCATTCATTGCATGGGATATCTGGTTTACAGCGAAGGGTGTATGGTGGTTTGATACAAATTATACTATGGGATTGGTGATAGCCGGACTACCTCTAGAAGAGTGTCTTTTTTTTATTTTTATTCCGTTTTCATGTATTTTTACTTATTTTTGTGTAGATAAGTTTTTCAAGTTAGAATGGCTTGCAGGGTTCAATAATATAATCGTTTTTGTAAGTGTAATTATATGCTCAGTTATTGCATTAATACACTATGATAAAATATATACATTGGTTACTGCTATTGTAACAATATTAACTTTAATCTATTTACATTTTATTGCTCGTAAAGATTGGATTGCAAAAGCATCTTTGGTTTTTCTGATACTAATGTTAGGGTTTTTACCAGTAAATGGAGTACTAACTGGAACTGGAATAGATAGTCCTATAGTAAATTATAATAAAGGTGATTTTATGGGCATCAGAATACTTACAATACCTATTGAAGATGCAGTTTATGGTTACACTCAATTTCTTTTAGTATTATATTTTTTTAAAAAACTTCAAAGAACAAGTTATGAAAACAAAAAATAAAATATCATTAGCCTTTATCTTCACCGGATTAGTTCTTCTTGCAAATTCCTGTTCCTCCATCCCTAAAAAAGCAAGTGCAGTGGACAACTTTGATGTTAAAAAATATTTAGGAACTTGGTATGAAATTGCAAGATTTGATTTTCGTTTTGAAAAAGATTTAGACAATACTTCTGCTCAATACCAATTAATTAATGATGGAAAAGTTAGTGTTTTAAATAGTGGCTTTAATTTTAAAAAGAAGGAATGGAAGAAAGCAGATGGAGTTGCAAAATTCAGAGGTGAAAAGACAAAAGCAGCATTAAAAGTCAGTTTTTTTGGTCCTTTTTATTCTGGATATAATGTCGTTGCATTAGACAAAAACTATCAATATGCATTAGTTGCTGGTAAAGATTTAGATTATCTATGGATTTTATCAAGAACAAAAAATATTCCTGAGGAAGTAAAAGCTGAATATTTGAAAATTGCAGCAGCAATTGGTTATGATATTTCAAAATTAATATGGGTAAACCATGATAGAAATGACAGCCCATTTTTAAATGAAAATTAAGCTTGTTATATTTTGGTTCCGAAGAGATTTACGTTTGGAGGATAATATTGGTTTGTTTAAAGCACTTTCTTCACAATTTCCAGTGCTTCCAATATTTATTTTTGATAAAAATATTTTAGACCGATTAGAAAATAAGTGGGATCGAAGAGTTGATTATATTCATCAATCACTCTCTTATTTAAATAATCAACTAAAAATTCAAAACTCCTCTTTAGTTAGTTTTTATGGCGATCCTTTAGCGGTTTTTAAAACCCTTTCAGAAAAGTATTCCATTCAAGAAGTATTTTGCAATCGTGATTACGAACCTCAGGCCATTAAAAGAGATACTATAATTTACGAATTTTTTAATTCGAAAGGAATCTCTTTTAAAGCTTTGAAAGATCAAGTGATTTTTGACAAGAATGATATTTTAAAAAAGGATGAAACCCCTTATACCGTTTTCACTCCTTATTCAAAAAGATGGAAAGAGAAATTAGCATCCGAAAGTATCTTTTCATATGATTTTAAGAATGATAATTTTTTCAAACTTCCGTTCTCAGAACTTTTAACACTGGCAGATATTGGATTCGAAAAAACTGAATTCAAGTTTGTCGAGCCAACTTTGGATGCTTCCATTATTGATGATTATGATCAATTTAGAGATTTTCCTGCATTGGAAAAAACTACTCAATTGGGAACAGCACTCCGATTTGGAACCATCAGTATCCGAAAATGTGTTGCTTATGCATTGAATCATAATCAGACATGGTTAAGTGAATTAATTTGGAGGGAATTTTTTATGCAGATTCTATATCATTTTCCGGAAGTTGTCAAGCAGCCCTTTAAATTTAAATATTCATTTATTAAATGGAGAAATGATGAAGCTGAATTTGAATTATGGTGTAAAGGTAAAACCGGTTATCCGCTCGTTGATGCCGGCATGAGGCAACTGAATGCCACTGGGTTTATGCATAATCGAGTAAGAATGGTTGTAGCTAGTTTCTTGTGTAAACATTTACTGATAGATTGGTCATGGGGTGAGGCTTATTTTGCGGAGCATTTGAATGATTATGATTTGTCTGCCAACAATGGAAATTGGCAATGGGCAGCTGGTTCAGGATGTGATGCAGCACCTTACTTCAGAGTATTTAATCCTATTATTCAATTAGAGAAATTTGATAAAGGATTAGAATACATTAAGAAATGGCTACCAGATTTTGGAACTGAAGACTATCCTAAACCAATAGTAGACCATGTTTTTGCTAGAGAAAGAGCCTTAAAAGCTTATGCGGAAGCCTTAAATGAAATTAGGTAGATTAGAGCCAATTTGCAAAGGTATATTTATATTTTATTCCATTTACAGAAAAAAGTATCTACAAGGTCTATAATTAGGAATAGTAAAAAACCGATAACAGAAAGTGCTACTATTCCTGCATACATAGAAATATAATCTAGTCGCATCCAGGAATCTACAATGAAGAAGCCCAAACCTTTGTCGGTTCCAAAGCTTTCAGTAACAAAAAGTACCGAAATAGCTATACCTACTGTGACTCTTATTGCAGAAAGTATGTCGGGTAAAACACCCGGAATCATAATATGTTTAATTTGTTGAAAACGGCTTGCACCGATAGAGGATAAAACATAATAGTTTTCTTTCGGAATCCGTCGAATAGCATCACGAATGGAAATGATGAGTTGAAATACAATAATCAAAACAATCATTACTATTTTTGTTGTTTCACCTATTCCAAAGACTATCATGATAATCGGCATTAATGCCAGTTTAGGGATGGGATAAGAAAGATAAAGTAAAGGTTCTAAAACTTGATTGATGCGTTTACTCATCGCTGTTAATACGCCTCCAATGATTCCAAGGATGAGTGAAATGAGTATTCCAATAACTACACGTTGCGAGCTTGCCCATATATGTTCTGCCATTCCAGCTTTGAAAGTTTTTGGGAAAATGCTATAAACCTCTATGGGATTAGGTAATGCTTTGTTTTGAAAAAGAAGAGCAGTAACAAACCATAGGGCATTAAAAAGTAATAAGCCAATGAGCAGAAGTTGTATGGATTGTTGTTTTTTAGTTTTCATGGAACGCTGTTTTCCTAGTTCTTTCAGCTGCCATTAAGGCTTTTATCTTTTGTGCAAACTCGAAGAATTCAAACTCATTATGAGCCATTTCCTTCCCAAAAAGTGGGTTTTGAATTATTTTCGAAATGCGACCAGGTTCACTTTTCATAATTAAGATTTGCTTACCCAATTGAATGGCTTCTTCTAAATTATGAGTGGTTATGATTGTTGTTGTTTTTCGCTTTTCCCATAAATTCAAAAACAATGTTCTTGACGTATCTGCGGTGAAAGTATCTAATGCGGAAAATGGCTCGTCCATTAATAAAATATCTGGATGGGAAACAAAAAGTCTTGCTAACGCCACCCTTTGTTTTTGTCCACCACTCAATTCAGCGGGATATCGATTCATCAGTTTATCAATTCCCAATTCACGAAGGATGGCAAATGCTTCCTTCTTGGAATGTGCTAAATTTGGGTTTATCTTTTGTGCTAAGAAAATATTGTCTTTTACTTTTTTCCAAGGAAGTAAACCTAGGTTTTGAGGTACATATCCTTTATTAAAAGTATCAATAGGATTATTGTCAAAAATAAGATAACCTTTTGACGGTTGTATCACGCCAGCCAAAAGGTTTAGTATCGTTGATTTGCCACTTCCAGATTCTCCCAAAATAACCATAATGTCTCCTTTGGGTAACTCAAATGAGATATCGTCTAAAATTAGACGTTCGTCAAAAAGAACACTTATGTTTTTTAAATACAGCAAATTGGTTTTGGATTTTAATAAATTATTTATTCCATAATTCAGAAGACTCCACCATTTTGAAAATATCAAAATCTTCAGTAATTAATTTACGGTTTGTCAACCAATCGCTAACAGCTTGCAAATCTTTGTTGCGTGGTTTTCTTGCTTTTTCGTAATTTGGAAGTTTTACATTTGCAAGCATTGCTTCTGGAAAACCAATTTCTTCAACAAGTATTTTATGAAAAGAATCTATTGGTTTCTCTTGCAGGTCTGCAACAGCTCGATTATAAGCTTTATAAAACGCACGAATAGATTGCTCCTTCTCAAGAATGGATTTTTTTAGAAATACAATTCCTGTGATAAAATAATCAATATTCTGTAAGGAATTTAAAACTTGACCGCCATCAGCTTTTGCCATAGTCGCAAATGGATCGGGTAAAACAGTCATGTCTATCTTCCCATTACGCAACATTTCTAGTCGAAGAGGGATTTTGTTGATTTCAGATTCTTTTACTTTATCTAATGGAATTCCTTTGTCCTTTAATAACATATCCGTACAGAAATCTATTACGGTATTTCGAGAAATTGCAAAGCTTTTACCGATATAATCATTGTCATTTTTTATTTCGACGTCTTTGCCTGCAATAAGTTCAAAAGTACCGTCACATTGGGAGGTAAATGATAAATCTACACCACCAGCCTTTTGAATGGCAGCGCCAGTATAATCAATTATTGTACCATCTAAATTATTACTTTGTAGCGCAGCATCACGGTCATTTGCAGAATAGAATTTCTGAATTTTAACCACTACACCTTCTTCTTCAAAATATTTGTTAGCTTGTGCAACTGCAATAGGTAGGTAGTCCATGGAAGCCATTACACCGATAGTTATGGGTGCTACGGCTTCATCTTTTTTGACATCATTACCGCAGCTCATCATTAATACACCAAGCAATGCAGCTGTTAAATATTTGTAAGAGATTTTTCTCATATATTTAGAATTGAAAATTTAAAGCTCGAAATTACTGAAATCTATTGAATAATTATTAATTCTAAACTATATCTATTTTGTAGAATGCGTTTTTTCTGTTACACTTAGAAAAAGTTTGTTTTGCATTGGAATGAAAAATGAAAATTTTACTTATTTATAAATACAGTTTTGCTCAAATAGGGTGTCGATTCTAAAGGTTTTGATATGTTTAAAAGCATTTTATTTCTTTCACTTTTCATTTAATGCTTTTCTGACAGCCTGTATAAAACCTTGCTGTTTTTGAGATAACTCCTTAGAGCCAGCTTTAGGCCAAGCGGCAACTTGTGTAATAATTAAATTTTCAGCAGGATTAATATACAATAATTGTCCAAAAATGCCATGGGCTGCATAGCTTCCATCTGGATTGCACCACCATAAATAACCATAGCCACCACCATTCTTATTCGTTTGGAATAAGATAGAAGTGGCATCTTTTAACCAATCTTCTGCAACAATACTTTCATTATTTATTTTTCCTTTGTTTAGCATTAAGGTTCCCAAACGAGCATAATCTCTTAAACTAGCAGAGAGACCACTCCCTCCGATATTCATGCCACTGCATTCATCACTTAACCAGTATGCACAATGTTGCATTCCCATTGGCTTCCATATCTTTTCTGAAAGATATTCTGCTAAGGTCTTTCCAGTAGCTTTTTGAATTAATATTCCTACTAAATCGGTTTCACCGGTACTGTAGTTCCATTTTTCACCTGGCTTGTAGGCAGCTTTTAATGTTTTCATATAACTAATAATATGAGCTTCATTCCCTTCACAAGGTTTTTGATACATTTGTGCTACATCTGAATTGGTATCAGCATAATCTTCATTCCATTCAATTCCAGAAGTCATACTTAATAATTGACGCACGCTTACATTTCCATAATCGTAAGCTTTAAACTCGGGAATATATTTTCCTAAAGAATCATCAAGACTTTCAATAGCTCCTTCTTTTAAAGCAACACCTACTAATAATGAGGAAATGGATTTGGCTACTGAAAAGGAAGTCCAAAGATTATTGGAATTAATGCCGTGACCATAGGCTTCCAAACGAATTTTATTGTCTTTAATAACTAATAAACCACCAATCCTATTTTCTTTTATATAGGATCTTAAAGTAGTGTTATTATCCCATTTTGGCTCAATCGTTTTGCCTGTCTTATAATTATGTGTTTGATTACTAGTGGAAACTGGAATACTAGGATAGATACTTTGCATGATCGGAAATCTTCTCTCCTTTTCCTCTTGTGACCAAAATAAAAGACTTTCCAGTTTTTGACCCATTGTTTGACCAAGTATGTTTTCTGGTAAATCTCTGTTGTCTTTTATTGTTGTTGAGAAACAATCAATTGCTTGTGCCTCAGCAATTATGGTTTGAAAACTGAAAACAAGAAGTAGTAAATATATTTTCGATAATTTGATAATGCGCATGCTATTGAATTTATTTGTTGGCAAAGTTAGTCAACAAATTGAATTGATAGCTTTTGAAAAATGGTATTGTTTATGCTTACTCAATCAGGGCTGGTAATTATTGCAATTATTATATCACTTTTTGGATAAAAAAGTATCTTTATTCTCAAAGTGATTTAAATGTTAGTAGAATAAGATTAGACTTTCGATAATTTTTTTGTTTTATTTTTTCTAATTATATAAACGAAAAATGTACTTAATAATCCTATTCCAATTGCCCATCTCAAATAGAAAGGTAGCCCATTTGGTAATGAGATTGGAGCTGTGTTGCCTACCAATACCAAACCTGCCCAATATTGAGGTGCTGCACCTCTGCCTTCTACTGAAGTGAGGTATTTTATTTTCGCTTTTTTAAGTGCTTCGTCTTTTGAAAGTCCTTTTTGTAAGAATTCATAAAAATATCCAACAATCTGATTACTAGAAACTTCGTCAATACTCCAAAGACTGGTTAAAATACTTTCGCTACCTGCATAATTAAAAGCATGTGCCAAAGAAATAGCACCTTCACCAGCTTGATAAGTCGGTTTGCCTGTCTCACATGCAGTTAAAATTGCAAGGTTTGCCGATAAGTCAATATTATAAATCTCATATGCATAAAGCGAATTTTCGTCATAGGCTTCTTTCCCTTCTAATTTTTTAGCAAATACTAGGCGACTCAGCTCTGGACTTATATTGTTAGATTCTGCATGGGTACCAATATGAAGGATTTTATGCTTTTTTGCATTATTTATAAAATGAGTTTTGCTGGCATTTTCATTTGTATAATAATCACCATCAAATTCTTTTGCATATTCTTGAACTAAGTTTTTACTAAAAGGTTGGGGGAGAAGTGTTAAATAAGCTTCATCTAAGTTTACTGAGTCTTTAATCCCACGTTGATAGTTGGATTTCATATCTTTATTGAATTCAGGTACAAATCCTACATAATTTTTTGAATAATTCACTGTTTTTTGTTGATCCTTGTATAATAGAAGGCTAAAATTATAGGATATGTCATAATCTGCTAATAAACTATTACTGCTAAATTGGCTAAAATCACTTAGAGGCTTTGGTGTCAACATTTCAAAGCTAAGGTTAAATAAATCTCGATCTGGAACAATGACAATCTTCTTGGTTTTAATTTGGTTTTTCACCGGTTCCCATAAGGTTTTATAAAGTTCAAAAAGTAATGGGCTTTTCTTTTGTATAGAAAAGTCATCTTTGTTCAGTTGGACCAAATATTCTTCAAGTGAATCGTTCTTTAATTTAATTAAATGTTTTTCAGATTGAGAAACTATGAAAGCATATAATTGATCTTCAATATAAAGATAGCGCACTATTGTAGTGTTACTCGGAATTTTTTCTTGAAGTCCTTTTATTGGCTCTTGAATAGTTTCATAACGAACTTTAAAATATGCAGGATATTCCTTTTGAAGTTTAAGTAGAAAATCTTCCCATTCTTTTGATGCAGAAATATAACTGTTAATGGCTCCATCTGTATTTTCAGCTGAATTGATCAGTGCTTTCTTAAGTTGTTCTTCTCTTACCAGAATTGCTGTTGGGACATTTTTAAATGCCATGTTTTCACGAAGATTGAGTCGAGATCTTATTCGATTATAAATTGCCGATTCATGAAGTGAAATAATTTGGTCGAGATAAGCTTCATATTTTGTAATTTCATAGAGATCTAACCTCAGTCTTTTTGCAAAATTAAATAGATCTTCATTTGCACTAATCATCATGCTGACATCTTGATGATTATTGACTATTTTTCTGCGCTGTTCTAAGATTGCTAATGCTTCATCTATTTTAGTTAAATACTGTTTTAAAACCTTAGTATTTTTTTCTTTAGATAGATAATATTGAGCAGCTGTGTTTATATATAGCGCCCCAGGTTTACGAGCCTGCACCAAAATAGAATCAGAACTGCTCATCTTATTGATATTCAGTGCACTATTGAATTGGATTGCTTTTTCACTGTATTTTAATGCTTCCGGATAATTTTTCAAAGAAAAATAAATGTCTGCCACATTTTTAAGCTGTATGAATTCTTGAAGCGTATTTTTCAAACCTCCTTTATGACTATATTCATAGGCTTCCATTGCTGTTGCAATTGCTTTTTCATTTTCATTAATCTTTACATAAAAATTAGAAAGCAGAATTACACGATCCAAATAGTCCTTAGAAAATTGACCATCAGAAGTGCTTCTAAAAGCCTTATCTCCTTTTTCATAGAACTCTTTTGCTAATTCCATCTTTCCCAAGTATTCATATACACTTCCTTTGACGGAATAAACAGATGCTTTCCAATAAGTGTCGCCAACATCCTCTTTTTTGTTCTTGTAAATTTCCAGAGCACAATTTGCATGATAATCTGCGCCTTCAAAATCTCGATTAGTTAATTTTGCTTGAGCTAAAATAATATGAGAAATAATGATACTGATATCACCTTCTTCAAATTCTTTCTTTTTCTGAATATAGGAATAAGCAATTATATCTTCGCTTCGTTTGTATTCTCCTAAAGTATTATGATAAGAAGCTAGATTGTCTAAAATACTGTAAATGAAGCGTTTTGCTTGTCGAGTGTAAAATTCATCATTGGTTTGTGCAATAAATTCTTGTAAATCTTCCATTGCCTCATAGGAAATTTTTATGGCTTCTTTGTTCCTGCCTAATGCGTTCAGGAGGACAGACATATTTAATTTAATAAGACTCGGTCTGAATAGTTTATTTTTCAAGTCCGTACTATCTGCTTTTTTTAAAACAATTAATGCTTCATTAAAATAATATTCGGCACTGTCTAGTTTCGATTCTTGCCACAGAATACCACCCAATGAGGTGTAAGCTTGATTGTAAAACACATAATCGTCCGCCTTACTCTTTTTTAAGAGTTCCAGAGATTTTAAATAATGTATTTTAGCAGTAGGATAATCACCAATTCTTCCTTTATAAAAGCCTAAACTATATTGTACAGAAGCAGCTGTAGTATTATTAGGTTCATTGATTTTAGAAGCAGGAGCTACCGCAGCTAAAAGCACTTCATAAGCTTTTTCAGATTGCCCGGCATTATCATAAATATTTCCGAGATTTTTGAGTGAAAGATGAATCAATTGCGGGTCATTGGTTGCTATAATATAATCTGAAAGTGCTTTTGCTCTAGCAATTGACGTTTTAACATTACCATTATTTAGTTTAAAATGACCTTCAAATTCGATATACTTTGCAAGACTATCATATTTCTGCTGACTTTTATAGCGTGCTATGTTCTTTGCAATTATATCTTGTGCTACTTTAAGGGAATCATTTTTAATAAGTCTTTGAATGTCATCAGTGCTATACAATTTTTCTTGTGGATAAAGCAACGGGATACCCATTACACAGAATGCAATAGCGAAGAATACTATTTTCGTATGCCGTTTCATGTTTTATTTAAGTTCCTTTAATAGTTGATTACTTCGTTTTGAAGGATTGTTTTTAAGCAATATTTTTGCTTCCTCCACTTTTCCTTCTTTTATTTTTGCTAAAGCTGAATAATATACAGCATCCTCTGTGAATGCACTGTTTTCAAAATGATCCTGTTTTTCAAGATATTCCAAAGATGTTTTAGAATTGCCAATAGCCAGATTTGCTACCCCAAGGAAATAATTTAGGGTATCATTATTTGGGGTTTCTTTAAATGCAGTTTCCCATTTTGTTATGGCTGCTTTGTATTGACCTTGTTTATAATCCAACATCCCCTCATCAAATTGATAATTATTTTTAGCACTCATTTTTAATGGTAGGCCAATGTCGGGTACAAAGTTTCTATTAAAGATTCTTTCTGGAGAGTTTAAATTATTTATAAACCAAATAGATCCAATTAATAATGCAATCATGGCTGCTGAAGTATACCAAATAAATCCTTTCTTTTTGCTTATCCTTACTTTTGGAATTTCCTTTTCAGCAGGAATTTGTTTGTTGAATTCTTTTATTTTGTATAGCCTAATACTGTCTTCAATTTGTTCTGAGACATTTAATATATATATGACTTTTTCATCAATGTTAGGAATTTGAGCTAAGTCCTCGTTCCAAATCTTAGCTTGCTCTTTTTCGTCTTTAAGTTGGAGATAATTGGTTATCAAATCCCATTCTTCTTGCTTTATGTTTTCTGAGAAGTGCATTTTTTAGATTTCTTTATTTTTTGCTAGTTCTTTTAATTTTTGAATACATCTATATTTTTTATTTTTTGCCGAAGCTTCTTGAATTGCCAAGCTTTTTGCAATTTCTTTAATTGGTTTTTTGTGAAAATAAAACTGAATCAGTAAATCTTTGCAAGATTGACCCAATTCTTCAAAAGCAGCTAAAGCAATGGTCAATTGGCTTTCCTTCTTTTCATTTTCTTCATTGGTTGTTATATGATCATTAATCGATTGCTGATGTATTTTGTCATCCAAAGCTATTGTTGGCTTGTTTTTAAACTTTCTGATTTGATCTATCCATTTGTTTTTTGCAATAGTAAATAAATATGCTTCGATTTCTGTTAGGGATTGAGGTACGAACTTCCCAGTGCTTAATTTTTTCCAACAAGCAAAAAAAGCTTCTTGATAAATATCCTTCGCATTGTCCAAATTACCTCCGTTTTTAAGGACATAATATTTGGTTTTGGAGTATTCGTTTAAATAGAAGGTTTTGATAATCTCCTCCTTGTTTGTTATAAAAGCATCTAGAAGTGTAATTGTTTTGAGTTTTAGAGAGTTTTTCATTAACTTTCCATTAGATTTTAACGGAAAGATACAATCTTTTTCACACGAAACAATAAATTCCTAAACATTTGTTAATCAATCTCTGAGAAATTTAAATATTATTTTTAATTGTTCTTATATATTACGTATAAAGCTAAAAAGGTCATCAAACAATTGATGAATTTTTTTAATAGATAGCACTATTGGTTTTTGATTATAGTATGGTAAACCTAAAGAATATAAAATGATATCGCTTGTGAGGCTTTTTTATCAGGTTTGTTGATAGCATATGTCTTATTTTTTCATTAAGAAAATTATCTGAATAAATAATATTTAATTATCTATTCCAATATAAATTTAGTAGTTTTTATTTTATTTCCTTTCAATATATAAGTTCCTTTCGTCCAATGGCTACAATCTATTTTATGCATTCCTTTTTCTATTTCTTGTTCCCATACCTTGTATCCGCTATTGTTATAAATAATTACTTTAGAGCTAATAGGACTTTGAATTGTAATTCCTTTATTTGAAGGGTTTGGAAGGACTATTACAACAGATAAAGCTTTTTTGTCATCATTGATTGAGGAAGAAGAGTTTGTCGTAAAATAGGGCTTAAAATCGAAACGATGTAGTTGTGGCGGTGTATTAATACCCAGACTTGCAATTTCAAAGGCTTCAGCACTAATATAGCCTTTGTAATCATTTTTAAAGCAAATGCCTTCGGTCTGTCCTAACTCATAAACATCTCCTAATTCAATTCTTCTTTTATTTCCATTAAAAAAATCATTGTTTTGATAATCAAATAATAACCAAGTAAAGGAATTGAAGCCGTTATCTATCGAAAATTGATAACCTAATAAAATAATATTTCCGTTAAGGTCAACAGAAGCGTCAGTAATGAGCCCATTTACATCAAAACTATCTCTTTTTTGTGCTGGATGGTTACCTATAATATTTGGAATTGTATAGTGAACAGTTCTTTGATTAACCCAGTCTTTTGTAAAGATATGTAAGGAATCATTTTTATAGAAAAAAGCTTCAGCATCCCAATTGGTGTTCATGTTTTGGGAGATGAAGCTCTGCTGTTCTGGGTAGTTAAACTGAATAATATCAGCCGATAAAGTGTCTGACAAAGAGTTTGATATATCAGTTTTTGTAATTCTCAAGATTCTTAAATCTTGTCTTGCTCCAGCATTATTACCAAAGTCTCCAATGAAAATATAATCCTCAGATTGGGCTAATGCTTCCCAATCAATATTTGAATAGTTATTAATAAAATATTTTTTAATGATAGTTCCTGTAGTAGTATCTATCTGAAATAAGTAAGGCAAATTTCCACTATCATTTATTGTCCATAAAGAATGCTCCCAAAAAAGTAGGGCAGAAGTCTCTTTAATGCTATCATTCAAATCTGACAAATGGACAGGCATATAATTACTTATAGGATAAAGGCAAGTACCATTATTGAAATTTGCGATACTATTATAATTTATGGCATTAGGATCAGTACATCCAGGAGTATTATTTTGACTGTAAGAATAATTTGAATACAATAAAAAAATAATATATAGCGGAGCGATTAATTTTGGTTTGATCATGATGAGCCTATTTTATAAACAAAAATAAGATAATAAATTTCATAAGTAATCAAAAAATAATTCAGATAGAATTATATTGAATTGAAATAGTCTGATTCTGAGATTTGAGAAATTATTTTTATTAAGGATTTTATCTTATATCTAAGTTTTCATTTTTTACAGCGGTAAGTTATTATTCCTTTCTTAAATAGTTTCAAAAATAATATTGCGTCTCAAAAATAGAGGGGTACACTAGTCTAATATTACGAAATATTATTTATTTGAAATACTTTCATATTAATACTTCATGTATAGATAAAATATGTAATTTAATATTTTTACTGGAAGTTTTAAAGATAAATAGGGTAGAAGAAAACATATTTTAATAAGTATAAATTAACTATTATTTTTTTCTTAAAAATATTTTTGAAGCCTTCTCTTTTTTCTGATAAATTATCCGACATATTTGGGCATAAAACATTATGACAATCTTGATATTATTTAAATTATAATATTTGCTCAATTTTATTATATTTATTTATTTTTATATTTTTATTATATTATAAAATATTGTTTAAGTAAGATTCTGTATGTATTGATTATCTATTGATTAATATAAGAAAAATTTCATTACCTGCAATTATGTCAGGATTCCTTTCCTTATTTCTTATTGTTATCTAATCTATTGATAAAGATGTTCTTACAATATTTAAATAAAGTATTTTAAATGTAATCAAATATTTTAATGTGATTTTCTAAAAACATCTTTAAATCTTTTCTTATTTATAAAAATTTATCTCTTTTTTTTGTAGGATTTCTGAATTTTCTTTAGTATTTTTATAAATAGTTCAAAATTTGCCTCTACAATTAAAATATTAAGCATGAAGAAGTTTTTTAATAAATTAACTCTTTTTTCCTTTATTCTCTTTAGTATTATATCTATTTTATATTCAAAAAATTTACTACCTGTAAACGTTATAGTTATTGAAATTATTTGGATATGTTTTACTCTGATATTTTTAATATATTCAATTTATAAAAAATCGCTCACTGCTTGGATATTATTATCAATGGTCATTGGCGTTCAGATTGGAATTTATATGCCCGAAATCGGCAAGGAATTGCAATTTTTAAGTAAAATGTTTTTGCGTTTAATTAAAACTATTATCGCTCCAATTTTATTTTCAACCTTAGTTGTAGGAATTGCTTCTCATTCTAATTTGAAACAATTAGGAAGAATGGGATGGAAATCTTTAGTTTATTTTGAAGTTGTTACCACTATTGCTTTGATAATAGGTTTGATTGCGATTAACATCAGTAAGGCTGGAGTGGGTGTAATTATGCCTCCAGGATTGCATGAAGAATTACCAAATATAACAAAGTTGACTTGGCAGGATCATATAGTTAATATTTTTCCTGAAAATATTATTAAGGCAATGTATCATGGTGATGTATTACCTATAGTTGTTTTTTCTATTATATTTGGGGTTTCAATGGCATTTATTAGCATAGAAAAGAAGGATCCGATTTTAAGGTTTTCGGAAAGTTTGGCAGAGGTGATGTTTAAATTTACCAATATAATAATGAAGTTTGCTCCTTTAGGAGTTGGAGGTGCTATTGCCTTTACCACTGCCCACATGGGAACTGATATTTTATTTTCTCTTATGAAACTTTTACTTACTTTGTATGCTGCTCTGATAGTCTTTGTTCTTTTTGTCTTTTTTCCAATTATGCTTATTTTTAGGATAAATATTAAGAATTTCTTTGCAGCAATTGCGGAGCCGGTTTCCATTGCCTTCGCCACGACCAGTTCTGAATCTGCGCTACCCTTAGCCATGGAAAATATGGAAAAATTTGGAGTGCCAAGGAAAATTGTCTCTTTTGTTTTGCCAACTGGATATACATTTAATCTTGATGGCACGACACTTTATTTATCATTAGCTAGTATTTTTGTAGCTCAGGTTGCTGGTATTCATATGTCTATTGGTGAGCAACTTTTATTAGGATTAACATTAATGCTAACAAGTAAAGGAGTAGCTGGTGTACCAAGAGCTTCTTTAGTTATTTTGATGGGTGTAGCTGCTAGTTTTGATTTACCTATGCTACCGATTATGGCTATTTTAGGAATCGATGAATTAATGGATATGGCAAGAACCTCTATTAACGTAACAGGAAACTGTTTAGCAAGTGCTGTAGTAGCTCGTTGGGAAGGTGAGTTAGATGATGAAAAGATGAATACGCCTTTTAAGACTGTAGTAGAAATGTAAATGAAATCAAATATGAACAAAGTTTGGAAGCCTATACTGATATTAATAATGTATTTTTTGTTTTGGCTGTCTTGGTCTTGGATGGATAGATTATTTTTTATTGTTTTTGCACGTCCTGATAATGTTGTTCTAACATTCCCAGATTTCATTGATTTGTATTACCATGGATTTCGAATGGATTTATCTATGGCAGCTTATTTATGCTTTTTCCCATTTATTATTTATATAGTTTGGTCGGTAATCCGAGGTTGGAAATTAAATAAGATTTTTTTACAAATTTATACTTTCATGATGCTTTTTATTATGGCTGTTTTAACGGCTGTAAATATTAACCTATATCCTCAGTGGACTGATAAAGTAAATAAAAGAGCAATTGATTCCTTTTTTGAGGCGCCTAGAGAAGTAATGGGTTCGGCTGATTCGAAAGCCTATTTCATTGCTTTATTTTCTTTTCTATTCTTTTTTATTTTTGGAATAATCCTTTATCGTGTTTTTTTTAAAAGTGGATTTAAAAGACTTAAGGTAAATATATTTACCCATTTCTTAATATTACTATCTGGTTCCTTTATTCTTTTTTCATTTATTAGAGGTGGATATGGAAAAAGTACCTTAAATGAAAGTATGGCATATTATTCTTCGGTTCAATTTAAGAATCATGCTGCTATTAATACCTATTGGGCATTTATTAGTGATTATGTTAATAGTAAATCCGAAGGTAATCCATATCTTTTTTATGATAATGATAATGAACTAAATGATATTTTAAAACCTGTATTTTCTGAAAATGAACAAGATGCATTTCAAATTCAAAATAATAATCGACCAAACATCGTATTAATAATAATGGAAAGTTTTGTTGGAGACTTAGTGGGTTCAATTGGAGGAGAAAAAGGGATTACACCAAATTTAGATAGCCTAAGTAATTATTCATATTCTTTTTCAAATTGCTATTCAGTTGCTGAGCGTTCAGATAAAGGAATGATCGGGATATTTTCTGGGTTTCCAGCACAAGGCAAGGAAAGTATTATTAAACATGTTAGTAAACATGAAAAACTTCCAGCTTTTAGTCAGGAGCTGAAAGCTTCAAATTATGCTACATCTTTTTATTATGGTGGTCAAAGTGAGTTTTATAACTTTAAATCTTTTATGCTTACTCATGGGATAGATAAAGTGATTGATCAATCTGATTTCCCTGCTCAAGACAGGGTTTCTTCATGGGGTGTTTATGATGAAAAAGTATTTGAAAAGATTTTCCTAGATCTTAATCAGGAAAAGAAACCTTTTTTTAATGCTGTCTTTACAATTACTAACCATGAGCCATTTGATTTACCAGGAAATTATAAATTTGGCAAAAATAGCCCAGAACAAAAATTTAAAAGCACCGCATATTATACCGATTCTGTAATAGGTGCATTTATTAAAGCAGCTGAAAAAAGTAATTGGTATCAAAATACACTATTTGTTATCACAGCAGATCATGGACACCCGCTACCTCTTAAAAGGGAAATCACAGATCCGCAAAGATTTCATATACCCTTAATATTTTTTGGACCTGTTATAAAAGACAGTTATAAGGGAATAATGGATGATCGTGTAATGAGTCAGTCGGATATTGCGATCAGTTTACTCGGTCAACTAAATATTGAAACTGAAAATTATCCTTGGAGTAGAAATGTTTTTAATACCTCATTACCTCAATATGCTTTTTTTAATACGAGTAATTCTTGGGGTGTAATAAATAAGCAGCGGAGTTTTGTAACTGATTTTAATCAGAAAGAAAATTTAAATCAAAAGGATAGTTTGTTAATTCTTTTGAAGGCATATAATCAAAAGGTATTTCAGCAATTTCTAAAATATTAGTTTTTATCAATCGCTGAAGAGCATTTTCTTCTAATGGAAATTTAAATTTAAATATTCCAGTGTTATTTATAATAAATTAAACCAAGTTTTTGAATTATTTAAATAGAGGATACTTAGTTTCTTTATGTTAAAGCATCATTAACCCATAATTTGTATATTTAAAATTTATATTTTAAATTATTATTTTAGAAAATGAAAAAAGATTTCTAAATTTGTAATATTAATATTTGCTGATGTTTGTGTGAAGTTTTTGAAATAATCTAATTTTAGATTAAAAAAGCCATTGATATTTTTCCTTTTCATTGAAATTAGTAATTTGTTTTTTCTCACTTAGAAGACCGAACTAAATTGGTTAATTAATTCAATTCCTACTTTAAACCTACACAATATGAAAAAGAGAAATATGGTATGCAATGGATTAAGATTTCATTATTCATTTCTAATAATCATTTTATTGTTATTTAATGCATGTGGTGTATCTGTAAAAACACAAAAATATACTGCACCACCAGCTGGATCGACAGTGCCTGATCAAAATAAAGAAGCTGTAATTATTGAAGAAGACCCTTATATCCCACCATTACATCAAGATCAAGTGGGTGCAGTTCCGGGAAAGGATGAATCTGACAGAACTTCAGAAGGAAAAAACGGTGAAAGTTCGGAAGCTAATCACTCAGAAAATACAGGAGTTGCGACTCCTTCAACCATTAAGCGACCGCACAAAATAAATAGTACTACAAGACCAGTAATTTCAGATAATCAATTACAAAATGAACAGCAAGACTTAACTAATTCCGTGCCCAATTCAAGTGCTACGGATTTAGAAACACAATTTGAAAATTACAAAGTCTTATTAATGGCTGAGAAAAAAGTAAGTCTTTCAAAAGTATGCCAATTAAAAGTATCGATTGGTCTTGAGAAGTATCTTGAAGTAAGTTCAGAAAAAGGTATGAGCAGAGATAGTATGATTATTAAACCAAAATTTATTGCGAGGTCTGCCAAAATAACACCCTTTGCTCCTGATTTTGATATTATGCCTACATCAGAGGAATGTATAATAATAGATCCTAATGGTTCTGATGTAAGATTTAGTCTTACACCAAAAAAAACAGGGATTTTCAAAGTAAGTGCAGATGTGAGATTATATGAAACAGAGGATTGCACTGGCAAATATGTGCCAAAATCCCCAAAATCATTAATGGTAGACGTTGAAATCAATAAGGGAGAAACAATAAATCATGGCTTAGCTGAAATGCTAGGAGTGGTTTGGGAAAAGTTTATGAGCTTTTGGGGCGTATTGGTTGTATTATTATTATCTGCATTGTTATTTGTAATTAGAAAGTATGTAAAAAAGAAAACCAATTATGACGAAAAAGAGGATGGTCCACAATTTTAAAGAAAATGATAGGCTGTTCTTTAATATGAAAAAGCAAATTATAATAAATTCAATATTTGGGTCACATCCAAAATCTGGGGAGAAGTCTTAACTTTGCTACCTAAATTATGGAACATTTAAAGTTTATTTCTAGTTTTTTACCTCAAGGAATGTTGGATCATTTTATGATTACGGATTTTAAGGAGGTGGGTCATGTTG
>DATJCU010000016.1:0-3610 GCA_035497795.1 Edaphocola sp. | reverse complement strand
TTTATTTTAGATGAAGATTGTTGGTGGAAAACACCAACAATGGCAGAAATAACAAATCCCTACGGTTTTAAGGTAGGGATTTTTTTGTTTACAGCCTTAATGAAATATTCAGCATTTTTTAACTTTTTCGAGATTGTAAATACAAGGAGAATTTGTGGAATGTAATATGGTTTTTGTAGGATGTTAATGACTGAGTTTTTAGATTTCGATCCGTTTAAGATTCTATATAATATCTGCTTAAAATCGTTTGAGAGTTGTTATGAAGTTGTTATGAAGTTGTTTTAAAATCGATATACAGTCGCAGTATAGTCGATATGAACTCGATATAAACTCGCCATATAGTTGTTATAAATAGTATAGACTCTAAAAATGTGTATTTATGATCTATTTTTAAATAGGTTGTTGTGTAGTTTTTTGAGGTCAGTTTAAAATTTGCTACTTTAGGAATCTTATATTTTAATTAGATGGTTTTTTAAAATATTTAGATAAAGATTGTAGGTGGAAATCTCCAGCGATAGAAAAGAAACAATAATTTTAATTAGAAATGGATTTTGTAAATTTACTTATTGGTATTCTTCTTTTTTTTTTTAGGGATTATGTTGTATAGTTTTGAAAGGAAGAATGTTAAAAAAGAGAACAAGAATGATTATATGTTAAAATCATTTAATATTGAAATATTTTTCGGAATTTTTATTTTAATAATAACAGCTATAGTACTCATAATTAAAGAGCTAAAAAGTTTGTTTTGATTAAAATAATGCTATTTACCATTGGTGGTAATCCTATTTACAGGAGAACTATCTGGAGGATTTACTTAGGTTAATTAAGTAGATTGTAGTTGTGCTTTTTAACTGACTTTTTTATTTGGATAAAGATTATTGATGAAAAATACCAGCAATGGCAGAAATATTATCATGGTTTGATGGATGCTTCCAAAGTGATTTCATTGCGTGACGTTATTTGAAGTGAGAGTAGTATAAACGAAATATGTGGTTTTTGTAATATGTTATAAATACTAAGAATGAAAATAAAAATAGTTTTAATAGTAGTCGTTTCTGTCTTATTTTCAAGTTGTAAAATAGAAAATATAACACCTGAAATAGAATTAAATAAGGTCATTTCCAATTTAAATGAAAGGACTTCTATAAGTTATGACTTGGACTTTCGAATGAAATATTTGGACTATCCTGATACCACAAGTAATTTTGCTAAAACTATAATTATTAAGGAAAAATCTGATTCTCTTTTTGGAGGTTATATTTGGCATTCAAGAAAAGTGGATAGTTTACTCGATTATATTAAATACTATGACATGAACTCTTTTTATATCATAAACAACCATAACAAAGAAGTTATACACTATGACCCAAAAAAGCCTATTGCTTACGGTTTTACTGATAATTTTGATGGTGATTTGATTAACACTTACTTTCTTCAAGATAGAAATTTAAAAAAACTACTTCACGACTCTATCTATAAAGCAAAAGTATCTGAAGAGGATGGTTTGTTAAAATTGAGTATAGCTTATCCTGACGGAGATGAAGTTGTCAATCGAACAAGAGAAATATTCTTTGATAAATCATTAAATACAGTTAAGCAAATAATCTATAGAGCTGAAGTGGATGACTTACAGGAGTATATGGAATGGAATTTGACAGATGTAATTTATGATAGTTATACAGCAGAAGATCTTGAAGAAAGATTCCTGACAATTACAAAAGACTATAAATTTAAAGAATATCAACCTCCTTCAAAAGAAGAAAATTTGCCATTAGCAACTGGACAAAAGGCAGTAGGTTTTAAAGGTAAATATTTAACAAACGACTCCTCTGAATTTGACCTTGCAGATTTTTCAGATAATATTATTATTCTTGATTTTTGGTATCGAACTTGCCCACCTTGTATAAAGGCAATTCCACAACTAAACAGGATTTACTCAAAGTACGAATCCAAAGGCTTAAAGCTTTTTGGGGTGAACCCTATTGATACGGATTCAATTTCACAACAATTGTTAATTTCATTTCATGAAAAGGAGGATGTAAAATATCCGATTGTATTAATTGATCGATCTATTTCAGAAACATATAAAGTGAATGGATATCCAACACTATATATAATTGATAAAAAAGGAAAAGTTGCCTATTCCAGATTAGGATATTATGAGGATACCGAAAGAGAAATTGATAGTGTTTTAAGTGTGATTATGAAATGAAGGTGGATTAGAACTGCATTGACAAACGCGTGTAAAGTGGTTTCTTTAGGTAGAATTACCGATGCGTTATTTGAAGTAGGAGGTCAGTACAGGTGAAATATGTAAATAGTGAAATTTAAATTAGAGAGAAAGATCGCTTTAAAGACTATATTTCTAATTGTATGAAAAATATCATATACTTAGTGAATTTTTAAAAAACCATGAAATATTATTTTACGTTTTTTATTATTGTTTTTATCGGCTCTTGTCAAATGAAATCTTCAGACTTGGAAGAGTTATTTGATTTTCCGGAAGATCTCAATGAAGTTTCTGGAATAACTTATAGTGATGATTCTAAAATACTTTGGGCACTTCAAGATCGAGGGAATAGCAATGAAATCTATGGGTTTAAATTGGACGGCAGCCATGAGAAATCTTTGACTATTGCAAATGCGACCAATCGGGATTGGGAAGATATCACCACCTCAGCATCTGGGGATATTTACATTGGTGATTTTGGAAATAATGCTAACGAAAGGAAGGATTTGTGTATTTATAAAGTGGAGCAATCGGAGTTGCAAAACAACGTTGCTTACAGTGCTTATAAAATTGAATTCTCATATCCTGAACAAACGGAGTTTCCGCCAAGTAAAGAAGAACGCTATTATGATGTTGAAGGTTTTTTTGAGTTTCAAGAGCATTTCTATCTGTTCACTAAAAACAGAAGTAAAAACTTTGATGGCACTACTTTCGTCTATCAAATTCCGAACCTTTCAGGAGTCCATAAAGCGCAATTGGTAGGAACTTTTAAAACCTGTACCAACTATAATCGTTGTGCCGTAACCAGCGTGGCTTTAAGTCCGAAAAAGGATAAGATTGCTATTTTAACTCGGAGTAAACTTATTTTATTCCAAGATTTTACGGCTGATAATTTTTTGGAAGGTAAGCGCAGAGATATTGATTTGAATCATTTTTCGCAAAAAGAAGGGGTCGTTTTCAAAGACCAGCACACTATTTTAATTGCCGATGAGCGCAACAAAAGAAGTGGAGGTAAGTTGTACCAATACCGTCTTAACGATTAGAAGTTAAAGCCTAATCCAAAGGAAATTCGCGCACGATCTTCGGGAGATTTAAAATACGTCAATCGCGCAGTAAACATTTTTACGGCATTAAGCCATAAACCGCCTCCAAAATCATGGTGCCAACGGTTTGAATCTTCATTTTTGATCCAGACTTTACCATAATCAAAACCTACTAAAAAACCGTAAGATATGGGGGCGACACTTTGTCTCAATTTACCCAAACTCCATCTTAAGTCGGTACTTTGGCTGAAATAAGCATCTCCTAAAAATCGATTGTCCCTAAATCCGCGAAGGTCAAAATCGCCTCCCAAAGAAGCGGCTTGATAAAATTGATAAT
>DATJCU010000015.1:0-3113 GCA_035497795.1 Edaphocola sp. | reverse complement strand
TTAGGATAATGCTATTAAAAGTTTGCTCCCCTAATTCCGAACGCGATTTGATTTTTTGGAATTCTGTAGCAAACTCATGTAACCGTTTTGTAATTTGAGTATGATTAGGTGAAACGAACTTTCCTCTATTGTTTGGGCTTTTATTTTTAGAATCCCAATGCTCAGGTAGAATTGTCTTTTTTGTAGAATACACGAACTTCTTTTTTTCTTCATTGAAATAACATGAAAATAAAATTAAAGTTTCGCTTTCAGATTTTGGTTTACGGAGGTAAAAAGAATACTTCATAATTTTTGAAAAGATTTAGTTAAAATGATGCGTTGACAAAATGGTTGACAATTTTGTTATATCTCATTACTACTAAATTTTATAATAAGACATAAAAAATAGCCGTAAACCACTGTCCTATAGCAACATAATAAATAAATCTAATTAACCAACTATAGACTAAAGTATAGTCTCCGACTCCACCAATTAAAAATCCGTAAACAGCTATAAATTAAGCTTTACGGATTTTTTATTTCAATAATCATGTGCTTTTTTACGGTTAAAATTATAGTATTGCTCAATACACCTTTAACCTTTCTTCAAATTTTTCTGTTTTAAAAAACACTTCTTTTCTTGTCTTTAACACCTTCAAAAGTTCATAAAAAACCGAAGAAATTTTAATTTCAAATAATTAAATTTGAAAAAGATGAATCCCCTGTTATTGATAAGTCACTTTCAGAAGTGTCCCATCACCCAAACAGGTAACATACCAAGTATGCTGATCCACTTGCTTGATATCCACAGGTTCATTTAGTCCATCTGCCAACAATGTCATATTTGATACATTGGCCCAAACAAGTGATCCCGAATTGGGTACAAATCCGGACGCTGGGTTGAACGAAGAAGCATGTTGAGCCACCAAATGATTAGCTCCCTCCCCTTCCACGATATCCACAAGCATGGTAAAGCCCGTTTGATGAACAGATACATCGCCAGACATTGAAACTTTATAAATAACCGCTGCATCTGCGGGAAATGGAAATCCTGTTAAGGTAGTCACTAAAAAAGCATCTCCATCATATAGGATAGAAGTGGGCACAGCTTGAACGGTAGGTCCGCCCAAACCAGGAAACAAAGGATTGGGGATAGCTGGGAACTCAGCTAAAATGGAATAATCGTTCACACCCTTACGGTGAACAATAGCATTTGCACCAGCATCTGTAATGTAAAAATCTCCATTTGGTCCTTTCGTAAGGTTGTAGGGATGGGAGTCGTGATCAGGATTGCTTTCAGAAGGCAACTGAGAGATAACCGAAAAAATATCTTCAGATGGTAAATTCGTAGCATCTAATGGAGTATCACCAGGCTTAAAGTTAGATATATCAGCCAAGTACAAATGATCCCCGGACAAAACGTACATCATTTTACCTTCTCGTAAAATGTGAACGGTTCCTTGCAATTCGCCAGAATGTACATTGGCATACGATTCCAGATTAACAATGGCATCATATTTATGGCCATCTGGGGTAATCAAAATAACTTTACCATTGTTGTTATGGGTATCATTATTGGCATCTGGAACATCGGTACCACTTTCCGTTACCCAGATATTACCGTTGCCATCAGTTTCAACACCCATGACCCCCACTAGTCCTGAAGTGATTGTTTTAATCTCTAATACTGGAACATGCGCGCTATCATCGTCGTCGTCATTGCATCGAGTAAAAACGAACAGTAGGACAATAAAGAAAATCATTGTGATAAATTTAGTAGGAACTGAATAGGGTTTTGAATCTTTCATCATTTCTGTAGATTATTGATTAAAGAATAAAATTAAATTTCAAGCCATGAGTCTATGCTTAAAGTTTATCAAAGTTAAAAGGGGATTTGTAGAAAAAATAGTAGAAATACGACAAGTTTAATCAATCATTAACGTCCCCCAAATAATTCTCCACTAACCAACATATCATTTTAAAAAATAAAGAAGTGCAATCCATCTAAGTTTCTTTCTAGTCAAACTACTTGAGCAATTATTCATTTACATGATAAATCTGAAAAAAATAAATCAATGATTAACAGAGATTTAACACCTTATCACCTCAACAATATGATCTAAAATCGTACTTTCATAACAGAATTATCTCTTAAGATATTTTAAAATTTAATCCGTCTAAAAAGCTATGGTAACCACCTATTGTATAGCTCCAAACCCTATATTGGCTGCATACGTTTCCAGCTATACATTAAGACACTTTGATACTGGCGGCATAGATTTTAAAAGGCCATGGTTTGCCTGTCATCTTACTTCCATTGTTTTTTTCTTTAAGGACAAACAGATCAATTTACAAAATCCAATTAGTGGAATAATCATAAAAAAATGTAATTGTATAAATGTTTTAGGGCTAAGCTCCGAATATAATGGAGAAATGACTTATAATGGCTGCTATTTGCTTTTTGAAATAGCGTTTAATCCTATAGGTTTGAATGGAATATTTGAAATTCCTGTTTCAGAAATTAGAAATCACATCATTGATGGTATAGAACTATTAGGACCTGACATACAAACGCTTTATAGACTGCTGTGCAATGCAAAGGATATAAAAGAAATGGGACAGCTTGCAGATATTTATTTGTTGAACCATCTTTTAAAAAAAAATCAAGTTCACCAAAGTAATAATTTATTGAAAATTGTAGAAAACATTGTCAATAGCCATGGAAGATCAAATTTAGATCAGATTATTCTTCGAGCCAATATGAGTAACCGCAATTTAGAACGACTTTTTATCAATAAAGTTGGCGTTTCGCCTAAGCATCTCAACTGCATTGTAAGGTTTAATCTCGCCTTGTCCTTTAAAAAACGAAATGCAAAAGTTAATTGGTCAGCAATTGCAGCGGAATATGGCTATTTTGATCAAATGCACATGATAAGTGAGTTTAAACATCTGTCTGGAAACACACCTTCCAATCTTATGAAAATACTTTTGATGACTGAAAACTAACAGTCCTCCATATTAAATCAACTTAATCTATTTTTGTCGTTTCACCCTATTAAATTAGTTGATTTTCCAACTTCAAGCTTACTCAAAATTACTTCGATGGAAAAGTGAATCTCAAATCAATATTTCAC
>DATJCU010000014.1:0-1670 GCA_035497795.1 Edaphocola sp. | reverse complement strand
TCACACGAATAAGTTAGCACCAACACCAAAGCAAATAGCATTGCCGCTGCTTTGTGCAGTATAGTTGTTGTTGTTTTCATAATTACAATTTTTTAATCTTAATAATTTCTATTTTTTCTGGAAAACCAACAAAACCTCCACAAGTCATATATTGTTCGCCTATATAAGAAAAAGTGACCTTTACTTTCATACCGCCTTGTTTAAAAGTACTATCTAAATTAATAGGCTTAACAAACTCGATTCCATAAAGAAAATCGTCTTCATCTTCTAAAAGAATTAAATACCCACAAAACGGATCAATAGTCCCTATATAAGTGAAATGGCCATCTTGGTTATCGTCGTCGTCGCGCTTAGTACACGAATAATTTATGGTCAGTATCAAGACCGTTATTAAACCTAATACTTTGCGTAGTATAGTTGTTGTTTTCATAATTACAATTTTTTTAAGGTTTTTCTCTAAACCTACGAAATAATTCATTAATAACCAATAAGATAAATCTCATCAGTGCTCATTTGAGCATTTAATGAAAAAATAATACCAACCAATAAAATAAATGTAAAAATCTGTTTCATAATATTCTATCTTTTGAAAAAATTAATATCAAGTTCTCAGAAGTCTGTAATTTCAACATGTTTTTTTCAACAAGGTATCTGTTCACTAAATACATGTTTACAACAAATTCAAGGGCTTCATCACTATAACGACCACCTACAAGCTCCATATATGTTCTCTCTACATATTCAAAACGATTATCAGAATAAGCAATATAAGTACCAAACCAGAAATCTTTAAAGTCAACATTATAATTGTCCACAGTTCCAAAGACACTCTCTTCTGTAAACCTAAGCGTATAACAAGAGTTGTCCTCACAGTCATCAGGATAATCAATAGGTGTAAAGTGTCCTTCACTATCTTCATAGCCCATTAAATACCAAGAAGTATTATCCAGAATATTTGTTGAGCCATCATCGTTATTATCACACGAATAAGTCAGCATTAGTATCAAAGCAAATAGCATTGCCGCTGCTTTGCGCAGTATAGTTGTTGTTGTTTTCATAGTCAATTTGTTTTTAAAGTTTTTCAATCTCAAAAGTAACCTTGGCCGTTTTTGGCAATTTAGGAACAATGACACCATACCTAAAAGCGTCAGGTTGTGTTGCAAGGCCCGATATTTCGATTAAGTAGCGATAAGAACCTTTCCCGATCTTGGCGTAATAATGCTCCATAGTTGAGACTTCATTACCATAGGTTCCATATCCCAAGAGCAAAGTGTATTTGGAAAAATCAATTGCTGCTAAACTTTCTTCCCGTTGCAGTTCCGTATCATTAAAAACGGATTCCAGTTCCTGCTGTGAATTTATCACCACCGATTCCAAATGCTTTCCCATAATAGTTAATTTGGGAAGTTCACGTATAATTAGTGCATCAGGATAATCCGTATCGTCAATATCGATACCGCTGTCACACGAATAAGTCATCACTAACATCAAAGCAAATAGCATTGCCGCTGCTTTGCGCAGTATAGTTGTTGTTTTCATAATCACAATTTTTTAATCTTAATAATTTCTATTTTTTCTGGAAAACCAACAAAACCTCCACAAGTCATATATTGTTCGCCTATATAAGAAAAAGTGACCTTTACTTTCATACCGCCTTGTTTAAAAGTACT
>DATJCU010000013.1:0-77906 GCA_035497795.1 Edaphocola sp. | reverse complement strand
AACCTTTCTTGTGCAGTAGCGATTTGACTACAGCGAGCAGGTCTTTATCATCATCAACAATTAATATGCGGGGCATACCTTTTGACATACAAAAAGCGTGCTCCCTTTCCGCTAAATTTTAAACAACCGGATATTTTTTTTGCTTTTCGATAAAAAAATTTGCAGGAGAAACAAGTATAAAATGAATGTAAAACAATCTTTTTCTGAACTTTCTTTTTTAAAACTTTGGCGCAAACTCTTTTTCTCTTATTTTTGCACTCCTTTAAAAAAAGGGAGCCGATAAAAATACCAGATTCGGTAGCTCAGTTGGTAGAGCATCCCGATTTTATCGGGAGTGGTCTGGTAAAAAAAGGATTGATTAAATAATGATTCGGTAGCTCAGTTGGTAGAGCAATACACTTTTAATGTATGGGTCCTGGGTTCGAGTCCCAGCGGGATCACAAAAAAAAGCTGCCTATTTTGGCAGCTTTTTTATTCTTTAATACTTACGCTTATTTATCTTCTACTAAACGGAATCCATTTCCGTGAATATTTACGATACTCACTTTAGAATCTTCACTTAAATACTTTCTTAATTTTGCGATATAAACATCCATACTTCTTCCGTTGAAGTAAGTGTCACTACCCCAAATTCTTTTTAAAGCCTGTTCTCTAGGTAATAAATCATTCTTGTATTCAGCAAGCATTTGTAATAATGCATTCTCTTTAGGAGAAAGTGTTATTTCCTGATTATTGATGGATAAGATTCTTAATTTACTATTGAATTGAAAGCTTCCAATTTCAAAATCAGTAGTAACTGGATTTTTCTCTTGAATCTCCTGATTCCTTTTAAGAATAGCTTTAATCTTGTGTAGTAAAACTTCACTATCGAAAGGCTTTGCTATATAATCATCAGCACCTAAACGATAGCCTGTTATAACATCATCCTTCATGCTTTTTGCAGAAAGGAAAAATAAAGGAACGTCAGGATCGATATTTCTAATTTCTTCCGCTAATGTAAATCCATCCATATTTGGCATCATCACATCCAAAAGACAAATGTCAAATTTTTCTCTTCTGAATGCAGCTAGGCCCAAAATTCCATCTCTACATAATTCTACTACATAGTCATGTAATTCCAAATAATTTTTTAATACTTGTCCTAAGTTGGTATCATCCTCAACTAATAGGATTTTTGATTTTTCGATTTCCATTATTTTTATTATTTTAGTCAATTTGTCAATAACAAATATATTCATTTTGATTGGAATATATTGAAATAACACATTATAATTTTGTTAAAATCTAGGACAGTTATAAGAATCCCTACCTTTAGATACTTCTCCATATAAACTTTTGAAAACAATACCTAATTCAAATGCTCCTTTACTTCTATTTGCCGCTGTTAAAGGAGAGATTGTTACATCATAGGAGAACATTACTCTGAACCTATTCCATTCCGTTCCAATTACTGGAATATAGCCATCTCCCAATCTGTAAAATAGACCCGCAAAGAAGACATTATTAAAGTCCATTTCATTTCCTAATGCAACATTAAATAAACTTCCAAATACAAGTTCTGATGCCTTCTTTTGATTGGAATAATATAATGATGGATTTATGATTAAATTGTCTCCAGTTTTAATAATCATTTCCATATTAGCTATTGGTCGAATGCCTAATCTGTTGTCACTTTTATAGAAACTTTCATTGGGTCTGTTAAGGTGCATGAGCCCAAAACCTGCCTTGATGTAAAAATTTTCATTTGGGAAAAAGGCATAGTTGATGCCCAAAGTAAAATCGAGATAGGATAAGGATTGTCTTGAATAAGGTTCATTTTGTGGTTTTGATCTATCAAATTCAAATCCATCCCATTGCGCATCAAAAGTTAATCTATCGAAATCTATAGAACGATGAATATATGCAGTAGTAATCCCAGCAGAAAGCATATTGTAATCTCCCATTTGAACATGATAGGCTAATGAAGCTTGAATTTTATTTAATGCTAAAATGCCATCTCCTGCCTTATCCGAATAGAATGCCAAGCCGACGCCCATCCAATTAGAAACATTTCTATTTCGCATGAGTTGAAAATCTCCATGAGCAGAAAGGGTTTTAAATGGCGCAGGAACGCTAGTCCATTGTTCTCTATAATTAACGCCGGCACTAAAATCCTCTTGAGGCATTAAACCTGTATTAGCAGGATTTACTAATTGTGGGGCATTGTAATATTGAGAAAAATGAATCCCTTGTCCTTTACTAAAAAGACTTAATAAAATAATAAGGAATGTAAGTATTACAACTCTAATCATAAATTATAAAAATCGAATCTAAAATTAGTTTAATAATTTGGATAAAACAAGTTAGTGTTTTAATTTTAGCACGATATAGTTTTTAAAACCTCCAATCCTATTTCCATTAAGTATTTTGTTTTCGATAAATGTTAGTATCCTATATTTTAATCCAAATTTTTTTTTCATGTTATCACTTGGCAAACCATCATATCTAAGAAGATGTTCCCAATCCATATTATTGATTCTTTCTTCCATAACAGAAGGGTTTTTCCCAGTAAATTTTGGAAAATAGCTTAAATTCCCATAATCATAAATTTCTCTTTTAAATTTACTGTCAACATCACCATCATGCAAGCTTTTTTGTTCTACAATCTTTTTACCAATTTTTCTAGGGTTTCTACACCATCCATAATGATAAATAAAAGCATCAATAATAATACAATTTAACTTTCTACTGTTTTCAATTTGACCAAAATTGATTCCGTCAAATTGGGTGAGGTATCTAAAGGATTGTGCATCTTTCCAAGAGTGAATTTCAGGTATATTTCTAACGATTCTTATTTCTTTTGGATAGGCAAAATGCAAAGCATCGATATAATGGTCATAATTTCCATAAAAGTGAATATACTTAAAAACAAATCCTTCTACAATTTTGTTATTTAAATGGAGGCTACAAGCATTTTTAATTTTCTCGTATCCATTTTCATGCAAAACTTCATCTGCTTGTAAATATAAACACCAGTCTCCTTTACAGGCTCTTAATGCGAGTTCAGTTTGTTGAGCATAAATATTTCCATCTTTATTGAACTTTTTAGTATCCCAATTTGTTTGGATAATTTTAATTTTTGGTGATTTAATGGAGGAGACTATTTCTAAAGTATTATCCTCACTATCACCAACCACTATTATAAATTCATCAACAATGGGTAATGCAGAAAGAATACTTTCTTTAATAGGGAAATCATATAAATCTGCATTTCGTACTATTGTAAATCCACTAAGTGTCATAATTTTAAAATGAAATGTTTAAAAGGATACAAAGATAGTATGATTTAAATATAAGATTTGATTTCAATTCAGAACAACTAATAGGTTAAAAGCTTGATGAAAAATGTTTATTATTGTTTTATAATAATAAATTGGAAAATAAATAAAAAAGATTTGGAGAATAAAAAAACTTTATTACCTTTGCAATCCTAAAACACAGATATTTATCTGTTGTAGAGGTAAAGTTCTTTTGAAGATATATAATAAAATATTTGCGCCGCTTTAGCTCAGTTGGTAGAGCAGCTGATTTGTAATCAGCAGGTCGCTGGTTCAAGTCCGGCAAGCGGCTCTTCTTTTTTAAGGGTAGGTGGCCGAGTGGTTAAAGGCGGCAGACTGTAAATCTGCTCACGTGAGTGTACGGAGGTTCGAATCCTTCCCTGCCCACTTTTAAAAGATATTTTATGCGGGAGTAGCTCAGTTGGTAGAGCGACAGCCTTCCAAGCTGTAGGTCGCGGGTTCGAGCCTCGTCTCCCGCTCTCTTAAATTCTAATAGCTGACTGGTTCCCTCTAGTTAGCTATTGTTTTTTTAAGCTGTTGTAGCTCAGCGGTAGAGCACTTCCTTGGTAAGGAAGAGGTCGGCAGTTCAATCCTGCTCAACAGCTCAATCAAAATAACTTTGAAAGAATTTTAAACTGATAATACTTTCAGTTTATAATTCTAAAAATTATATTAAATTTTTTTTATTTTTTTTGTATAAATAAAAATAATTTTGTAATTTTGCAATCAATTTGATTATAGTATATTAATTTTTTTAAAACAACAACTCTTTAAAAAAGAATAAAAATGGCAAAAGAGAGCTTTAACAGGGAGAAACCCCACGTAAACATTGGTACAATTGGTCACGTTGACCACGGTAAAACTACATTAACAGCTGCTATTAGTACAGTATTGTCTAATAAAGGTTTGGCTACAAAGAAGGGATATGATGAAATTGACGGAGCTCCAGAAGAAAGAGAACGTGGTATTACCATTAATACCTCTCACGTGGAGTATCAAACTATAAACCGTCACTATGCTCACGTTGACTGTCCAGGTCACGCTGACTATGTAAAGAATATGATTACTGGTGCCGCTCAGATGGACGGTGCTATATTAGTAGTTGCTTCTACAGATGGTCCAATGCCTCAAACTAAAGAACACATTCTTTTAGCGCGTCAGGTAGGTGTTCCACGTATCGTTGTTTTTATGAACAAAGTTGATTTAGTTGACGATCCTGAAATTCTCGAGTTAGTAGAAATGGAAGTTCGTGAATTATTATCTAAATATGATTATGATGGTGATAACACTCCAATCATCAAAGGTTCTGCTTTAGCAGCATTGAATGGTGAAGATGAAGGTGTTAAAGCTATTGAAGAATTAATGGCTGCAGTTGACGAATATATTCCATTACCTCCTCGTGCTGTAGATCAACCATTCTTGATGTCTGTTGAGGATGTATTTACAATCACTGGTCGTGGTACTGTTGCTACAGGTCGTATCGAGCGTGGTGTAATTAATGTTGGTGATAACGTTGAAATCGTTGGATTTAACGACGAACCATTAACTTCTACATGTACTGGTGTGGAAATGTTTAGAAAATTATTGGATCGTGGTGAAGCTGGTGATAATGCAGGTTTATTACTTCGTGGTATCGATAAGAAAGATATTCGTCGTGGTATGGTAATTTGTGCACCAAAAACTATCACTCCGCATACTGAGTTTAAAGGTGAAGTTTATATCCTATCTAAGGAAGAAGGTGGACGTCATACTCCATTCTTTAATAAATATCGCCCTCAATTCTATTTCCGTACAACTGATATCACTGGTGAGTGTCACTTACCTGAAGGTACTGAAATGGTAATGCCTGGTGATAATGTTAATTTACATGTTAACTTAATCGCTCCAATAGCAATGGAAAAAGGTTTGAAATTTGCGATTCGTGAAGGTGGCCGTACAGTTGGTGCTGGTCAAGTTACTGAAATTGTCAAGTAAGATACTTTTATAAATTATAATAAAAAATGCTTCCATTTATGGGAGCATTTTTTTGTTTAAAGAATTCCAAATACTTTTTAAATTATTAAGAATTTTATTCATTAATTACACAAAATTAGCTAAATTGTGTATTGGAAAATAAAGGTGAATTAAATGGGAAAAATTCTAATTGCCGGCGGAACTGGTTTTGTGGGTAATGCTTTGGTAAAATACTTAGTTGAATGTGGTTATAAAATCCATTTACTTAGTCGTAGGGCTATTCAGCAAAAAGAGGAAAACATTTTTTACTTTAAATGGAATATTGAGGAAGGGTTCATAGAGGACAAGGCATTTGAAGGTATCACAACAATTATAAATCTTACTGGTGCCAATATTGGAGAAAAAAAATGGACCGCCAAAAGAAAAATAGAACTGATTGAAAGTCGAACCAAATCTATTGATTTACTGTATAATTTTGTAAAAGATCATAATTTAAAAATCGAAACATTTATTTCCTCTTCAGCGGTTGGCTATTATGGTGCTGTAACTACTGAAGAAATATTTACTGAAGAGTCAGAAAATGGAAATGATTTTTTAGCTTCCATTTGCAAAAAATGGGAAAACGCAGCTTTACAGTTTGAAAAGTTAGGCGTTAGAACGGTAATTTTAAGAAAAGGTGTTATTTTTGGAAAGGATGGTGGCATGTACAAAAAGTTAGCACCATTAGCAAAATATGGTATTAATG
The DNA here is from genome assembly GCA_035497795.1 of Edaphocola sp. GTDB lineage: Bacteria > Bacteroidota > Bacteroidia > Chitinophagales > Chitinophagaceae > Edaphocola. The sequence continues at coordinate 71,891 of DATJCU010000013.1, read as the reverse complement.
TTTCCTTAGGCAGTGGAAAACAATATTTGGCATGGATTGATTTAAGAGATGTGGTTCGATTATATAGTTATATTTTAAAGCATCAAGAAGTTCATGGAGTTTTTAATGTCGTTGCATCAGAACATATTACCATGAATTATTTTTCTAAAATATTTCTTAAATCTTTTTACAAAAAAAGTATCTTACCCAACCCGCCTTCCTTTATTATTAAATTAATCTTTGGTGAACTTGCTACAATGCTTTTAGAAGGATCGAGAGTGAATAATAAAAAATTAAAAAGTACAGGATTTCAACTTCAATTTGACACTCTTGAAAATGCTTTTAAATCAACATAACGTTTTCATCGATGAGAATTGAATTTGTCAATTATTAATTCTACAATTCAAAAACATTCTACTTTGTTGCATATTTTACTTTTGTCGGAATGATGGAACAAAAAAAGGAAAACACTCCAACACAGTCAATCTGAAAGCAGCTAAAAATAAAAATGGTTTAAGTCAAGATGCTTATTGCATTGTGATATTAGAAATAAAAGAAGAGAACCAATTGGTTCTCTTCTTTTATATAATTAAATTAGAATTTTTTATTTGGCTAATTCTTTTACTTTTTCATAAAGTAAGTCTTCATTTCCTTCTTCATAACTAGTATGTCTTTCAACAATATTGCCTTTTTTGTCGATAATAATTGTAAAAGGTACATTTTGGAAGTTTAAAGAACGCATCATATCAGAGTTTACATCCTGATAAGAAGGGAAACTCCAACCTTGAACTTTGGCATAATTTCTTACTTGAGCCATATTACGTGCGTCATCTGTTGAAACAGCTACATAATTAAAATCAGGTGTTTCTTCTTGCCATTTTGCTAATTTGGTCTTAATGTTTTTTATTTCCTTTTTGCAAGGAATACACCAAGTTGCCCAGAAACTAACAATAGTTACTTTCCCTGGAGTAATGATTTCATTAAATGCGATGGATGAACCATTCATATCCTTTATGGAAGTATTAGGTAAAGTTTCTATTTGAGCATTTACTTGTAATGCAAAAAACGTTGCAAAAATAAGAGCGATAATTTTCTTCATTATTATTTATGATTATTAAGTTTAATTAAAGAATTAAATAAGGAATTATATTCAAAAGTACTGAAAAGAATTCCGTTTTTTGTTAAAAAAATCAGATATTTGTAATTAATATCCTTTTTTAGAATTGTATTTATTGAAAAGGTTTAAAAATATTTTAAAAATGAAAAAATTTATATTTTTTATAGGTTCTACTTTAGCATTTGTTCCCTTTAGTTTTGGTCAAGGAATACTTCCAGGAAGTATCAATGGCGATTTGATGACTAACCTTAATTTCTTTCAACGAGATACTGCAATTAAAGCTTCTGATAATCCATTATATGATAATTTGTTAAGTGGTGGAGAAAGTTGGTTGAATCTAAGATATTCTCAAAAGGATTTCAATGCTTTTATAAGAATGGATATTTTTAATAACTCAAACCTTATGATTCCTACCTTACCTACATCTGGCTTTGGTATAGGCGCATGGGGTTTTACCAAAGACTTTCAGAACTTAAGTATTACTGGTGGTTATATTTATGATCAAATAGGAAGCGGGATTATTTTCAGAGCTTATGAAGATAGAGGCTTATTGATAGATAATGCACTTGTTGGATTACGGTTAAAATACAAATTAAATAATAACCTGACCATAAAAGGATTTACTGGACAGCAGAAATTCTTATTTACAAGATACGAACCCATCATTAAAGCATTGAATATTGAAGGGAGCTATAATATAAATAATAAAGTATTTTTAAATCCGGGTATTGGAGTGTTGAATCGCACCTTAGATAAAGGTAGTATGGATGCTTTGGTAAACAGAACGAATGCTTTACCATTGCCAGATCGTGAAGAACCAAAATACAATATGTATTCTGGAACGGTTTATAATACCTTATCAGTAGGTGGGTTTTCTTGGTATGCTGAAGCTGCATTGAAATCAAGAGAAGCTATTAATAATTATAATGGTGATTTAGAATTTCATCCAGGATCTATCTTTTACAGTACTATAGGTTATGCTACAGAAGGTATAGCATTGACATTTGCAGGAAAGCGTACTGAGAATTTTTCAATGCGTACTTCACCATCTGAAAATTCAAACTTCGGTATGTTGAACTGGCAACCTATTATTGCACAAATACGTCCTCAAAGATTAATTGCTCGTTATACACCTCAATCTCTTGATTGGAGTGAAACAGCTTTAAGTGGAAATATAATGTATGTTCCTAATGATGATTATGATCTGAGTGGTACCTATACACATATCAATACGAATGAAGGATTGAAATTATACAGAGAAGCCCATGTAGAAGCTAATATTAGAAGTATAAAACATTCTAGATTGGCATTAGGGCTACAATATATGGAATACAATCAGGATTATTATCAATTTAAACCTGGTAAGCCTATGGTTAAAGCGGTAACGCCATTTGTTGAGTTTGTTTATAAATTGGCTGCTCAAAGGTCTTTTTCTGTCCAAGCACAATATATGAATACTAAAGAGGACTTTGGGAGTTGGGCATTTTTACAATTAGAGTATTCAATAGCTCCAAGATGGTCTTTTGCTATATCAGATATGTATAATATTAAGCCTGCACATACTGGTGACAGAGCAGAACATTATTATAATTTCTTTGTTGCTCATACTCGTGGAGCACATAGATTTACTGCTGCTTGGGTTAAACAAGTTGAAGGTGTGAATTGTACTGGAGGTGTTTGTAGATATGAACCAGCATTTAATGGATTAAAGGTTGGAATTACTTCTACTTTTTAATTACAATTTTCTAATTTATTTTGGGATGCAATAAAAGGCGTCCCTTTTTTGATTGTATTATGATTTATTTATTATTGAAATATTTAGTTTAAAAGATGATTATCCTTTGATTTATTTAAAAAGTAGTATTGTTTTAATGAATAATCAGGGTTAATTTCGCTTTTAATAATTTTTTCTAAAAGAAGAATATGATAGAAATGGATATACCAGAAGAAGAGCATAATATTCCTCAGGATGGGAATGTTGCGAATGTGAGCAAAATGTATGAGGATTGGTTTTTGGAATATGCAAGTTATGTTATTTTAGAGCGAGCTGTTCCAGCAATTGAAGATGGACTTAAACCGGTGCAAAGACGTATTCTTCATGCCATGAAAGAAATGGACGATGGTCGTTTTAATAAGGCTGCAAATATTATTGGTCAAACGATGCAATACCATCCTCATGGAGATGCTAGTATTGGTGATGCAATGGTGAATATTGGTCAAAAGGATTTAATGATTGAAACTCAAGGTAACTGGGGAGATGTCCGTACAGGAGACCGAGCTGCCGCAGCAAGATATATTGAAGCAAGATTATCAAAGTTTGCTTTGGAAGTTGCATTTAATGGAAAAACTACCGATTGGCAATTGAGCTATGATGGACGTAAAAATGAGCCTATAACCCTGCCTATGAAGTTCCCACTTTTACTTTCTCAAGGTGCAGAAGGTATAGCGGTGGGACTTTCCACAAAAATTTTACCACATAATTTTATTGAATTAATCGAAAGTTCAATTAAATGGTTAAAAGGTAAACCTTTCCAAATTTATCCAGATTTTCTAACTGGAGGAATGATAGATGTTAGTAATTATAATGATGGACAAAGAGGCGGTAAAATATTAGTAAGAGCCAATATAGAAGAAGTAGATAAGAAGACTATAGCTATTAAAAATGTTCCTTTTAATACTACTACTTCTAGTTTGATTGATAGCATTATTAAGGCAAATGATAAGGGGAAAATAAAGATTAAATCTGTAAGTGATAATACTGCTGCTGAAGTGGAAATATTGGTTCAGCTGGCACAAGGGGTTTCGATTGACCAAACCATAGATGCGCTTTATGCTTTTACAGATTGTCAAATTTCAATATCACCAAATGCATGTATCATTATCAATGATAAGCCTCATTTTGTAGGTGTAAGTGAACTCTTGAAGTATTCTGTTGAGAACACGAAAGTTCTTTTAAATAAAGAATTGGAGATAAAAAAAGCAGAGCTAGAAAACGATTGGCATTACTCTTCCTTAGAAAAAATATTTATTGAAAAAAGAATATATCGAGATATAGAGGAAGAAACGACTTGGGAAGGAGTGTTAAAGGCTATTGATAAAGGATTGTCACCCTATAAGGAGTTGTTCAGAAGAGCTATAACTCAGGATGATATAATTAAACTGACTGAGATAAAGATTAAAAGGATTTCCAAATTTGACAGTTTTAAGGCGGATGAGCATATCAGTTCGGTAGAAGAAGCTTTAAAACAAGTGCAATTTGATATAGAACATCTTACAGATTATACTATTGATTATTACGAAAACTTACTTAAAAAGTATGGTAAAGGTAAGGAACGTAAATCAGAGATAAAACATTTCGATACAATTCAAGCCACTGTTGTTGCTATAGCTAATGCAAAATTATACGTTAACCGAAAAGAAGGGTTTTTTGGAACGGGATTGAAAAAGGATGAATTTATTGGAGAATGTTCAGACCTTGATGATATTATTGTTTTTACTAAAGATGGAAATATGGTTGTCAGTAAAGTTACTGATAAAGTATTTGTTGGAAAAGATATCATACATATCGAAGTATTTAGAAAGAATGATAACAGAACGACCTATAATTTGATGTATATGGACGGCGCGACTGGCATTGTTTTTGCAAAAAGATTTAACGTTACGGGTATTACTAGAGATAAACATTATGATTTAACGAAAGGGAATAAAGGAAGTAAAGTAATTTATTTCACCGCTAATCCTAATGGCGAGGCGGAAGTTGTAACTGTAAATTTATCTCCTGGTTCTACAGCTAGGATAAAGGCTTTTGATTATTATTTTGAAACATTAGCTATTAAGGGTAGAGGTTCTTATGGTAATCAGGTTACTAAATATCCTGTGCGTCAAGTTAAATTTAAAGAGCAAGGTAAGAGCACCTTATCTGCACCAAAGATATGGTATGATGACCAAGTCGGTCGTTTGAATACAGATGCTTATGGTCGATTGTTAGGTAGCTTTGAAGTAGATGACAAAATAGTGGTTTTTTATAAAGATGGACATTATGAGTTAACAGATTTCGACTTAACGAATCGATATGAAACAGAGCATATTTTAGCAATAGAAAAATGGATTCCTGATCATCCTATCACTGTTGTATATTGGGATGATGATAAAAAGCAATTTAACATTAAGCGTTTTAAGATTGAAACCCAAACTTTGAAAAATAAATTCTTATTCATTAAAGAAGGAAAGAAAAATTATTTGTATTTGGTTTGTACCCATCCGCAACCTACTTTGACTATTCTCACAGGAAAGAAAAAGTCAGAAGCAAAAATTCAGGTTTTAAAGCCGGAAGAAGAAATAGATATTACAGGTTGGAGAACAATAGGTGTTAAGTTCGCTGATAAGGATTTATTGCAAATTGATGTTGCTGTTCCAGAACCAGAAAAAAATGAAGAAAATGAAGAAAATGATTCAGAACTAGATAATATCGGTGGTAAAGAACCAACATTATTTTAAAAAATTAATTCATGAAAAAGAATATTTTAATTTTATTAGCTTCACTGCTAGCATTCTCATTATCCTCTTGCAAAGAGCAAAAAGATAATGATGCCGTATTACGAATTGGCTATCTGCCTATAACTGATTGTCTACCTATTTACGTAGCACAAGAAATTGGTTTATTTGAAAAGCATGGACTTAAAGTCGATTTAATGATGGCCTCTGGAGGTCCAGAAGTGTTTAAGGAGTTAGAAGCAGGCGCAATTGATATTGGCTTTTCAAATGTTGTAACGCTCATTAAGCAAGTGAATGCAGGGAAAGCTTATCAGTCAGTTTTTGGCACAACATTAGAAGCAGAAGGTCATATGACTCATGCCATAGTTTGTAGAGCCAATGAGGACATTAAATTTGAGACAGCTAACTTTGCTATTAATGCTTTAAATAACATAGAAGAACTTATGCTTCTGAATCATTTTAAAAGTCAAGGATTAGGTATAGAAAGTAGTATTGAAAAACAATTTAAAGTAGTTCCTTTTCCACAAATGCTGGCAGCACTTCAAAATAAAGAAGTCGATTATGCCTGCATAGTTGAACCTTGGATTACAATTGCACAAAAAGATCCTGACTATTTCAAGGTAATAGGCAATTATTATCCTGTAGCGAAAGATGACCCAGCTTTGGTAGCCACCTATGTCGCTACTAAGAAAACCATTTCAGAAAAGAAAGTTATGGTGAATAAGTTTATTGATGTTATGACCGAGGCAACTGATTTTATCCATAACAATGAAACGGCAGCAAGATCTTTTATGTTGAAATATATTAAACTACCTGAAGAATTAGTAACTAAAGTTGCAATTCCTAAATATGGAAAATCCATCGAGCAAAAAGAATGGGATAAACTTATTAAAATAATCTATCAACCAGATTTAAATATTAATAATGCATTCTTGCCGAAGCCAGAGCATAAAATTTTATTTGATGATATCAGGTATAGAAATGAATAAATCCTTAATCGCAGAAAAAATATACTATCAGTTTAAAAATGAAGAAAAGCTTTCGTTTAGTTGGAAGGATTTTAATTTTAAAGTAAGACAAGGTGAGATTGTTACTTTATTAGGAAGTTCGGGTATTGGTAAAACTACATTGTTAAGAGTATTATCGGGTCTGCATCCAGTAGAAAAAGGAAAAGTATATATTGACCAGGAATCTAATGTGGTTAAGCAGCCTGATTCACCAGTTTTTGTTGTTTTTCAAGATTATGGATTTACCCTTTTACCTTGGCTGACTGTAAAAAAAAATATAGAACTTGGTCTGTTTAAATCTGATTCAAAAAACAAAGTGGATTATAATGAAATTCACAACATATTATTCCCGACGATAGATGACTTTTCTGAATTTTTAGAGCAATATCCCAATCAATTAAGTGGGGGTCAAAAACAAAGAGTTCAAATTGCCCGTGCAATGGTTTCAGAGGCTGATTTTATATTTTTTGACGAACCAGATAGCGGTATTGACTACAAAAGTAAATTAGCTATTAGAACACTATTACAGCAATTGGCATTTGAAAAGGGTAAGGGTATTATTTTAATTACCCATGATTTAGAGAATGCCTATAATATTGCCAATCGAAGTTATATTATTCATAAGCAAGCAACCAAAAATGAGATTGTCTTGGTGGAGATGAAAACTACTGATTATGCCTCATTAGAAATTTTCAGAGAAAAAATAGGTCTATTATTATGATGGTATTTCTGAAAAAAACCTTGAAATCATCCCTCGTTTTCTTTTTTATTGCTCTTTTTTATTTTTTATTTTTAAAATATTGGGTCAATAAAGGAGCGGAAAGCTCAATTGATTTGAATTTAAATAATTCTATTTCAAGCTTCTGGAATGTTGATAATTTAAATGGGAATATTGTTTCTTTATTTTCTCTTACACTGAGTACACTTTATTATTTCTTTTCAGTATTTATTTTATCATCTGTATTAGGAATCGTTTTTGGAGTTATACTAGGTTGGTTCAGTAAGGTGGGAAGTACTGCAATGCATTTTGCCAATTTTTTTCGAGTAATGCCGAGTTTAGTATTCATTGTATTATTTAAATATCAATTCCGGTTTATCGACACTTATGTTTACTTTGTTGGTGTTTTTGCATGTATATGGCCTATTTTAATCAATACTAAGTCAGGTGTCGAGACGGTTAATCCTACACAAAGAGAAGCGATATTTATGTTGCGATTACCTATAAAGGAAACTTTGTTTTCTTTTTTATTACCAAAAGCTTTTCCAAACATTTGGGAGGGGATGCGGATAGCAATGGGGATTTCTTTTTTAATTGTGATTACTTGTGAGTATCTCAATCCTGGTTTATTAGGTCTGGGTGCTTTATTACGCAGTTATGAATTAGATTTATCTCCATTAGTTACGATGTGTATAATTCTATGGATAGGTTTGATAGGGATTCTTATCAATATGGTTTTTGATTTTATAGAACAGAAAATACCATTATTGAATAATCAATTTATGGTTAAAAAATAAAAAAATGCCATCTTTGTTTTAATAAAGATGGCATATAGATCTATTAATTTATTTTAAGCCAATGGCTTTCTTGCTCTTTGTCCTTTTTTTTCATCTCCAAAGCTACCTTTAGGCTTACTTCCACTTCTCTTACCATAACTACTACTACTACCACCACTTCCACCACTTCCAGATCCTCTTCCGTAAGGTTTGTTTCTGTCGAAGTTGTTATCTTTTTGAAATGAAGGTTTGTTATCTGCTTCTTCAACTCTAACTTTACGACCATTATATTTACGTGAGTTAATATTAGTCATTATAAAGTCAACTGCATCTGCAGGAACATTAAAGAAACTGCTTAGTTCTCTTATAGTTATTCTGTTGATTAGTTTCTGATCAAGATCAGTCTCGTCAGTGATAAATTGCAATAGTTTTTGAGGATTTAATCCATCTTTAGTCCCTAAGTTCATGAAAATACGAACAGAACCTGATCTATCACTACTACTACTACCACTACTTTTATCAGCAAATCCAGAATTCAAGTCATGAGCATTTTCATAATTCTCTATGGTATCTTTTAATTGTAACCATAAAAGTCTTTGTATTAATTCATCTTTATCGATATTGTCAAAACGCTCGCTAATTGCATTTTTAATAGTATCGCTAAAGTGAACTTGTCCTTCAACTTTTTCAAGTTTTTCCATAAAATAGAAAAGTCGTTTTCTAACAACTTCATTACCATCAGGAATATCTGTTTTTGTAAATTTAGTTTTAGCTATTCTTTCAACAGCTCTTAGTTTACCAATTTCTCTTGGTGTGATAATAGACATACAAATACCTGACTTTCCAGCTCTTGCTGTACGGCCACTTCTGTGTGTATAAATTTCCACGTCATCAGGTAATTCATAATTGATTACATGGGTAATATCATTTACATCAATACCTCTAGCTGCAACATCAGTTGCAATAATGGCTTGTAAATTACCTTTCTTAAATCGGTCCATTACCTTAGTACGCATCTTTTGATCCATATCTCCATGAAGCGGCGCAACATGGTATCCTTCTCTCATTAGTTTTTCAGAAATTTCCTGAGCATCTATTTTTGTACGAGTGAAAATAATACCATAAATATCTGGGGCAAAATCTAATAACCTTTTTAAGGTTTCATAACGTTGATGCGCATTAGTAACAAAATACTGATGATCAATATTTTCATTAGTAATGTTTTCTGCCGCAACTGCTACTTCAGTAATGTTTTTCATAAAACGTTTTGCAATACGTCTTACATCATTATTCATGGTAGCTGAGAATAACCAACAGGCTTCTTTAGCTTCAGCATTCTTCAGAATAAGCTCGATGTCTTCTCTGAAACCCATGTTTAACATTTCATCAGCTTCATCCAAGACTACTGTTTTCACATCATCTAATTGAATGACTCCTTTATCCATTAAGTCCATAAGACGTCCTGGAGTTGCTACTATAATTTGAGGACCATATTTAATCTCTCTAATTTGCGCACCAATAGGTGCTCCGCCGTAAACGGCAACGATACCGGCTCCTTTTAGGAACTGGCTGTACTTCACCATTTCTTCTTTGGTTTGCATACAAAGTTCTCTGGTGGGGCTAAGGATTAAAGCCTGAATTGTTCTTGAAGAAACATCTATACGGTTCAATAATGGCAAGCCGAAGGCGGCTGTTTTACCGGTTCCTGTTTGTGCAAGTGCGGTAATGTCTGTGTTTTCTCGAACCAAAAGGGGAATTGTCTTTTCTTGAATGGGGGAAGGGATCTTAAATCCAATTGCATTAATTGCGGCTACCAACTCTTCTTTTAATCCGAATTGTTCGAATTGATTCATAAATTATTTTAAATATCTGGCAAAGGTACATTAATAAAACTAATTTAATCGAAATTCATTTAAAGTATAGGTTTTTTAATAATACTTTATGTTAAAATATTACTCCTTTAATATCAATATCTTAAAGATAAATAGAAATAAATTGATAATGGATTGTAAGTTTAAGATTGAAAAGCATAAAAAAATAGTGCTCACGAGAATAGAGTAAGCACTATTATAAATTAACTTTTATGTTCTTTATAAATTTTAGAGTAATTGATAGCCAAATACCCTAAAGAGATTTTTTATTGAAAATTATTATTGCAATTTATTCTAATTTTAGAATGATTGGTGAAAAATGAAGAAATATTTTTTCAGAAAATATAATCGTAAATTGATTGTAATAAAGCTAACTATTTTAAAAGCTCTTCCAATGCATTATTTAATTCAGCACCTCTAAGACCTTGTGCGATTACTTTACCATTAGGGTCTAAAAGATAATTGGAAGGAATGGACTCAATACCATAAAGCTCAACAACTGGTGAATGCCATCCACTTAAATCACTGACTTGTATCCAATCGAGTGCATCATGTTCTACTGCTTGTTTCCATTTTTCTACTTCGGTGTCTAAAGAAATCCCTAATATTTCAAAATTTTTATCTTTAAATTGTTCATAAGCTGCCACAACAGATGGATTCTCTTTTCTACATGGAGGACACCAAGAAGCCCAAAAATCGATTAACACATATTTCCCTTTAAACTTTTCCAAATTAATAGATTTACCATTAAAGTCTTTTAAGATAAAATTAGGCGCCATATCATTAATTTTCACTTTTGATATCTGAGTGTTTCCTTTTACTTTATTTCGAATTAACTGTTTAAATTTATCAGCTAAAGATTGGTGGCCAAATCGCTTATCAAATGAAGCAAATACTTTTTCCATTTCTACCTTATTACTTAAAAAGTTACCATTATCAACGTTTTGAGTAAAAATAACAGACATAATAGCTACCGGCAGGAAGCGAGTAGTGTCAGCATATGTTTTTAAAAAGCTTAAATAAGTATTGTCATTTTCTTTTAAAGCGGCTTGTGATACCTTAATTAATGAATCGTTTTCAGTAGGGTTTTGTTGCAGTTTTTCTATAGTTATATGCATTTCAGTAGCCTTACGATCAAAGACATCCAAACTGTCTTTAAGCTTTTTTAAACTTAAAGAGCCGGCTGAACCTTTTATAGAATAATTATTTTCGGCATCTTGCCAATTCGCATTTATTTTGATGTGGTTACCATCATTCACTAAGAATAAGGATTGATTACCCAATCTGATCCTAAATAATTTCTGTTCTTTACTGCTGTAAACTGACAATGTAAATGAACCTTTATCATCACTTCGGCTAGAATCAATAACTTTCACCTCATTATCAAGACTTAATTCATCTAAGACAATTAACTCATTTGCAGGCATTCCGATTATTTGACCAGAAATCTCAAATAACTCATCATGTTTATTATCACATGAGCTAATATAGAAAAAACATAATATTAAAGGTAAGAATAGAATTTTTCTCATACTAATGACTTGATGTACAAAAGCAAATGTACAGACTTCAAACTTAATGTTTTTTTAAATCTTTGCTAAAATCTATTATTTTTTCCAAAATTTAACTTTGTCAGTATTTTCACCGATTACCTACTGCTATTTACCGATTATATTTTTTTTATTGAGCCCAAGAATAGGAGTTTTGTTATCAAATTCCCCCTGTATGGGGGATATAGAATAACTTTTTTTCAAATAGTTTTGTAAAATAATTTTAAAATATGAAAAAGATAGCGCTTTTATTAGCCTTTTCATTTGCTTCATCATCACTCACTTTATTTGCTCAGGATAATGTAAAGAATGATGGAAATAATGTAGGTATTATGACCTATACCGTTACCGGAAAGATTACAGATAATACGGGTAAAACTGGATTGGAATTAGCAAATGTTATTCTGGTTAAGAAAGGAGATTTTACGAAGCAGTATGTAAGTTATACTGCAGAAGATGGGAGTTTTAGTATTTCAGATGTTCCAGGCGGTGATTATACTTTAACCGTTTATTATATTGGGTTTAAGGATTTTAAAAAGGATGTAACGATTAGTGATTTAAAGAATCCTTTTCCATTAGGAATTATTGCATTGGGAGAAAATGTTACTCAATTAAAAGAAGTTGTTGTAACAGATTTTAAAAAAATAATAGAGCAAAGACCTGATGGAATTAATTACAATGTAGAAAATGATAAATCAGCAAGTGGATCATCAGCAACAGAAGTATTAAGAAAGGTACCCATGGTCACTGTAGATATGGAAGGAAATGTAAGTTTGAGAGGAAGTAGTAATATAAAGGTATTAATAGATGGTAAACCTTCAGAATTAATTGCATCTTCAGCAAAAGACGCTTTAAGACAGATCCCTTCTGAGAATATAAAAAGTATAGAGGTGATTACTAGCCCAGGGGCAAAATATGATGGAGAAGGTGCCTCGGGAGTGATAAATATTATCACGAAAAAGAAAATTACTGGTGGTTGGAGTGGAACCGTTTTTGCTGGGCCGAGTTATAATTTTGATGAAAATTTACTCAATGGTCATTTAGGTACAAGTTTAAATTACCGGAAAGGTAAATTAGGTATCAATACAAGCTTGGGTATGGGTAGATGGTCAATGGTGCTTAGGTCTAATGGTACTAGAACAGACTTTTTGAATCAACCTAATCAAACGGCTTTGCTTACCAATCAAGAAATGAGTAATGTCGGTTATTTTGGCTGGGGAAAATTAGGAATGGATTATCAAATTGATTCTTTACAATCTTTTCAGGCAAGTGTAAATTACAATCCTGGGAATTGGATGCAAAATATTGACTTAGAAAGTAACTATGCCTCATTGGGTAGACATTTTGATAGAACTACAAAGCAAAATGCCCCAAGGAATAATTATGGAATCAATGCGGCATATTCGAAAAAATCAAAAAATAAGCCAGGAAGAACAATGGACTTATTAGCTGCCTACTCCATAAATAAAACCGATGCAGGCTATACTAGTGATAATTATGATGTAAATACAAGCTCTATAAATTATAGTGAGGTGAGTGATAATCTGAAAGGAGATAATGAGTTAACCCTACAGGCTGATTTTGTAGAACCATTAAAAAATAAAGGTCAGAAATTCGAATATGGTTTGAAGGCTATCAATCGATCTATTAATAGTGATTTTACAATTAAAGGTAAAAATCCTGGAGATAGTGATTTTTCTGTAATTCCTAATCGCTCAGGTGAATTAGCTTACAATCAATTGGTGGGAGCTGCTTATGGTCAGTTAACTACGCCACTTGCTAAACGTATAAGTATGGTAGCTGGTGCTAGATATGAAGGTACTTATATCAATGGTAATAATTATAATAATGGTGGAGAATTTGAATTGCCAATGTTTAATAATTTCTTGCCTAATGTGATTTTTATGTATGATTTGGGGAATTTTAATAAATTAAAAGTTTCTTACAATAAAAGAATTACCAGACCTTCAATTGACTTTGTAAATCCTTATATTGATTATAGTGATCCAATGAATTTAAAACAAGGTAATGCTGAACTTGATCCTGAAAGAACACATAATATTGAATTAGGATATAGTACATTTGTAAAACGCTCTAGTATCAACGTTAATTTGTTTCACAGAATTACAAATAATGCTATTGATCGCACAACCTTTGTAGAGAGCAATGGAGTGAGTATGACAACTTTTGGAAATATCTCAAAAGCTAATGTAACAGGTGCAGATGTATTTGGCGGCATTAGTTTATTCAGGAAATTAATGTTAAATATTAATGGAAGCGTATATTATAAACAATTGAATAGTCCAACTATTAACATGAGTAATACGGGTTGGGAATTTACTGGAAATATGTATGCAAATTATCAGATAAACAACAATTGGAGTGTTAATGGATTTACTATGTATCGTGGTAATCAAGTAATGCTACAAGGTGAACAAGGAGGCTGGTATTATTATTTCTTAGGTGCTCAAAGAAGTATTTTAAAAGGGAAAGCTCAGATTGGGGTAGCTGCTGAGAACTTCTTAACGCCAAGAGTCAAAATTCCGACTCGTTTTCAATATGAAAATGCAAGCCAAAATATAACTAATTATTATAGTGGTAGAGGCGTGAGAGTAAGTTTTAACTGGAGTTTTGGTAAAATGCGATATGAAAAGGAAAAAACCATTAAGAATGAAGATCTTAAGAAAGAAGATAATGGTCAAATGGGTGGTGGAATGCCAGCTGGTGGTGGAAGATAAAGATTAGAAAAAAGTATTAAAAAGGGATGCTGAAATATTTTTCAGCATCCCTTTTCTTATGTGCTTTTTATACTTGATTCACTTAAGCATCATACTCTACTTTTACTTTTTCTATTCTTAGTTTGTCAACAGAAAGTACTGTAAAATCATATTGTTCAAAGCTAATTCTTTCATTTACTCTTGGAAACTTACCAGCAATTTCTAAAACCAAGCCTGCTACGGAATCACTCTCACCTCTTATTTCAGAAAAGGTCACTAATGGTACATCCATTATTCTGCACATATCATTGATAAGCATGCGTCCTTCAAAAATAAAAGCAGTATCATTTATTTTTCGGAAATTAAATTCATTTTCATCAAATTCATCCTTAATATCACCTACAATTTCTTGCATTAAATCTCCTAAAGTAATAATACCAGCTGTCCCACCAAATTCATCTACAACAATTGCAAAGTGTACTTTTTCTTTTCTAAAATCGTTCAATAAGTCATTTATTAATTTATGTTGATGGACAAAATAAGGAGGACGAATTAGATTGTGCCAATCAAAATATTCAACATTTAAAAATGGAATTACATCTTTAGCATGAATAACCCCTACTATATCATCAATATTATTTCTATATACAGGAAGTCTAGATTGATTGGATTCCAGTATTTTATCTTTCATTTTTTTTGAATCCCAACTTTCACGAATCCCAATGATGTCAATCCTTGGAACCATAATCTGCTTTACACTTACATTTCCGAATTTTAAGACTCCTTTAAATATTTCTACTTCTTCCTTAGTTGCATTATGACCGAGATTGGCCTCTAATACATTTTCTAAATCTTTTAAATTATCCCAATACAATAGGCTCTTGGTTCTCTTTTCTTCTTTATCCTCTTCACTATCAATTAAGAATTGACTTACTCCTTTAAATGTAAGATAAAGAATATTTATCACCGGAACAGAAAATGAAGTCATTTTTACATTACTGTATTTGGAATATACTTTAGGTAAAATCTCTACAAACAGCAATAAAATAATTAAGCAAACTAATAGTGCTCCAATCTTAAAAACAGCCGGATTAATCGTTTCGTCCTTTATAGTATTGGCCAAAAAGTTGAATAAAAAGATAAAAAGAATAGATAAGGAATATTTAGAAACCCTAAGGCTTGCAAGCAAAAGATCAGAGTCTTCTAAAATAGAAATGATTAACCTAGAATTGGTATCATCTTTAGTTTTTAAATAATCAATATCCTTTACTTTTAAACTAAAAAAACCTACCTCTCCACCTGCCGCCATTGAAGCAAAAAAAAGCACAAATAACATCAAAATTGCCAACACGGAAATTGATGAAGGAGCAACTAAAAGTAAAGTGGTTTGAAATAAAATCATTATAAGTATATATCACTAGATGAAGAACAAGTTTGTTTGTTCTTAAAAAACTATATTAATCCAAGATGGAATTTTAGAAAGGCAATACATCATCATGATCCGTGTCGTCAGCTTCTTTGTTATAGCTGTCGCCTGTATCAGATTTGTTTAAATTTGATTCACCGTCTTTCCTTTTGTCAAGCATTACCAAATTTTCAGCAATAATCTCAGTTTGAAATCTTTTATTCTTGTCTTTGTCTTCCCAGCTTCTGGTATGCAGACGACCCTCAATATAAACTAAGCTACCTTTGTGTAAATACTTTCCTGCAAGCTCTGCCAATCCTCTCCACAACACTATGGTATGCCATTCTGTTTCTGAGATGACGTTGCCATTTTTTTCTTTCCTCATTTCAGTAGTTGCCAATGGGAATTTGGCTACTGGAATATCGCCCTCTATATATTGAACATCAGGATCTTTACCTAAATTTCCAATCAATGTAACTTTGTTTATTCCTCTCATGACAATATTTTTTTGTTAAAAATAGAAGTATTTTTTAATTTAAATAATAAAAATAGTGTATTTCTTTCAGAAAAGAAAGAATTGTCTTTGGAAATGCAAATTTTCTTAGTTCTTCTATAGGCTTCCACAACCCTTCTGCTTTTAAAAAGCTTGGAATTTCTTTTAAATGAACTATTGAGAAACTACTATAAATTAATTGATGGGTCAATTTTTGTTTTGTTTCAAAAACTTTAGCCTTTATTTCTACCATATTATTCTCATTTTCTAATTTTTCTTTTAGGGTATCAAAATCTTCTAAATAAAACTCATAAAGGTTTTGCCAGATATCCTTTTCTGTTCTTTGGCGAATAAAAATATGTTGCTGATGAATAAAAACCCAATAATCAAAATGACGAATTTTGATAATTAATTTCTTTGATTTTATTGGAAAGCTTTCAGTCAAATTTAGATTAAAAGCTTTACATTTTGATTTTAATGGACATTCGGAACAATTCGGTTTTTTGGGCGTACAAACAGTAGCTCCTAAATCCATTATTGCCTGATTGAAATCGGCTGGAAATTCGGGATCAAAAACATGATGGATTAATTCTTGAAATCTCTTTTTACCATCCCTTGTATCAATAGGTGTTTCTTCTGTAAAATATCTGGATAATACTCTATATACATTTCCATCTATCACAGCAACGGCTTCTCCAAAAGCGAAAGAAGCGATTGCAGCTGCGGTATAAGGGCCTACTCCTTTTAGTTGTATTAATTCTTTGTAATTATCTGGAAATTTTCCATTTAGTTTTTCATTGATATAAGTTGCTGTGGTAATGAGGTTGCGACACCGAGAATAATAGCCCAATCCCTGCCAAAGTTTAAATACTTCTTGTTCAGGAGCTAATGCTAAATCCTGAATACTAGGATATTCTTTTATGAAATTAAGATAATAGGGTAGTCCTTGTTCCAATCGGGTTTGTTGCAAAATGATTTCAGAAAGCCATATTTTATAAGGATCTTTTTCACCGCGCCAAGGAACTTTTCGGTCATTCTCATTTTGATGCCAAAGTAATAATTGTTTAGAAAAAAAGCGTTCCTTCATTATAAAAATAAATAAAAGCTGCCTTTGAAATGAAAGACAGCTTTTATTATAAAGATTTAAAGATTATTTTAAAATTTCTAGCTTACGATTTACAATACCTTTATCTGTATTTATTTTGATATTATAAATTCCTGCTGGAAGATGACTACTTAACTGGATTTGGTATTTTCCTGATTTCTTTTCCATCTTTTTATTTTCATAAATTTTTTGACCAATCAAGTTGAAAATACTTAATTCAGATATGTTAATCGCTCCATCAGTTTCTAAATTTACGATTTGACCATCAGTAGGGTTAGGATAAATTCTAATATTGGTTTGATTATCGACATTATTTATACCTACTCCAAAGATAGATACTTGTAAACTATCCGTTGTTTCGCCACAAATACTATGTGTGGTTACTTTCACCCAATAGTTACCATTGCCAGGGAAGATATGAGAAACGGTAGGGTTATTTGGTTGGTTAACAGGTGGTGTACCGTCACCAAAATCCCAAACATAATTTATTGCATATTGAGGATTCACAACATTGAATTTGAATTCTAATGGTGCCAGAGCTAAAGAGGTAATCCCGTCTGTTTCTGGTATATGTCCATTCACAATAATATTTACTGTATCTATAGTCAAACAGCCATCAGGACTGGTCACGTAAGCAATGTAACTGCCCGAAGCCGTCACACTAATTGTTCGGCTAGTAGCACCTGTATTCCAATAATATGAGCCACCATTTTCACCCCCTGGACCAGCATCTAAGGTCTTTACACCACCTTGACACATATTGGTGCCATTAGCTGATAAATCTACTATCGGATAATAACGGATAGATGCATTTATAGTATCCATTCCCACACATCCATAGCTATTGGTTACTTCGACATAATAAGTTCCAGATTGATTAAAGTTTCTAGTACTCGTAGTAGCTCCATTGTCCCATAAATATGTTGCATTATTAGGTTGTGGACCAGCATCTAATGTTACTCCAAAACTTAAATCAGTACAAGTATCTAAATCGGGTCCTAAGTCTACAAGCGGTAAAGGATTAATAGTAGCAATTACAGGCTGACGAGGCGCTTCACATCCACCAATTATGGTAAATCTCATATTTGGACGACTATTTAATACACTTCCTGTTAAAGGAGTCGTACAAACAGTTGTGTTGTCAGCTTGATAATAATGGGTAGCGTTAAAGCCTAAGCTTGTAGTGTACTTAACGGAGTGACCACTGGACCAGTTTGTATTGTTAAAACAAACCTCTATTAAAACATTAGAGCTACCATCCCATGAGAATGGTGTCTGAAATAGGAAGTCATTTGTACTATTTGCGGTAGGAATAAAGGAAGTAGCTGGATGTGTATAAACAGTTGTTAATCCTGTTTCCCATGCAGTAGTTAAATTACTCACACTAGTATTTTTCATAGAAATATACAATCCTTCTAATGGTAAACCTGTATTACTTACTACATCAAAAGCTAGATTAGTAATTAAGCCTGCTGTTAACCCAACTGCATTCATTTCTGCAGCAGTAATTAAGTATTGATTTTTTAATCCATAATATAAAGTATAAAATGGATTAGGAGAACCAGTTGCTGTTGCCGTTCCATTACCTACCCATGTCGGTGGTGAAGGAGAACCTCCAGTACCTGCAGTAGCATAATAAGTTGTTGTAGTAGTAATGTTTGGTGTATTAAAGGTATTACCAGTATGTATTGATAAGCCTCCAGAAGGACTAGTATACCATTTGATACTGGAATTAGTGCTTGGAGTTGCATTTAAAGTGACAGATCCTGGTCCACAATGACTACTATCTTGTACACTTAGAACAGCTGGGGTAGATACTAAAATTGTTTTGTCAACACTGTAACAAGTATTAGCACCTGCTGAAATTATAGCTCTAAAATATCGGTCACTAGATAAAACTGGGCTTGTATAAGATACTCCATTAGCTCCAGGGATATTAGTATAAGAAGTACCATTTGTAGATTGTTGCCACTGAATGCTTCCTGCATAAAAATTAGTATCAGTTATCAAAGTCATTTTGGAAGTATCGCTTACACAGATTGTATCTGGTTTTGCCTCGATGGTATTATTTGCAGGCTGTACCCAAATATTAAAAGTATCGGCTCTTGAACAAACACTGGCTGTAGAAGTTGTATCTCCTCCTAAAGCATAAACCGTATGTTGTCCTGAAGTTCCAGATTTGAAATAAACCGAAGTTGCAGCACCGCCTGTATAAGGGGTGGTTGCAGCAGCATTGGTGTATAGATTTGTAGTAGGATAAAACTTGTATGGAACATATTGACCATTAGTAGGTAAAGTAACATTAATCGCTGCTACAGCATTGTTACATACTACTTGTGGTGCAGTTTTAGTAATTGAACTACCTTGTGTTATTGTAGCAACAGTGGCTACTCTAGGAGATCCACAAGCTGAGTTAATATCAAATTGAATATTTGGACGGAAATTTGAAGTGTAGGTATTTGCTGGTCCTGAACATACGGTTGCATTATCAGCATAACCATAAGTGGAAGCACTATAACTTAATGTTGTACCTACAATACTGAAACCTCCAGACCAAGTACTATTATTAAAACAGGTCTCAATAATAATATTAGATGAACCATCCCAAGCAAATGGTGTTGTAAATAAGTGTGTATTTGTACCAAAAACAGGAGTGTAAGAAGGATTAGAATATACTGTTGTTAATCCCGTTTCCCATGTTGTTGTTGCTGCTGTAGCAGTAGTCTGCTTCATAGCAATGTTGAAGTTAGTTAAATTTAAAGAAAAAGAACCAGTAGCTTGAAACGCTATTGATTGAATGGTTCCAGCTGTTAAACCTAAAGCTTGTAATTCTGATGCTCTAATTAAAAACTGATTCTTAATTCCCCAATAAGTAGTATAATATGGATTTGGTGTAGAGGAATTAGCGGTACCCGTTCCTAGCCATGTTGGCGGCATTGCTACTGATCCTCCTTGTGAAGCACCATAATAAGTTGTTGTATTAGGTAAATATGGTGTCGTAAAAGAGGTGCCTGTGGCTATAGGAACACCACCCGTTGGAGTAGTGTACCAAGCTACAGTATTACCAGGAATACTAGATGTTCCCGTAAGCACTACAGATCCAGGTCCACAACGTGAAGCACCATTGGTAGTTATCGTTCCAGGGTTGGTTACTGTTACGGTATCAGGAAAGGAACTTATAATAACAGTATTATTACATTTTGCTTGTAATCTAAAATAAGTAGTTGCATTGATACCAGTAGCATTATATGTAGGATTAGTTGCTCCTGTTATATCTGTCCAAGTGATACCATTAGTTGAACTTTGCCATTGAGTTGAAACACCTGTACCTACTGGTAAATTCGTATTAATAGATAAGTTTGAGTTTCCACTTACACATAAGGTTTTAGGCAAGGCAATTGCATTAAAACTTGCTGGCCAAGATAAAGTGGTGCATGTTGGCATTGCAGTTACATTAATTATATAATCTTCAGTTTCTCCATAACTGAAATTATCACAAGGTGTAAAAACAGTACTACCCTCTACCACTCTAACTCTTAATCTTGTTAAACCACCTAAAGCAGTGGCTGGAACCGTAATGGTTCCTGTGAAGCTGGAACCTGAAGATATCGTAGAAGGAGATGCGGCAAGTAATTCAGTAATGGGATCGAAAACACCATCATGATTCCAGTCTGCCCAGATTTTTACTCCTCCAGAATAATTACCAACGCCCACATTGAAGTTGAAAGTCATTCCCTGTGAAGCGGATACCTGCATAGCAGTATAATCGGAATAACCTAAAGATCCTGATGCACACGCTGTTCCGTTATTACTAATATTCGTAATCGCATTTGTAGTAGAAAAATTATTTATATATGCACCATTAGAACATCCATAACTATAGGTTGGTGTACAATAACAATTTACGAAAGATTGAACAGTTACATGTTTTTCAGTTGTAAAAGCCGGGGTACCTCCGCTGCATTCAGATTTTAAACGAAAATAAGAGGGTGCTGTTATGCCCGGATGACTATAATTGGCAAAAGTTGCACCAGTAATATCCGTCCAAGGACCTGTTGCTGTGGGAGCAGATTGCCATTGATAAGCCATTCCTGTTCCTACGGTAACGCCAGTGCTTCCTAATGTAAAACTTGTGTTTGGACAAACAGAGTCAACAATATTAGTGGCACCAGCATTTATTGGATTGGAACAAGGTGTTCCAGGAATCCAATCGAATTGTATTTGGGCAATAGAATTAGTAGTGTTTGAAGTATTGGCACTTGGACTTGCAGGAAGGACATCTGTACCATCTTGATAGAAATAAACGGATCTATTACCTCCAGCACTTATTACCGGTGCAGTAAAACCAGCCCAGTTGGGAGAGTTTCCCCAACCTGATGTGTTTTCATCTACTGCAACTACCAAATTACTAATACCATCCCATAGGAATGTAGGAGCCAAAGTGATCTCTAGCCATTGATTAGCTACCGTATTGGCTGGAAGTTGTCCATTAAATACTTGTGTTAAACTTCCAATTGGAATATAGTTGGCTGTAGAAGCAAATCCGTTTTGGGTGGTATTACCTAAATAAACTACAAGATCCTTCCAGTTAGAAGTAGAAACTGCTGCCGTAGGTTTCCATCTTATTTTGGTGATAAACCCTGAGCCGGTTGCACCTCCAAGGTTTAATTCAGCTGCCGAATAAATAGTCTGGGTATAATTATAATCATAAAGATAATAAAGAGGCAGATAAGAACTTGTTGAAGTTCCAGAGCCAATAGTTATAGTAACTTGAGCCTTACTTTGGTTACTAATCAGTCCAATGATCAGTATAAGGACTATACTTTTAAGTTGAAATATAAAATTACGCATCATAAATATTTTTACTTATTGTTAAGTTGAGTTTTTTAATTTAAATAAAAACTATGTTCAATTTACAAATATACTTATCATTTTGCATATTTAATGAGGAAAAGATAATCATAAGCAAATATTAATCATTATTTATTTTTCAAGGACACACCAAGGGTAACAAACTATAATTAAAAATAAAAATATTTTCTTTTGAAATGGAACTTGCTTTTGAAATGGAAGTTTATCTAATTCTTTAGAATTCAACAGGTTATTTGCTAAATGCTTTGTCTTTTTAAATACTTTGAATAAAACAATACCATTTAAATTTAAATTAATGGAGTTTTCTAATCCATTAAATAAATGAAAAAGTTTTTAGGCGGGAATTTTGTGGAATTTAATCCTTAATTTAAAAACAGTCGTTTCTAGATTTAGTACAATATTGCTTTTTCTACTTTAATCTTATGACCGAAGAACAATTTGGTATGTTTTTCAAAATCATTTGTATTACCAGTTGTATAAAAATGCCTCTTTGCGTCTTTATCAAAATGCACTTCAAAATCACTATGTTTTATAAAATAATTCTTCAGACTATTAGCAATTATTTCTGCCTGACTGAGAATATTTATATTAGGGGGAACAAGCGTTTTAATAATATCTTTAATTAAAGGATAATGTGTGCAAGCCAATACAAGCGTATCGATTTTTTTATCTTCATTTAAAATAGATTTTAAATCCTTATTAAAAATAGCTAATGCTTCTTTGCTTTTATGTTTACAGGCTTCTATTAGAGGCACCCATTGCGGACAAGCATGTTGTGTTACTATGATTTCTGGAAAGAAGTCGGCAATTTCAATTAGATAATATTCAGACTGTATGGTACCTTCTGTACCTAAAATACCTATATGTTTTGTTTGAGAGAGGTGTCCTACCTCCTCCGCAGTAGGTCTAATCACACCAAGAACTCTTTTATCGGATTCTAAAACACGTAAATCGTTTTGCTGAATAGTTCTAAGTGCTTTTGCGGATGCAGTATTACATGCTAAAACGACTAAATCACAACCTTGACTGAATAGCCAATTTACTGCTTCTAATGTAAATTGATATATTGTTTCTGTATTTCTATTTCCATATGGTGCTCGAGCATTATCACCTAAATATATATAATTATATTCAGGCATTAATTCTACTATGGATTTAAAAATAGTCAGACCACCGTAGCCGGAGTCAAAAATTCCGATTGAAGACATTGGTCGTAAAGTTAATTAAAAATAAAGTTAATTATAGTTTAGAGCAAAAAAATCAGTAAAATAAAAAAAAGGGTTACATATTGTAACCCTTTTGCTCTCCCTGCTGGACTTGAACCAGCGACCCCCTGATTAACAGTCAGGTGCTCTAACCAACTGAGCTAAGGAAGAATCTCGATTCTCTTTGATCTCGATTGGATTGCAAAGATAATACAATTTTTATTTCAGCAAAATTTTTTTCAATTTTTTTCAATTTTTTTTGTCTTTAATTCAAATCTGCTTGATTTATAACTAAAAAACCTACAAATACCTGTGTTTTCCCTTAATGTAAAAGGAAAAATGAAGTTTAATAATTACTTTTATAGAAAGTTTTATAATCGTCCCAATTCTTTTCAGTGTATAATAAAATGATATTATCATTTGAAATCATTAAAATATCATATTCATTTGAATTATTGAAAGCTTGGAATACCTTTTTTTCCTTCTTAATAAAATTTATATATTTTTTTGCTTCCACCATATTTTTAAACTCACTTGTTGCCAATATGCTTTTTTGAGCTGTAAGCTGAGTCATACTTAAATCTATATTTTTATAAGCGGGAGCGGTTTTATTTAACTCCTGCAATCCTGCTCTTAAACCTATTATTCGATTATCATTATTTTGGTTTGATGCAATTAATACATAATGAAGATTAGTAGGATTAAAAACAAAACTTTTGTTGCCACCCGTATTAATTACAACTGGTTCTGAAGAACCACTACCCACTGCTTGGGCATTTTGAGCAGTCAATTTCTCTTTAACTAATTTTTGTAATGCTATTGCCCAAGATATCGTTTCATCATTTTGATTATTTGCAATAAACTGTGTTAATAAACTATCGGCTTGCTTATATTGTCCTAAGCCAGTAATAGCTGCATAGCTTATTAAATCATATTTTTTTTTATAAGCAGCAATTCCCTTTGGAAAAAGAGAGGGAGCGGTAGAAGCATTATTCAATGCATCATTATATTCTTGATTCATTAAAGCGCTATAAGTAGCTGCATAATGATCGGCAATACTAAAATTAGATGTTTTGACTTGTTCCTGTTTATCTGGGATGGCAAGTTTTGCCCATTCTGTTGAGGCATATTTGTTTTTAAGCAAATTCAAATATTTTTGAGCCTGTTCTTGCTCGTTATTATTCAATGCGATCAGATAACGGTAATAATTAATTTCTGCACTATAAGCATGATTTGGAAATCTAGAGTCCAGCGTATCGAATGTTTTTAATGCCATTATCATGTCACTCATTCGTTTATAATATCCTATCCCTAAAAGGTATAAATTTTGTTCTAAGACATTATTAGCACTATCAATCTCATTTTGTTTTTTTGGGATTTGGGCAAAAAGTTCTTCTTCTGTTGGCATTGTAGCTCTTAGTTGATCTTCCTCAGAAAGATTAGCTTTGTCATCAATTAGACCTCCATCGGTTATTGAAGAAGACAGGTCACTTCTATTCCAGTTATCTTTTAAAGTCCTGTTACCCCATTTTTGTTTAAAAGCAGTTGACCCTTTTTGAATATTATTGGCATTACTAAAATACCAATTGCTTTTTGATTTTGAAAGCGTAACTGTTTGTGGAAGTGCTGTAGGAGCTGAACTTGTGTTTTTAACAATATACAGACTATCTAACAAATGTTTTTCCAATTGGTTTAAATACTTTTTGATAATATCTTTTTGTTCTTTTTCAGATTTTCCTGCTAACGTTAATATGCTATCTGTAAAATGGACAATTTCTCCAGGCTGAGCAATATAAGTTAGTGCACCAGCTCTTCTTTCTGCAATGGCAAAAGTAGGTTGTTCCGTTTCGGTTAGAAATAATAAAGAACTATCATAATATGATTTTGCTTCAGTATATTTATTAGATTCATAATATAAGTTGGCCATACCAGCAAATGATATTCCTTTTTGAACGGTATTTTTTTGGTTAGTTTTAATACTTTTTTGATAAGAATTGATAGCTTTCTCTTTATCATTTTCTTTTTCGTAAACCAATGCTTGAGCAAAGAATATTTTATCATAATATTCTTTAAATTTAGTTTCCTTGCTCATTTTTCCTAATTTAGAGAGCATTGCTCTGCTATCAAAGTTCCCGCTAATAATGTTATTATCAATAATATTCATTCGAGCAAAAAACTCCATTTCTAAATTGGGATTTAATTTAATTACTTCGTTGAAAGCGCTATCTGCTGCAGCATATGCTTGCTCGTTTTGTAAGAGTTGGCCAGAGATAAAAGCCGCTCTCTGTCTTAACCAATTTGGGCTCGATTTATCCTGATATAAGGGTTTTAAATGTTCTATAGCAGCATTTTTGTAATCTGCTTTTAAATCTAAAAAGCTTTGAGCCATCGCAAACCTACCATCCATTAATTTAGGATCATATTGTTTACTGCTGTGCAACATATTTAATACAGTCTGAGCCAGATTATAGGAGCTGTCTTGAGCTAGAACTATTGCCAACCACATAGTTGCATCATTCTTTGAAGATTGATGTTGAAATATACTTTTGCTTTCTTTGTCAGCAAGACTGCCTAACGCTTCCAATGCTTTTTTGTCTTTCTTAGTTAAAGCTTTTTCTTTCTTGTCACTTTCGGCGGTAGATATGATGAACTTAAAGGCTGCCGCTGCATTTTTGTAATCACCTTTATAATAATATGATTTTCCAATTAAAAAATATAAATTGTCCTGCCATTTACTTCTAGGATCATGAATTTGAATGCCTACGCTTGCTTTTCTAATCAAAGAATCCAAATCGGAGGCATATTTACTTGAATCTACATCAGGGTCAAACGGTAGTAAAGGCAACAATTTGTCATATTGATTGTTCGCATTTTTAAGCATGTTTTGCTCAATCGTATATAAGCGTTCATTCCCGTTAAAATAATAATTAAAACGGGTGGTGGTGTTATGAAAGCTTCGCCGAATAAAATTCCATGGTTTATTTCTCATGGACTCATTAGTATAAGCCTCTCTATTGTCTTTTTCTTTTTTCCGAGCCTTTGCATTTTTCTCTTTTTCTCGGTCTGTTATTCTTTTATTAGCAAGAGCTTCTCGTTCCGCTTTCACTTTAGCAATACTATCTGACCGGACTTTCCGTTCTGCAGTAAGACTGTCTCTAAGGAATTGGTTTCTTGCTCTTTGAGCGGTTATTTCTTCAAGCAGACTATCTTGCATTTGCTTCCTTGCCTTTTCTAGACTGTCAAGTGTTTGTTTTCTTACTTGTTCTAAACTATCTTGAGTGTTTTTTCGGACGAGCTGTAAGCTATCTTGAGTTGTTTTTCTTACTAAATTGAGGCTGTCCTGATTGTTTTTCTTTACTTGTTCTAGACTATCTTGAAAATGTTTTCTGGCTACAGTTAAACTGTCTTTAATTCTTATTCTTTCATTCGCAAGAGAGTCTGCACGTGCTTCTCTAATCTTAGTAATACTATCTATCCTATGTTGTTTTACAGCTGCAACACTATCTTTATACTCCTTGCTATTTTTGTAAATTTGAATCCTTTCTAAACTGTCTTTCCTTAACTGTTGTATTGCTTTAATGCTATCAGAAATTCTTTTTTGTTCATTTCTTTGTTCTTCCAAAGCCAAATTTAGACTGTCATTGTATTTTTTTAATGATTGTGCAGTGCTATCAGCAATTCTTTGTCTTTCAGTACTTATGCTGTCTCTTTGAGCTTCCTGAGCAGCTTTCAGACTGTCCACATATTGTTTTCTGGCCTGTATCATACTGTCTTTGAACTCTTGTGAACCAGGTTTTAAATAGGCCTCTGTGACTATTACCTTCTTTTTATTAGTATCGGGACCATCCTGATCTTGGTATTCATAACGAAAAGTATCATAATTGACATGATGGGGCTTATTAAGTGCAGAAAATCTACTTAATAAAATAAAGCCAAGAATGGCTAATAAGCTAAAAATTAATTTATTTTTACTCAAAATTATATAGGTTACAATGCAATGCTACAAAAATAATAACTACTTTTAATCAAAATTATTATATTTATCATTAAGTTTTTATTATTTTAAATAAAATAAACTCAAGAATGAAAATAAAGCGAGTTGAATATTCAAATTTAAAGGTAATTATAAATATAGCTAAAATGACATGGCCTTTGGCTTATGCAAATATTTTATCTAAAGACCAGATAGATTATATGCTGAATAAGTTTTATAGCTTGGAGATACTTCAAAAAAACTTTAAAAACCAATATTATCAATACTTATGCTTTCATGAAGTTAATGAAGTTGGATTTATAGAAATAGAACTGAATTATAAACAGTCAGTCGCCAAGATACATAAATTATATGTGTTGCCAGCATATCAAAAACATGGATATGGAAAAAACCTGATCCTAATGACAATAGGATTGGCTAAAGAGCATAACCAAGAAAGTATCATACTTAATGTAAATAGGAATAATATAGCTTTAGACTTTTATAGATCAATAGGATTTGAAATTATTTATGAGGAGGATATTGATATTGGTGAAAATTATTTTATGAATGATTATGTAATGGAATACAAAATTGATCAATATTAAATATCCTGTAATTTTATTCTTCATTAATACCCAAGGTGGAATTTGAATGTGCTTATATTTCTTTAGGTTTTTAATTGGTAATGAATGATATATTTCTTAAATTATGTTGTTTTATGAAAAATCAAAGTTAATTTTGTAACCTATACTTATTTAAACTTTTTATTATGCTTATCCATTTACATCCAGACAATCCTCAGGAAAGAATTTTAAAGCAGATTGCCGATGTTTTGAGAAAAGGTGGTGTTATTATCTATCCAACAGACACTATATATGGTATCGGTTGTGATATCCATAATAATAAAGCAATCGAAAGAATTTGTAGAATAAAGAATATTCAACCTTCTAAAGCACATTTTTCCTTTGTTTGTAAGGATTTAAGTGAGCTTAATGTTTATGCAGCAAATGTCAGTAATCCGATTTTTAGATTTTTAAAAAGCCACATACCCGGACCCTTTACTTTTATATTAAATGCGACCAAATTGGTGCCAAAGATGTTGAAAAGCAAGAAAGACACCGTGGGGATTCGTGTTCCTGATCATAAAATCTCTCAGGCAATAGCAGCTGCTTTGGGAGGACCAATTATGAGTACTTCTTTGCCGCAAGATGAATTTGTTGAATATTATACGAATCCAGAAGTGATTTATGAAAAGTTTGGTAATTTGGTAGACTTAGTGGTTGATGGTGGCATTGGAAATATAGAGAGTTCCACAGTTATTAGCTTAGTTAATGAAGTTCCAGAACTGATACGTCAAGGTGCTGGAATACTTGAGGAGTAATTAATTTGAAAGCAAAATATATTATTATGATGAGGTGTTTTTTAATTTGGACAAGTAATTTTTAAAATGATAACGGAGCAGACAGGTTTTCAAAATATTGGTATAGATATCCTACAAAGTCAGATTGAAGATATAGAAGAATTAAAATATACACCGATCGAAGCATCATATTGGAAGCTTATTTTATTAAGATATGCATTGCTTTGTTGTTTTGTAGCCGGAGTTATAATAATCTTAGAAAATATCTCTCTTAAAAATTATATTGAAAACCGGTATTTTCTTTGGATTATACTGTTTGTATTTCTTATTGCTTATTTAATTTTACTAAGAGTTTCATTTTTAAAAAAATCGTATGCTATCCGCACACACGATATTGTATATAAACATGGTGTTTTGAGTAACAGTATCACAATTGTTCCTATCGACCGAATTCAACATGTTAAAGTAACTGAATCGTTTTTAATGCGATTTTTTAACCTTGCCGCATTTGATATGTTTACTGCTGCAGGCATCCAAAACGGAACAATTCGTATTCCAGGATTAAAGAGCAAAGATGCTCAGCGATTAAGAGTATTCCTCATTTCAAAAATAAAAGATCAAAATGATGGAGATACCATCGAGTAAATTGGAGAACAATACGATACCTCCTTTTTCTACAGAAACTAAAGAATCTGAATTGGGCGTGATTGTACATTTTGCAAATAATGTTTATACTCAGATAAGATTAGGGGTATCCATTTCAATTTTTGCATTTCTAGGTTTAAGTAAAACGCTAAACTCTTTTTACACCATTTCAGTTTTATTATTATTAGCTTTTTTGTATTTTTTATTGGCAGGTTTATTTGCTTATTATCAATATAAAAATCTAATTTTTAAAATTGATTATGATCAAAAGGAATTTCATATTAGGAAAGGCGTTTTTCATAAAATTGACATTGTTTTTAAAATTGATAGAATTCAACAAATAAATATTAAAAGAAATTGGCTTCAACGTATATTAGGATTGTCGTCATTAGAAATAGATACAGCAGGCACTAATGTGAAAGAAGTTGATCTTAGAGCTTTAAGTGTAGTCCATGCTAATAAATTAATGCAAACTTTGATGCATTTAAAATCAAATTTATTTGTTGACACAGCTTACGATAATGAAATTAGTAACACAGAAGCAGCAACTGAAGAACAATCCAAGATTTGGAAGGTGGGCTTGGGTAATTTATTTAAATATTCCTTAAGTTCTAATCCTATCAAAGGGCTGGCTTTAGTTATTATACCATTAAACTATTTATACGATTACTTTTCGAGATCTTTCAGTCAAAAGATTGAAGAAGCCGGAAATTATGCAGATGATTTAGGAGTAATTAGCATTATTATTTTCGTGGCTACCTTGTTTTTTTTGGGAGTTGTATTAAATATAATTAGAATAATCGTTCGATACTTTGGCTTTTCGTTCTCCAAAAAAGGAGAAGAACTTAAATTGAGTCATGGTCTAATAAATTTAAGAACAATGAGTCTGCGACCATCAAGAATCCAATTGGTATCTATACAACAAAATATGTTACAGAAGCTGTGGTCTATTTGTAATTATCAAATCAAACAGTTTGAACATCATAAACAAAAGGATTCCGTTATCCTTTTTCCAGCATTAAATATAGCTGAACAAGATCAAGTGGATACTTTTTTAAATCTTAAGGAGCATGATGAACCCTTATTTACTTTAAAACCTCATATACGTTATGTAATTTACCATGTCTTTTTAAGAATATTAATTGCGATTATTCTTATGGGTATCCTATGGTATTATAATGATAATCTTTTGTTTTTGTTGATTTCATTTATGCTTTGGATACCTGTTTCCATTTTCTGGGTGCGGAATTTGTATAAACAATACTACATAGTCTTATTTAAAGATACCCTTATTAAACACTCTGGTTTTTGGAATAAAAAGAAAGATATTTTGAATATTTATAAAATTCAAACCATTACAATTAAACAATATTTCTGGCAAAAAAAGAGGAATATTGGTAAAATAGTTTTTTATACAGCAGGAGGAACATTGAGTTTTCGGTTTGCAGATTATAAAACTTTAATAAACATTCAAAAGCGTTATTTATTTCAGTTGGAGGCTTTTCCGAAAAAATGGATGTAAATAGAGGGTGAGTTATTTTTAATAAATATTTTTTTTTCAGAAGTTGATTATTAGCCCCTAAGTAGTTTTTCTACTTCTATGAAAATTTTCTCATGTATGACAGATGATTCCAGCCATTCACCTTCTTCGGAGAAACATTTAATTTCTAAAAAATCGTTTTGGTCTTTTAATAAACATTGGTATTCTTTTAAAACAGTTTCTTGTAAACTTAGAGAATCTTCATGTATATCTGTTTTTCCGTTTAGATAATCTCTATCTTTTCCTTTTCTGATTTTAGATAAATTCTTTTTAATGAAATTAAAAGGAACATTCAGAAAAAAATTAAGACTAGTTTTTGGGAGCTTGTTATGCTTGAATTCAAAATCTAAAATCCATTGTTTCAATATTTCTTTATTATCGATACCTTCTGTTTTAGCACATTGATAAGCTATATTGGAGTACACATATCTGTCCATAATTATAAAATATCCCTCATCCAGCCATTGGTTTAATTGTGCTTTATGTTCATTTCTATCTTCTGCAAATAATAATGCTACTAATTTTGGTGCAACATTTTCTATACTCCCTAGCTCTCCTCTTAAATATTCTGCAATGAGTTTTCCATATACACCTTGATTTAACATAGGAAAGTGAATAAACTTATGTGGAATGGCTAATGAAGTTAATTTTTGAGTTAATAAACGAATTTGAGTTGATTTTCCTACACCATCTGAACCTTCTATAGTAATAATTTTACCTTGCATTTAATTATTAGATTATTTAAAACAAATAATTTGTATTTTTTCTCCAGCGCGTTTAAAGCACAATAATGTTCAAAAATAGCTATTTTTTATTTGAATAATTAATAGTTCTCAAGATTAATATTCTAAGAAATACGTTTTAAATTGGTATTTTTAAAAAAAATTGTATAGAATTTTTCTTTTATTACCAACCTTTTTTATTTATCTTCGGTCTTTCAATATAGTTATAAGAAAATAAATTAGTTATCACATGAAAAATTTTTTATCTTACATTATCTTATTTTTGTTTTTTTTATCTGCTAATCCTTTAATAGGACAAATTAATACAAATATTAGAAAAGACACTATAGTTAATGCTGAATATAATTATTGTCAAAGAATTGGATTTGATTTAAATGCAAACAATAACAATTTTAAAAATGTTCCTCATACAATTATTAAGAATACTAAAAACTATTTTCTATTAGCTTATAATGATATTTCACCTGAATCTAATTCTTTTGCGCCATATTTTAGAATTTCAGATAGGTATCAGAATACAATTGCAGGATATTTTCTGACTGCTGATTTCAGTTCTTTAGGAGTCGGAAATGTTAACGTGTATTTAACAGATGTTTCCGAGATTTCAGGATCAGATTATACTGTATTTATAACAGGATTTATAAACCCAATTGATGCTTCACCAGATTATATTAGATGTATTCCTTTTATTGCTGAAATAGATATGTTTAACGGATCAATTAAACAATTAAAAATTGTAAAAAATGAAAGTATTGTATTTTATAGAATTCTTCATGATTCAATTAAGAATCAAGTTATTGTTTCAGGAGAAAAGTTTAAAAATAATTCATTTGATCCTATGTATTATAATAATATTGGAAATTCAAACATTCATTCTCCTGAAGGTGATGCTATAGCAATTTCGTTTAATAGCATGGATTTAAATGAAATAAAATGGAATATTAATGGAATATCCATGACTGAAATAACAGGAGAAGAATGTATTGGTTCTACTTTTGAAAAAGTAATTAGAACACCTAAAGGATATTTTATTGTTGGTAGGAAAATTATTGACAATTACGGACAAGGAATTTTCCCTGTAAATGGAAGAGTTGAATGCGTGTTTCTAGATTTTAATGGTAATATTATATGGCAAAAATCATTAAATCTTTCTAATTATTTTTCGCGTGGAGTTAGTGCCTATTATTCACAAGAATACAATAAAGTTTTTGTTTTATTTCAAAGTACCTTTACACATGGTTTTGGATTATTTGCATTAAATAATGATAATGGCACGCATCAAAACATAACATTTATTAATGGACTTCCTGGAGAAACTAATGTAGTTGATTTATTTAAATGGAATAATGAATCATTTATTACTGTTGGTGGAATGTATCAAAAATCTTCAAGTAATAGTGTTTTTACTCCTTTTTGGGCAAGTTTTAAATATAATAAGATTGATGATTGTTTTACGTATCTAGATTCTACTCTTAATACTAATGACAAATCAATGGGAATGGATGGTGGAATTGATTATTATAGCTCTGATTTTTCAGAGTATTTTAGTTGGACTTATAATAGTTTTTCAATGTTTGATGTTGATAAACGTGAATTCCCTTTTCCACCACAACTTCCATTTACAATTAGTTATTTTATTGAACCCTCATTTTTATTTTCTACAAAAGATTCATTAAATTCATCAGTTGAAATATATAAAATTAATTTTGATCATTGTTCTTGTCCGTTTGATTATGGTTTTGAATTAAATAGTTTATGTGTAAATGTACCTTCTTTATCTCCATTAAATCTTATAGATTTACATTATCAAATAGAAAATATAGAGCAAAAATATTTGACGTTAGACTTAATTAATGCATATCTTAAATGTGGTATGAATGACAGTCTTACTTATCCTCCATTTATTAATATTAAAACAAATATGGATATTGGAAATTTCGGAAATGTTATTATTTTTGATGTTTTAGGAAAAGTGATTTTTAGAGGAGTATATTCTGATTTTTTAAATAACAAAAGTAAATATAATATAATTAATAAAGTATTATTTATTAAAGATTTGAAAACAAAAGAAACAAAGAAAACAGTATTTTTAAATTAAATTAAATTTTTTCATTATGAAAGTTTTTGTTAAAAAAGCGCAATGCTTTTATTTTTTATTTTTTATTTGGCATATATTGCCAATAATTAGTTTTGCTCATGAACATGATGGCATAGCTCCATTTAATATTAATCAATCCGCTGAATCCCATGTTTCTTTTATTGAAAATAAAGGGCAGTGGATTTCAGATGTAAAATATAAAGCTGAAATTAATGGTGGTGTTATGTTTTTAACACAAAGAGGATTTGTTTATAATTATTTTAGTCAGCAAGATTTAGACAATAGTCACAGTAAAATATGTGGACCTACTGCAATTGATGGAGCAGACGTGTCAAATGATTTGATTAGAATGCATGCCTATAAAGTAAATTTTATTGGTTCCAATCAACAATCTGAATTTTTAACTACTCAAAAAAGAAGTAATTATAATAACTATTATATTGGAAATGATCCTTCAAAATGGGCTTCGAATGTTGGTTTATTTGGAGAAGTAACCCAAAAAAATGTTTATAGTGGAGTTGACTTGTCTGTTTATTGGGAGAGTGATCGTGGAAACTTAAAATATGATTTTATTGTTGCTCCACAAGTTGATCCCAATCAAATAAGATTATCATTTGATGGCGTAAGACCTACTGTTTCTGCAAATGGTGACTTAATTTTTCAAACCAGTTTAAATAAATTGGTTGAAAAAGCACCTTACAGTTATCAAATCATTAATAATCAAAAGGTGACTGTAGCTAGTAAGTACAAATTGATTAATAATGTATTGTCTTTTGAATTTCCTAATGGTTATGATAAAAGTCAAACTTTATATATAGATCCAGACTTAGTATATGCAACTTATAGTGGATCCACTGGGTCTAGTGCAAAATATGCGAATTCCGCAGCTTATGATAATGATGGCAATGGATATGCAGCTGGCTTAGCTTATTCTGCTGGATGGCCAGTAACTACAGGTTCTTATCAAACTACTATGGCAGGTTCATTTATTGGAGCTATTAATAAATATAAATATGATGGGACACAATTATTGTTTTCTACCTATTTTGGTGGAAATGCCACTTCTGGTAACGCCATGCCTAATACCATGAGAGTGGATCATAA
Organism: Edaphocola sp.; assembly: GCA_035497795.1. Lineage (GTDB taxonomy): Bacteria > Bacteroidota > Bacteroidia > Chitinophagales > Chitinophagaceae > Edaphocola. Next base: position 37,116 of record DATJCU010000013.1, on the reverse strand, counting down.
TAATGATTTGTATGTGGCGGGAACAATTTCTAATTCTACAATGCCAACCACTACAGGAGCTTTTCAAACTACCATGAGTGGAGGTTCAGACGCCTTTATCGCAAAGTTTAATCCTACAGGCACTACCTTATTAGCAAGTACCTATTTAGGAGGTTCAGGACAAGAAGGATCCTTAAATAAATCAACTAATGTATATACTGGAAATACTGCACAAGGTGATCCATTAAATCCCATTAATATTGCTTTTGATGATGCTGGAAGCGTTTGGGTTACAGGAAATACAGGTTCCACTAACTTCCCAGTAACAGGAAATGCATATCAATCAACTTTAGGAGGAAGCCATGATGCCTATATCGTGAAAATGAGTTCTGATTTAACTGCTATGTTATATGGAACCTATTTTGGAGGTAATGCTTGGGATGGTGGATTAGGTATAGAGTTTAATGAAAATAACAATACTGTAGGCGTTGTGGGGCAAACATTAAGTACTAACTTTCCTACAACAACAGGAGCATATAATATGGGTGCAAAGGGAGGAGATGATGGATTTGCGGCTTTGTTTAGCAATACAACCTATCAATTGCAATATTCAACTTATTTAGGAACGACCTCAAACGATGTTGCTTGTCGTTTAGCTTTTGACTGTGGAAATAACTTTTTCGTTGCCGGTAGAACTAATGGTGCTTATCCAGTTACCAATACTGTAGCGCAAGGTTTAGTAGCTAATGGATATATCTTCTTAGATAAATTAACCCCTACGCTATCCAGTTCAATGGCTTCAACCAGAACAGGAGCATCTAATGCATCAATCGTTCCTGCCGCTATGATGGTGGATATATGTGGAAATATATTGGTGGCTACTATTACGAATAATTCCCACCAACAAGGGATGCCGACTACAATAGATGCTTTCCAAACTAATCCAAGAGGATTCTATTTTGCAGCATTTAAACCGAATTTTGGAGGTCTAGCCTTTGGAAGTTATTATGGTTCATCGGCAACCGGTGACCACTTTCATCCAGGTGTTTCAAGAATTGATAAACATGGTGCCATTTATCAGTCTGTATGTTATGCAGGGTCTAATGGAACTTGGGTTACTTATCCACCCAACGTTTATGCACCAAATAAATTAAATGGAAGCACTAACGATATTGTTAATTTTAAATTTGATTTTCAAATATCTACCATTGACGCTTATGTTGAGTCTGGATATGCAGGTTACGGTAGTACACCACACGCTGTAAGAGGCTGTAAATCAGCATTTATACACTATAAGAGAGGAGGAGATACTACTGTTCCGATGGTATTAAGATTTAATATTATTGAAACAGGACCTGATGCTGCTTTTAATGGAACAGATTATCAATATATTGAAGATTCCTTAGTATTTAATGCAATGGAAACTCAAAAAACGATAGAAATTAAACCCCTATTAGTACCTAATATGCCTACAGGTCCTAAAATGGCAATAATTGAGGCATTAAATCCATGTGGATGTGAAACGATAAACGGGAATGTTCAAAGTGTGGTTCGTAGAGATACAGTATATATTATGGACTCTATCCGAGTGGGTATTTCTACTCCATTACCAGCTTATTGCCCAGGAACACAGATTTCAATTACAGGAAATGTTGATACTGGTTTGGATTTCTCTTGGTCACCTTCTGAGTTTAATACAGGAAGTTTGGTTATTAACCCAACTTTGTTAACTTCTAGAGATTTCACTATTACTGCAACCCAACCAGGAGCACCTGAAACTTGTCCTCCCAATTCGCATACATTCCATGCTTTGGTGGAGCAATATCCTGTAATAAGTATGTCTTCTGATACCATAGTGTGTGTAGTGGATTCTGTACCATTACCAGTAGTTGTGAGTCCTGATACTGTAAATTATATTTATAATTGGAATCCGCCTACAGGTTTAAGAGCTGGAAATATAGCTTCTAACTATTTTAAATTACCAGTTGGCGTTTATACTTATATCTTTAGTGCAAGAACGCCTTTAGCTAATTGTCAGTCTAATCATAAGATTATTATTAGAGTAAGACCTCCATTTGAATTTACTGATGTATTGCCTCCAAGTGGTACGGTCGTAAACTATTTGGATGAAGTGCCAATGTCCGCTCAAGGTGCCTATTTATATACTTGGTTGCCAATTGAAAAATACACAGATCCAACACTTCAATATCCTACTACACTTCCTGTAAAGGAACCTGGCTATTATTATGTAACAGGTATTGATCAGTATGGATGTAAAGATACAGTCTCTATTTATTTAGATGTCAAGTATCCTTATGATCCGATTATGCCAAATGCGTTTACACCAAACGGAGATGGAAAAAATGATTTGTTTATTATTCCTAATGGTAAATATCAAAAAATACAAAAGTTTGAAGTTTACAACCGTTGGGGTAAGCGAGTGTTCTTCACCAATGATCCATTAATTGGATGGGATGGAATAGATGAAAATAATGGTAAAATTTGTGAACAAGGTGTATATATGTATATCATAACAATAGAATTACCAAATAAAGAAATGAAAACCTTTAAAGGTGATGTCAGCTTGATGAGATAAGACCTTAATATTTAAATTTAATAATAATAGAGCAATACATAAAATGGTTGCTCTATTTTTTTATTGGAAATTGAATTTGAAAGGAGTCCATATATACCATAGCCACCTTAACTTTTAGTTATCTTTATAGATTTTTCATTTTGAAAAGGACTAACTTTGTTTTTCTTTTTTATTGAATTAAATTAAATCATGAAACCAACAACAAAAAAAACCGGAATTTTTCTTATTGCATTTTTTATAGCTATTATGGCAGTGTTTGCATTCTATTATAATAATATGACCGCAGAAGCTAGAGCACCAAAAGAATTAGCTTACTTAGGAGAGGAGGACCATAAAGTTAGAGATTTCTCATTTTTGAACCAAGATGGAGATACCATTAGCTTAGAAACGCTAAAAGGTAAAATTCTTGTTGTTGAATATTTTTTTACTACTTGTAAAGGCATATGCCCAACTATGAATGAGAATATGGCAGAAGTGTATAGTACCTTTAAGAATGACGATGATGTCGTAATTATTAGTCATACCGTTGATCCTAAGAGAGACACTGTAGGCGCATTAAAAGAGTTTGCCAAAGGGTTTGATGCAGACAGTAAGCATTGGATGTTTTTAACCGGCGATAAGGAAGAATTATATAATCAGGCAGAATATAGTTATTTAGTCTCAGCAATTGATTCTTCTGATACTGATATAAAAGAGAAATTTATTCATACCGAAAATTTTGTTCTAGTGGATAGAAGCCATAGGGTAAGAGCACATATGGATAAGGATGGAAGAGTAAGACCTTATAATGGTACAGATATGGCTTCTGTCAATCAAATGATAAAAGATATCAGACAATTACAAAGTGATGGTCAATAATATCATAGACATTTAGAAATGAGATTGTAAAATGTGTGTTCTCGCTTTTGCTTATAAAGTTCATCCAAAATATCCTTTGATATTTATATCAAATAGAGATGAGTTTTATCAAAGAGCTACTCGGAAAGCTCAGTTTTGGGAAGCAGAAAGGTTTCCTGGAATTTTAGCGGGTAAAGATTTAGAAGCTGGTGGAACTTGGCTTGGACTTCAAGAAAAAGGCCGTTGGGGCGCATTAACCAATTATAGAGCTATACAAAACATTAAGGAAGATGCTCCATCAAGAGGTCATTTGGTCTTAGATTTTCTTAAAACGGAGATTTCCGCAATCGATTATTTGAGCAATTTACAAAAAACAGCATCTCTTTTTAATGGGTTCAATTTATTACTGTCGGATGAGCAAGGAATATATCATTATTCTAATGTAACTCATTTAATTACTATTATTCAACCAGGCATTCATGTATTGAGTAATGCCTTGCTAAATACACCTTGGCCAAAAACTAAAAAGATAAAGGCTTTGTTTATCGAAGCCTTACAACAAAATAAAATAGCATCTGAAGACTTGTTTTCAATTTTAAATAATAAAGAAAAAGCTGCTGAAGATTTACTACCCAAGACAGGATTAAGTCCTGAATTAGAAAAGGAAGTTTCTTCAATTTTTATCGAAACACCCAATTATGGAACACGATGTTCTACCTTATTATTACAAGATAATGATAAGAATATTTATTTTACTGAACGAAGCTATTCAGAAACACACTCAAAGGAAGTTGACCTTCAATTTGAAATTAAATTGTGATAGGATAGATTTCGGTAAGTCTGATTTAAACTCAATGTTTTTAACGCACATTTTATAGTTAAATTTTTGATTTGAAAAACGATAAAAAAAGAGTGCTAAATTTAGCACTCTTTTCAATTCATTAATCTTTTTTAATCTTCCGAACGGTAACCATTTCATACACTTTCGCGCCATAATCACAAGTATCGATTAGTCCAGTGAAAGTATATTGTATTTTAACTTTTAATCCGTCATGTTGATATGCTGCATCTAGATAAGTAGGTTTCAAATAAGCACTATCTGGTAAAACAAATAGATAACCACATCCTTCTTCAGAAAAGTCTCCTGAATCAACGATTGTAGCTTTTACCATCTTTCTATCTGGATCACAAGAGAGAGCCAGGAAGGTACTTGCTATACCTAATAATAAATATTTTTTCATAATTCTTCTTTGACTACTTTTTAAAGTTTAAAAGTAGTACTTTTCATTAAATTTACAAACAATATTTACAAAAATATTGTTTATTCAGTAAACTTGTAACCAACTCCTCTTACCGAATGAAAATGTTTTGGATTACGACTATCTTTTTCAAAATACTTTCTAAAATTTAGAATAAAGTTGTCAATCGTTCTTGTAGTTGGATAAACATTGTAACCCCAAACAGCTTGTAAGATATGCTCTCTACTTACTACTTCATTTTTATGTTCCACCAGCAGTTTTAATAGTGCAACTTCTTTCTTACTCAGTTCTATATTTTTGCCATCCTTATCTTTAGCTTCTTGCGCCACAAAATCCACCTGACATTTTCCAAAGGAATAAACATCAGCGACATTGTTTCTATCTTTCATCTTTTTGCTTTTAGTAATAAGTTTATCCACTCTTATCAATAATTCTTCAAGATCAAAAGGTTTGGTTAAATAGTCATCACCACCTTTTTTTAAACCTTCAATACGATCATTACTTGTGTTTCGGGCTGATAAGAATAAGATTGGAACATCAATATTTTGTAATCTTATATTTTCACAAACCGTTAAACCATCCATTTCAGGAATCATAATATCAAGAATAATCAAATCAAAATACTCTTGCTTTACTGCTTTTATAGCTTCAATACCCGTTACAGCCGTAGTTACTTCATAATCATCTAATTCTAAATTTAACTTTAACCCTTCTCTTAAACTTTCTTCATCTTCTACTAAGAGTAGCGATGCTTTTGTTTCAACTCGTATCATATAAATCTTTTTGTATTTTTAATCTTTCTTCTTTTATCAGGCTTCAAACAAAGTTACTAATGATTATGTAATCTAATTGTCAAATAATTATGAATTGTCATTTGTTTAAATATTAATGCTTTAGCCGTATTTTTAGGTTAATTTTTTATAATTGCTTTTGATCTTTTATTTAGGTATAGATAGGTGTAAAGCATTATGAAGAAAAATGGAATGAGTTCTAAAAGAGGCATTTCTTGAATACCTGTAAGGCTAATTAAAACAGATAAGGATAAAGCTAGTAATGCAATAATACTGTAATTTTTATGCCATGATCTGGCTTTAAAAATAGTAAAACTGACCATTAAATTGAATGGGAGTGCCCATAATAAATTGAAATTATTACTAAATGTTTGATGCTCGGTTCCAAACCATGCAAAAATCAGAAAACAACCTAAAATCCCTGTAATAAATAAAAATAAGAATGCAATTATTTTTCTGAACTTTTCTAATTTAGGAAAAAAGAAAACCGCCATGGTTATAAGTAAAATCGACATCATGACCCATAAAGGTTGATTTAAGCTACGATTGGTCTTATGCGTTCCCTCGAGTATCTGTTGGGTACTACTGACGAAAGCTTGATTTTGGAATGTGGAGGTGCTGATGCCAGCCATTAATAAGTCAGGTAAAAACATTGCTGCTTCATTTGACATTTTTTTATCGACCTTATTGCCAAAAATAATATTTATACCGAGTCTAGCCCAATGGCTATTTTTTAGATATTCATTCAAAATATTTCTAAAAGAAATAGATTGCTCTGTAGCTATTGCATTTCCAAATTTAAAATCTTTTCCTAATTCTTTTGGAAAAATGTCTCGTATTCGAGTAGCACAATTATCAAATAAGAAATCATATCTATAAGCTCTGTTCTCAGGAAGAAGATTTTGCTCTAAGAAGTGGATAATATCTAATTTTTGTTTTTCATTTACATTTAATTGCTGTTCAATAACACTTCTTTTTTCAGCTTCATAAGTATATAAAAAGTTCAGATAGTTATCTTTTCCTACAAAATATAAAAGCTTACCAGTGGTGAATTTTACATAAAAATCTGGATCCCAAAAATCAAATAATCCATAATTATATATTTCATCTGTATGGGCAGTATGATTCACTACTCGTACGGCTGAGTGGCCAAACAAGGAATACAACTCGTCACCTGTACCACAGGTCAGCAAGCTAATTTCTATAGAATCTGGTTGATCTTGTGCATTAAGATTCCCAATAATGAATAATGATAAGAAAAGGGATAATATGAGTTTCATAATAAATAAGCGTATTAAAAAAGCAAATTTATCAAATAGCTTTGTAATTGTATGAAAACATTTTTTTACCTTTACCTTTTAATAAATACAATATTTTTTTAAATATGAAAAGAATCATACCCTTATTAGGTATTTGTACTTCATTGGCCTTTGGAGCATTGGCAGCAAATGGAGATACTACCGTTATTAATGCTTTTCCAACTACATCCATATTGCAATATGGGAACTATGATACTGCAGTAGCTTTTCCTGATGGAAGTAAATCATATCGAAAAGTAAATATGATTTTTACTTTAGGTAAAGAAACCTGCCCGGCAGGTTCTCAGTATTGTGCTCAATGGGATTATACGGTAAGGTTTACTGTAATGACTCCAACCGATACATTTGAGTTAGGAAGATTTATTACTCCTTATGCACACTCTTCTTATCCAAATATGCCACTTAGTTGGAAGCATGATTATGTATTTGATGTGACTGACTTTTATCCTATTTTAAAAGATAGTGCAATCGTTCGGTTTAAATATGAAGGTTATTCTTGGGGATTTACAGGATCCATGAGATTTGAGTTTGTAGAAGGGACGCCTCCTAGAGATGTCTTAGCTGTAGAGAAATTGTGGAATGGTAGCTTTAAATATGGCAAAACAACTGATCCAATTGATGATCATACTGCAGCTCAAACCTTTACGCCTCCTACTGGAACAGTTTATGCAGAAGCCATGCATATTATTTCTGGTCATGGTAGTGATGATAATACCAACAATTGTGCTGAATTCTGTAAAAAATGGTATCGTTGGTTAGTAAACGGAACTTCTCAAGGTTTAACGAATATTTGGAGAGATGATTGTGGTGTTAATTGGGTTTATCCTCAATCTGGTACATGGGTTTATAACCGTGCCAATTGGTGTCCTGGAGATATTGTTTTTCCTAAAATTCTAAAGATTCCAACTGCAGCTTTAACGGATACTTTTAATGCGAGTATGGAGTTTCAGCCTTATACCTCTAGTAATCAGAATGATCCTCCTTCTTATACAACTTCTAATACATTATTTTTCTACGGGGATTATAATAATGAAGTTGATTTAGGAATTGAAGATATCGTTGCCCCTAGCAAAAAAGATTTATACTTTAGAATGAATCCAATTTGTGGAGATGTAAAAGTAAAAGTAAAAAATTATGGTAAGGATACTGTTGTATCCGCTAAATTCTCTTATGGAATTGAAGGCGAAACACCTAGTACCTTTACTTGGGCTGGAAGCCTTGCTCCAATGGAAAATGCAATTATTAGTTTACCTTCTATACCTGAAATTTCTAGTATAACAGGCACTAAGAATTTTGTGGTAAATTTAGAAAAAGTGAATGGTGTTGTAGATGATGAAATTGAAAATAATAGTGCGCTAAGTGCTTTTGTTGCACCTCCTGTTTGGGATAAAGGTAATTATATCATTAATATGAAAACCAGTGGTGCTACTCAAAATGGAAATGCAGCTAAATGGATTATTAGAGATGAGGCAGGAAATGTTATAAAACAAAGAATTAGTACAAGTCCAAATGCAACATTAAATGATACGGTTCATTTAGAAAATGGATGTTATTCTTTCGAAATGGTTACAGAGGCAGGTTATGGTTTTAATTTCTTTAATCTATTTAATATTGGAACAATTGCTGTAAAAAGGTTTAATGATAATTTCTCATTTAGGTTACCGAAAAATGATCCTGGTAATGGCACCTCTCTTGCTGGTAACTTTGGAAGTGGTTTTATTCAAGAGTTTGTTGTTACTAACTCGGAACCACCAGTAAGTATTAGGCAAATGAATAATAATATTCAATTGAGTATTGCTCCTAACCCAGCTAATCAAACCATTGCACTTACTGTAGAAGGTGTTTCAGATGCTCAAGCAATAGTAAAAATTAATAATATCTTAGGTCAAACAGTTCTAACTACTGGGGCTCCAAAACTTCAAAATAATATTGATGTTTCTACATTGCCTTCAGGGATTTATACATTGACTTTTGAGTGCAAAGAAGGTTCTAAAGTTGAAAAATTAGTAATTAATCGCTAGTTTTTAATAAAGTTATATGCGATTAATATCCGTAGTCCAATTGTGGACTACGGATTTTTTTTTGCTTTTTAAGAGCTTGGTATTGTATAGGCTATTTCTAATACTTTCCCATGGTGGTATAACTCCTATATAGTTTGTTGTAATAGTTTCCTGCTCATTTAGAAAAAGCACACCCAAATTTCAAAAATAAGAGGCTTTATTCTTCTTTTCCCCCTTTAATCCCAAAGTTATATAGACTCTGTTTGTGAAATTATTATAGAAGTATTCCAAAAAAGAATAATTAATAGCTTATAAAATTACTTATGAATCTCTATTATTAGATAATCTTATCGCATATTTGGAAAATATAAAATTGAATTACTGATTTTTGAATGCAGAGATTCAAAAATGAATAACACTTTTTTTTATTCCATAAGTGTTTTTGCTAAAATCACGGAATTCGGATTATTAGAAACAAAAAATATAATAAGTTCAATAGGGCATAATAGAGGCTAAACTCTTTTGGTTTTATATTCTGTAATTTATTTTTTATAAATTTTATAAAAAACCTTATTTTTACGCAAAACCAGTTTTACTTTGCCAAAAACATTAGTCTTATTTGCACATCCATTTTTTGAGTTTCCAGATTCTAACCAGGAACTCATTGCAATGTATCGCAATAAAGAACAATTTGATTTTTTGGATTTATATGAGGTTTATCCTAATTTTCATATTCCAGCATTCAGAGAAAGAAAGCGTTTGTCAAAATACAATAAAATTGTGTTTCATTTCCCATTAATCTGGTTTGACATGCCTCCATTGTTGCGTTTGTGGTTAGATGAAGTAATTGATGGAAGCTGGACTAAGGAATATATTGACAACCCTTTACATGGGAAAAACATTTTTGTTTTTGTCACTTCCATAAGTAGAGAAGCCTCATTTGGTAAAACTGGAAAATACAGTTTTACTGTTGAAGAGTTATTGGCAGGATTCTTGTTAACCTTGAATATCTTTAAAGCTAAACTGCATCCTGTTTACGTAGTTTATGAATCTGAAAGTCAGTCATTTAAAGATATTGAAGAACATAAAGCCAATTTCTTAAATTTTATTAATCAAGTGTAATCCAGATAAGGTGTAATTTTTATGAACGAAAATAGTATTGCCATAACCACTTTGACCTTTCTAGGGGCAGCCATCATAATGGTGCCTTTAGTGAAAAGATTCGGTTTAAGTTCGGTAATTGGTTATATACTTGGGGGGATTATCATTGGCCCTTTTGTTTTAAAGCTTACTGGATCCGGTGCTGAGGGTGTTATGCAAGCTACAGAGTTTGGGGTAGTAATGCTTTTGTTTTTAGTAGGCTTAGAAATGGAACCTAAGAAATTCTGGTCTATGCGAAAACAAATTTTTGGCCTAGGTATTACACAATTAGGGCTTACTGTTTTAATTATCGCTAGTATTCTTATTTTATTTAAATGGGAGACAGATGTAGCTTTAGCAGCAGCGATGTGTTTTGCAATGTCCTCGACTGCTATAGTTTTGCAAACCCTAAGTGAACGACATATGATGCATACGACAGCCGGAGAGGCTTCTTTTGCAACGTTACTATTTCAGGATATTTCTGTTATCCCTATTTTGGCTTTACTGCCTATTATTGCCCATAGTAATATCACTGAGGAAAACGAGTCTAAATATCTTATCCAAATGTTGCCAGAATGGATGCAAAGCTTTTCAGTGGTCATTGGTGTAATATTATTAATCCTTTTAGGTCGTTTTATATTTGTTCCTTTCTTGAGATATGTCTCTAAGTCAGGCATGTCAGAACTCTTAACAGCATCTTCTTTATTTCTAGTAATCGGTGTTTCCGAGTTAATGACCGAAGTGGGGCTTTCTCCCGCATTGGGTGCATTTATAGCAGGTGTAATGCTTGCCAATAGTGAGTTTCGAAATGAATTAGAATCTAATATTGAACCATTTAAAGGTCTGCTACTTGCTGTGTTTTTTGTAAGTGTAGGTGCTATGATGAATTTTAATGTCATCGCAAAAGATTATATTTTTATTTTTAGTTTAGTGGGATTGGTATTGGTAGTCAAGTTTTTGGTTTTAATATTAATAGGAAAAATATTCAAAATTGCTTGGACACAAAACTTATTCTTTGCTTTTGCCTTATCTCAAGTTGGAGAATTCGCATTTGTATTATTAAGTTTCTCAAAGAGAATATTCTTGATGAACCAAGTGCTTTTTTCACAACTAATGGCAGTTACTGCTATTACAATGTGTATTACTCCAATATTATTAATCATTTATGATAAGTTTATCAGCCCACGTGAAGTGCCAAACGATGTTCTTGATTCGGAGTTTGATATAACATCTATGAATGTGAAGCAGAAAAAGATTATTATAGTGGGTTTTGGTTATTTTGGTAGCACAGTTGGTCGTTTATTGAAGGCCAATAAAATTCCTGCTACAATTTTGGATCATGATCCAGAAAGAGTGAAACTATTAAGAAGTTATGGATTTAAAGTGTTTTATGGAGATGCCACTAGATGGTCCATACTAGAAGCCGCTGGTATTAACGAAGCTAAGATTTTAGTTTTATGCCTAGACAATCCTGATGAGAATAAAGGCATAATTGAGTCGGTAAGAAAGAAAAAACTGAATATTAAAATATTTGTTCGTGCTAAAAATAGGATTGATGCAGAATCTTTTCTAAGAAGTGGGATTGACAATTTGTATCGGGAAACCATGGGCACAGCTGTTAATATGGCGGTTGATGTTTTACATGAAATGGGATTGAGAAAATATACTGCTCGGCGTATGGGTAAGCGGTTTGAATTGATAGACGAGGCGGCTTTAAAGAAAATGGCTAAAGAAACTGATTTAGATAACACAAGCTTTACCATTAAAGATTCAATTTTGAGAGAACAAGCCTTACTAGCTGAGGATAGTCGCAATTTTGAGTCTTATCACTTAATAGAGGAAAATGAAGAAGTTGATTATGAAGATGATGAAGATGATTTATTAAAAGAATTTATAGATTCAGTGAAATAAATATATTAGAAATTGCAATCGATGTTGAAGTTTTAAACCAATTCAATAATTTTAAAAATCATAGTACTCACTTATGAAAAGAAGTTTTCTTTATTTTGTTTTATTAATAGCTAGTTATACTTTGCTCTTCAATGCATGCAATACTCAAAAAATGGAGACAAAGGGCTTTGAAAAAGCTTCTTTTCCTGGTGGAGAAGATAAGCTATATGATTTCATAGCCGATAAAAAAAAGTATCATCAGGATGCTGTAAATGCTGGGGTGGAGGGAAGTGTAAAACTTCAGTTTTTAGTAAATACCTCTGGTGTAATTAAAAATATAAAAGTCCTTCAGCCTTTATATCCAAGTTTAGATAAAGAAGCTTTAAGGATTATGCATTTAATGCCAAAATGGATTCCAGCACAATATAAAGGTCGTGCAGTTAAATCTAAAGTAAAATTAGATATTGATTTTTATTTTTTAAAATAAGCTCAAGCTCACAATATTCGATAATTTTTTGCTGAAGAGGTATTCATTACTAACTTAATAAATAACTGATATCATCCTTGGTAAGTTGTTTGAAGAAAGCGCTATCATCGGCAATTAAATCCTTAACCAAATTCAATTTTCGTTCCTGCAACAACATGATCTTTTCTTCAATGGTATCCTTACATATCATACGATAGGCAAAAATGCTTTTAGTCTGTCCTATTCGATGGGTACGATCTATAGCTTGTTGTTCTACTGCTGGATTCCACCAAGGGTCAACGATATACACATAATCTGCAGCTGTAAGGTTAAGACCTACACCACCCGCTTTTAAGGATATAAGGAAAACTCTTGTACTATCTTCTTCTTGGAATTGTTTAATAGCTTTTTGTCTTTCTCCCATAGAGGTACTACCATCAAAATATACATAAGGAATATTCAATTTGGTAAGCTCTTTCTTTATCAAGGCTAGCATGCCTAAGAACTGAGAGAAAATAAGTGCCTTATGTTCTCCTGTATTTTCAGTTATTTCCTTAACTAGTTGATCAATTTTGATAGAATGATTTTCATACTTTTTATCTTCATTCAATATAGCTGGAGAATCACATATCTGTCTTAGTTTCATTAAGCCGTGTAAGATACTCATTTGTGAACGTTCTATTCCTTTGCTTTCAATTTCTCCTAATATTTTAGAACGATATGAGTTTCGGAAAGTCTGATATATTTTTCTTTGTTTGGCTCCCATTTCACAGAAGAGAATTGTTTCAACCTTCTCTGGTAAATCAGGTGCTACTTGTTCTTTTGTCCTTCTTAATAAAAAAGGATAAATTAATTTTCTTAATTGTTGCTTGACATCAGCATCCTGATTTTTATCTATAGGATTAGCAAATTCATTTCTGAAAAAGTCAATTGATCCTAACATTCCAGGATTCAAAAAATTCATCTGTGCGTATAAATCAAAGGTATTATTCTGTACTGGTGTTCCACTTAATGCCAATCTATTTTTTGCCAATAATTGCATAGATGCTTTTGCTACCTGAGATAATGGATTTTTAATAGCTTGTGATTCATCCAGAACTACAAAATCAAACTCAATTTGACTTAAAGTTTTTATATCACTCCTCAAAGTACCATAAGTAGTAATCACTAAAGGGTATTCCAAAAGTTTCTTCAGACTCGTATTTCTATTAGAGCCATGGTGCATAAGACTTATTAAATCCGGTGTAAATTTTTTAATTTCACTTTCCCAGTTATGCATTAATGAAGTAGGGCATACCACCAGAAATTTTGCATCAGGATTTTCATTCTGACAGTTTTGCAAAAATGTTAAAGTTTGAAGCGTTTTTCCCAATCCCATATCATCCGCTAATATACCACCCCAGCCAGTTTCTTTCAAGAATGCCATCCACTGAAATGAAGCTTGCTGATAAGGTCTTAGTATCGCTCTTACATTTGATGGAATCGCAATCTCATCCGTGTGTTCAAAATCATAATTAAATAATCTTTCCTTCTTTTCTATTAATTGCTGAAGTAATTCATTAGGATCAAACTCTTCCTGTAAATGTTCTAAAGCAGTAAATTGAACACTCTTTAATCGTATTTTCCCTTCTTTTACCTGACCTAGTTTTAATAGCAAGGAATATTTGTCCATCCATTCATCAGGTAGTAAACCTACACTACCATCTTTCAGATTGACAAAACTTTGTTTTTTGATTAAAGCTCTTTTTACATCCTGAATACCAACATTTTCCTCTCCAAAAGAAACGGTAAGATCCACATCAAACCAGTCAATCCCACTTTTTACATTTAAGTTAGTAATAGGTTTATTTGGATTAATTCGCAATTGTTTTAACTGCTCATATCCAATTATATTAACATTTTTTTCTTTAAGTGTATCTAGAAAATGGAAATACCAGCTCCCTTTTAATGCTTCAGCTGCTAAAAGCTGAAAAGAACGAAGTTTTCGACTTTCCTGCATCATAGGATGCAAATAGCGTATTAGGTTAATAAAAGTTTGCTCTGCTGCTTGATTGCGCTCGTATATAATTACCTTACCGTCTACTGCATTAATAGCTGAAGAGGAATCTAACCAAAACTTTTCTATACCATTATAGGTAAAAGCAGGCTTAAATACGATTGATTTTTCTGTTTCTTTTAAGTAAAGTATAAATCCGGGTTCTTCTTCTACTAGCTTTTCTGTTAGTGCTTCATCAAAATGAATGGTTGTTGTTTCAGTCAATGGCATCAAAACTTGAGACAAATAATCATTCCATTCTTTTTTGGGTATTTTAATTTGAAGGTTACCATTAAAATGCTCAACAATATTAAGCGTTTCAAGGTTTGCTACTGAATGAAATTGATTATCTTTTAAGACTAATGCACTATTTAAAAGTTCCAATTCATCACTGTTATAAGCAATTCCCTCTATCACAATTTTCAAATCGATAAGAATAGAGTTGCCTTTTTTAATTACACCTATTTCTGCACCAAAGTCTTTGTCAGAAAAAGAACAATGCTTCCATTCCTTTAATTGTTTAGACTTTTCATTTTCGGCATAATAGACAAATGGAAATTCTTTATATTGATGTAATAATCGCTGGTAACGAGGCACAATAAAGTCCCAAACTTGATTTTGTAATTCTTTATTTGGGTTATTCCTTAAATCTTTATCTACTCCATCCAAGAAGTCACCAAAAGGAGAATTCTTTTTTAACCATTTTACAAGATCATCACTACTTTGTTTTCTCAAACCAGTGATTAATATTTTTTCACGATCATCTAAATATATCGGATTAAAATATTGACTAAGCTCGTAAAAAGCTATATCCTTACTTAATTTATCTCCAGCTTTATTAGGAACCCCACCTATTAATTCAAAAGAGGTGTGGGGAAAATAAGGTTGGTCTTTTTTTATTAAAATTCCTAGCTTTTTCCTTTCTCCTTTCTCATTCTCTAATTTTAAAGCAATTTCTTCTTGGGGCGTATCTTTTTTCTGAGCTGCGCCAAAAGTTTTAGAATCTATGCGCTTGATACTTTTATCTAAAACCCTCAGGAATGGTTTCCCTTCATGATAGGCAAACTCAAACTTTCCAGTTAAATCATCTTTAATGGTGAAGCCATAAAGGCCTAGAAGCTTATTTTTCTGACTGTCCCAATTTTGTAAAGAACTAAAATAATTAGGGCCATGTTGATAAAAGATACTTAGAAATGTTGACAATTTATGTACACATAAGGGATATCGTTTTTCAGAACAACTACAGGAGGTGTCAAAATAACGATCTTCATTTTGTCTTATTTTTACTGAAAACTTTTTATTACCTTCATCTATTACCTCAGCTCTTATTTCTTCATTTTTTGCTTCAATAATATTAATTCTATTTTCTTTATACCAATCTTCTCCCACCGAATAAATCGCTTCACTCGAAAATAGTTTTAAAAAGCTTTTGGAAATTTGTCTCATTCGAACAGTGGTATGCTCTTGATTGTAATCCACATGTGCATGATCGAAAAAACCACTCTGTATTAAGTCATTTAGCTGGAATAAGGCTGCTGCTTGGTGTCGACAAACAGGTCCCATATTGTAGGGGCATTGACACCTAGTTGTTAGTTTACCAGGCTTTAAGTAATCATTAATTGAAACTTTGTAGTGATTATTGTAAATGTCATTTTTTACTCTGAAGGCAACTTGCTCTGTAAGTGGATCATTCTCAAGCATTTGCACTCCTGAAGTATTGAAAATCTTCTTACCTCTGCGAATTACTTCCTCAGTAGCATTATGATAAATATATTTAAGTAATTCAGGTAAAGACATATTATTAACAAGTACAAGCTACAAATTTACAACAAAAAGCATACAACTTTATAATAAATCCTGAATAAGCTCTTATTAATTCGTTATTTAAGTATTTTTTTTACTATTTTAGCCTAATAATCTGTTTTTATGGGACAAAATGTTCAGTTAACTTCAAATCGCAAGCACCCAAAGGGCTTGCCCTTTTTATTTTTAACCGAAATGTGGGAGCGTTTTGGTTATTACCTAATGCTCGGGATTTTCTTCCTTTATATGAAGGCAGCAAAAACAAACGGAGGTATGGGCTTTGATCCAGGTGAAGCCAGTGATATTTTTGGTACTTATATTGCACTCACTTACTTAACTCCTTTTATTGGTGGTTTTTTAGCCGACCGAAAAATTGGTTATATCAATGCAGTTTATATCGGCGGTACCCTGATGGGCTTGGGTTACCTAGGATTTGCAATGGATGGCACTGCAGCTTTTTATGGCTCTATGGCTTTGGTAATTATAGGAAATGGCTTTTTCAAACCTAGTATTTCTACTTTATTAGGAAATCTCTATTCAACTGATAACTACAAGGATAAAAAAGATTCAGGTTTTAATATTTTTTACATGGGTATTAATATTGGTGCTTTTGTATGTAATATTATTGCAGCCTTTATGCGTAATAAATATGGCTGGGATGAAGCTTTTATGACTGCAGGTATTGGAATGTTTGTCGGTTTAGGTGTTTTTACATTTGGTTTGAAACATTATCGATCAGCAAATATTTTAAAGCCCGTTCAGAAGGGCGATATAGGTATAGGTAATTTATTTGCAACCGTTTTCTTACCAGCAATTATTGCAGGATATATAGGATGGATAATTCCAGGAAATATTTTTGGAAGTGACTCTACTGACGCATTTATTTTTGCTTGTATTCCAGTCATCTTCTTCTTCGTTTCCATACTTGTAAAATCCAGTAAAGAAGATAAA
Organism: Edaphocola sp.; assembly: GCA_035497795.1. GTDB lineage: Bacteria > Bacteroidota > Bacteroidia > Chitinophagales > Chitinophagaceae > Edaphocola. The sequence continues at coordinate 20,050 of DATJCU010000013.1, read as the reverse complement.
AGACCTGTTGCTGCATTATTAGCAATCTTTGCAGTGAGCATTATGTTTTGGGCAGTATTTAAGCAAAATGGAACCGTATTAACGACTTGGGCAGAAAGTTATACAAATCGTCAAGTAACTGGTAAAGTAGAAGATGTAGCTGAAAAATTATACTTAGCAGACAAAGTAACTTATAAAAGAGATTCGATTACAGCTTTTGACAATAATTATAAATTACTAAAAGAAAATGATCTTGAAGTAAAAATTTATGATTATCCTATGTATTTTAATAATATGGACCCTAAAGATCTTCCTGCCGAAGGCACGGTAATTCATACTGCAAACCCAGAACTATTTCAGTCAATTAATCCATTCTGGGTAGTTGCGCTAACTCCTTTATTAGTTGGTTTCTTTGCATTATTACGAAGGCGAGGTAAAGAGCCGACGACACCAGGTAAAATAGCATGGGGGATGTTAATCTCCGCTTTGTCCTGCTTAATAATGGTTGCCGCAGTGCATTATAGTAATAATGGAGCATTGAAAGTTTCCGCTATGTGGCTAATAGGCTGTTATGGTGTGATAACTGTTGGTGAATTATTTTTAAGTCCGATGGGTTTAAGCTTGGTTTCAAAATTGAGTCCACCGAGAATTACAGCATTGATGATGGGAGGCTTTTTCTTATCCACCTCGATTGGAAATAAACTATCAGGAGTTTTAGCGAAAACCTGGTATAATTATGAAAATAAACAAATGTTTTTCGTCGTTAACTTTATATTGTTAATTATAGCTGCCGGGATAGGTTTTGCACTCCTCAAATGGATGAATAAAATAATGAAAGAAAAAAACCTTCATTAAAACCTTACTTGCTATTAGGTTAAATTAATAAAAAAGTAACAATAATAAAAAATCCCTTTTGAAGAAAAGGGATTTTTTATTATTGTTGAGTGGTAACTTTTCGTCTAACCAAAAACCGCTTTTCGATAAAGGTCCATGATAAATAACCAAATAAAAATGACAATAATAAGGACGGCAAGATGAATTCATATACATTATTGAAAACGAAGGTAGAAACCAACATTTGCTGAATAGGGAAAGCATATATATATTTGCTGTAAGAAATATCACCAATATATCTACTATAATTCAAAAAAAGGAAAAGAATAACTACCAAAACTCAAAACTAAAGGTGGAAATGAGATGAAAAGTAAAATTGGATTTCCTTTAAAAAAAATAGAGCGTAATGATAAAAAATAGAGCGGAACCTATTAAAATGTAAAATTTATTTTTCAAAAACCAATCCTTAAAAACAGAAATTACTGAACCTGAAAAAAAATAAATTATTAGGTTAGTAAAATGTTTTAAAAAGTGACTAACTCCATCACTAGGAGAATTAAATATATATTTATTCCATAAGTAAAAAAGGAATAAAGCAGCTAATAAAGTTAAATAAACAATCCTTTTCGATTTTTTAGGTACAAGGAATAAGCCTGTAATTAAAATGTAAAATAGAAATTCAAAACGAAGTGTCCAAAGAGAGCCATTTACTGCGGTTGTTAAAGAGGTTTCTGTAAATACCCCTGGCAATGTGGGTTGGACAGGGATTAAAAAGCTGTTTGCAATCCAATAAGGCCAGGTTTCAGAAGATTGGAAATAGGCAGCAATACTCAGTTCTGTAAAAATAGGACCAAAGAGAAATGTCGAAACAAATACTACAGGCAGTAAAGCAGGAAGTATTCTACGAACGCGCTTTTGGAAGTAATCCTTTATATTTTTTTGATCTTAATAAACTCTAATGAATCTAGTAACCACTAATAATAAAAAAGCCTTTTACGCCTAATGAGGATAAACTTTCTTCAGTATTTTTATATAAAGGTTAGAGTTTAAGTTGATTTAAAAAACTATAAGAATGAGTTATTACAACGAAGCTAACAAATAATAATCTTAAAAAGTCAAAATTAATTTTGTGAATTAATTTTGAGTTATTCATATACAATTGGCAAAGTAAATGGTTCTATTTTAATAAAATTATAAAAAAAATCAATAAAATTGTTATTTACATTATTTAATCTAAAAAATGAATAAGGACTTGTGGTTTTAATTTTTAGTGTTCTATGCTTGCTTTAAAAATAAGAAAATAGTTTTCTTAATACTTAGTAATTTTAAAAAAAAGGGGGATGAAAAAGTAAATTGCTCTACTTTTCATCTCCCAATATTGAGTATTATTACTTATTTAATTGGTTTACATTTTCCAGCCATCCACTGTTGTATCATCAAAAGTTGTAGCTTTTATTTCTGGAGCAGTAGTGCTGAACTCACTATTTTCCACTTCATCATGATTGAAAGCATCGAAGTCGAAATCAGGCATTAAATCTGTTTTTACATAATCAATAGTTTCAGTCAAAGCTGCAAGAAACTTATTGAAATCTTCTTTATATAAGAATATTTTATGACGGTCATAACCATCATCATTAAATTTTTTCTTACTTTCTGTTAGGGTAAGGAAATAATCACTACTTTTTGTCTCTTTTACATCAAAAAAGTAAGTTCTTCTTTTACCTGCTTTAATTTTCTTACTGAAAATAGTCTCAGTATTTTTTCTTTCTTCAAAATTGTTGTTGTTGTCGTACGCCACAGTTCTTAATTTTTTATGATAATTAAATTTAGATTTATTAGCAAATATAATAAAGCCTTTTATCCTACCAAAAAATAAGTTAATTTTTTTTAATAATACCCTCTAATATATATTGGAAATATAAAAAAAATCTATCTCAAAAGGTAAATCTCTCCAGACTTTCGGAATGTTGTTTTATCAGAAAACTCCACCAAGATTTCATAAAAATACAAACCAACATCCGCAGGTTTCCCTTTATAAAATCCATCCCAACCTATATTACTATTTCCAGAAAAAACATCAAAAACAGATTGTCCCCAACGATTATAAATAACAAATCTCTTAATGGCTTTTATACTCTCCTGATTCAACACTGGTTGAAAAATATCATTTTTACCATCTCCATTTGGTGAGAAAGCGGAGGGCATTTCAACATTTTTATTTAATACCAAGGCATCCAATTGTAAAAATGCAGTATCTATACAACTGGAACCATTTTTTTTAGCAATAGCACTAACTAATAAATGGTCTGGCCCTGAAATATTCTGTGTTGCACTCATGACATTTGGGAATAGTGTTGAGGGAGACCAACTCAGAATTTCAAAATTGGAATTATTCGATACTGCTTTAATCGTAATTACTTCTCCTGTCAAATACTTTCTATTGGGTACCATTATCAAATTGAACTCGAAAAGATTAATATTTAGAAATGTTCTATAAATGATACTATCACAATTTTCAATATTTTTTAAAGTATCATAAATTGTCTCTGAGTGGGTGTATAGCTGTCCATTAAATTCAATAGGATTACAAGAATTGATGGTACTATCCGAAAAAACAGCTGTTTCTATAATATTTAAATTCAAATAAAGGAGACTATCACATCCATTAGGACTTGCAACTTTTATCGAATCATATCTTACATTGCTTTGAGCATTATTTGGAATGCTTTTCCCTCTCCAAGAAATTGTAGAAAGTTGTCCTCTACAGACAGATATGGTGTCTGTTTTAATTGGTGGTGATAGCTGAATTTGTAAATTTAAAATAAACACGCTATCACAACCATTAGTAGTAGAAATAGTAATAGAAGCAAAATTAGAGTCACTAACTGCACCTTTTGGGATAGTAACGCCTCGCCATAAAAAAGGTAAATCTCCACTGCATAATTCCAAAGTATCCGTTTTGTAGCTATTTGTATTTATCGATACTTGAACAGTACTTGTATCTTTATAATTACAAATATTATTATCATAATAGATACAACTTATTGTAGCGTTGTTGGTTATGGAATTACTGTAAAAATGACTTGTGTTCATACTGGGAATTACAATACCATCTACTGTCCACTGAAAGGTTCCGTTTCCATCACTTGCGATAACAGTTGCATCTATACTCACTTCACTCGAACAAGGTGGGGAGGAAATATTGGTATTATTTACATCAGGTTTGAAACAATCTGAGAATAACCAAATACTGTCAATTGTAGCAGGAGGCATATTTCCAACTGTCGCACCATTTTTCCAAGTGAAAACAAGTCTAAGGGTTGTTCCTGCAAAATATTCTGGAAGGTAAATTATTTCAGTGTTCCCATTCAAATCATTTGAAGAGTGTAAAGTAGCATGTAAAATACTTGTGCCGATTCCATTCCATCCCGTGGTAGCATTACTCGTCCCAAAAGGTTGACCTGCTATCGGTGTTAATGAATTAGGGCAAGTATAAACATATAATACATCGTAAATTGGTCCTTCTCCAAAAGCATTCCATTTGAATTTTAATTGGATATCCTTTTGACCTGCGGGGAAACTAATTTCCTTATAGAAGTGAGAAGCAGTGTATTGATAAATATTATAGGTCCAAGGCCCATTAGGTGATTGGGAAATATAAGCTGTTCTATTTCCGGTCGGTGCAAATGAATAAAAACCAATATTTAGAGGACTGTTTGTTAGGTACCAATTATTGCCATTATTATTAGAACTGTTTACTATCGTCCATCCATTAGCAGCAAAAGAATTACCAAGTTCAAAACCACCATCATTATTGGGGTCAATCAGTAATGTTTGTCCATAGCTAGAAAATCCAAATAAAATGACTAGAGAAAATAGGATGAATTTCATTAATCTATAATTGATTGGCCAGTTCTGTAAACCGTACCTTTAAAAATACAAATAATCTTTCCTTCTTTATTATAAGTCTTAATATCATAAATGGCAGTGGTTTTTCCTAAGTGGATCTCTTCTGCAATAACAATAAGTTTGTCTCCTTCGAAAGCAGGTCTGGTAAATGAAATACTTACTTCTAAAGCAACACTTAAATTACCATGGGTATTAGCAGCAAATGCTAAAGCAGAATCAGACGCAGAGAAAAGAATCCCTCCATGAACGGAACTGAATCCATTCAACATTTCTGGTTTAATGTGATAACTTAATTTACAATATCCAGTTCTTGCCTCTTCCACTTGAATACCTAACCAATTAGAAAAGGTATCCTTTTCCAGCATTTTTAGGATAAAAGCATTTTTCGTCATTTCTTAATTGTATATAAATACAAAGTTACAGAAATACATTTCGAAAAGCTTTTTAATGCAATAAATTAATAAGGAAGTAAATAAATGTCTATTGCTGATTAAACTATCTTTTTGTTTTTGGGTCTTATTTATAACTTTACAGAATTAGTGTTTTAAATATTGAATTATCATGAAAAAAGTATCTTTATATATAATAGTTAGTTTAGGTTTGTTATTAAGTAGTTGTTATCGAGAGACAATAAATCCTCATCCACCAAATAATAATACCTTCACTTTTGTAGATGAATTTAACGATAATCGAAATGATTGGGCTTTTGCAGACCAAGTAAATGATGCTTATGGCGTAATTGACCGAAATAGAGGAACGTTTTCTTTTAATTATTTAGACCCGATGGGTATTGCATACTATCGTTCTAAAACTCTAAATTTCAATCCAGATAGAGATTTTGTTGTAACAACTAAAATTGGTTCAGATAATTTAATGGGGTTACTTTTAGGATTTGACGATGCTTCCGGAGTGTATGGTTACAGTTTTACTGTTGATTATGATGGAAACTTTGCACTTTGGGATGAAGGTAGTTATAATCGAGATATTTCCGCTATTATAAATACTACTAATTCAAATGCCGTTAACCTTGATGGAGACTGGAATGAAGTGTCCATTAGACAAGAAGGTACATTGTGGAAAGGATATATTAATGGCGTAAGAGTATTTGCGATTAGTGCTCCATATTTAAACAAAGGTAGTTTGGGCTTTATGATTGTAGGAGATACTAGAGGAGAAGCAGATTATATTGAAGCAACTTATTATTAAGTATTAGTTTTAATACAAATAAAAATGCAGTATTTGAATTTTCAAATACTGCATTTCTTTTAAAAGATTTTTTATAGTTTTAAATATTATTTGGTCAATTTGGAATTTATTTTTTCTGAAAATTCTTTTTGACGATCCTGAGCTTCTGTAACATCCATCCTTATTTTCTTTGAAATTTCATTGATTTTGTTGACCATTAGATTATCCTGTTCTGAATCAGTACTATCTGAATGGAGGTATATGAATTCTTTATTAGCTGGAATGTAAGTGTCTTTAACCGTTTGCAAAACATGAATAACAGCATTATGGTATTCAACTCCAGTAGCCGGAGTTTTTAATTGTTCTATTTCTTTTAATGCTTTGTTTGTAGCTTGTTCTAATTGTTCTATTGCTTCAATTTTAGTGATACTATCTTCACTGTTTTTAATCACTTCCATTTCGGAAGCGAGACTTTTGCTGAATTCAGAAAAATGAGTGACAACAGATTCATTAAACTGTATTTCTTCATTTTTGTTTTTACAGCCAACTCCGATTATTAGAACGGACAAAATTAAAATTATTCTTTGCATATTGAGAAAATGTCCTTTATGAAAATATTAAATTATAGAGACGGATGAGAAGTTGCTTATTTCTTAATATATACCCTTACGCCAGGTTTAATAAATTTATAGAAATCCATAATATCCTTAGTAGTTAAGGATACACAACCATCTGTCCAACCAAGACCCATTTCTACCATACCTTCTCCATTCGGAAATGTTCCATGGATTCCTACAGAATGTCCAATAGATGCACTATTGGGAATGATACCTTTTATTTTTGCATCATTATATTTTTTAAATGATTCTTCATTTGGATAATTAATTTGAATAAATTTGCCCCAATTAGAATTATCTCTGACAGCAGTAACTTTAAACCAGCCTTCTGGAGTACATTTGTCACCTTCTCTTAGTTTATCTCTTAGCCGGTCTGGACCAAATACTGCTCTATATTGACGGATTCGTTCCCGCTTGTAAATTAATGCAACAGTATAATTTGTTTTGTCAACATACACAAGCATAGAGTCCATATTCATGGTATCTGTTCTATAAAACTTTCGGTCTGAAAAACTTGGCATGGGAGGTAGTGTAATCGTTTTTCTAATTCTAAACCCATTTTCATAATATTCAACAATACGTGTTACATATCCTTTTGCATCTTTTGTTTCAGAAATAACGGTAACCTTTTTTGGCGTTTCGGATTCCTTTTGTGCAAATGAATCATTTAATGATAATAAAGTAATCATTAGAAAAAGTAGTGCTTGTCTTAACCTCATTTTCTATAAAAAAAGTATTTTAATTTAGGAAATATTTTAATATTGACTTAGTCTCGTCCTTTTCCAAATAAGCGTAAAAGCATAATGAAAAGATTGATAAAATCAAGATATAATGCTAAAGCTCCAATTATTGCTCCTTTTTTTCTAGCTTCTTCACTATCTAATAGCGCATACCCTTTAATTTTTTGAGTATCATAAGCAATTAAACCTACAAATACGCCCACTCCTACATACGAAATAATCCAATACATCATAGGGCTTTTCATGAAAAAATTAACTATAGAGGCAATAATAACGCCTATTAATCCCATGTATAATAATTTCCCAAAAGAAGTTAAATCTGTTTTGGTAAAATAGCCTACAGCTGCCATTACTCCAAACGTTCCTGCAGTAATCCCAAAAGTTAAAAATAAGGAAGAGGCAGAATAAGCTAAGAAGAACACTGCAAAAGTTAGCCCTGTAATGAAGGAGTACACTAGGAAAATTGCTGTTGCGGTACTGCTAGACATCTTTTCAATTCTTAAACTTAAATATCCAACAATTACCAATTGAAATATAATTAATCCAAAGAAAGCAATTTTATTTCCAAGAAGGAATCCAATAGCAGTTGCATTACTAGCGACCATCAAAGCTGTGATGGCAGTGATGCTTAAAGCTAAAAACATCCAACCAAAAACACCCGTTACATATCTGGCAACATAAGCTTGATCAATCGGTTTATCAGTAAAAACGGATGGCTCATTTTGTTGTTGTAGCTCATTGTTATTCATTCCGTAGCTCATAATTAATTTTAATTTTGGTTACAAATATAGACATTTTTTTATGTTAGCAGGTTTAATTGTAGTTAAAAAATAAAAGAGTGACAAAAATTGTCACTCTTTTAAAAATCATTAATATTTTATTATAACTTATAGATAAATCCTACATTAAGTTTTTGGCTAATTTGCCACCAACCTAAACCTGAAATAGGTTCTTTAATAGTATTACCATTAGCATCTTTCCCACTGAAAGGAATATCATTATCGTAGATAGCTGCTAAACCAAAACCTACATTGAAATATTTAAAGAACTGATAGGTCAACATATTATCCCAAAAGATATCAATATTGCCAGGATTGTCTTTTTTAATTACATTTCCAAATTCATCCTTAATATCTTTAGCTAAATAATTAGAGTACAAGTCCAAGCGTCCCGTATAAGATAAGTTTTTAGCAATTTCCTTTTTATACCTTGCAGAAACGTAAGCACCTAATTCCCAACGAGCTGATCTGCCATTTAATACTCCAAATACGCCTTCAGGGTTTTGATTAGTATAGAAGGTATCTACGAAGGTAGCTCTTACTGAAAGAGGAGAAATAAAGAAGCTAAATTCTTCTCCTATTCTATATTCCAAACCTGGAGCTAACATTAAATAAAGAGGAGATAAAAATTTAGAAGTACTAAAATCTTTCCAATTAGGTATATCATAACTGTTATAACCTTTGCCAAATTGTGTCCTAGCATTCAATAATCCAGAAGCAAACCAGTGACCTCCAGGTTTAATTTTGTATCCATATTTTGAGGTGAGGTCGATTCGATCATCTGTTTTAAATAATTGAAATCCTGTGGAATAGTTAGCCTGCATTCCGTATAACATTAATAAGTTATTCGTCCAGATATGACGATGATAATAGCGATTAGCGTTTCCGTCAAAACGTCCATTAATTACTAATGAAGAAAGCTCTCCACCAGCTGGCCAGTTATGTAATAATGATTGTGACCCATTTAAAGTAAACATTGCATCCTTTTCCCATGCAATAGTATCGACACTTTTATCACCATGTCTTTGCTTCAATACCTCATCTACATTGTTTAATTGTGCGAAGGAGGCAAAAGCTGTTGTCATTATTAATAAAAAGAGTAATTGTTTTTTCATTTCTATAATTTAGGGTTTATATTTTGATTGTTGAAAAATTTGATTTGCATCTGTTGTACTTAATATTTCATTTAATGTCTTTCCTGTTTTCTTTTCATAAGCTTTTAATATTTTGTATCCTATAAAAGTACCTAGGTTTCCAGGAGCTTCATCAGGAAATCCTGCTGAATTAGGTCCAGGCGTTAAATAACGCATAATAGATTGTATGTCTTTGCTAAATAATAAATCTTGCTGCAAGAAAAGATTGAAAACAAAAGCTTCATTACTTTCAGACCATTTCATTTGCTCTGGTGTATAAGCCATAATTAAATTAAATTTAAAATCTGGTAAAACACTTTCTAGAAATAATATTTCTTTTCCATTATCTATCATTAATTCCAGCAAGGTTTTACTCATAGCTGGGTTTTGAGGGAAAGCCTCAAAATAAATGGCTTTAGCAGCCCATAGTGGCACACATTCAGGAGTATGATTAATTAAAGCAAATTTAGGAATGCTAAAAGTCTCATAAGGTCTAAAGTCTGGGCCTAAAAACATGTCCAGACCTATACCTAGAGTGCTATTATGTATGAAAGCTGTCCAATTATTTAACATCGATTCCATATAAATTACTTCTTGGGGTAAAGTTATTTGTGGAAGATAATATTTAGTCCTTTTCAACATTTCCGCTATTGCCTTATTCTCCTTTTCTGTATTTGGGAAAACTTTTAAAACGGTATCTGTGAGTGCAACATAATCCTTAAAGGTAAGTATGTTACGAATCGGTTCCATAATTTTGGAATCGGCATATTGACCCTTCACTTCATTAAAAGGTAATAGCGTATCAAGATAAAAATCCAAAAATTGAGGATATTTGACCTTTAACTTTAAAATACTTGATTCAAAATTATTAGTATCTAATTGTGCAAAATCTTTATAGAAAGATTTAAAAGATAGTTCAACATTGATATTAGAGGTATCAATGTCTGCTTTTTTATCAGTTTTACATGCACTCAAAATCATGATATTGATAAAAAGAAAAGAGAAATAAGAGATTAGTTTTTTATTCAATTTTTAAAATTTGGGTGCAAAGATACACATTTTACCAAATTTAATGATTTTGACCACGTAGCTTAATTGTTTTTGATTAGTTAACTATTTAAATATAATTTTGCAGTCTTCTTTAAAATCGGAAGTACTTTTTGTGAGTGTACAAACAAAAGCTTGGCTGGCATTGATTTTTATCTGTTTAGCTTGGGGAACAACATATTTTGGAATAAAAATTGCTTTAGGAGCTTTTCCTCCATTTTTAATGGCAGGTATTCGTCAATTTATTGCTGGGCTAATTATTTTTCTAATGGCTTTTTCAAATAAGTTAAAGAAAGATTTTTCTATAAACAATATTTTAAGACAAGCCCTTATTGGCTTTCTTTTAATTACATTAGGTAATGGACTGGTAAGTTGGGCAGAGGTATATATTCCGAGTGGCGTCGCGGCATTAATTTGTGCTGTAATTCCAATTGCAACTGTTGTGGTAAGCTTAATGATCCAAAAGAATGAAAAAGTCAATATTATAATTATAGTTGGAATGGTATTAGGATTCCTTGGTGTAGCTATAAATTTCAAAGACAGTATCGGTGTGATAGGACAGCAGCAATACACAATTGGAATTTTCGCTGTTTTCATTGCTACATTAGCTTGGGCTTTTGGGACTGTAATTAGTAAAAGAAACCCAAAAGACACAAATCCTATTTTTAATAGTGCTATACAAGTTACGGCTGGTGGAATACTTCTGTTGCCTTTTAGTTTAGCTTTTGATAATTATCAAAATATTCATTTAGAAAACACCCAAGGCTTACTTGGTGTTTTATATCTAATTATAATAGGTTCCGTACTTGCTTATACTGTATATATGTATGCTCTAAAACATTTACCTATTGGTGTCGTTATGATATATTCTTATATTAATCCTTTAGTAGCGATACTACTTGGATGGTGGTTGGCTAACGAACCTTTAAATTTATATACCTTCATTTCTTTCACTTGTATTATAAGTGGATTATTAGTAGTTTACAAAGGGTATAAAAAATTAGCGACAAAGAAGATTATTGTCGCTTAGTTTTTATTCATTCATAAATTATCTTAATATTAACTGATGCTCTTCAATCATTTTCTTTAGATTTGAAAGGCCATATCGCATTCTTCCGAGTGCTGTATTGATACCTACATCTGTTATAGATGCTATTTCTCTAAAACTTAGATCAGCATAAATTCGAAGCATGATGACTTCTCTTTGAACTTCTGGTAGTCTATCTAAAAGTTGAATAATTTGATTAGAAGTTTCTATCTGTTCTATTTTGGTAGCCGCATTTTCATTATTAATTCTAAATCCGTCTAACCAATCAAAATTATCTTTTAAAGAGACTTTATTGTTTTTTTTATTTTTTCTAAAATAATCGATACAAAGATTATTAGCAATTCTTATTGCCCAAGGAAGAAACTTCCCACATTCTTTATATTGATCTTTTAGTAGGGTCTGAAAAATTTTAATAAAAGTTTCTTGAAAAATATTTTCAGCAGTATGCTTATCTCTAACCTTCAAAAGAATACTTGTGTAGATATTTTGTTTATATCTATTCACCAATTCACTTATGGCTTTCTGAGATTGGGTTTGTTGGAATAATACTATTAAATCCTGATCTGTACTTTGTTTAATTTGATTAGTCATAAGTTTATCTACAATAATATGGTGCCACAACTGTATTGCACCTATCGGTTAATTAATGATTCATTTTATTTGTAGAAATACTCGTATACTATATTTTGGATTTAATATTCCTTGCGAATATAAATATTATTTTAATTCTCAAAGGAAATTTGTTTAACTTTTTTTTAAAAACAATGACTTTAACAAGCTAATTACAAGAAATTGCTACAAAAACTTAAATTACTGATATTGTCTTAGTTCTATTATAATGATAGACGCAATTTTTTTAAAAATAGTTAGTGGAAGAGAGAAATTTTTTTTGAAATAAATCTTTCTTTATAAAGTAGTTGATTTTTTAAAAGGAAATAATTACTTTTGACTTCTGTTTAGGTTTATAAGAGTGAAAGTGAGCAGAAAAAAAGAAATTTTTACTTTTTTTTAGAAAAAATTAAGAAACACTTTGCATTTTAAAAAGAATGTACTATTATTGTATCGTTTTTCGATTAGTAATGGTCGAATCAACCCAAAAATAAATAAAAGAAACAAATGAAAAGAGCACTATTTGGTTTTAGTTTGCTAGGTGTAGGATTAGCTACCGTATTGACTTCTTGTTCATCTAACAAAGGAAAAGGAGTGTCTGATAAAACTGGTTGGAATTATAATGATTCAAGATTGGGAGGATTTACGTCCGCTCAAAACTATCAGGGTATGCAGACAGGCCCAGGATTGGTTTTTGTTGAAGGTGGAGTTTTTACAATGGGACAAACTGATGAAGACCTTTATTATCAAAATAACAATACACCTAGAAGGGTAACCGTTTCTTCATTCTATATGGATGAAACAGAGGTTGCTAACGTACATTATAGAGAATATGTATATTGGTTAAAAAGGGTGTACAATGCAGATATGCCGGAAATTATCGAAGCTGCTATGCCCGATGAAACCGTTTGGCGTTCTGCTTTATCCTATAATGAACCTTTGGTGAAATATTATTTCAACCATGCTTCATATGACCAACATCCAGTAGTAGGTGTTACTTGGAATCAAGCTAAGGATTATGCTAAATGGCGTTCAAATCGTGTAAACGAAATGATTTTAATCAAAAGAGGTTTGATAAAAAAGAATCCTAACCAGGTGAACGAAGATGTATTTACAACAGAAACATATATTGATGGTCAATATTTGGGTACTGAAGGTAAAGCGATTCAAAGAGATTTAGATCCAACAGGATCTGGAACAAGACCAACTAATTATGCTGATGGTTTATTATTGCCAGACTACCGTTTACCAACAGAAGCAGAATGGGAATATGCAGCATTAGGAGGCATTGGTAATAATCCTGCTCCTCGTACTAAGCGTAGCAGAGGTGAAGAAGCTTTCACAAATCGTCAAAGTTATACTTGGGGTGATATTCGCTCAACAAGATATCAAGGCAAAACTGCTCAAAAAGGTGAAATGTTAGCTAACTTTAAGCGTAAATCTGGTGATATGATGGGTGTAGCAGCTGGATTGAATGATAATGCTGACGGACCAGCTCCAGTTCATACATACATACCAAATGCATACGGTTTATACAATATGGCAGGTAATGTTAATGAGTGGTGTTTAGATGTTTATCGTCCTTCTGCATTGCAAGAGTTTGCTGGTCATAATCCAGGTGTTGGAACAGCGACTTTCAAAAAGAAAGTACTTGAAGATGACTATACAGTAGTAGAAAAAGATAGTTTAGGAAATACAATTTACGAAAGTATTGATTCTACTGATTTAGCTGGACAGTATAATAGAGATTACAAGAAAGCAGATAACCGTGATGTTTTAGAAGAAGGCGGGAAATATCGTTTTGATTACGGTAAACAAAGTTTAGTCAATGTTAATAGTCGTGTAATCAAAGGTGGATCATGGGATGATAACTACTATTGGTTAAGTCCAGGTACACGTCGCTTCCAACAAGCTAATCAACCAACTGCAACCACAGGTTTCAGATGTGTAATGGATCGTTTAGGAAGTACAATTCTTGAGTCTAAATCTGGAAACCAATTTAAGGCTTCTAAACAACGTAGATAATTTCATAAAAATTTTTAAAATACAAGATGGCTATCAATTAAAATTGGTAGCCATTTTATATTTTAGTATCCTTTTTTTAGGATTATAGTATATAAATTATTGTGTTTATTTTATTTTTAGCATTTTTATTATTAGTTGTAGATCAGTATTTTAGTAATAGGATTAAAAAATCAGTTGGTTAGCAAATTGTTAATTTAACAAAATATTCCAATATTTTTTACTACCTTCATCGGTTATCTCATTAAGGATAAAAGTTTTAAACGCCACCATGAATCAAATTAAAAAACTTATAAAAAAACAATTTACTAGTCTTGTCTTCTTTTATTCTTTCCTAGGAAATAAGATTTTTATTGCATTTGGTCTTAGTATTGCAGTGAGTATCATGGATGGACTGGGTTTATCTATGTTCTTTCCTTTACTTCAAGTGGTTAGTGGCGATGAACTTAATTCTGGATCTGCTGATTTAGGAAATCTCTCCTATTTGGTTACTGGAATTGAGAATATGGGAATTCCGCTTCATTTAGTTTCAGTACTCTTAATAATGGTTGTTTTCTTTATTTTAAAGGGGATAGCTGCTTATTTTAGTAGTGTATACCAAGTTATTCTTAAACAATCATTCATGCGTAAGCTGCGTTTGGACTTAATTAATCATTTAAATAAAATAAGTTTCAAAAAATTTATTTTATCAGATGCTGGTAGAATCCAAAATACATTGACAGGAGAAGTTACCTTGGTTTCTAGTGCTTTCACTTCCTATTTTGGTGCATTTCAACAAGGAATAATGCTTATGGTGTATATCATTTTTGCACTCCTTTTAGATCCCCAATTTGCTATTTTGGTTTCTTTAGGTGGGCTTTGTACACACTTTTTATATAATACAATTTATAAATATACCAAAAGGTCTTCTAAGCAACTCACTGCTGATAATAATTTATTTCAGGGACAGGTATTACAACATGTTTCTAATTTTAAATATTTAAAGGCTACAGGAAGGGTATATCCTTATAGTAAGCGACTGAATGCTACCATAAATAATATAGAGCATTCTAGACGTAAAATTGGGTTTTTAGCCAGTATTAGTTCTGCAGCACGTGAGCCACTATTGATTATTATTATTGCGGTTGTTATTTTTGTACAAGTGAAATATTTCAATGGAAAAATGGGTGCTATTCTAATTAGCTTATTAGTTTTTTATAGAGCATTAACTGCTTTGGTTGCTGTTCAATTAAACTGGAATGCCTTCTTACAAACTATTGGCTCAATGGATAATATGATGGATTTTCAAAGTGAAATGAAAGCCAATCGGGAAAAGAATGGAAATACTGTATTAAATTCGTTTCAAGAAAAAATTGAGTTAAAAGATGTAGGATTTCATTATGACAATACGCCTATATTGAAAAACATCGATCTAACAATACATCATAATGAAACTTTTGCTTTTGTTGGAGAAAGTGGAAGTGGAAAAACAACAATTGTAAATCTAATTGCAGGATTATTACCCGAAGATAATGGTGCTATAACCGTAGACAATATTTTACTAAAGGATATAAAAAAGGAAACCTATCAAAGTAGAATAGGTTATGTTAGTCAGGATCCGGTAATTTTTAATGATACTATTTATAATAATATAAGCTTTTGGGCAGAACCAACAACTGAGAACATTGCTCGTTTTAATAAAGCAATACAACAAGCATCATTAACCAAGTTCTTATCTGAATTGCCTGAGCAGGAGGCTACTGAATTAGGAAATAATGGAATAAACCTAAGTGGAGGTCAAAAGCAAAGAATTTCTATTGCTCGAGAATTATTTAAAGAGATTGATATTCTGATTTTAGATGAAGCTACCTCAGCATTAGATTCAGAAACAGAACGTGAGATACAGCAAAGTATAGAGAGTTTGCAAGGACAATATACAATTTTGATCGTAGCACATAGACTCTCTACGATTCGTAATGTAAATAAAGTTGTACTGATGGAAAAAGGAGTGATAGTGGATATCGATTCCTTTGATAATTTAGTACAAAAGCAAGAACGATTTAGAAGAATGGTTGAATTACAAGAATTATAAACCTCGTTTCAAAAAAAAAGATATTCTAAATGAAAAGTTTACTACATCGAACAAGGCTGTTGTTATATTTTTTGAAGGAAGGATCTAAGCCTCAAGAACAAGCTCCATATTTAATTAAAACCCAAAGACAAATTATAAGCAAAGGTCGAGATTCTGTGCATAACGGAAATTTTGTTGTTAAAGGTAAAGGTGGCGTTTTAGAAATTGGTAGTTTTTGTGCTATTGGTCAAAATGTAACGGTTATATTGGCTAATCATTATTATGATTACCCTGCCATTGAATTTGATTTTTATAAAAAATATTTTGGACAATATCCTTACGTTTTGGAGAAAATGACAACAGTTATTGAAAACGATGTATGGATAGGAGATAATGTTGTGATCTTACCCGGAGTTACCATTGGTACCGGGGCAATATTAGGTTCGGGTGCAATTGTAACCAAAGATGTTCCACCCTATGCAATTGTTGGAGGTCATCCAGCCAAAATCATCAAGTATCGATTTGGTGAGGAAACTATTAAAACCTTATTGGATTCTCAATGGTGGACTTGGGATGATGAAAAAATTAAATCAAATAAAGATTTCTTTTTTAGAAATCTAAATTCAAATAATGCAGACTGAAAATAAACCTTTTTATAGTATTATTATTCCAGTTTATAACTCGGGATTGTTTCTTGATAATTGTTTAGAGTCAATTATCAATCAAGATTTTTTGAATTTTGAGCTTATTATTATTGATGATGGTTCAGAAGATAATTCTTTAGAAATTTCTAAATCTTGGCAAATGAAAGATAGTCGAGTTAAAGTGCTAACAAAAAAAAATGGAGGACAGGGTAGTGCCAGAAATTTGGGACTGAAAATTGCAGTTGGAACTTATGTGTTATTTGTTGATTCCGATGATGCCTTGTCTGAAACTACCTTATCAAAGAATTATGAAATATTAAAACAAGATCCAGAAATAGATTGCTTGCAATTTCCTATTTATAGGAATTATGGAAAGGAAAATGCTTTTACTAAAGAGAATGAAGTTTGTACTTTTACAAATACTTATGAAATAACAATTGCATTCCTGAAAAATAATAAATTAACTTGGATTTTTTGTGATAAGATCTTCAAACGAACATTGTTTGATCATTTGGCTTTTAGAGAAGATATAAAATATGAAGATAATTATTTAATAATGAAAATGATTCCTGCATTTAAAAAGATCTACAGCTCTAATAAAGGAATGTATTATTATTATTACAGAGAGAATTCAACTACCACCTCAAGCCTTAGTGAACATAAAGAGGTAAGTACCATACAGGTATTGTTATTGATAATGGACGTTATTCGGCCACTTAAGGATATAGAACTAATTTTTAAATATTTAATTAGGATAATTAATGTCGAGAAATCTCTAAAAGCTAATTTCAACAGTTTTACTCCTGAGTTCAAACAATTTAAAAATGATATGAGATTTAAAGATATTGTCTTTTCCAATCAATCTATTAAAAATAAAATAAAGTTACTACAGTATAAATATGTTTAAATTTAAAAAATATTTAAGTCAGTTTTTTTATAAATTTGGTATATTAATTAAAATTAATACTATAAAGAGTGAAAACTTTTTTGAAATAAAGGAAACCTTGCTGAATTTTAAAGAAAACAATGACCTCTCTTCCTATTCCAAATTTATAAATAAGATAAGTAATCAGAATATTAAACATCTGAAATTTATTGGTGTGGGTGGCTCAATAAGCTCTACTCAAACCCATACTTTAGTTCAATATAAAGGGCAATATTATTTTGAAAAAATATTTGATGCCAATGCTATAGAATTCCAGTTTTTACAAGAAAATTATTCTGATTACCACGAAATTTTAAAACAAAAAGAAGTCATCATTCCCAAACTTGTTCATATATTTGAAAGGAATGGTATTGCTATTTGTCATTTTGAATATTTTGAAATACTACAACCTCTACAGTCAGATTGGATGGATGAAGCCATCACGCTCTTATACAAATTCCAAAGTCTACCATATAAAGGCCTTAAATTTTCAAAGCACTATTCTGAATTGACTTTGACCCGTGATATGTCTAAGCTACTTTTAGAACTTTCCATTAATGAGAATACTTTAAAAGAATTTGTTACAATTAAAAATTTTGTAGAGAAATCTAAATATACTTTCACCCATGGAGATTTTTATAAGAGTAATGTTTTTCGAAATGTTGTTTTGGATTGGGATGAAATGGGATTTTATCCATTTGGTCTAGATTGGGTTGTTGCTTTACATAATGATGATTTTAATAACGCGAATCATAGTTCTATTTATAGTTTATTTGAAGAACTTAGTATTTATGATTTAGACCTCAACCAAAAAATTAATATTGCTTATTTTTATTTAATTTTATTAGCTTACCAAAGTAGCTTTGATGCACTTAGTAGGGCAGATTGGGTTCATGATTTAAGTGCACATCTCTCCATGTTGGAAAAACAGCCTTAGTATAAATAATTATATTCTTTTCCTAATTTTTAATTTGAAAAGAATATATTATATCTTTGAAACTAAGTGAATTTGTTATGAAAGCTTAGTACTTTTAAGTAATATATTCTATATGTAGAATAATTTATATGCTTAAAAAACAACTGATAATCAATTTCTTATTAGAAACTCCATTATAATCCTTTTGGAATCCAAAATAATTATAAAAAATATTTAGAAAAAAAACACATTGTTAAAAATAAGTTTTATCTTTGTTTAAGGAATCTTAATTATAGATATGTGTTATATCTAGTTATTTAAAAATTATTCACTTAAAAACCATTAATTATGAAAAGAATCTATTTAAGAGGTGACTTCCTAAACGGAGGAACATCCAATTCGAAACTTTTAACTTTTCTCTCTAAAGTTAAATCAACTCTTAGCCTTAAGGCTATTATTCCACTATTTTTAGTGTTATTCATGTTTGGCCAAGATGCCATTGCCTCTCATGGTCGAGGCGGAAATATTAGTTGGCAAAAAACAGCTACTCTCAACCAAGTTCAAATTACAACGAAATTGATGTATCGAACAAGTTTTGGTTATGGCGTTACAATTGCACCAGGTGTAAATATAGTAGTAGGCACTTTGGATTTCGGTGATGGAACATATGAGAGTGTGAATCTTACGGTAACATCCGTAAATGCTTCAGAAGATTGGTTTGCTGGAGAATTTGTTACTACACACACTTATGCAGCAACAGGTAACTACTCTGCTTCTTTTACTTATTGTTGTAGGCTATCTAATTTGGAAGCAGGTAATGCTGATGCCGATTTTAGAAGTGTAGCTAATATAACTATAGGTAATGCTAATGATGGTCCAGTTTCGGCTATGCCTCCTTATTTAGTTTTTCCACCATCGGTTACCTCTACTTATCAAATGCCAGGTACAGACCCTAATGGAGATGGGCTTACTTTTTCTTTGGCACCTAACTCAGAAACATATTTAGTTTCTAACTCTGCTGTTACTATTAGCCCAACTGGTTTATTGACTTTTGATGGCACTGGTAAAGTTGCTAATCAACTTTATGCAGTAGCGATTAAAATTACAGATAGTAAGGGAGCATCAACTACTATGGATTTTATGATCAAAGTTTCTACTGCAACTTCAACTAATAATACCCCTGCATTTAATTATCCACCTACTCCTGCCAATGCAACAATTTATAATATATTGCCAGGTCAGAATGTAAATTTCGCAGTTTCTGCTAGTGATGCAGATGCTAGTGATGTAGTGAATCTTTCTGCAGTTGGTGTACCTTCAGGTGCGAGTTTTACAACAGTAAATGGCAATCCAGGTACTGGTTCTTTTAACTGGACCCCTACTGCTGGGCAAACAGGAAGCTATGTTTTAAGCTTTGCTGCATCAGATGGCGCTGCTCAAGTTAATAGTTTTGTGACTATTAATGTTAGTAGTACACCAGTGATTCCAGGTTCTGGAGATTTTGAAACGAGATGGACCGCAGATGCTGCTGGAACAATTACTATTCCTGCTAATGGTGCTGGATATAATTATAATGTTATGTGGGAAAATCTAACAACACCAGGTGCGCCTGT
>DATJCU010000012.1:0-2976 GCA_035497795.1 Edaphocola sp. | reverse complement strand
CCTTCTAGTTGAATCAAACTTTAAATAATTCGAATACTTAAAAATCTTGTTTTAAAACAGGTATGGTATTACCATACATTATGGCGTAGCCATACAATTTAATTTAATAAAATGATGCAAGAAACCTTTAGTGATTTAGAGTATTATTAAAACATAGTAAAACAGCGGGCTCAAAACCCGCTGTTTTGATTAATTTAGCAGTATTCTAATCCTGCATTTCTAATTCTTAAATCTACGGTGAAGAGTAAGTTCGGACTTATAATAATTTCCGTTTTCTAAATCCTCATACTCATAACTATAGATTCTATCTTCATCATAAGATGCTTCTCTCTCCCAACTCCATTCTTCAATGTATTGTAAAATATCCGGCTGCAGAAAAACCAAGGTCGTAGCAGAAATAGATTTAAATGCAGTAAGTTCAGGTGTATATCGATAAGAGTCAAGGATATCCCCCTCCCCCTCTACCTTCGTTCCTATAAAATATTTTCCTTCAATAACAACCATTACAAAATCATTCTGTCTAACATACAATTCACCTACATCAAACACCTCCTCATAATCCAATCCACTATAAACCTTCACAGGCTCTTTTGCGGTAGATTTAAAAATAACCGATTCAAACTTCGTATCTTCAACAAAGACTTGAGCTTCCCCCTCCCCATCTTCATTAAGAGAAAGGACCAGTTTCACATCTCCAGAAGAAAACTGAAAATCTTCTAAAGGGTCACCAACTTGCCAATTGGTCTCAGGTGCAGCAAGCTTAGAGTATTTATCATCGTGAAACATTTCACAAGTCATTGCGTCATCTCCATTTTTCAGGTTTAACCGAAAAATGTACTCTCCGGCATAAGTTGAGGCAAAATACACGCCCCCGCTCTTTTGGTCCAGTTTACTATCAGTAACATTAGGATTAACAACAATTTCTGTGTCATTTATATCATCTTTTGATGAACATGAACCTAAAACCAAGGCGGAAATCGCCAATCCAAACAAAAATAACTTTTTCATAATATTAAGTTTAAGTTAATCAATTCACACTTTGTAAAATTACAGAAAAAACTAATCAAAAGTAATGCCAAATATAAAATTATAGTGGTATGCAATGTATCAGTAATACAATAACTCATACCTTTTCGTTCTTTTTTCATAATATAAATTTTTATTGTTTATTCAATTACCTTTTCATGCCTCAAATACCGGTACAAAGTTGCTTTACTTCCAATGCGGAGTGTTTGCATAATTTCCTCATTCGTATGCTTTCCGGATCGATAAAGCTCCGCTGCAGCTGAGGCTGTATTTTTTGCTTTCTGAGAAAGCCCTGGTTTTCTCCCGCCTCTGGTTCCTCTGGGACGTGGCCGGATGGGCTGACTATCATTTACAAAGTCCAAAACACCCAAAACCTCGGCTTGCATAAGGGAAATATAATCGGACCAGGAGGAAGTAATTTTCTCTGGCTCGATTCCTCGTGCCTCAGCCCACACTTTCACTAAGTCATTTTCAATTAGAAACTGTCCGGAGATTTGAAGCAAATTTTTATAACTGGTCTTCTCTTTCCGAAAGCAATCTGCAATTGCTTGTTTCATTTCGCTATTCCTCAACATCATTCCCTAAAATAATGCGAAATTTATTGTCAGGCATAGAATAAATAAAATCGACAACTTTAGATGCTTCGTTAAAATCTAAATTTCTCAGCATTTCTTTCATTTCTTCATCTTTTAAATCTTCATTCCAAAAAAATCCTGCAATATACTTTTTGTATGCTATTGCTATATTAAAATCGGAAGTTGCTTGTTTTTCTAATGAAGAAATAACATCCGTAGATAACCATAATTTATCACCTTTTCGTGGTAAAAACGAAAGTTCAATTTCTTCATTTACATTGGTATCCAAGCATTCTTCTTCATTCTCAATATAAACGTTAATCTTATACATGGTTTTCAATTTAACACTGTAAAAAACATCTATTCAATTACCTTTAAAAAATCTTCTAGGAAATATCCTTTTTTTTCTAAACACCATGTTTTAAACGCTTGTGAAGATTTTGCCTTTTCCAATCCGTCCTTGTTAAACCCTAGCTTCGTTGGAGCTGGAATTCGGTTATTCCATTCCAAAAATAACTCTTTAATCTCTTCTTCATCCAGATTATGAAACAACTCATAATAGTTTTCAGTAATCTTCATTTTTCTTTTAAATTCGGTCTTATTCATATTTTAATATTTACTAATAAATAGTTGGAAAAATATTTTTGACTTTGTTTTCTTCAAATTTATTTATCTGGAATCTTTGAATACTTCCAAAGCAGCATTTGCCTGGCATGCTCTCGCAGTTCCTTGACCATATTCAACAAGCTTTCGTTATTGAATTCTTTAGCTTCTGCCTCCAACAGATCACAATACTTTTTCAATGTCAGGGATGCAAACTTATCCTGTGCCCGGAGCAAAAAAACGGGCTCGTTCTCCGGAATTCGGTTTTCCAGGTCAACTATTCTTCTGTTATAATCTTCTCGTGTGAATTTCATACTTTGATCAAGGTTAAAAGTTTATCTCCTGACACAAACTCGATGCAATCGGTTTTGTATTCTAAGGATTTTGCTCCGGTTCTTCCGGTATGAACAAAAAATCCTCCCGCTGCTTTGTGTTTTTTTATAACGCTATCAAACTCCAATACATGGGATGGATTGATGCTATTGGAATATCTTTTAGCCTGAACCAGGTACCATTTCCCATCTTTTTTTACTCGGCCATCAATTCCACCATCACCGGTATAGCGTTTATTACGCTTGATTTTATACCCTTTATCCTCGAAACCCGATAATACCAGCTCTTCAAAGACAAATGGGTCAATTTTTAAAAATAATGAGTTAAAAGCTTTTTCGTTTAAAGATTGTCAACTTTCAAATAGTAAGTTTGAGAATTGCGAAATTATGTGTATGTATTTTAAAAACTCTGAAGATAGTAAGGGATGGTATAATAATCT
>DATJCU010000011.1:0-1984 GCA_035497795.1 Edaphocola sp. | reverse complement strand
AAGTGCCGTGGGAGACGACCACGTTGATAGGCTATAGGTGTAAAGGCAGTAATGTCAAAGCCAAGTAGTACTAATAGCACGTACGCTTTATACTTTATTAGAACAAGAAGCATCTGTTTAGTAGAATTTCCAATATGTTATGATATTTGAATATTAATTTATTCTTACCTTTTTATGGTGGTATTGCCGATGGTGTTCACCTCTTCCCATTCCGAACAGAGTAGTTAAGCCCATTATGGCCGATGGTACTGGTTAACTCCGGGAGAGTAGGTAGCTGCCATATTTATTTAAGACTCCTTGCATTAATTTGCAAGGAGTTTTTTGTTTGAAAGAATTGGCGATAGTTTAACATCTAAAATTTGGATGGTATCGCTGTTTTGTTTTGTTTTGTTTTGTCATATTATTTAACTGTTTTAATTTTTATGATATGAAAAAGACCCTATTTTTATCGACAATTGGCTTTTTAGCCTTAGCTATAATCCTGATTGCATGTAATAAAGATTCTTTGATAAATAAACAGAATAGCACTTCAAATTCTAATAATCAATTAAGTACCATGAGTGGAGGTGTTGATATTTTGATTTTTAGTGTTAATTTGAATAGAAATAAAGGAAAAAGCAGAGATTTTAAACCTTGTGAATGCAGAAGGTGCGGCGGATTTTGCGATTTCGTTTGGTTTCCTCTTTTTAAAAAGGAAGCTTCTACTGCTACTATTGGTTTACAAAAAAATAGTGCTGACAATATTGCAACCATTTTTTTTGTTGCTCCAGTGGATAGTGATTTAAGTTATAATCCTATTTATTATGTAGATGAAGATGTAGTAATCAATAATGTGGAAGATACTTTTCATTTGCATTCCGGAGAGTATGATTATACTTTTGAAGAAGGAACATTTGAATGGGAAGGGGAAACATTTAATTATCATGGTAAAATTCAAGTCCCATATTTTAACTGATTGTAGGAATATTGTAAAAATCTAGGCAAAAGAAATGGCTCTTATGTGAAGGCATTCATTTTACTTTTTAAAATCATTTATAGTATGCGAATAATAATCGGATTTTTCTTTTGCCTTATTTTATTTGGCTGTACGGATGTTTATTATAAACATAACGGGGAAAAAATGAAAGTTTTTAACCAAGTAAAGGATCCTGTATTTGTAAATGATAAAATGTTGATTTCACATGCTTTTCAATTAGAATCATTTCTCCATCCTAATTCTGATTCAAATTCCTCCATTCAATATATTTTGCCTTCAGATGTGATTATGATTGTTGAAAAAACAAAGGAACTTTTTGTAATTTTTTATTATCCGAATTGTCCCTCAGCAGAATCTTATTTTCAATTAGCAAAAGCGGCTGAGGATAAAAACATTCCGGTATTGCTCCTTTCTTTTTTTAATAATCCACATAGAATGAAAGAATGGTATTCTAAAATAGAGCTTAAAAATAAAAATTTATATATTATTCCATCTTCCGATTCTTTTGATGCAAGAACCTTTACCAAGGTCATTCAATTTGTTGCGCAGGTGTGTCCCTCCAGTTATGAAAAGTACCGTGATGAATTGAAATCTACGGATTATATATTGATTAAAAACAATGAATGTCAACTAAACTTTGTAGATACAATTTATGGTGCAGAGGATGGTTTGGAGTGGTTAGAAGCAAAATTATTAGAATCTAAGTGAATAATTAGTTTTTTTTTCAATGGGAAGATACATGATTTCCCATTCCGAACAGAGTAGTTAAGCCCATTATGGCCGGATGGTACTGGTTAACTCCGGGAGAGTAGGTATCTGCCATATTTATTTAAAACTCCTTGCATTAATTTGCAAGGAGTTTTTGTTTAATTAGTCGTCCATTAAAAACCATTTAACCATTTGAATATCAATAAAATATAGTTAATTTTATTTTGAAAATAATGCAAGATTTAGTACCTTTATGGTTTAAACCTTGCATTAATTTTACAATGATTCCACATAAAAAAG
>DATJCU010000010.1:0-161338 GCA_035497795.1 Edaphocola sp. | reverse complement strand
TAAAATATTTAAAACTTTAGAAAAACTATCTGAAGAAATTTCAGTGACATACCAAAATTTGACGGATGAAATAGTACATTCAATAGTGGGCTATGATATGTATAAAATTACACCACATTTAGGTGTCTAAATGGTATTATTCTGTATACTCAAATCAAAATAATACCAATAAAATCATGGTTTTCATAAGCACTCCGTAAAATGTCATGCTGAGCTTGGCGAAGTATAGACAAGTAGGAATTGTTCTATCATTATCTCATTATGGTCGCACTTCGACGAGCTTAGTGTGACTAGCTCATTATAACAAGGGAGCTTTGTTAACCTCAGATGATTTTAATGAGCAAAAAAAAAAATGAATATGGAATCAACTTTCCAATAATGCGTATATAGCAAAAGAAGCTAACCAATGTTCTCCACCATAATTATCAAATATATTGGGCAAAGTCTTTTCTAAAAATAAGTCTGCTGTTTCATTAAATTTCTTTTTTAGCGGGTCTTTATCAGATAAATGTCTGCTAATGGTACGCATACACCATGCTCTGCTAAATGATAAGCCATCAAGATGAACAATATGATAATCACTTCGGTCACTTACAATAGGCATCGTACATATTCTATTTATGCTTTCTTTAGAATAATATTTTTTCAACCATTTTGTAAAGGGTTTCTTATCCATAAGCTTTGACATTAATGAAGCAGCCATCAGACTAGGAGAAAAAAAATCAGTACCATCAGGCTCAAGATAAGCCGGTATGTTCTTATTACTTCCATAGAATTCAAAAGCTTTGGCCTTTATAGCATTTGCAAAAGCTTCATCTTTGTAAAATATTGCCCAATCATATGCAAAGTCAAGTCCAAACGCGGTATTGGGATGAACGCCTGTTCTGTTGGGATAGGTTAGTTTTGGTAGATATTCTTTCCATAAACCTAATATTCTTTTCGTTAAGGGCTGCAATGCAGCATGCCATTTTATAAAGTGGGGGTCTCGGCTATTTCCTAAAGCTTGGTCGAGTTTTAAAAGCCATGCCCAACCATAAGTTCTTTCAAAATTTTTGGAAGAAGTGTATTTCCCAAAATAAGCTGCTTCTTTTATCATTTTTTCAATTTGAAAGCTATTGTCCAAAACAGCGATAATACTATCCTTATTACTCATATTTGGATAGGTTTGTAATAGTCTTACCAACATCCAATGACCGTGTACACTGCTGTGCCAGTCCAAACAACCATAAAAAACAGGATGAAGTTCAGAAGGTAATAAAGTCGCATCACTTGGGCCATCCGCAAGATGTGAGGTCTTGTTAGGAAATTCGGTATCTATGCAATGCAATGGTAATCGACTGAGCGATAATGCAATTTCAGGCGTTAATTTCATTTGGCTGAAACTAAAAATATTAGAAAAGACCATTAATAATGGTAATAAGAGTGTTTTTTTATAATTCATCCTACTAAAATATACATTTTTGGTTTTATAACAAACTTTCTTGCTGTTAGAGTATTATATTTGCAAACAATAATATGGCGAAAATTTTTATTTTAGGAACTGCTTATCCCTTAAGAGGAGGAATTGCTACTTTTAATCAAAGGCTAGCTACCTATTTACAAGAAGCGGGTCATGATGTTACTATTTATTCTTATTCACTACAATATCCATCTTTTTTATTTCCAGGAAAGAGTCAGTTTTCTGATGAAGCAGCACCTGAGAATTTAAAGATAGAAACAGTTATTAATTCAGTGAATCCTTTTAATTGGTGGAAGATTGGTAATAAAATAAGGAAAGAAAAACCCGATTTAATTATTCCTCGTTTTTGGATGCCTTTTTTTGGGCCATCTTTAGGCACCATCTTAAGATTAGCCAGAAAGAATAAGCATACTCAATCTATTCCAATTCTTGATAATGTTATTCCTCATGAAAAGAGAATAGGAGACAAGCCATTTACCAATTACTTTTTAAAGGCTAATGATGGTTTTCTCACGATGAGTCATGAAGTGCTTGCAGATCTGAGGAAATTTGATACTAAAAAACCGGCAGTCTATACGCCACATCCATTGTACGATGTATATGGTGAAGAAGTTGAAAGAGATATTGCTTTGAAAAAACTTGGCTTGCCTAACGAACATAAATATCTGTTGTTTTTTGGGTTTATTCGTAAATATAAAGGCCTAGATATCTTGTTAGAAGCAATGGCACAGAAAAGCTTAAAAGAAAACAATATCCATCTTATTGTTG
Organism: Edaphocola sp.; assembly: GCA_035497795.1. Taxonomy (GTDB): domain Bacteria; phylum Bacteroidota; class Bacteroidia; order Chitinophagales; family Chitinophagaceae; genus Edaphocola. The sequence goes on along the minus strand of DATJCU010000010.1, from coordinate 159,111 downwards.
CTGGTGAATTTTATGAAGATGAAGCGCTTTATCGTCAGAAAATAAAAGAATTAAATATTGAAGATCAGGTGCATTTATTCTCTGAATTTATACCAAACGAAGAGGTGAAATACTATTTTTCTGCTGCAGATGTAGTAGTGCAACCCTACAGAAGTGCCACTCAGAGCGGTATTTCACAAATCGCTTATTTTTTTGAAAAGCCAATGATTGTAACCAACGTTGGTGGGCTTCCAGAAATCGTACCGCATCAAAAGGTGGGATTAGTGGCTGAAGTGAATTCAAAATCTATTGCAGAAAGTATTGAAATGATTTACCAAGATGGAGTGATTGAAAGTTTTAAAAAACATATTCCGGAAGAAAAGAAGAAATATGAATGGGGAAGTTTTGTAACTTCAATTTTTAATTTGAAAAAACAAATAGACGATGATTTATAGAAGTAAAGCACCTTTAAGGATAGGTTTAGCAGGTGGGGGAACAGATGTAAGTCCTTATTGTGATCAATTTGGTGGTGCGATTCTCAACGCTACTATCTCTTTATATGCCCATGCTTCTATTGAAATTTTGGAGGAGCCAAAGATAATTTTAGAAGCTTTTGATCGTAATGAGCTTGAAGAATATGATTGGAATACAAAATTGCCTTTAAATGGGACTTTAGATTTGTTAAAAGGAGTTTATAATAGTATTCAAAAGGATTATCCATTTCAAAAGAAAGGTATAAAATTGAGTACTTATGTAGATGCACCTGCTGGTTCTGGTCTGGGTACCTCATCTACTTTGGTAGTTGCAGTATTAGGTGCCTTTGTGGAATTGCTTCAATTGCCTTTAGGGGAATATGATATAGCACATTATGCTTATGATATAGAACGAAAATATTTGAACCTTGCCGGTGGTCGACAAGATCAATATGCGGCTACTTTTGGGGGAGTGAATTTTATGGAGTTTTATGATGATGATAAAGTAATTGTCAATCCATTAAGAATAAAACAAGATTACCTTGATGAATTAGAGAATAATATTTTATTATATTATACTGCAACCAGTAGAGCATCAGCCGAAATTATAAAGAAACAGAGTCAAAATGTTGTTGATAAAAAAGAGAGATCCATAGAAGCAATGCATAAGTTAAAGGAACAAGCAAAAATGATGAAAGAATCCTTACTAAGAGGTGAATTAGATGAGATCGGATCTATTTTAAATATTGGCTTTGAACAAAAAAGGTTGATGGCTGAAGGGATAACCAATGATTTAATAGAGGATATTTATGCAGCTGCAAGAGAAAATGGTGCTACAGGTGGTAAAATTAGTGGTGCAGGAGGAGGCGGATTTATGATTTTTTACTGCCCTGATAATACTAAATATGCAGTGATGAAAGCATTGGATGATTTTGGGGGCATTCAAAGAACCTATTCCTTTACTAAAAGAGGTCTTAAAACTTGGAGAATTTAGTATTATAATTTTTATTTAGTATTATTGTTCTTTATAAAAAATAGAAAAATTCCTTCATTATTATATCATTATACTTCAATTTAGAAAGAGCTTTATGTATCTTTGTAACAATTATAGGTGGTAATTATATGTATTTAGTAAGTTCAAAAAACTTTTATGAATAAGACATTTGGCTTTAAAAAATGGGTTAGATTTGGGTTGTTAAACTTATTTTTGGTGGCTCTTTTGGGCCTATTAATGAGATATAAAATTGCTTTTGACTTTCCGTTTTTTCATCAAAAATATTTATTATATGCTCATTCCAATTTTGCATTTACGGGTTGGATAGGGTATATGTGTTACATAGCTTTAACCCGAGTATTAGCTAATAATATACCTAATTTATCATTGGCAAAGTATAAATGGTTGATAGGTTTAAATTTAGTAGGATCATACGGAATGTATATTTCCTTTATTGCTCAAGGCTATCGAACAATTTCTATCTTGTTTTCTATCCTAACTATTTTAGTTGCGATTGCTTTTGCTATTAGTTTTATTAATGATTCTAGAAAGCTTCCAGCAAATAGTGCTTCTAAACCTTGGGCTAATATGGCGGTTGTATTAAATGTGCTTTCTAATTTGGGCCCTCTATATTTAGGTTATATGATGTTCACCAAAGATTTCCATTCCGACCTTTATTTAGCAGCTACTTATTATTTTTTACATTTTCAGTATAATGGCTGGTTCTTCTTTACTGCTTTAGCTTTGATAGCCAATTATCTGCCAAAAAATGTACCAGGAATCGATATTAATAAATACTTTAAACTTTTTGCCTGGACCGTATTGCCAACTTTCTTACTTTCTATTCTTTGGGCTAAAATACCATTTTGGCTTTATATTATTAGCGTTATTGCTGCATTTATTCAATTGTTTGCCTGGATAGCTATGGTAATAAAGAATTATCCAATTTTAATTAAGAGAAAAATTGTAGGAAAGCATTCATGGATAAACATTTTTATTTATGCCTCCTTATTTGCCATGTCTATCAAATTTCTATTGCAGACGGTATCTGTTATTCCATCCTTAAGTCATATGGTATTTGGATTTAGACCTATTGTCATTGCTTATCTCCATCTTGTACTTTTAGGTGTTTTTACATTGTTTGTTATTGGTTATCTTTTAATGAGAGGATGGTTTATTCCTACGAAAAACATGAAATTGGCAGCTTTTTGTTTTCTAATTGGTGTGGTACTAAATGAATTATTTTTGGGAATTCAAGGAGGAGCAGCTATTTTTTATGTCCCTATTCCTTATATCAATGAATTCTTATTGCTTGCTGCTGTATTTCTATTTGTAGGCGCAGGATGGATGTTTGTCTCTCAACTGATTGCAAAGGATTCTGTAGCTACTAAAGAGGCTTCTCTAGATAGACTAGATAAGTAGTTTTACGCTATTCAACAGGTAAAGCAATGGTCGCAACACTGATTTTACAATTGGTGTCTTTTAGTATGGCATTACCACAAGAAGCAATGGTGGCACCAGTAGTAAATACATCATCAATAAGTAAGAGATGTTTATTTGAAAAGAGCGCAGTATCCTTTACTTTAAAGGCATTAGCAACATTTTTTAGTCGCTCTGCTCTGTTTTTATCAGTTTGACTATTGGTATTTATAACCCTAACAACATTGCTTTTATTTACTGGTTTCTTTATTTCAAGAGCAAGCCCTTCAGCTATATAATCAGATTGGTTATAGCCTCTTAAATGCTTCTTTTTCTTATGTAAGGGAATGGGCACAATAATATCAATATCATTCATGTAATTTGATTCTAACAGCTTTCGACCCATTAGTTTACCCAGATACAAACCAATTTCAGGTCTATTGCCATACTTCATCTGGTGCAATAGTTTTCTTATAGTGCCACCTTCTACAAAGTATAAAAGAGCAAAACTATTTTCTATTTTAAGTTTAGTAAGCAAATTAATTGAAATTGGATTTTCTTCCAAACCTTGCATTTCGGTATAGGGTAAATCATAAAAGCATTTTAAACAAAGAAATGCTTCTTTAGTGCCAATACTTCTTTCACATACTGCACAATGTTTTGGCAATAAAAAATTATAAAAGGAATCAAATAATATATGAAGCAGATTACTTTTCATAGTATAAAGATATGAAAAAATATTATATAAAAAATAGAATTGACTAAATATATTCTGCAATATAAAGCGCTCAAGTATATTGAAATTTTTTATAGACTAGGATGTAAATGTGTGGTGCATTTATAAAATCAGTTTAAATAAATCACAGAGTACTCGCCTACTCAATATAAAATGCTTGAGAAAAAGCGAAAAGTCAATATCCCAAACCCGTGAAAGATGTAACTATTTTATTTATTTGTATAACAATTCAGCATTTTAATTTGCCAACTTTGTAATGTCTAATAAACTAAATTTATTAACAAAAAAACATGAAAAAATTACTACTTTACATTTTACCAGCTATAATTTTAATAGCATTTTCTCAATCCGTAATGGCGCAAGCTCCAAACCTAGGAAGTGTAGGTGATTTTGTACTTTTTACAAGCACGGGGGCTGTTACCAATACTGGAAACTCGTTTCTAACAGGTAATGTTGGTACAGGTACGCCAGCAGGAATTTCTGGATTTGGAAATGTAAACGGTGTTATGCACTCAAATGATGGAGCTACCGCCAATGCTACAACTGATTTATTGACCGCGTATAACAATATTTATACAACTACTGCCACAGGTAGTCATGCACCAGCATTAGCTAATGATACTTTTACAGCAGGGGTATACGCAATTGCGGGCAACTCCACTTTAAATGGTGTTATTGTTTTAGATGCTAATAATGATCCAAATGCTGTTTTTATTTTTAAAATAGCTGGTACCTTTGCAACTTCTACAGCTTCAGAAATTATATTAATTAATGGAGCTCAGTCCAGCAATGTGTTTTGGACAGTTGAAGGTGTGGTAAGTATTGGTGGTCAATCCCTCATCAAAGGAACGATGATTGCGAATAATGCTGCCATTGATATAGCAAGCGATGCGGTAATTGACGGAAGAATGCTATCCACTACAGGTGCAATCACATTGCTAAATACTACTGCTAAAATCCCTTCAGGAGGAAGACCAGTGCTAACAGGTCCTGTAGCACCAATTTTTAATTCAATTGGTTGTTATGCAATTTTTTCCCGAATTGGGCAAGTTACCAATTCTGGTATTACAAATGTAAAAGGAGATGTCGGAACTAACAACGGATTAACAACTGGTTATGATCCTTTAATAGTAAATGGAACAATTCATCCAATTCCTGATACTTCTACCACAGCTGCAGCTGCAGATCTTGTAAATGCATACGATTATTTAAATACTTTGCCATATGATATAGAATTATTATATCCTGCACAATTTGGAAATAATTTAGTCCTAACACCTCATACTTATTTGATGAATGCCGCACCCAATTTTGTAGGTACTGTTTACCTTGATGGAGAAGGAAATGCGGATGCAATTTTTGTTATACAAATAAATGGAGCTTTATCTACAGGTACTTACGCAAAAGTAGAACTGATAAATGGTACTCAAGCTAAAAATGTATATTGGAAAGTAGAGGGTGCAGTTTCGATTGCTGATTATTCAGAATTTAAAGGTACTATTATTGCTAATAATGGTGCTATTAGTCTAGCTACAGGTGCAACAGTTTTAGGTAGAATTTTATCCACTACAGGTTTGGTAACGACAACCGCAGCAACAGTAACAAGCGACTTAGTGTGTAACTCTTCACCTACACCGCTTACTTGGTTATATTTCCGTGGGAAAGCAGAAAAGCAAACAGTAGTTTTAGAGTGGGCAACTGCAAATGAAAAGAATATAGATTACTTTACTATTGAAAAAAGTAATGATGGTAGAAATTTCACGGAATTAACAAGCGTAAAATCTAAATTAAACGAAAGTATAAACAATCTTTATTATACTATTACAGATGACCAGCCTTTTGCTTCCACATTTTACAGGATTACTCAAACAGATATGGATGGTATACAGAACTATTATAAAGTGATTAATATTAAAATGGGCGAAAATGCAGGATTTCAAGCAACTTATTATACAAAAGGGAATACGATTTACATTCAAACAATAGGTGCCGATGCAGGAAATGGAAGTGTTGAATTATTCAGTTTAGATGGAAAGAAAGTAATTTCAAAGAAAATATTTTTTACTGAAGGTAATTGTTCTTTTCAAATTAATCAATTTTTAAATAAGGGACTTTATATCTTGATAATAGAATCAAACGGACGACTCATTCATAAAGGTAAAATTGGAATACAATAAATAAAATGTTGATATTTTTGTATTAAAAAAAGATGAAAGCATTAAGAATGCTTGAGTCTGCTCTAATTGTATTTTTTTATATAAAGTCCTTCAAATATTTTGAAGGACTTTATGCTTTAAATTATATTATAATACATGCAAATAATAAACAACCAATGTTGTACCTACGCAAAGGAGAAATCAGATTTTCTTCAATCAAGATATACTCCGTTCATACCAAATTTTACAAATACCAAGCTGGTTTTCCGATGGTTTAGGACATTGAAAAAAATTTAACTAAAAAGGTATGGCATAAAGAAAAAAATCCATCCTATATTGATTTTTAATAAATTCAGTATTTTTACTTAAAATAAATTTTGTGATAATGAAGTGTTAGTATTTTGGTGATTTGGGTTTATTCTGCTATGAAGTAGTAATGTTTGTTTGTTCTAAAACTTTCGTCAAATGCTTCTTGAGTCAAATCATTTCGTTTTTTAATCCAGTTAGAAAGGGTGTATATTTTGTAGTTATATTTCGCTAAAAGGGAATACATTTTTTTTGCGTCAATGCCGTAATGATTAGCAGCTCCAAGTCCAAACTCAAATATTAAAACAGGTTTAAAATTGGTTAATATTTTATTAGCTCCTAATAACACATCATATTCTCCTCCTTCCACGTCAATTTTAATAAGATCAATCTTTTCTTCATTATTAAGAATATCATCTAGCTTTCTAATTTTCACTTTTACCGTTTCAATCTTTTCAAGTTTTGGATAATCTCGTTTTTTTAAACCACTATAAGAAGGATTTGAGCTGACCAAATTGAAAGGTCCACTTTCATTTTTATTTCCTGCAGCAAATTCATGTAACTTTACATTAGTATTGAATCTGAATTTTTTTTTCAAATATTCTATTTTTTGAGGTATTGGTTCAATTCCATGAATACTACCATGTGGGATGTATTTCAAAAATAAGTCGATAATTTCTCCATCAAGAACACCAACATCAACACAACAGTTCGCTTTACCTTTTTTTGATAGAATTTTAATTATTTTCTCTGTTTGGTTGTCATAGCGCATATTTTTTGTAACAGAAATATGGAAAAATTTAAGTAATTTTTTAATTAGGTTTTTCAACATGTTATTTCTATAGATTTTGAAATAATTTATTTTTTTCCTTATTACTTTTTTAAAGGATATTCTATTTTTAAATATTTATTTTAACTACATGGTTGAGCTTCTCTATGTTTCGACAAGCTCAACATGACACTTTTCGTTGGTCTCAACATGACCCAGATTGTTGTTCTCAACATGACATAGATCGCTGGTCTCAACATCACCTCTTTCGTATGGTCATATTGAGCTTGTTTAAGTGTTATCGAAGTGTCATGTGAACTAAAATAATTTTACAATTTTAGTATTTAAAAGAACCATATTCGCTTTCAATAATTAATTCATTCTTTTGAGCGGATTCCACAAAGCCAGATATTTGTGCATCTATATTAAATGTATTTGCAATAGCAAGCAAATCATTTGCAGTAGCTTCATCTGTAAATATTTCTAGGCGCATACCCATATTGAAAACCTGATACATTTCCTTCCAGTCTGTTCCAGCAGCTTTTTGAATCATTTTGAATATGGGAGGTGGAGCGATAAGTTTGTTTTTAACAACCCGCAAACCTTCAGGTAAATAATGCATGCATTTCGTTTGACCACCACCACTACAATGGATGATTCCATTTATTTTATCAAAATGCTTTTCAAGGATTTTCAAAAGCATCGGTGCATAGGTTCTTGTAGGAGAAAGAATCATCTTTCCTGCATCTAAAGGTGTTTCGGTCTTATCAGTTAAATGATATTGACCATTATATACTACTTCTTTTGGTACATTTGGATCTACACTTTCTGGGTATTTTGATGCATAATCATGATGCAGTAATTCATGGCGAGCACTTGTAAGTCCATTGGAGCCTATGCCGCTATTATAAGCATCTTCATAGACCGCTTGACCAAAAGAGGCAAATGAAACAATTACATTACCAGGTACAATATTATCAGTGGTTACAATTTTTTTTCTTGGCATACGACACGCCATAGTGCCATCAACAATAATGGTTCGTACCGCGTCGCCAACATCAGCAGTTTCGCCACCCATAAAATGAACATCAATTCCATATTCTTTCATGGTATCAAAAAATGATTGAGAACCATTAATAATGGCCGCAATAATTTCTCCTGGAATTAAAGGTTTGTTTCTGCCAATAGTACTAGAGTAAGTGAAAGGACCTACAGCGCCAACACAAAGCATGTCATCAATATTCATTACTATAGAATCAATAGCTATACCTTTCCAAACACTTAAATCTCCTGTTTCTTTCCAGTACATATATGCCAGAATAGACTTTGTGCCTGCTCCGTCTGCATGCATAATATTGCAAAATTCAGGATCATTAGCCCAGTAATCAGGATAAATTTTACAAAAGGCCTTTGGAAATAAACCTTTATCTAAATCGGCAACAGCTTTATGCACTTCTTCTTTCTGGGCAGAAACGCCTCTAAGAGCGTATCGGTCTTGATTGTTCATATATTTCTTAAAAATAAACTACAAAGTTAGTTTTTTTTATTGAGGTGATGAAAATACAAACAGTAAATTGAGGATCTTAAATAGTTTTTCGTCTATTTTATTTCAAAATATGGAGAAATATTGAAAAAGCTTATTATAAATCCAGATTATAGATATAAATAAAACCTGTTATAGTTGGATATTGCTATAAAAAATTAAAATACAGTTTAAATCGTTTTTTGATGTGGTTTAGTAATCGTATTTTTGCACACAATTATGTATGCATTAATTAAATATTTCCTGTTTAAACGAGATCCTGAAGCGGTGCACTATTGGGCAATGAGCATGTTGCACAAGTCTTTTAGGAGTAAATTTGTACGTCAATTTTTTGAACGGGAATGTAAATCCCCGAAACATTTGGAAAGAGAGTTATGGGGAATTAAATTTAAAAACCCCGTTGGACTTGCAGCTGGTTTTGATAAGGATGCGAAGTTTATTGATGACTTAGCTCCTTTAGGTTTTGGTTTTATTGAAATTGGAACCCTAACGCCTTTACCACAACCCGGTAATGATATGCCAAGACTTTTCCGATTGCCCGAGGATAAGGCTTTAATTAATAGGATGGGCTTTAACAATGGGGGAGTGGGAGCAGCCGTTAAGCGATTGAAAGCTAGAAAATCAGATATAATTATTGGTGGGAATATCGGTAAAAATAAGATAACACCTAATGACCAAGCCAATGACGATTATGAGCAATGTTTCCGAGCGCTATATGATGTTGTGGATTATTTTACTGTAAACGTAAGTAGTCCAAACACTCCTAATTTACGAGAATTACAAGAAAAAGAACCCTTAGAGCGTTTGCTAAATAGATTACAAATAGTTAATACAGAATTAGGTAAAGAAAAGCCTATCTTATTAAAAATTGCACCTGATTTAACATTGGAACAATTAGATGATATTATTGACATCGTAAATACAACTAAAATTCAAGGGATTGTAGCTACCAATACCACTATTGAACGTACTGGTTTAATTACAGATGCTGGAAAAGTGAATGAAATAGGTGCTGGAGGATTAAGTGGGTTGCCGGTTAGAGAAAAAGCAACTGATGTTATTCGTTATATTCATCAAAAAAGTAAGGGAAAAATTCCTATAATCGCTGCAGGTGGAATATTTACTGCCAAAGATGCTCAAGAAAAATTAGATGCTGGTGCCAGTTTGGTTCAGGTGTATACTGGATTTATCTATGAAGGTCCGATGATTGTAAGAGATATTTGTTCAACATTAAAATATAAAAATTAAAAACTTATACTATGGCAAGAAAATTAATCACACTAGATGATTTTACTATTAATCAAACTCGATTGTTTCCTAAAGCAACAGGACAGTTGTCCTCTATTTTGAGAGATATAGCACTTGCTTGCAAAATAATCAATAAGCAAGTAAATAAAGCAGGTTTAGTAGATATTATTGGACAATTTGGAGCCACCAATGTTCAAGGTGAAGAGCAAATGAAGCTTGATGTTTTTGCAGATGAAACTTTAATTAATGTTTTACAGCGTAGTGATGATTGTGCTGGTATTGCTTCAGAAGAAAACGATCATTTTATTGCGTTTGAGGATGAATTTTCAATTAATTCAAAATATGTGGTTTTGTTCGATCCTTTAGACGGCTCTTCTAATATTGATGTGAATGCTTCTATCGGAACTATTTTTGCAATTTATAAAAGAATATCTGAAGTTGGGAAGCCAGTTACAGTCGAAGATTTTCTTCAGGAAGGAAGTAAATTAATGGCATCAGGTTATGTCATTTATGGTAGCAGTACGATGATGGTTTATGCCACAAGATTAGGTGTTAATGGCTTTACTTTAGAACCTTCTATTGGAGAGTTTTGTTTATCCCATCCAGATATGCAAATTTGTGATGATGGTAAAATATATTCTTTGAATCAAGGTAATACCGTTAGGTATGATGATGCCATGAAGCATTATTTAGAGTATTGTATGGAGGATAATCAAGCAGAAAATCGTCCATTAACGCATCGTTATATTGGATCAATGGTTGCGGACTTGCATCGTACTTTAATTAAAGGTGGTATCTTTATTTATCCTGCCGACAAGAAAAATGTTAATGGAAAGCTGCGTTTGATGTATGAATGTAATCCAATGTCCTTTTTAATAGAAGCAGCCGGAGGGATGGCCTCTACAGGTAAGGAGCGTGTGCTGGATGTTAAACCTACTGAACTGCATCAAAGAGTGCCAATTTATATAGGCTCCAAAAATATGGTTAAAAAAGCATTAGATTTTATAGATTAAAAAATTTAAAAGCCCTCAAATCAAAATTGAGGGCTTTTTGTAGCATATTGATTGATTCGTTTTAAAAGTATTAAAAGAAATGTCATTAAATTCGGAAGACGAGGATCTGAATATTCATCAGGAGTTTTTGAAATTATTTAAAGAATTCGTACAAAAGGTTTTAAATTGGGTTAAGCCTAACAAAAAAGATAATCTAATTTTAAAAATTATTAAGTTGATTTTTAAAATTCCAGTTGTCCTGCTATTAACAATTCTATCTCCAATTGCATTCCTAATCTTATTTTTTACTTTTATTATTTTATTATAATGGAAAAGTGGCTGCATTTTAGAAATATTTGGTTCTTATTATTTTCAGTTTTATTCCTGCTTCATTTACTTTTTGAAAGGCTTTTAATGATTAGGATACCCTTTGCTGATAATTATCTGGACCCTTTATTATTTATGCCCATTTTGCTACATTGTATTTTATGGGAACAGCGATTTATTTTTAAAAAGGGTTTAAATTTTAAGCTAGGAACTTCTGAAATTATTATCTGGTTGATAATAATTAGTATTTTAACGGAGTATTTCTTTCCTAAGTGGAATTTGGGCTTTACTGCTGATATTTGGGATGTATTTCCCTATGGATTAGGCACTATTTTCTTTATGCTATTTATGAACAAACCCATAATCAAAATTGATCAATAAGAAATTGGAGCCTTGATTTCGTTTTCAAAGACAATAGGCAGCCAAGAAGGCTGCCTATTGTCTTATTCATTATATTTTCAGGAATTAGTCGGTAATAAACGGATAATCTTCCTGAACATAAATATCTTTATAAAGTTCTGAATCATCTGGCCAAGGGCTCTCCTCTGCAAACTTAACACACTCATCAACTTCTTTTTTTACCTTATTGTTGATTGCAGTTATTTCTTCTTCAGTAGCCATATTTCCTTCTTTAATCTTATTCAAGACAAAATTTATTGGATCTTGCTCTTTGTATTCTGCTTCTTCTTCCTTTGTTCTATATTTTGCAGGATCACTCATAGAATGTCCACGATAGCGATAGGTACGTACCTCAAGGAAAGTAGGGCCACCTTTTTCTCTTGCTCTTTTTACTGCTCTTTCCATTGCAATATGTACTTCTTCAGGGTTCATTCCATCAACAGTATCCGCTGGCATATCAAAAGCATCAGCCATTCTGAAGATATCTAAAACTTTAGAACTACGTTCTATTGAAGTACCCATTGCATAAAAATTGTTTTCACAAATAAACACAATTGGCAAGTTCCATAAAACAGCTAGGTTAAAGGTCTCATGTAAGATTCCTTGTCTTGCAGCACCATCACCAAATAAACATACTGTAACACGATCATTATCTTCATAGTAATCAGCAAAAGCAACCCCAGCACCTACGCCTATCTGAGCTCCTACAATACCATGACCACCAAAGAAACGATGTTCTTTAGAAAAGAAGTGCATCGAACCACCTTTACCTTTAGAGCAACCAGTAGCCTTACCATAGAGTTCGGCCATACATTCATTAGCGGATATACCTTTAGCAATTGCTAAACCATGATCTCTATAGGCAGTTATCAAGTTATCGTCTGGCTTTGTGGCAGATATGATACCTGCAGAAATAGCTTCTTGACCAATATATAAATGACAAAATCCACGTATTTTTTGCATTCCATAAAGCTGTCCAGCTTTCTCTTCAAATTTACGTTGCAATAACATGCTTTCGTACCACTCTAAATATTGTTGTTTATTGAATTGTGTTTGCACCTTATTTAATGTTTTATTTTGCGAAAATAATAAAAATAATTACTAAAGTAAAGCTTTTATATCAATTTTACATTTAGATGTATTATTTTTAACCCCAACTTGCAACAATTAAGATCCATATCATTAACACAATTCAGAAATTACGCATTCCAATCCTTTGATTTAGAGGCGTCTGCTATTGCAATTAGTGGTAAAAATGGCTCCGGCAAAACCAATTTACTTGATGCTGTTTATTACCTCTGTTTTTCTAAAAGTTATTTTCAAAATAAGGAGATTAATAATGTTCAAGAAGGAAAAGATGGTTTTAGAATAGAAGGCTCATTCTTAAATGAGGGAAAAGAATCCAATACAACCATTATTTGGAAAGATAATAAAAAGCGTCTTTTTTTAGACGATGTTCCAGTTGAAAAGATAACAGATTATATTGGTACTTATACTGCTCTGATGATTGCTCCGGATGATATAGAATTAATAAATGGAGGCGGAACAGTAAGAAGGAAGTTTTTTGATGGATTGTTATCACAATCAGATTCAAAATATTTGGAAAATCTTTTACTGTATTCTAAAACCCTAGAACAAAAGAATGCCTATTTGAAACTAAATGCGTTTTCATTGGATAATAGCCTTCTTGATATTTATGATCGTCAATTGAGTAATGCTGGAGCATATCTATTAGAGAAAAGATTAAACTGTTCTGAGCGTATTCCTCTTTTAAGTTATCGGTTTTACGAAGCTATAGCACAACAATCTGAAAATATAGCAATAAATTATCAACCCTGCGTTAATAATGTGGCTCAATTGATGGATTATTTTGTGTATTCAAGGCCAAAAGATATTGAAGCCAGACGTTGTGTTTCTGGATTACATTCTGAAGATTGGGTATTACTTTTAAACGGAAAACCTTATAAGAGCCATGCTTCTCAAGGGCAAAAAAAATCTTTATTAATCAGTATGAAACTAGCTCAAATGGAATGGCTTAGAGCTCTTAATAAAACACCAATAGTGCTGCTTGATGATATCTTTGATAGGTTAGACTCAGAAAGAGTGGCTCGATTGTTTTATCTATTAAGTCAATTGGAATTACCTCAAATATTTTTATCGCATACTGAGGAAGACCATATGTTAAAAGCATTAATGCCACACTTTGGAAAAGTCAAATCAATTCAACTATAAATAAAAGAACAGGCAGCAATATAGAAGATGTAGCAATAAGAAAACCAATCGATCTGAATGCTATAGCCGGTAATAAGCAACCTTTATAAAATTAAGTTTTAATTGTTTAATTTCAATTTTTATTTCATCAACGCTTAAAAAATATTATTATGAGAAACATACTTATTAAAATGATTTTATTGCTTTTGTTACCTATATTAAATTATGCACAAGGCAAGCCTCTAAAGAAAAAGGAGATGTCAACTAGCGCTTCTACAGTGCCTAAACAAATCCAGTTTACGCAAATGTGGGGATGGGAATATCAGAATTTTGATGGTGAAAAAGGGGAGATGGTCGCTTATTATAATCCAAAATCCAATTATTGGTTATTAACAGAAGAAACCTATGGTAATACAGATGGTATGTGTGATTGGATACTAGCTACGCCCAATGGTCAATACTATTTTGCGTATAAAAGTGCTGAGTTTGGAAGTAAGAATAGTCTATTGAAGCAAAACATAAAATTTCCTGTTAATGCTACAATGCCTGATTATTTTAAACCTACTGGTCAAAAGAAAGACTTTGGTGATCCGTCTTATGGTTTTCCTAAAATTCTAGGTAGCGCTTATTCGGTAAAGTATGAAAAAACGAATGATAAAACCACTTTATACATTGGAAACAGCACCGCTAACCTTACACCCATATATCATTTCAATACTTTAATAGCTGATGCAAAGTTGCCGATATTTTTTCCAACAGATCTACCTAAAGGTAAAATAGCTTTGGCTGAACATACCATCACCTCTGGAAGAACAGTGACATTTAAATTGAAATATATTTCTCATATTGATTATCATATTGACCTTTCCGATTATGAATAAGAAATTAATGATAAAAGGTTGAATTCAAGATTGCTAAAATTCTAGAGTTGAAAATATCAGAAATATAGTTGGATTTTAAAAATCCGGCATAAAGCTTAGAAATAGCAATAAAAAGACATTATTTATCCTTTGCTGCCAGTACTGGCAGCATGCAAGAAGAAAGATAAAACACCAAAAGGATATTTCTCCTTTAATGCAAACGGTGTGCAACAAGACACAGCATTAAAAAAAGCCATATAAACTCAATGTTATATGGCCTTTTTGTATTTTAATATCCTGTGAAATTATTTCTTTTTTGGAGCTATTGCTAATAATTTAGACCATTCATTTAATATATTTACTGTTTCATTCAGATACGCATCCTTTTTTAAAGCAGTTAACCATTTTTTGTTTTTTTCGATAGAAGCGGTATCAATATTTACTCTTTTCAAATCTTTTTTAAGATTTACAACTTCTAACTTTGTTTTGGCACTATCTATCTCTGATAGTTTTTTAGTAATCGCTTCTCCTTCAGCAAATTTAGCTTTAAATTTAGTGATGTTTAGTGGATAAATATTATTTTCCTGTTGTTCTTTTAAACGTAATGATGTCTGCATAGCTAGTTTAAAAGTTGCATTAGCATCTACCCTCTTTTTGCTGTCTGTTACAAACTTCTTAAGGTTAGGAATACTATTAGTTTCCGTATATTTTGCTTGTTTTATTTTATCCCAAGGCAGAGCGGAAGGTGTTTTTCTTTCACCATACTCCTCTAAGTAGGCATAGGCATCTGG
The DNA here is from genome assembly GCA_035497795.1 of Edaphocola sp. Taxonomy (GTDB): domain Bacteria; phylum Bacteroidota; class Bacteroidia; order Chitinophagales; family Chitinophagaceae; genus Edaphocola. The sequence goes on along the minus strand of DATJCU010000010.1, from coordinate 143,908 downwards.
AAGTAAAATATCAGGGGTAACGCCTTTTAGTTGTGTAGAACCACCACTAATTCTGTAAAATTTTTGAATAGTTAGTTTTAATGAACCAATTCCTTCAAATATTGCTGTTCCATCCTTAGCTTCTTCCCAAGATTCTATAATTGCTTTTCTAGCTTGTGGTGATACAAATGGATCTAGACTGACTACTTTCTGTACCGTTCCTTTCCCAAAAGTTTTGGCGCCGATAATAATAGCTCTTCCGTAATCCTGCATTGCGGCTGCTAAGATTTCTGAGGCCGATGCAGAACCTCCATTAACCATTATTGCAAGTGGACCGGTATAAATTGGCTCACTTTCTCTACTACTTAATGTAGTTACATAGTTGTTTCTACCGCGCACTTGAACTACGGGACCAGTGCCTATAAATAGGCCAGCCATATCTACTACATCTCCTAAAGATCCACCACCATTATTTCTTAAATCCAAAACGATAGCATTTACTTGTTCTTCTTTTAATTTTAGTACTTCGTTTTTCACATCTACGCTACTGGTCCTACTGCCACTACCATTAAAGTTAGTGTAGAATTCTGGTAAGTAAATATATCCAATACGTTTGCCGTTTTCCTCTATTATACTTGATTTTGCATAGGTATCTTCAGTATTAACCTTACCTCTTTTAATAGCAATAATCTGTCTGGTGCCCCCTTCATGTTTTACATGAAGTTTTACAATCGTATTTTCTTTACCTCTAATTAATTTTACAACTTCGTCTATTTCAAGTCCTTCTATATCAATAGGCTCTTTTAAGGGGTCAGGTTGTACTTTTTCAATGATGTCATTTGCTTTTAATTGACCTTGTTGCCAACTTGGGCTACCCGTAATAATCATTACTACTTTAGTTAATCCCTCATCTGTAGTTTGTAATTGAGCACCAATACCAATAAATTCACCAGACATCATTTCGTCAAATCTTTTACGGTCTTCTGGTGGGAAGAAATTAGTATGTGGATCTTCAGCACCCGTTACTGCATTCATGTAAATCGAAAAGCGATCATTTTCATTCATTTTACCCAATCGTTTAAAAAAACGATCTTGCATTTTTTCAACAGAACTTCTTGCTTCTTCTTCTAAAACTACATCTGTTTTTGCTTTATAACCAACAGAATCTTTAACCTTTTGATCTTCAGATTTTTTTAAATCTACAAATTTCATTAAAGAGCGATACTTTAAGGCTAGTTCCCATCTAGATTTCAAATCATCCTTAGAATTAGCAAAATCTATTTTTTTACCATCTAATTGTATTTCATCATTCTTATTGAAATCAAAAGGTTTACTTAATATAGGTTTGTAATAGTCTTTTGCTTCATTAACCCTTAGAACAAATAAACTATTTAAGTCATTAAAAAAGTCAGTACTGTTCGTTTTAATTTGATTGTCAATATCATTTTGATGTTTTTTTAAGGCATCATAATCTTCTTTTAAGAAAAATCTTTTGTCAAAATCTAAACTTTCTAAAGTTTTATCAAACACTTTTTGTGAAAAGGCATCATTGATTTCAGAGGGGGAATAATGAGCTTCTTGGATTAATGCCATTATTGTACCTTGAATAATGGAGTTTTGATTAGCATTTTGTGCATAGGTATTAATATATCTAAAGGATAAAAAAGCTACTAATGCTCCAAAAATTACCGAAGGGACTAATATTTTAGTTTTCATAAATTCTATAATCTTCATCTTATTTTTATTATAAAAAAGAAATTAAACAAGTTAATTTCGTTATTAAAAAATATACTGCAAGGCAAATGTAATTTATTATTAATTTAAAAAAGCCAAAATAATAAGTTCAAAACAATATCTTAACAGATTTCTTAAATGGAAATTCCTGTCTCTGTAAGTATATTGATAAATTCTTGTTCTTCCAAAATTCGGATAGAAGGCATTTTTTTTGCTTTTTCGAGTTTTGAGCCTGCTGCTTCACCTACTATTAAATAATCTAAATTACTACTGATTCCACTGAGTATCTTTCCACCTAATTGTTCTACAATTTCTTCTGCTGCTTTTCTTTTGAGCTGATGTAAAGTTCCTGTAAATAAAAAGGTCTTACCTAAAAATACACCTTCTTCTGAATTTTTATTTTTGGTTGCTTGTAAGTTTACTCCTAAACGAGCCAAGCCGTCTAATAAGAGACGGTTGTCTTTATTTTTAAAAAATTGAACAATAGACTGTGCTACTTTAGGTCCCACATCTTCTAAAGTACATAGCTTTTCAATATTCCAATGTTCAAATTCGCGTAAATCGTTAACGGCTTTAGCTAGTGTTTTCGCAGTAGTTTCTCCTACAAAACGAATACCCAAACCAAAGATTAATCGATGTAATGCTTGTTCTTTACTGTGCTCTATAGCATTCTTAAGGTTTTCAATAGATTTGAGACCAAAGTTTTCTAAGCCTTCAATTTTTGTGAAATCTAACTGATAGATATCCTTAATATTATTAATTATACCAAGTTCGAAAAAACGCTTTACATTGGCTTCACCTAAACTTCTGATATCCATTGCATTTTTACTGCTAAAATGAATAAGCCTTTCAACTAATTGTGCATTACAATTGACATTTACACAGCGCCACGCTGCTTCTCCTTCAGGTTTGACTAAAGCATCATTACAAACAGGACAGTTAATAGGAAATTCAATGGGTTGCTCCGTTCCATTACGTAATTCTGGTATAGATTTTACGATATAAGGAATGACATCTCCAGCACGCTCCACTAATACGGTATCGCCTATCATTAAATCTTTTTCTCTAATAACATCTTCATTAAATAATGAAATGGAGCCAATTGTAGCACCACCAATCGAAACAGGTGTGATTTTTGCCACCGGTCCAATATTTCCAGTTCTTCCAACTTGAAATTCAACTTTTTCCAAAATAGAAGTTGCTTGCCGTGCTTTAAATTTATAGGCTATTGCCCACCTCGGATGATGAGAAGTTTGCCCTAATTTATCTTGTAAAGCAATAGCATTTACCTTTACAACCATGCCATCTATTTCAAAAGGTAGATTATCTCTCTTTTGTTCATAATCTAAACAGAAATCAATCACCTTATCAATAGAATCAGTTAGTATCATATCCTTATGAGGCGTTGAGAAGCCTAAATTATCTAGCCATTCTAGTGCTTGATAATGACTTGCCAAAACTTCATTATCCGCAATAGTTTCATCCTTGTTATTATGATAACTTACATGATACAAAACTGCATGAAGTCCTCTATTGGCTACCTCTTTTGGATTAAGCATTCTTAAAGAACCAGATGCAGCATTTCGTGGATTAGCAAAAATCGATAATCCCTCAGCCTCTCGCCTTTGATTAATTGCTGCAAAAACCTCCTTTTTTATAATAACCTCACCTCTTAATTCGATGGTTTGAACATTCTTATTTAAAAAAGAAGCGGATAAAGGAATTGATTTTATTTGTTTGCCGTTAATAGTAATGTCATCACCTTGCACGCCATCACCACGTGTCGCCGCTCTTTTTAAATTATTATTTTCAAAAATTAACGATATACCTGCTCCATCATATTTCGGCTCAACAGTATATTCAAGAGAATCAACTCCAAGAATTTCCTTGCATTTTTTATCCCATTCTTTCAAATCTTCTGCATTATAGGAGTTTTCTAAACTCAGCATAGGAACTAAATGAGCAACCGTCTCAAAGCTAGCAGATAAACCTTTTGCAATTCTCTGAGTGGGAGAATCGCCTGTGACTAATGTTGGATGTTTGATTTCAAAGTCCTTCAATAATCTAAATAAATAATCATATTCCTGATCTGCAAGTATAGGGTTGTCTTTTACATAATATTGCCAATCCAGATAATTTAGGATGGATTTTAATTTATCTAAAGATTCAATTTCAAGTGTTTCTGTGTTTTTGGTCAAAAATAATTGAGCACTTGCTATTAATTGATTTGCCGATTGATTCGAAATGTTCATCTTTGTTTTTAAAAATTAATTACAAATTTAAGGTTTGAAAATGGTTAAAGGAAAAGATTTTAAAAAGAAGTGTCTTTTTTAAAATCAATTAGCTAAGTTTGAAGCTTAAGTGCTGGTAGTTTTTTAGATTGTATTATGTATCGGTATAATTCTAAAACTGCTTATTTTAAGTTATTCAAAATTTAAAGCATGACTATTAATAAATATCTTTTATTTTTGTTGCTTATTCCAAATCTGAAAACATTTTTAAGTATATAATTTATGCAAGTTCAAGAATTGTTTAAAAAGTGGTTGCCCAATATCATTGCTATTGCAGCTTTTTTATTAATAAGTGTCGTTTTTTCTAGTCCTTCCTTGAAAGGAGAGCTATTAGCACCTCATGATACCGTTAGTTGGATTTATCAAACTAAGGATGCCAGCGACTATTATAAAGAGCATGGTAAGGCGCCACATTGGACGAACAGTGTATTCTCTGGAATGCCGACAGCAATGACTTATGAGCCCACCAATAGTAATTGGTTTAACTCTTTATCTCAAAGTGTCCAAATGCAACCGAGTAGTTTCTTGGTCAATCCTATTGGCTTTCTTTTCTTGACAATGATTGGAGCATTTGTTCTTTTAAAATCTTTAAAAGCACGAACACTTATTGCAGCATTTGGGGGTGTGGCTTATGCATTAAGTTCTTATATTCCCATTTTAATTACGGCAGGTCACATCACCAAAGTAATAGATTTAGCATACTTGCCAGGAGTTATTGGTGGATTGATATTTATTTTTAGGAATAAAAGGATCACTGGGATTGTCTTATATGGCCTTTTCCTAAGCTTATTCCTTTCAGCATGGCATTTACAGATCATTTATTATAGCCTATTTATTTTTGCAGCCTTAGGTATTTATTTTTTAGTTGCTGGAATAAAAAGTGGAAAATTAAAGGATACCTTAAAGAATATTGCCATTGTTTTAGTACTGACTGGAGTTTCAGTTTTAACCGCTTTCACTTTGATAAAAGGAACGTCTAGTTATGCAAAATATTCAATGAGAGGCGGTGCGAGTGAATTGACTCATAATCAGGAAGATAAAATGCAGTCCAAAAAAGGTGGTCTTGCTAAAGATTATGCATTTTCATGGAGTAATGGTATTGGTGAAGTTTTTTGTGCCATTATACCAAATTATTATGGAGGAGGATCAGGAGAAAACATAGGTGAAGATTCAAATTATGGAGAACTTTTGTCTTCACTTGGAGTTCCCTATGGTCAAGTTGCTCAAATGACAGAAAGAGCACCTACTTATTTTGGACCACAACCCTTTCTTTCTGGTCCAATGTATTTTGGAGCTATTGTTTGTTTCCTTTCTATATTAGCTTTATTTGTTATTAAAAGCAGATTGAAATGGGTTTTATTCGGCTTGGGTATATTTTTTGCGATGCTTTCTTGGGGTAAAAACTTTGAAACTTTGAATTTTTGGTTATTTGACCATCTTCCTTTATTCAATAAATTCCGTTCTCCTAATATGGCATTTTCTTTAACGACCATTACAACAGTAGCATTAGCATTTTGGGGTTTATATGATTTAGAAAAAGAAACTGAAAAGAAAAATGATGCGCATTTGTTTAAACAATTTAAAAATGCTTGTATTGTTAGCCTTGGTTTAATGCTTGCTTTAATTTTATACAGTCAGTTTGGAATGGATTATAAAGGAATATCTGACGATCAGATATTGAAAGGATTTGGAGAACACGGAAGCAAAGCTTTAAAAGCATTAAAAGATGATAGAGCTGCAATGGCATTGAAGGATAGTTTTAGAAGTCTTGTATTTATTTTAATTGCTATGGGTGCGATTTGGGCTTTATTAAAGAAGAAAATTAGCGGAACCGTTGCGATTGTTATCATAGGGTTTGCTTCAATTGTCGATTTATGGGGTGTAAGTACACGTTATTTGAATGATGATGTTTTTATGGATGAATTTGCTATTGAACAAAATTTATTCACACCAAGTGCACCAATTGCTCAAATATTACAACAAGATAAAGATCCTAATTTCAGAGTACTAGATCTGACTATAGATTATATTAATGATGCCAAAACATCTTATTTTGTGAAAACAGTAGGAGGTTATCATCCCGCTAAATTACAGGCTTACCAAGATTTAATTACACACCAATTAACCAAAGGGAACAGTGCTGTTTTAAATATGCTGAATACCAAATACATTATTACAAAAAATGACAAGCAGTCAATTGCTATGCCTAATCCGAAAGCTTTAGGAAATGCATGGTTTGTATCTAATATTAAATATGTAAAAACAGCAGATGATGCCATGGAGAGTTTAGACGGTCCATCTGTATATGAACCTCAAAATGATTCGTCTAAATTAGGCTTCCAACCTGCTGTGGAGGCTATTGTAAGAGATAATTACCAATCTTCTATTGGAGCTTCTGCATTTGAAAAAGATAGCACCGCAAAAATCGCACTTACGCATTATAGTTTACCTGAAATGGTGTACGAGTCTAACAACTCACATGATGGATTTGGTGTCTTTTCAGAAGTGTATTATCCAGAAAATTGGAAAGCTTTTATTGATGGAAAACCTACTGAGATTATTCCTGTGAATTATGTCTTAAGAGGCTTACGCGTTCCAGCTGGAAAGCATAAAATTGAATTTAAATACATAGATCCCACGTTTGAAAAAGGTGAGACTATAAACAGGATTGGAAGTATTTTGCTTACGCTATTATTACTTGGAACTATAGTATTTTCTTTTTTAAGAAAAAAGAATAACTCAGAGGAAGAATCAGATATTGATTTGATTTAGGAAAGAACAAAAGAATAAGAAGTTCAAATGTTCAACTTTACTCAAATTATGGGTTTTATAAACACATGTATTTATTAATTAGAGATTAAGGCTAAACTTCTTGATTTTTTATAGATTTAATGAAAATCTTATTCATGATGATAAGGGCTATTATTTAATATACTAATAGCTCTATATACTTGCTCTGCAAGGATTAATCGTACCAATTGATGTGGAAAAACAAGTTTCGATAAAGACCAGGTTTGTTTTGCTTTTTGTTGAATGATGTCACTAACACCAAATGCTCCACCAATTAGAATTATCAGCGTTTTAACCCCTTGATTCATGCATTGTTGAAATTCATTTGACCATTGAATAGAGTTTAAAGATTTGCCTCTTTCATCCAGAAGGATTAAATAATGATGGGATTGTAATTTCTTTAATATCAGCTCTTCTTCTCTTTTTCGAGACTGCTCTTTATCTGTCGTTTGTAGTTTCTTCGGTAGTGTTAATATTTCTAATTTTACCTTAATCCAAGGTGCCGTCTTTTTAAAATAATTCTTGACGCCTACATCAATATAAGGTTCATTTTCTCGACCTAAAGACCAAATTTCAATTTCCATAATTGATTAAAAAACATATTTCCCGTCCGGATCATACATTACTGGTAATAAAGTTCTTGTCTTTTCAAAATAATCATATGCAGGTTTTATATTCACCCAAAATTTCTGCTTAATGATATCATTTTTAAATTCTTTTCCTAAAAAGGTAAGTCCTGAGCGGTCTAGTCGGGTAGGGAAGATATGGATAGGAATATTAGTTTGGCCATTTAATCTTGAATTCAAGCATAGCACATAAATCTCTTGGATTACATCATCAGTCATAGGCAAGCATCCTACTGTAAGGCATCCACCATGAATATAAATATCACCTCCTAATTTTATTTTACTTCCAAATATTTTATCTGCATAATTTGGGTAATTGACATACATCGAAAGATGAAAATCGCTTTTTGGATTGAAGTCTGTAATGAAATAAAATCCTTCTGGTACTTGACGATCACCTTCCGCACGTTTTGGACCTAAAACTCCTGATAAAGCACAAACATTATATTTTTTAAATAAAGTAAAGGTATCTGCATCATTATTTTTTACCCAAACTTCTAATTCGTTTAATGCTTTAAAAGAACGTAAATACAATTCACTATTATTGTAATCTAATCCTTTTTTTAAGAATTCTTCTTTCAGCTTTAAATTGTTTTTTGAAAAAGCTGCTGATACTCTTGGCATGGAAAGTTGATAGGCCTTTAAGCTTTTTACGTCCAGAATTTGAGCATTAAGCTCAGAGAAATTAGAAATAAATACAGCTAAAAAAATGGAGATATAAGCTAAATATTTATATAGTTGTTTGAACATGAGTTGTAATATTTGAAGAAACTTTCACTTTTAAGTTAAAATATGCATACAAAGTAAGAACAATCGTTTGAATTAATGAAAAAGTTTCTGTTAATATATAATTTAGGAAATAGTAATATTTTTAAAACTGTTTTTTTGAAGTTCAAATTTTTATTTACTCACAATATTGATTTTTTTATTAATAATTCTAAACACATTTTGGAATTGGTTTAAAAGCTATTCTTTTAATTTCTTGATTTCGATGGTAAAACTGAAATGTTTATATATTTTGAAGGATGATTTTTTATATCCTCTAATAGACTTCCTAATTCAGAAGCTGATTTATTTAGATTAATATAAAGATTTTGGTCATTAATTAACAGTCCTAAAGAGCCATCCTTCTGATCAAGTTTTGCAATTACTGTATTTAGTTTTTTTGTTGTGATTTCTAAATTACTAATGGTCTCCTGTAATTTTGAATCTACTAATTGTTGACTTAATATTTCAGAATTACCTAATATTCGATCTATTTTTCCATCATTTAAATTTGATGTTAATCTGTTGATATTAGCTACAGAATTATTAGCACCATTAACAATTGAACTTATGTTTTTAGATTCGTGAGCTAAATTTTGTGAGAGCACTTCAATTTGCTTCATGGCAAGTTCTAAAGATATTAAAATTTGATTGATATGTTTTCCAGTATTATCGTCAACCACTCCTTTTAAATTATTTACCAATGTATCTGCATTATTTGTTACACTATTTAAATTATCCATTACTTCTGGGACACCTTTACTAATGCCGTCTAATAGTCCTAAAGATACATTACTCTGTAAAGTATCTCCAGATTTTGTTTCAATACTAGAATTTCCTAAAACAAAAGTTAAGTCTTTGGCACCGGAAAGCAAATCTGCAGTTACTGTCGTGAGTGTAGATCCTTGTGGTACTTTAAAGTCTTTTTCTACATTTAAGGTTATTTTAAATCTACCATCTGGAATCATGTCAATAGTTGCGACTTTACCAACCTGATAACCGTTTACTTTTATTTTTGTAGCAGTGGTCATTCCAGAAACATCATCGAAAAAAGTAACATAACTCTTTTCTCTACTAAATACACTTTTCCCCTTAAGAAAATTAATTCCAATAAAAAGTGCTGCAATAGACACTAAAGTTAAAATACCTATTTTTATTTGATTCCCTTTTGTAGATCTTGCCATCTTTTCTAATTATGTTTTTACAAAAGTAAGCGTAATTTTGTTACTTCTATAATTAATAAGTTAAATATTATTTTTTACCAGTTGGGGTAATTATTATTCCAATGCCAAGTGTTTGTTTTTTTTCCAACCTTAAACATTTTGTCTAAACTTAGATTCAATCCAAATTCATTGTAAGCACCTGCAGTAGCCATGATTGATCGTGCGTAATGCACTTGTAGCCTGTTTAAATACAAACTCGTGCCCAAGCTGAATCCGGCCATTCCTTTACTTTCTAAAGTGCTCAATTCTCCTCTTCTTAAATGATTATAAGCTAGTGTAACGCCTAGTCTTTTTCCTAATATCAGTTCTGTACCAAAATTAAGATGACGAAACATATTATCCACAAATTTATTTTTGTCCTTTACTTCAACACTATCATTAAAGAAAATATTGTTTTTCTTATCTGCAGGGTTATTATATCGAATATCCCACTGATATAAATGATGTGCTACGACAAATAATTTTAGAGGTACATTTTTCAATTCTTTAGTAAAACCAATGTTCACATCAAATGGTAAGGGTTCAGCTAAATTATTGGGATTGTATTTTTTTGTCATGAAGCCCATATTTCTAGCTACTATTCCTAAGGTTATACTATTACTCGTATCATGATAAACTACACCAACATCTGTTAATAGAGCTCCAGCAGTTCTGTCTGCTAAAACAGAATGGGCATATTTTAAGGTCGCTCCATAACGCCATCTTTCTCCATAGCTACGAGAAGCAGAAAAAGAAACTGCGATGTCATTCGCTTGAACTTCTCCTAAAGAAATGCCATAGATATCAGCTGCTTGAAATGTTCCATAGTTAATACTCTGGATGCCACCGCCAAAAGTAGTTTTCAATTTCGGTACATAATAAGCATATTGCAAATTCATTATTTTAATATCAGCAAAAAATAAGTTGTAGTTAAAAGACAATTGATTGTGTACCCCTGGTCGATAAAGTGCTGGGTTTTGCCAAGCAAGACTTACATCTTGATCTGGAATTGCAGGTGTTAAGCCTCCAAGTGCAGAAACATGTGCACTATTTGAAACATTAAGCATTTCAAATGCATGTGTTCCTCCAACAATTTGTGATTGAGCGTATTGCTGAAAAGATATTAAAAAAAATGTAAGAATTAAAGATTTTAAGTTCATATCCTAAATAATATAAACGTAAAAGTACTACATTTAAGTATAAGTTGAGATCTAATAAAATAAATTTAGAACGCCTTTTGGGATAATAATTTATTTAGAGCAAATAAGAATTTAATTTTTTTTGAAAATTATTTTTTCAATTATGAAAATTAATTTACCTTTGCAGTCCTTTCGAGGAAAAAGGCTCCGTAGCTCAATTGAATAGAGCATCTGACTACGGATCAGAAGGTTTCAGGTTTGAATCCTGACGGGGTCACAATTTAAACGTTATAATCATTTGGTTATAACGTTTTTTCTTTTTATTTAGGTTATGGCGATACTATGAAAATGCAATATGCCTCCCAGGCCGCTCAAAAAACAACTTCGAAATAAACAAACCAATTATTAGTGTCTCATTTAGAAAGGAAATTATGATTTATTGAAGAATATAAAATAAAAACCTTCAAAAAATTATTGTGAACACAAAATGTAGGAAGAAAATAGTATGCCTATGCTATGGAAAAATAAATAAAATTTTTTCCCCATAAAAATACTCAACAAAAATATATTGTCTAATTAGAGATTTTTACCAAAATGAAAATTTTTTCAAACAAAAAGTTTAAAAATCCGAAGCTGGTCTTATAAAATCTGTACTATTCTTTTAATATTTGATAATAGAAAATTAGAACTTATATTTGCTATTCCCTATTAAAATATTAAGAAGAACTCTATTGAGTTCATAAATTGTTTTCAAATGGCAGGAGCTACGCTCAGTATTCTCGTTATCACTTATAATCGTCCAAAAGATACTTTGGAACTATTGCAAACATTGCAATCCCAAAATGAAATTGATAAGTATTTAGGCGAAATTCTATTGCTCAATAATAATTCAACAGAATCTTATAAAGAGGTAGAAGACTTTATTAATAATACACCAGAACTAAAGGTAAATTATATTCATCATTTTGAGAATTTAGGTGTTGCCAGAGGAAGGAATTATTTGATTCCACTGGCAAAACATCCAATTCTAGTAACTTTAGATGATGATTTCTTATTGCCAGATCAGAATTCCCTAAAGAAAATAGCACATTTCTTTGATCGACCTGAATATCAAAAGGAGAATACTGGGGCGATTACCTTTAATGTTTTTTATACAGAAAATAATCAAAGACAAATCACAGCTTTCCCACATAAAAATGTAAATAAATATCAAGACAAGGAATGGTTTTTTACTTATTATTTTATCGGTTGTGCCAATGTTATAAAAAAAGAGGTTTTTGAAAAAACGGGATTGTATCCTGAGGATTTCTTTTATGGTATGGAAGAGTATGATTTGAGTTATCGCATTATAGAAGCTGGTTACACTTTAGGTTACGACCATTCCGTAATTGGAATGCATAAAGAATCGCCATTGGGCCGTGTGCCTCATAATGATAAAATTGCAATGCTATGGTATAATAAATCAAAGGTTGCTTGGAGATATTTGCCTAATAAATATTATTATTCCACCGCAATAATGTGGAGTCTTCAATATTTATTAAAAACAAAAATGGATTTAAAAGGATTTTTTAAAACGTGGAAAAAAGTAACCCGAATTCCAAAAGTAGTAATACCTCAAAAGATTGGTAATAAAGCTATGGAGTATTTAAAATCAGTAGAAGCCCGACTTTGGTATTAAAAGCCTAATAAATACTTTATTTTTAATTTTTTACGCTTTATTAACCTAGTAAACCCATTTATTTATATTATTTTGCACTTACTTCGCAAAATAATAAATAACTTTAAATGAAGAGGATTGTATTTTTTTGTTTCTATTTGATTTTTATGGTGCCCACTTTGGTAGCGCAAACATCTAAACAAAAATGGGTAGATAGTGTGTATAATAAGCTCAATGAACAGGAGAAAATTGGTCAATTGTTTATGGTGGCTGCCTATTCAGGAGGTTCGAAGTATAATCAGGCTCAAATACAAACTTTAATTAATAATCATCAAATTGGTGGTGTTATCTTTATGCAGGGTACTGCCGAAGCTCAAGTTCAGCAAACCAATCAGTACCAACAAAGTGCTCAAGTTCCATTACTTATCGGTATGGATGCAGAATGGGGATTAGGAATGAGGTTGACTGGAGTGAATAATTTGCCGCGTCAAATGATGCTGGGTGCAACCCGAAGTCCAGAACAAATGAGTCTTATGGCTACTGTAATTGCCTACCAATGTAGGCGTATGGGAGTTCATGTTGATTTTGCACCCGTAATTGATATAAATAACAATCCTAATAATCCAGTCATAAACTTTCGATCTTTTGGAGAGGATAAAGAATTAGTCACCACATTGGCAAAGGCTTATGTTAAAGGCTTACAGGATAATGGGGTAATGGCTTGTGTTAAGCATTTTCCTGGTCATGGAGATGTAGATATTGATTCCCATTTAGATTTACCAGTGATTAAAAAGAGCAAGCAGCAATTAAAAACCTTAGAACTTTATCCTTTTCAACAATTGTTTTCTTTTGGAGTTAAAAGTGTTATGATAGCTCATTTGAGTATTCCTGCATTAGACAAAAGAAAAAATAGACCTACTACACTTTCTAATGCTGTTGTGACTGATTTGTTGCAAAAAGAAATGGGATTTGAAGGACTGATTTTCACTGATGCTTTAAACATGGAAGGTGTAGCAAAGTATTTTGATGTTGGAGAAGTAGATTTAGAAGCATTTTTAGCAGGAAATGACGTTTTACTCTTTTCTCAGGATGTGCCTAAAGCTATTCAGAAAATTCAGGCAGCATTAAGGAGTAGAAAAATTAGTGAAGAAAGATTGTCAATAAGTGTAAAGAAAATTTTAGCGGCTAAGTATGATGCAGGGCTATATAATTTTAAACCCATTGATCCTAATAATGCTACTGCCGATTTAAATCAATATACAGAACAAGTTTTTGACGATATTGCTAAGGCGGCAATAACTCTAGTTAGAGATAATAATAAAATTTTAAATATTCTTAAGTTTAAACTAAAAGCTAAAATTGCATATATCAATATTTCAGCAAAAGGTAGTCTGCATTCTACAGACTCTAACTTTATTACTAATCAATTAAAACAAGATTTTCCAAATCTTTTTGTTTATAATTTCGGAAAAAATCAGTCTACAAATTCATTAAACACTTTAATGAGAAGTTTAGGGCAATATGATGTGGTTTTGGTTGGTATGCATGACTTAAGCCTATATCCAGGTAATAATTATGGTTTTGATCAAACACAGTTAAATGTCATGCGACAACTAAGTCGTTTAGGTAAGACCATGTTCATTAATTATGGGAATGCTTATGCATTAAAATATATTTGTGATGCAGCTTCGATTATTGAAACTTATGAAGAAAATGGGAGTACTTATAACGCAACACGAGAATTATTAAATGGAAAATTGGTAGCTTCTGGCAAACTTCCAGTAACAGCATGCTCTAAAACTACCTCTTTCAATAACCCAAATGTAAGAGTTGAAAATGGAATGGTTATTACTCAAGATCAAACACAAACTATTGTTCATACACCGAGAACTGAAAGAGAAGATAGAGCTTTAAATACCGAACTTAAACCTGAAAAAGACAATATAGATCCTGTTTCTGTTGATCTTATTAAAAATCAGTCGGCTATAGTCGAACTAGATCGTTATCTCAATAGTGCTATTGCACAAGGCGTTTTTCCAGGCTGTCAGGTGGTAGCCATGAAAAATGGTAAGCTTATTTATAAAAGAAGTTTTGGTACCTTTAGCTATGGTCATGGCTCAGCAATAGTAAATAATAATACATTATATGATATCGCTTCAGTAACTAAAATAGCAGCTACAACATTAGCCATCATGAAACTCTATGAGGACAAGAAACTGAATATTTATGCGAGTTTAGATACTTATTTGCCTTTTGTAAAAGATACAGATAAAGCCAAACTAAGGATAAATGACATTTTATTACATCAAGCAGGATTAAAAGCTTGGATTCCATTTTATAAAAGTACTTTAGATTCTTTAAATAGCCCAGATCCTTTCATCTATCATTCTCGAAAAGATAATATTTACAATGTGCCAGTAGCGAGAAATATGTTTATGAATCAAAGTTATCAGGACACAATGTGGCAAACCATTTTAACGAGTCCAGTTGCAGGAAGGCAATATGTATATAGTGATTTAGATTTTCTTTTTTTACAAAAAGTTGTTGAAAGCATAACAGGAAAACCTCTAGATGATTATGTTTTAGAGACTTTTTATAAACCTTTGGGTTTGAAAAATACACTTTTTAATCCTTGGGAACGAAACCTTCAATCAAGATGCGCTCCTTCTGAAAAAGACGATTATTTTAGATATCAACTTGTTCAAGGTTATGTTCATGATATGGCAGCTGCGATGATAGGCGGTGTTGCGGGTCATGCAGGTTTATTTTCCAATGCTGAAGATATAGGCGTAATTATGCAAATGTTATTGAATAAAGGAAAATATAATGGCAGACAGTATTTAAAACCAGAGACCATTGAACTTTTTACAATTTATCATTCATCTAGTCGTCGCGGTTTCGGATTTGATAAACCAGAGAAAGCAAAAGGAAATGGTGGACCAACAGCTGATGTTTGCAGTAAGGCAACCTTTGGTCACCAAGGCTTTACAGGAACTTGTGCTTGGGCAGACCCTCAAACAGGTATTGTATTTGTATTTTTGTCTAATAGGACTAATCCTTCGGCTAGCAATTGGAAAATTAATCAGTTAAACATCCGATCTAATGCCCAAGCTTATATTTATAAAGCATTAGGATTTAAATAAAAAATAATGAGAAAAAATAGTTTTTTTCAAATTCAGAAAATGTCAATTGGCCTTCAACTGGTCTTTTTTATTTTTTCATTTTTTATAGGAAATTCTGTTTTGTTTCTAATTTCTTTAATTGGACTTGATCGGTCTAATTTAGATACTCTTGCCTTTATGATGATAGGAACACAATTGATTTCATTCCTACTCCCAGCTATTGCATTTATTCTTTTATTACCAAAAAAGCCCATTTCATTTTTACATTTTAAACCTATATCCAGTATTTCTAATATTGTATGGATAATTATTCTTGCAATAAGCTGCGTTTTTTTTGTTAGCACCACCTCTCAATTTCTTCAATATCTTCCTTTAGGAAAAATGGCTGATCAGTTGCAAAGCCAAAGAGAAAGTATGGAACAACTCGCATTAGAAATGAAAAGTATGGAAGATTTGTTATTAAGGTTATTAATAATGGCTGCTCTACCTGCTATAGGAGAAGAGATATTCTTCAGAGGAATATTACAAAGATTTGTTCATTCATTTTGGAAAAATGCAATTGGAGCCGCAATAATTACTGCTGTTATTTTCGCTCTTTTTCATGGTAGTATTTATAATATAATACCTATAACTATTGCAGGTACGATTCTAGGATTGGTATATTATTATACCGGTAATATTTGGTATAATATTATTTTACATTTTATTATTAATGGTAGTCAGGTGGTCTTTATCTATCTGTCTGGTTCTGAACTTGATTTTTCTAAATCAGGCATGCCGTTAAAGATAGCAATTCCCGGTTTTATTATTAGTGGAATCTTGATAACATTTATAATGGTTAAACTTAAGAAAAATAATATAGCTTTGGGCAAAACATGGGTGATGCCTTATCAAAAAAATCATTTTTATAAAACAATTAATTAGGATTAATATATGAATTGGAAAGTTTTTTTTACGCGTACTGGAAGTGCTATTGTTTTTGCAATCCTTATGTTGGCTGGCTTGTTGGGTCATTTGTATCAATTTCCATATAGCATGTTTGTTTTGGCATTTTTGATTCAATTCTTATGCATAAAAGAATTTTTTGCATTAAGTAAAAATATTTTCGCGAATACGAGTTTTCCAAAATATATAGAATGGTTAACTCAGGCCATGGCAGTATTACTTTTAGTGAATATTGTTTTCTGGGATCTTTCTATCGCAATTGTTGCTATTATTCCAGCATTACTTTTAATGACTGGGATTTTGAGTAAAAATACGGCTTTGGCATCTGCTTTCTCTGGACTAGTTGCCTTATTGTATATCAGTCTTGCTATGGGGTTTTTGGTAAAATTATGGATGATCGCACCAATAATTCCTATTGCATTAATATTAATGATATGGTCTAACGATAGCTTTGCTTATATCGTTGGTTCTTTTATTGGTAAAACGCCATTTTCTAAAATTTCTCCTAAAAAGACTTGGGAAGGAACTGGCGGTGGAGCAATAATCACAATTATGGGTACCGTTATATGGGCAAAGTTTTCTCCTTATACAGATATTCAATTATATGATTGGATCGCTTTAGCTCTTTGCGCCACCGTAGCTGGAACTGCTGGAGATTTATTAGAATCTAAATTAAAACGATTAGCTGGAGTAAAAGATTCGGGTAATATTATGCCAGGACATGGTGGGGCATTAGATAGATTCGACTCACTATTATTGGCTTTGCCATTTGCATATTGCTATATCATGATGTTTTATTAGATATAGTTTGGATGCCTTAAGAATGCTAATTAAAAAGCTAATAAGTATTTATAGAAAATAGAGCTTTTAAAAGTTGTTGCCAATTTTATATAATTTCTAATTGATGACCACTTAATAATACCGTTATTATTATTAAACCTATTACTATTCTGTACCATCCAAACACTTTAAAGCCATATTTGGTTAATACTTCAATAAAGAACTTTATAGCTAAAATGGCAACAACAAAACCAACAAGATTACCTACAACCAATAATTTAATTTGTTCTCCAGAAAAAGTATTACCATTCTTTAGAAACTTTATTAATTTTATAACAGAAGCACCAAACATCATAGGCACAGCAAGAAAAAATGAAAATTCGGCAGCCAGTTTTCTACTTAAATTTTGACTCATACCGCCTACAATGGTACTTGCAGATCGAGAAACTCCTGGGATTAAAGCAAGGCATTGATAGACACCAATCATAAAAGATTGTTTATAGCCTACTTTTTCCATGCTATCTATTTTAGGTTTATTAAACCATTTATCTACAAATAGTAAAAGAATACCTCCAATAACTAAACTGACAGCTACTATTAACGGACTCTCTAATGCAGCATCTATATAATCATTAAATAATACTCCAAGAATTGAAGCTGGAATAGCTGCAATTACTAATTTATAATAGAAACTAACAGTTTGGAAGAATCTTTTATAATATAAAACCAATACGGAAAGTATAGTTCCTAGTTGAATAACGATTAAAAATAATTTTGCAAAATCATCTGGCTCTACACCTAGTAAAGCACTAACAATAATCATATGTCCTGTTGAAGAAACAGGTAAAAATTCAGTTAATCCTTCGATAATGGCTAGTATTACTGCCTGAAATAAATTCATATTTATGGAATATTCAAGTATTTATGAGTTTGCAAAGATAATTGCCATTTTGGATGTTGCATAATATAATTTAAAACCAATGGCGTCATCTGTTCTTTTTTATCCCATTCTACTTGTAAATACAGTTTACATCTGGGACTGACTAAATCAGCATATTTTTCTGCCCAATCGAAGTCGGAACGGTTAAAAATAACGATTTTTAATTCATCAGCCAGATGAAGATTTTCCTCTAAAGGGGCTTTAAACTTTTTTGGAGACAAAGTAACCCAATCCAGTATTCCTGTTAAAGGATGCGCCGCAGAAGTTTCAATATGAGTTCTGAATCCAGCTTCCTTTAATCCATGGGTTAAAGCGGTTAAATCATACATTGATGGTTCGCCCCCTGTTATAACCACTATTTTTGATGGATATTCTTTTGCAGCAGCAACCAGCTCGGCTACTGTTTTTTGAGGATGAAGTTTTGCATCCCAACTATCTTTCACATCACACCAAACACAGCCTACATCACAACCTGCCAACCGTATAAAATAGGAGGCATGTCCTGCGTAAGCACCTTCACCTTGTAAGGTGTAAAAATATTCCATTATAGGATAACTGACTTGTTCTAATTCTTTTTCTTTCATTTCAAGGTGCAAAGGTAAATCTTTATAGTCAATTATTTTTCTTTCCTTTAAAGAGTCTAGCCAAATCATTTGAATGGGTATTTTTAGTTATTCTAATAGTATAGTTTTTAATTTTTAGATAAATTTTTGTAATTTTAAATCTTCAGCAAACACAATTATTAGAGAAATGGAGACAATAGGAGAACGGGTAATTGACTTTAATAGTCAATTACATTATGTAGGAGACTTGCCAAGAGGGTTCCAGGTTTTAAATCCTTATTTGGATAATCCGGAAACCATGAAAGTGATGCGCGAGTTCTATGGGAAATTTTATAATGATATTCGAAAAAGACGGTTTATAATAGGAATTAATCCCAGTAGGCATGGAGCAGGAGTTACTGGAGTTCCATTTACAGATACCAAGAGATTAGATGCAGTTTGTGGAATTAAAATGATGTCAGCCTATTCTCATGAAGTATCTTCTGTGTTTTTATACGATATGATAAATGCTTTTGGAGGACCAGAAGCATTTTATAGTGAATTTTATATAAATTCTCCTTTTCCGCTAGCAATTGTGAGGCAAGTTAAAGGGGGTAAGCATTTAAATGCTAATTATTATGATGATATGCAGTTGTTTGCAATGGTGAAGGAATTTATGATTAGTTCTTTGAAAAAACATATTAGCATGGGTTTGAATACAGAAGAGGTTTTTATTTTAGGAGTCAAAAATGCTAAGTTTATTAAAAAATTAAATGATGAAGTTCCTATGTTTAAAAAATTAACTGTTTTGGAGCATCCTCGATATATTCAACAATATAAGTCTAAAGAAAAAGATCTCTTTATTGCAAAATACCTCACTGCTTTCAATATATAAAATTGTTTAATTATGATTAAGAAAACTCCAAATTCTATTTTTACCATCGGCCATTCTACGCATCCTATTGAAGAATTTATAGAAATACTTCAAGCTTTTCATATCGAGATGGTTGTGGATATCAGACGGTTCCCTGGCTCAAGAAAGTTTCCTCAGTTTGATAAGGAGTATTTAGAAATGATTTTGGCTGAAAATCTGATAGGATATTATTATATGAAAGAGTTAGGAGGGCGAAGGAAAGTGAATAAAAACTCTCATAATGTCAATTGGAGGAATGATAGTTTTAGGGCATATGCAGATTATATGGAGACTGAAGCGTTTGAAAAAGGCATTTTGAAATTAGAGGATATTGCCAAGTTGAATCGTGTGGCTTATATGTGTTCAGAAGCGGTTTGGTGGCGTTGTCATCGATCAATGGTTTCAGACTGTTTGAAAGCTAGAGCTTGGCAAGTATTTCATATTATGTCAAAAAATAAATTGCAAGAACACCCATACACTGCTGCTGCAAGAGTTGAAAATGACAAAGTTTTTTATTATTAAAAAATAATGGGACATCCTTCTGATATCAGTTGAATGTCCCATTATTTATTTTAAATTCTTTACATTCTTTCAGGTAAATCTATCCCTAATAAATTCATTGCATGCTTCAAAATATTACTGGTATGAGCAGCCAAAGTTTGTCTTAATAGTTTTTTAGAATCACTTTCTGCCTTGACAATACTGCATTGTTCAAAGAAAGTATTAAATTGTTGCGCCAATTTAAAACTATAATTACATAAAATAGAAGGGTTAAACTCTGATGCAGCTTGTAATAATGTATTTTGATATTGTTCTTGAATTAATAATAAATCCTTTTCTGGTTTTAATAAATTATCGGTATCTATTACAATTTCGTTGAGCACATATTTGGTCTTAGTCAATAATGAATTGATTCTTGCATAAGCATATTGTATAAATGTTGCCGTAAAACCGTGTAAATCGATAGATTCCTCTGGGTTGAAAATCATTTTCTTTTTCGGATCTACTCTCAGTAAATAAAATTTCAAGGCACCCATACCAATGGTTTCATATAGTTTTTCTAATTCTTCTTGGGTGAAGCCTTCCGTTTTTCCTGCAGTTTCTGTTTGTTTTTGAGCTAAATTTTTCATTTCTGCTACCAAATCATCTGCATCTACAACAGTACCTTCTCTACTCTTCATTTTTCCACTTGGTAATTCTACCATACCATAACTTAAATGATAGATTCCATCAGCACCTGCTAATTCTAATTTTTGACAAATTAATTTCAGCACTTTAAAGTGGTAGTTTTGTTCATCACCCACCACATAAATACTTTCATCAAGTT
Source organism: Edaphocola sp. (assembly GCA_035497795.1). Classification (GTDB taxonomy): domain Bacteria; phylum Bacteroidota; class Bacteroidia; order Chitinophagales; family Chitinophagaceae; genus Edaphocola. The sequence continues at coordinate 123,156 of DATJCU010000010.1, read as the reverse complement.
GATATTCTTTTTGTTTTTCAACTGCTAATCCGATATCTTGAGTGATATATACAGATGTTCCATCTCTTCTTCTTACAATTTTCTCATCCAGTCCGTCTGATGTTAAGTCAATCCATATACTGCCATCATCCTTTTGAAAAAATACTCCTTTTTGTAATCCTTCTTCTACTAAATCTTTACCTAATAGGTAGGTGTCACTTTCATAATACACTTTGTCAAATGTACTGCCTATATCTTTATAGGTTTTGTCAAAACCTTCATATACCCAGCCATTCATTTCTTTCCATAATTCCATTACACCAGCATCTCCAGCTTCCCAGTCTAATAGCATTTGCTGAGTAGCTTTCATAATTGGAGCTTCTTTTTCTGCATCTTCTCTAGAACTCCCTGCTTGTACGAGCGCATCAACTTCCTGCTTGTAAGCATCATTGAACTTAACATAATAATCACCTACAAAATGATCCCCTTTTATTTCAGTACTGATAGGCGTTGCTCCGTTTCCATAACGTTGCCATGCTATCATACTTTTACAAATATGAACACCTCTGTCATTTACCACACATGATTTAACGACATCATTGCCGATTTCTTTTAAAACATTGGCTAGTGCTACACCAAGAAAATTATTTCTTAAATGACCTAAGTGAAGCGGTTTGTTGGTGTTAGGTGAAGAATATTCCACCATTATTTTTTTGGAATTGCTATCTGAATTTTTAAAAAGGAAATTGATGTCACATTTATTTAAATAATGTGACCAGTAAGTGTCGGTTATTGTAATATTAAGAAATCCAGCTACGGTTTCATAACCACAATACTCATCATTATGTTTTACTAAATAATTACCCAATGCATCTCCTAAAGCAGTAGGATTTACCTTTAATGATTTTACAAATGGGAAAAGAACAATTGTATAATCCCCTTTAAAATCAGGTTTCGTTTCGTTAATTAAAATATCATTTAGTTGAATATTTGCGTCCGGATAAAGAACTTGAAATGCCCTACCTGTATGTATTTTTAATAGCTCTGCAATAGATTTTATCATTTCCCTTTTATTTTAACCTACAAAGGTAATTAAAAGTTTTTTCATCAGTTTTTACTTTTGGACTTATAATGATTATTATTATTTTATTTGAAATTAAAGTCATAATTTTACCGATTATTCTAGAAGGGAATATCTGTTTTTAATTAAGTACTTTATTTGAAGAAATTAGGAATAGAAATTTCCAATTGCTCTTAAATTGAAACAATGAATACTGAAAAAAAGATTGCCGTAATTGGTTTAGGCTATGTTGGATTACCCTTGGCTCGATTATTTGGAACGAAATACCCTACAGTTGGATTCGATATTAATAAAAAACGAATTGAAGAGCTGAATAAAGGTATAGACAATACCTTAGAAATAGAAACAGATTTATTACAATCAGTTTTGGTCAACCAAAATCCAATTACAAGCAAAGATAGTATAGGATTGTTGTGTAGTGCTAATTTAGAGGATATTAGTGAAGCAAACATCTTCATTGTTACTGTTCCTACTCCAGTTGATAAAAATAATAGACCTGATCTTACTCCATTATATAAAGCATCAGAAACTGTTGCTAAAGTATTAAAGAAGGGGGATATTGTTATATATGAGTCAACAGTTTATCCAGGAGTTACTGAAGAAGAATGTGTTCCAGTTTTAGAGAAGATTTCAGGATTGAAATTTAATGAAGATTTTTTTGCTGGTTACTCACCGGAGCGTATAAATCCAGGAGATAAATTACATACAGTTGAAAAAATATTAAAAATCACCTCAGGTTCTACACCAGAAATTGGAAAAGTTGTTGATGATTTATATAATTCAATAATTATTGCCGGTACGCATTTGGCACCTACGATTAAAGTAGCGGAGGCCGCTAAAGTAATTGAAAACTCTCAAAGAGATATTAATATTGCTTTTGTCAATGAATTAGCAAAGATTTTTAATATTTTAGAAATTGACACAAAGGCGGTTCTAGAAGCAGCAGGAACAAAATGGAATTTCCTTCCATTTAAACCTGGTTTGGTTGGAGGTCATTGTATTGGTGTTGATCCATACTATTTGGCACAAAAAGCACAAGAACATGGCTATCATCCTGAGATTATCCTTGCAGGTAGAAGATTGAATGATTCTATGGGACAATATGTTGCATCTCAAGTCGTTAAAGCTATGATCAAAAAGGGAATCAATCTAAATGGAGCAAGGGTATTAAATTTAGGAATAACCTTTAAGGAAAACTGCCCTGACGTGAGAAACACTAAGGCTGTTGATGTGATCCATAGCTTAGAGGATTATTCACTTGATGTCACCGTTTATGATCCCTGGGCAAATCCTGAAGAGGTGATGCATGAATATAAAGTTAAAAGTCTAAATGCTCTTGAAAGTTTATCACAAGCTGATCAAAGGTTTGATGCTATCGTTTTATCAGTAGCTCATAATGAATTTTTAACCTTAGATTTTAATAATTTCAAAAAAGAGCAATCAGTTGTTTTTGATGTGAAAGGTATTTTGGAAGAATACGATGTACGGTTATAAAGTTATAACTATAGGTAGTTTGTTCTGAGGATTCAATTATCAAATAATAATACTTCAGAATAAATTTTCTTGAAGATTGAAATATTATTTTAAGATTATAGAAAAATGCTTTTTGAAAAGAAATAAACAAAAACAAAGCTCCATTAAAAAAATGGAGTTTTTTTGTAATTCCTATTAAAAAGCAACTATAATATTAAGCCGTTTTCGAGGTGTATTGGAGCTTCTGTTGAGAGGGAAAGTATAATCAGTGCTGAAAGCGTAAAAAATTTTTCACTAAATTAATTATTTTTTGTGAGTGTAATTTGTTTTTAAAAAAATATGTATATACTTGTTATCTATTGAAATTTTATTGTTAGCAGCTTTTTTTCAAAAACTAACACAGGATAAAATGTAGATTGGAAAGATAAAAGTTCGTTTTTAGAAATATTGATAATGTGTTTCATGGTTTGAGTTGTTTCAGTTAACTAAAGAATCATAAATACCTTCTTTTCGAAAAAAAAGCTCTAAATTTGGTGCAATATTATAATGGATAAGTAAAAGGTTTTGTTACAAATTTAAAGTTATTAAATTTAATTTGGTTGTTTTTTATATTCCAAATGGACATGCTTTTTCAATTATGGCTTTCTTGAGTTTTCAAGATCAAAAATCATAGAAAAAGTATATATTTTGGATCAATATTAAAGTAGTAATGAAATTTTAATACTTATTACGTTATATAAATAAATTATTAGATGAATTCAAATGAGCTTATTTCGGTGGTTATCCCTATATACAATGTTAACACTTATTTAGAAAAATGTGTGAGTAGTGTGATTAGCCAATCTTATAAGAATTTAGAAATTATTTTGGTTAATGATGGATCTACAGATAATTCTGGAGAAATAGCGGAAGACTTTGCGAAAAATGATAAGCGTATAAAAGTTGTCCATCAAGAAAACGGAGGCTTGTCTGCAGCAAGAAATACAGGATTAAAACATACAAGCGGAGATTATGTATTCTATTTGGATTCAGATGATTATTTGGCCTCCAATGCTTTAGAACTTTTGATTGGAGCAGCAATTAAATATAATGCAGAAATCGTGCAAGCAAATTTCTACTATGATTATCCAGATTATTTACTATTGAATATCCAACAAAAGGAAGAAGAAATAGTGTATCAAATGGATAAGGCAATATGGGCGTTATTAGAACATAAAACAGTTTTTAATTTTGCATGGGGGAAACTTATTAAGTCTGAATTGGCCAAAAAATATTTATTCCCTATGGGGAAATTTTATGAAGATGGTTTTTGGAAATATAAAATTATTTTCGACTCAAAAGTGTACGTTTCACTTAAAATTCCAATTCTCTATTACCTACAAAGAGGAAATGCAATTTCAGGAAACTTTTCAATGAGAAATCTTGATCAATTAGAAGGGGAAATTCAAAGAATAGAATTTATAAAAGAAAATTTTTCGGAAAAATATTATGATTTAGCGCTTGCTCAATTGAATAAGAAAATTATTCTTCATAAATCTCTTTTGAATAAATTAGATAAGGATGAAGCTGAAATTTATTCAAAAAAAATTCAACAAATTCAAAATCAATTTCATTTAACCGAAAAGTTTCCTTCAAGTAATTCCTCGTTTTTTAAAAAAGCCAAAAGAATACAAAGTGCTATAAAAAGTAGATTGAATAAAGATAAAAACTGGAAAAGAATTAAAAAATAAAAACACTAAGCTATGCGTTAGTTTAATTTAGAATTTAATTCATTCCTACTATTAAGAATACAATACTCATTTAAGATTTTTTTATAAACATGGATGCATATTTAATTTATGAACAAGAATGGTCAATAAAGTGAAAGTATTATATATTACTAATGGTGTTAATGGCTCAGGTGGACTTGAGCGGGTATTATCAATCAAGGCTTCCTACTTAGCTGATCATTATGGTTATGAAATAGGTATTTTAGTATTAAATAATAATCATTTAAATCCATTTTATGATTTTAGTTCAAAAATCCATTTTTTCTCAATAGAGGTGGTGGGAAATCCAATTTCTTATCTCAATAAATATAAAATCGGGATTCAACATGTTGTAGATTCCTTTCAAGCACAAATTATTTCTGTATGTGATGATGGATTAAAAGGATTTTTTTTACCAAGGATAATAACAACCTCGGCTAAATGGATTTATGAAAGGCACGCTTCTATTCAATTAAATACAAATCAATCCTTCAAAGGAAAAATTATGCAAAGGATAATGTTCTCACAAATTGCAAATTTTTCAAGATTTGTAGTGCTGACTCCTAGTAATATCAAGGAATGGAATAAAAAGAATGTCATAGCAATTCCTAATCCTTTAAGTTTTCAAAGTAATGAAATTAATAGCCTAAATAATAAAGTTATTATTACTGTCGGATCACATTCTTGGAATAAAGGTTATGATTTGTTAATAAATGCATGGGAGCAATTAGAAAAGAAATTTCCTGATTGGCATCTTAATATTTTTGGAAAAATCGATAATTCCCAAATATTTGTCAATTTGTCAAAAGAAAAAAAGTTAAATAGAATAAATTTTCATGAACCCGTCAAGGATATACGATCAGAGTATTTAAAATCTTCGATTTTAGTACTACCTTCGCGTTCTGAAGGTTTTGGGATGGTTTTGATTGAAGCGATGGAATGTGGTGTGCCTTGTGTAAGTTTTGATTGTCCATCTGGTCCTGCAGATATCATAAAAGAGGGTGAGGTCGGATTTTTGGTTGAAAAAGAAAATGTTGAGGAGTTGATTGAAAAAATGACCATTTTAATTGAGGATGAAGAACTTAGAAAAGCTATGGGAGTTAATGCAAAGAAGTATGTTAAGCGATATGCACCTCAAGAAATTGTTAAACAATGGGATGCATTATTTAAACAACTACTTATAGAAAAGTAATATATTGGGATGTAAGCTGTTAAGTAGCAGAATAAAATTCAAAGTCCTTTTTTCAATAAGGGCATTAAGTAAAAGAGATCATCTTGGCTTTTGAAGTTTAAAATAAGTATGAAGAAAAAAGTTATAATTGTATCGCATAATTTAAGAATTGGTGGTGTTGAAAGAAGTTTAATCGGATTATTAAATAGTATTGATTACACCAGATACGAAGTAGATTTATTTTTATTTATTCATGACGGTGAACTTCTATCTCTAGTTCCAAAAGAGGTCAATCTTTTACCAGAAAATAAAAAGTATAAAGGTTTACTTTTGGGCATTAAAGAAAATTTAAAACTAGGTAATTTTGATCTGTTAATACAGAAACAGATTGCTAAATCAAATGCTACAAACTATATTCGAAAACAGCAACTTTCCAATCAGAATTTAGTTTACCTAAATTATCTTCAAAAATATGCATTAAAGCTACTTCCCAAAATAAACAATCAAAAGTATGATTTGGCAATTAGTTTTTTGACGCCACATTTTATTGCTTCGGAGAAGATTAATGCAAAAAAGCGTATCGCTTGGATTCATACAGATTACTCTACTTTTGAATTTGATAATAAAATGGAACAAAAAATGTGGTCGGCTTATGATTATATTGCTTCTGTTTCTGAGGATTGTTCTATAAGTTTTATAAAAAAATTTCCAGATCTCAAAAATAAAATAATACTGATAGAAAATATACTACACCCTAATTCTATTCAAGAGCAATCAGAAGCATTTACAGTAGAAAAAGAAATGCCGAGAGAAAAGAAATCTTTAATATTTTGCTCTGTTGGGAGATTTACACCTGCAAAAAACTTTGATAATGTTCCTTTTATTGCCAGAAAAATGAAAGAAATGGGATTGGATTTTAAATGGTATTTAATTGGTTTTGGAGGAGATGAAGCCTTAATTCGCTCCAAAATTATTGAAGCAAAAATGGAAAATATTGTGATTATTCTTGGAGCGAAAGAAAATCCATATCCTTATATTAAAGCGTGTGATATTTACATCCAACCTTCTCGATTTGAAGGGAACGCTGTAACCGTAAGAGAAGCTCAGATTCTTTGCAAGCCAGTAGTAATTACCAAATATGCTACTTCAGCTAGTCAACTTGAAGATGGTTTTGATGGTATCATTGTTCCTATGGATATAGAAGGATGTGCAAAAGGTATTGTTGAAATAGTAAATAATAAGGATTTGCAAAAACAGCTAATTGAAAATTGCCAAGGATCATCTTTTGGAAATGAAACCGAAATTTTTAAATTAGAACGTATAATTAATTAAAAATTCATAATAAATAATATCTTTACAAAATGTTCGATTGGGTACCATTACCATATTATTCTGCAATATATTATCAGGTTTTATTGATTATTACCCTTATTGTCTTTATACATTCGCAATCTTTTGATTTAACGGACGGTAAGAGTCTAAATATGCTTAAAACAATTGGCTCTTTTTGTTTTATTTTTGTACTCTTCTATATAGGGACTCGGCCAGTAAGTGGTCGATATTTTGGAGATATGTTTATCTATAATAAATGGTTTCTTCATTCTGCAAGTGGAGGTGCGGAGTCTCTTAGTGGATCTCATGATGTATTCTTTAATCAATTCATAAATTTCTCTGCTAGAATAATGGGGAATAGAAGCTTTTTCTTTGTTTGCGCTGCGTTATATGTTATTCCTGCTTATTTGGTTTCGAAAAAATTATTTAAAAAATATTGGTTTTATGCTTTTTTAATGTTGGTAGGATCATTCTCCTTCTTTTCTTATGGTACAAATGGTATTAGGAATGGAATCGCTACTTCATTTTTTTTATTAGGAATTAGTCAAAATAAGAATATTTTTAAAGCACTTTGGTTTTTACTTGCATACGGATTCCATGGTTCATTAATAATTCCAATAATTGCTTATTTAGCAACCATATTTTATAATAAAACCGATACTTATTTTAAAGTTTGGTTATTATGTATTGTATTATCTTTAGCTCTAGGAAGTACTTTTGAAACATTGTTTTCCCAGTTTATTTCAGACGATAGAGCCACTTATTTGACTGATACCACTGCCTTCCAAGATCAATTTTCAAAAACGGGATTTCGATGGGACTTTTTACTGTATTCTGCTGCAGGTGTATTTTCTGGATGGTATTATATTAAGAAAAAGAAGATTGATGACAAGTTGTATAATCAATTATTCAATATATATTTGACATGTAACGGTTTTTGGATTTTAGTAATTCGAGCTAGTTTTTCTAATCGTTTTGCATATTTAAGTTGGTTTTTATTAGCTATTATTATTATTTATCCTTGGTTGAAATTTTCTTTTCAAAAAGAGCAACATAAAAAAATAGGTTACATCCTCTTATCTTATTATGGCTTTACTTACTTTATGAATGTTGTTATATATGGATAAAATGTTTTTAACTGTTTTTACGCCTAGTTATAATCGAGCTCATCTTTTACCAAGATTGTATGAGAGTCTATGTAGTCAAACGAATAATAATTTTATTTGGCTAATAATTGATGATGGTTCAAAAGACAATACTAAGGAATTAATAGAACAATGGTTTAAAGAGAAAAGAATAAATATACAATATCATTATAAGGAAAATGGTGGAATGCATACAGGTCATAATATGGCTTATCAGTTAATCAAAACTGAATTAAATATATGTATTGACTCTGATGATGCAATGCCTAGTGATGGAGTAGAAAAGATACAAAATTTGTGGGAAAGTGTTGAAGATAGAACAAGAATTGCTGGTATTATTGGTTTAGATGCTGAGGAGTCTGGAAAGATTATTGGGAATAAGATCCCTGATAATTTAAAACAAGGTAGTTTGGATGAATTATATGAAAAGTATAATGTAAAAGGAGATAAAAAACTTGTTTTGAGAACAGATATAGTACATCGATATCCTGCTTATCCTGAATACAAAGGTGAGAAGTTGGTTCCACTAGGAGTATTGTATATGATGATTGGAAAAGATTATGATTTTATTTATTCTAATGATGTATACTGTATTGTTGAATATCAGTTAGAAGGTTCTTCTCACACTATTCTTAAACAATATAAACAATCCGCAAGAGGTTTTGCTTATTCTCGAATGATTGAAATAAAACATTCAAAAAGTTTCAGTAATTCCTTTAAGAAGTATATTCATCTAGTTTCATCTGCAATTTTTGCTAAGGATATAAGCCTAGCCTTCAAGGGAGTAAATCCTTTGTGGTCTTTTATTGCTTTTCCTTATGGCTTAGCTCTAAATATTTATATTAGAACTAAAATTAAGTAAAATGAAAGTTCTTCAAATAATAAATTCTTTATATACAGGCGGGGCTGAAAAGTTGCTTATTGATATCGTTCCATTGTTTCAAGAGAAGGGAATAGATTGTGATGTGCTTTCTTTAAAAAACGAAAAAACTCCATTTTGGGAAATTTTAAAGCTAAAGTCAAAAGGAGAAATTATAGGTCTTACAAAAGGTTCGGTCTATAATCCTTTATTAATTTTTAAAATTATCCCTTTTTTAAAAAAATATGATATAATTCATGTGCATTTGTTTCCTGCTTTTTATTGGGTTGTTTTAGCTAAATGGATTTCGTTTTCTAAGACTAAAATTATTTATACGGAACATAGCACCACAAATAGGAGGGTGAATAATTTTCTTTTAAGAAATATTGATAAGGTCATTTATAAGGATCTAAACAAGATTATTACTATTTCAGATAAAGTCGATGAAAATATTAAAAAATATTTGAATAAATTGCCCAAAAAGAATTTTAAATTGATCCTTAATGGTGTAAATGTATCAAATTTCTTAAAGGCTAAACCCTATCCAAAATCAGATTTTTTCAGTAAGGATGATTTTATTCTGATTCAGGTTGCGGGGTTTAGAATAGAGAAGGATCACACAACTTTAATACGTTCTCTTATTCATTTACCATCCAATATAAAATTGTTATTGGTTGGAGAAGGTTCTTTAAAAATAGAAAATGAAGATTTAGTTAGAACATTAGGTTTAGAAGATCGGGTAAAATTTCTTGGAATCAGAATGGATATTCCACAACTTTTAAAAACTGCAGATATAATAATTTTATCTACTCATTATGAAGGACTATCTTTATCATGCATAGAAGGGATGGCAGTCAAGCCTTTTATTGGTTCTAATGTTCCCGGATTAAAAGAAATTGTAAAGGACTATGGGCTTTTATTTGAACATGAAAACGATAAAGAATTAGCATCTCTAATATTAAAATTAGCTAATGACCCTGTTTATTACAAACAGATAGCCCAACGATGTGTTGAAAGAGCTAAGGAATTTGATATTGAAAAGATGATTAATAGTCATGAAAGCGTTTACAAGGAAGTAATAGATATTGAGAATTAATATGAGAGTGAAATGTAAAGGAAAATATAACCATTTCTGATAAATTATATATTCTCAATTTCTCCAGATATGAAAGTTCTCAATTAAATGAACTTCTTTTTCCATTAAGTTTTCTCTCCATAACAATTTTATTGATATGCCTTGTTACAAAATTGGAAAAGTATTCTATAAATCCTATTAAGAAAGTATTTATATTTGTGGGTAAAATATCCATGATTATATTTAGTGTTGATGGACCTTTGCGAGCTAGTAAATTGTTTTTGGTTAATAATGAATATCTAAGACCTGAAAAGTTTTATCTATATTTAATAATACTTTTTGTTTTAAGCTATCTGCTATATCTATTGTATAACTTTTTAGTTCAAAGTCTGAAAGTATAAAAATGAATCAGTATTTTGCATTTTATTTATAAAAGTCTTGTAAGGTTAACTAATTTTGAAAAAGGATAATCTATTTAATTGTAAATAAAAATTATTTTGATCTTTGATTATTGTGCTTATTTGCAATTTTGGGATTATAAACCAATCAAAAAAAATATTAAAAATTAATTGTCCATGTGTGGTATAAATGGAATTATAGCAAATTCTAATAGCTTAAATATTAAGAAGTCACTAGAGCAGATGAATGCAAAAATCATTCATCGAGGTCCCGATGATGATGGGTTCATTATAGAAGAGACTGATAATAAGACTGTTGGAATGGCTATGCGAAGACTTTCTATTATTGATCTTTCAACGGGAAAGCAACCAATATTCAGTAATGACAAACAAAAAATTATTGTTTATAATGGTGAAGTGTATAATTTTAAAGTACTAAGGAAGCTTTTAGAAAATAAAGGTTATAAATTTGATACCCAGAGTGATACCGAGGTTGTTATTAATCTTTATGATTGTTATGGCACCGATTGTTTTGCTATGCTTGATGGTGTATTTGGCTTAAGTATTTATGACAAGACTATTAATAAAGTCTTTTTGGCAAGAGATTTTTTTGGTGAAAAACCTTTATATTATTTTAAAGATAAGGAGCGTATTATTTGGGCTTCAGAACTTAAGTCTATAATAAAAGTTTTAGAAGATAAACCCGAAATAGATTTTAAAGCATTAAATATTTATTTCCAATTAACCTATATTCCAGCACCATATACTATTCTTAAAGGAATTCAAAAGTTAGAAGCTAATCATTTTTTAGAAATTTCAATTTCAGATTTTAAAATTAGTTCTAAAGAAATCGATCAAAAGTTTATTAATTACGAAAAATCAACGAAACCAGAAGCTATAAATAAAGTGCATGATATGGTTCAACAGAGCGTTACATCACGTTCCGTTTCAGATGTACCTATAGGTACGTTCCTATCAGGCGGAGTTGATTCTTCAATAGTATCTTTATGTCTAGCACAACAATCGTCCACCAAAATTGATACTTTTTCAATTGGGTTTGATAAAAAATCTTTTGATGAAACAGATAAGTCACAAATAGTGGCTAATCTGATTAAAAGTAATCATCATGAATTTATTATTTCTGAAAAAGATTTAGAACAAAATCTTGATGAAATTCTTTTAAATTTTGACGAACCTTTTGCAGATTCTTCTGCATTAGCTTCCTTCGTGGTGGCCAATAAAACAAAACAATTTGTAACCGTTGCACTGACAGGAGATGGAGGTGATGAGGTTTTTGGCGGATATAATAAGTATTATATTGGGAAACTTAATCAAAAATATACTTCATTGGTACCCAAGTTTATTCATAAACAAGTTGCAGGCATTAGTGGTACCTTATTGCGAAGTTCTAACGATAAAAGAGGGAAAAGATTTAAATTGAATCGACTTATAAATGCTATTAATTATGATGGAGACTTCTATTACAATATTATTTCTTTAGGATTTCAAGAAAATGAAATTAAAGCTATCTTAGAAGAAAGTAAATATCATTCAGAAAATTTGTCTTATTTTAAGAATAAAATTGGAGATAAGAATAAAACTCTCACCCACTTTAGAGCAATTGATCAACTGCTGAGTCTTGAAGGAGACATGGTTGTAAAGGTAGATAGAACCAGTATGCTTGCCTCTTTAGAATGCAGAGCGCCCTTACTTAACAAAGAAATATGGAATTATACTAATCAATTGCCAGAGAAATATTTAATTAATGGATGGGATAAGAAGCATATATTGAAAGAAGCCTTTAAACAATATTTTCCTGATGGCTTCCTTAATAAATCAAAAAAAGGTTTTGGAGTACCAGTAGGGGATTGGTTACGTTCTAATTTAAGAAATGAATTAGAAAGTTTCATAGAGCAAAAGTTTATTACAAAGCAAAATATTTTTAATTTTGAAGAGATCTCAAAATTAATTCAAAATCATCTGTCTGGTAAGATAGATAATACTTTTAGAGTTTGGACATTCTATTGCTTCCAAAAGTGGTATTGCAATTTTTATGGAAAAGATTAATAGTTTTGAAAAATAAATTAATGTATTATACTTGACATCCTAATCCGTATTAAAACAATAATCTACTATCCCATATAAAATCTTCTATTTGCTTTATTTTTACTTTTGATTTAAAGCTTGGATGTTTAGTATTTATAACATAGTTAAATTCTCTTGGTAATACGGCTGAAGGGATCTTCATAAGAAGATTTTTTTGTTTGTGATACCATTCTGAACCAATATTTTGAAGAATTGGATAGCTATAAATTGACTTCCAGTCAATGGGTAATTGGTCTAAATCTACTGTTTTAATGTCTGGCGTTGTAGCTTTTATTTCTATGATAAGTAATTTGTAATTTAATTCTTCTCTTATCCCGGCTCGGTGCACCAATAATTCCAATGCTGCTAATGCAGCAGAGCCTGCACCATATATTACCCATTCGTCAGATTTATTCCATCTATTGGCTGCACCTGAAGCAGATAATTCCTTTGAAAATTGCTCTTTTCTAATATTATATACCAGCATCCTATTTAAACATTTTCACCATATTCCATTGCGGTTAATCGATTGTAAATAAATCGGATACCTGAAATAGTGTCTAAAAATTCTGAAGGAGCTTTTTCGTCTAAGAAGAAATTAGGAGAGGATAACCATTTTTCAAAAAGGTTAACACCTCCAAAGGTGCTGATGCCATGTTTAAAAAGAGATAGAATTGAAATGATGTGTTCTTTTATATTATCTTTTAATGTAGCATCCTTTACCCGATAATTTCGTAAAGTACGGGGTGTTATATTAAGCCATTGTGCAATTGTAGAGTCATTTACTGTTGTGAGTTTATCAATTAAACCAATGAAAGTCTTATCTATATTCGTTTTAGACAAATAAAAATAAACACTTCCTGGCTCACTTACTATAGGGATTTGCTCCATAATATTTTGATATGTTTTTTCGAGTACCATGTCTTTTCTTTTATTATCTACCACAAATATAGTACTTTTTTCCGAAACTAAAAAGCATTTTTTCCAACTTTAGCTTTTTCAAAATATTAATTCAATTGCACTCTGGGGTCTAGTTTGGCATATAGGATATCAGTGAGCGTACTTACTAATACAAAGATTGTGGCAGCAACCAACACTGCTCCCATAACTACTGGAAAGTCGAATTTATCTAAAGCATCAACAGTAAGTTTCCCCAATCCTTTCCAGCTGAAAATAAATTCTACAAAGAAAGAGCCAGCTAATAACTCGGCAAACCAGCCTGAGATGGCTGTGATTACTGGGTTTAATGCATTAGGAAGCGCATGCCTCAATACAATTTTAAATTTGTTTAAACCTTTTGCTTTCGCTGTTCTTATATAATCTTGTGAAAGAACGTCTAATAAGGCACTCCGGGTGAGTTGTGCTATGATGGCTAAAGGTCTAATTCCCAAAGTAATAGCGGGTAAAATTAAATTGCTGAGGGCAAGCCTTTTTCCTTTAAACGGATCGTATTCCCATAGGCTACCAACCATTTGTAAACCAGTAATATCGCTTAATAGGAAACCGAAAATATATGCTATAATCAATCCAGTAAAAAAAGAAGGTGCAGAAATACCTAATACACTTGTAAAAATTGCACCCATATCCCAAAAAGTGTCCTTTTTTAAAGCCGCTAATATTCCTAGCAGAATGCCAAAGAAAGTAGCAATAATCATTGCAGAACTGGCTAATACAATCGTTCCGGGAAATGCATCAGCTATAATATCCCAAACTAATCTTTTACTTTGATAGGAACGACCAAAATAAGGTTTCTTTACAACTAAAGCATGCTTACTTCCTAAGGAAATTATGGGGTAGAATTGATATTTTTCTTTATTCTCTTGGTCGGATTCATGAACTGTTATTGGTAATAAATCATTTAAATAATAACCATAACGTGTTAATAAAGGTTTATCTAGATTTAGTTCTTTACGAACATTTTCTATTGAAGAAATATCGGAGCGTTGTCCCATGGTAAGCCGAGAAGGATCACCTGGTAATGCATTAAATAATATAAACACTAAGGTAATGACCCCTAATAAAACCAAAAGAGCATTAATGCTACGTTTAACGATAAATCTTAAAGTCATTATTAGTTTTTGAATTTATGCTTAAAACGAATAGATATACTGTAACAAAGTTTGTCCTACTGCTTTAAGTGTAGCTTTGTCAATATTACTCATGTCGTCTTTAGTAGTATGCCATTCAGCCACAAATCCTGTTGTAGAATTGCGAGGCAAATCAATAATATCTATAGTTGGGATCTTTGTTAGCTTATTTACAAAGACATGATCATCTGTAATAGTTGCACCATTTTCGAAAACAAAATAAGAAGAATATCCTGCTTGAGCGGCTGCTTTCCATACGGCTTGTAATATACCAGATGCATATTGTTGTGAATAGCCTTCCATAGCAAATCGTGCATTACGACCACCAACCATGTCTAATAATATACCTCCAAAAGCTTTATAGCCGGGAACATGAGGGTTTCTGGCCCAATATTGGGTTCCTAAAGCATAAGATTCTTCTCCCCATTCTGATTTTCCGTAATCCTCAACATCAGTAAATAAAATGTCAATTCCAAAATCAGCTTTAATTTTGTTTTGATGTAAAACGTTTGCTAGTTCTAACAAAACACCAACGCCACTAGCACCATCATTTGCACCAAGAACTGGTTGAGAAGGGTCATCCATATTTGCCCATGGACGACTATCCCAATGTGCTAAAAGTAATAAACGTTTTGCTGCTGAAGGATTAATGCTTCCAATCAAATTAATGCATTTTAATTCACTTCCGTCTTTAATTTTAATTTTTGTTTCTTGTCGGTAAACAGTATCCACAAATCCTTTGAGTGTTGATTCTAAATATTCTGCACATTCCACTTGAGCTTTAGTATTAGGAATTCTAGGGCCAAAACTTACTTGTTTTTCAATATGTTGGTAAGCATTCGTTTCGTTAAAAACAGGAATGATTAACTGATCAACTTCAGTTTGTTCTTTATTATTATCATTTTCTTTGGTATCATTATTCCATCGACATGAACTTAAAAATAATAAACTTCCTGCCATTAAGAGCAAGACTTGTTTAGGAAATAATATTTTCATTTTTTTTGTTTTAAGAATTTACCAATAATTGGCATAGACTGCATCTCTTTTTGCTCTTTTACAAATATTAATAATATAAACGATAAAAATAGCATAAATCCTGTTAATAAACGCAACCATACATAACTCGGCTGGAAGAAATAGCCACTAATCCAATTTTGAATAAAATAAAGGCCAATCATAACAGCCAAATACAAACCTATTCTTTTTACATTATAAGGGATGGGGTAGTATTTCTGTCCGATAAAATAGCTTAATATTACCATTGAAGAATAAGCAGCAAGTGTTGTCCAAGCACCAGCTAGCATTTCATACTTAGGAATAAATAAATAGTTACCAATAAAGGTAATCAAAGCACCGAAAAGTGTAATTATTACGCCTACCCACATTCGGTCTGTAATTTTATACCAAGTAGAAAGATTATAGTAAATTCCATTCATAACATTAGCAAAAAGTAAGATAGGTACTATAAATAATCCTGAATGATAAGCTTGACCTATATATAGCTTCCATACATCATTTAAAAATAATGCAGTCGTAAGATAGGCGATACAAACAGTAATGACAAACCATTTTGTAATCTTCGCATAGAGAATAGGGGCATTCTTGTCATCTGCCTTACTAAAGAAAAAAGGTTCTGCTGCCATTCTAAAGGCTGTGATAAACATTGTTACAACTATTGAAAGCTTATAGTTTGCAGAATAAATTGCCTGTATTCTCTGTGCATAATCTGAGGTATTATCAATAAGTTTAATCAACATTTGACGATCAATCACTTCGTTTACTACTCCCGCTAATCCTATAAAAACCATAGGAGAGCTATAACGGAACATTTTTTTCCAAAGTACTCGATCAAACTGAAATCGAAACCCTTTCCATTCTTGAAATAAAGCTAAGAAAGTAATAACACTTTGTAATACATTAGCAAAAAGTACAAATGTGACGATATTATATTTAAGAGCTAATTGTGCCAAAAAAGTATCAGGATAGGCAGCATTTAGCTTAGGCATGATAATAAGAAAGAAAAATACAAAAACAATATTAATTATTATACCTAAAACTCTTATAAATGCATACTTTCTTGGCTTTTGTTCCTGTCTCAGTCTAGCAAATGGAATCGTTTGAATGGTGTCAAAGAAAAGTATAATAATCGCCAGATTAATATATTCAATATGTCCATCTAAAACTACAAAACGTTCAATCGGTACTCTATAAATATACAATCCTATACAAAACAGAATAGTACTCACTAATAAAGAAGCAAATGCTGTATTATAAATATTTTCCTTTTTTCCCTTTTCTAAGCTGCAAAACCGAAAATATCCTGTTTCCATACCATATGTAAAGATCACATTCAATAAAGCAAAATAAGAATAAATGATAGCTATACTTCCATATTGGATTTGTTGTGCATCATTGACTAAAAAATAGGTAAGCAATGGCGTCATTAAGCTGTTGAGCAATTTCGCTGCAACACTACTCATACCATACCACATGGTTTGACCGGCTAGTTTTTTAACTTCTGACAATTTCTATAATTCTTTACATTGCAAACTTATGCTAAAATATAACTTTTATAAAAAGGAATTTAAGTATCACTCTTTTTATTTTTCAATTTCTGAATCAGATAAATCAGGATTTGCTTCTGACGCTTCATTTTTGTTTGTAAATAACTTCACATTGTCTTTATTTATAATTATTAGTTCGGAAGCCTGCATTTGTTCTAAACGCCAAATTAAAAACGAATGTCCTGTGTGGATTTTATATTTTTCTATAGCATTGAATACAATCTTATGGATTTTTTGGTTGTTTTTAGTTACTAAACTCAGGAGACAAGTATCGTAATGGTTAATTGGTTTTCCAGTAAGTTGTTTTACACCACTTAATATTCTAATTTCATGTTCTGTGTCACTAATCAATTTTTTCCATTGTTCAGCTTCTGTCTCCCATTCCGAAGGACTAACGACTCTTAATAATTTCATTGCTTTTATCACCTGCTTTTCAGGGAGCTGACTAATGCTTTCGGGATAAAACAATCTTCCTTCCGGGCCTATAAATGGTAAACCATTTATATTAATTACATGTAACCTGCCCATATGCTTCTTTAAAAAATGTAATAGCCAGTAATATGCACATGTATCGGATGGGATTCCTGCCATCCAATAGCATACTTTATCTACTTCTGAATTACTGAGTCTCGACGACAAGTTCATTAATTCTTCTAAATCTTTAATTGCTATCTTGTCAACTTTTAGAATTTCTTGCCAAAATTTTGTGCGCAGTTGAGAGAAGGTAAGCGTTTCTGACTTTAAGGGACCAATATTAAAAATATCCTTGATTATCAAAAGCTCATCATTAAAATTTTCAATTGTATTAAAAGCAGTTTGTAAAGAATTTGCGGCTTCATCACCTACAACAATATGAACAGTTCTCATTCTTTTAAGATTTTTCCTATGCAAAATAAATAATAATTCCTAATTCTAAAGAATTAGGAATCGACATTCTTAATATTATTTCTCTTTAAAACTTTAAAAATTCTTCAATCTGATATTTTATAACTTCTTTAGTGCTGGTTTTATAAAACATTCCCTCTGCATCCAATTCTTCTTGGATTTTAGATAGGAGCATTTTATTATGGAACACATTGATTTTAAGGTAATGTAATATATTAGATAATTGATCTACCCCTCTTAAGTTTCCACCTCTTCCAGAAGCTAAACCAACCAATAAAGCCTTCTTATGCCACCAGGTTTTCCTGATATCAGTATTATCTATCATCGTTTTTAGAATACCGGGGAAACTGCCGTTGTATTCCGGAAGTATAAATATAAATTTATCCGAAGGAATTAATAACTCATTTTCAATGGCCACCAATTCAGGACTACGGTAACATACAGGTAAAGCCCTTAAGTCCAATATTTGAACATCAGCTTCCATTCTATTTAACTCTTTATAGTATTCTTGAGTTACTCTTAAAGTGTTACTGTCTTCTCGATTTGTTCCAGAGATTAATGTAATCATGTGGCAAAGTTAAGTTTACAATAGTTTTAAACAAATAATATTGCTTTATACCAATATTAACAAATTTAGGCACCACATTTCCTAATATAAATCTTATTTTCTTTTACCTTTGCGGTTGCTCTAAAGTAAATTAAAAACGATTATGCGGAAGCTCTGGTGGAAATTGTTGGCTGTAATTTTGATAATTGCGACTATTATTATTGGCTTATTAATTCCTGTGCCTGCTTTAAATATTCTTAATGAAACAATAAGAAATTTATTCTTCCACGTACCTATGTGGTTTGGAATGATGTTCTTTTTTGGTGTAAGTCTATTTCATGCAATAAAATATTTGGGTAATCAAAATATTAAAAGCGATATTAAAAGCGAACAATATGCTAAGGTAGGTATTCTATATGGAAGTTTAGGAATGATTACTGGTATGGAATGGGCACAATTTACCTGGGGAGATTATTGGAGCAATGACCCTAAGCAGCTGGCTGCCGCTATAAGCCTTTTGATTTATTTTGCGTATTTAGTTTTAAGAAGTTCAATTCCAGATTATGATAAAAAAGCTAAAGTTGCTGCTGTATTTAATGCTTTTTCCTTCTTTATTATGATACCTTTGGTGATTATTTTACCAAGATTAACCGAGTCGTTGCACCCCGGAAATGGTGGAAATCCAGCTTTTGGTGAATTGGCTCCAGCCTTAAGACCTATGTTTTATATTTCAGTAGTGGCTTGGATTTTATTAGGAACTTGGATAGCAACCTTAGGAATAAGATTAAAAATGATAACACTTAAAGATATTATTGTGGTTCATAAACAACCAATGGATATATTTCTAACGGAAAATGGAAAATCATTATAATTTAGAATTAAATTTAGTTTTAAAAATATTTATTTGTCTGGGTTTTAATATTAAATTTGCAACAGCTCAAGAAAACAACAATTTAGCAAACTCTATTATTTATTAGTTTTTTCCATTAGAGTTTAAGATTAATTTTTAAATATTGTAAATAGAATGAATAGTAATAAAATATATAATGCTTTTTTAGTGTTTTTATTTAGTTTTGTCCCATTAAGTGCTATGGCTCAACCAGCAGCTATGGCTGACAAACTAAGAGAAGATGGAAAAATTTATGTAGTTATTTTAGTGATGCTAACTATTTTCATAGGGATAGTAGTTTACTTATTTTCTCTAGATAAGAAAATTAGTAAAATAGAAAAAGAAAACGAGAAATAATTTCTTAAAACATTTTACAAATATAAAAAAGCATACAAATTTTGTTTTGTATGCTTTTTTCTTATACTTAAATTCAAATTAAATATCGGCAATCACTTCTTTTACTTCTGGAATCATTCTCTTCATCATGCTTTCAATGCCCGCTTTTAATGTAATCATAGAGGAAGGGCAACCCGAACAAGAGCCTTGTAATAATAACTTTACAACTCCTTCATTATAACTAATAAATGTTATCGCACCGCCATCCATTTCTACTGCAGGTTTTACATAGTTTTCTAGAATTTCTTTAACCCTTGTAACGACATCTGTCTCAGGACCACTTACTAAAGGCTTCTCGTCTTCTTTTACTGGAACTAAAGATTCTATAATGATTTCTTTTTCTTCTTCAAGATATGATTTTAAAAATTGACGAATGACAGGAATGACTTCAGACCATTCTGTGCCCATAGTTTTAGTTATTGTTACAAAATTACTTGCGATAAATACTCCCTTTACAAATGGGAAAGCAAATAAAGCTTGAGCTAATGGAGATGGCTTTGCATCTTTCTCTTCAGGGAAATCAATACTTTTCCCTGGATATAATAATTGATTAGCTACAAATTTTAAAGTTTCTGGATTGGGTGTCATTTCAGTATAAATACTGACTATTAGTTGGTTTGTTGTTGACATAATTAGTTTTATTGCATTATACACAATGTAGCAAAGATATTATTAAATAATTTACTCAATGTCAGATAAAAGTAGAAAGTCCTAAAAATAATTATTTCTTTAAAATTTCGCTTAATAAGAATTAAACTAGATCTTATCTACTGACCCTATAACTTTTTGAGCAAATACATTTAAAGCCTCTGATTCTCTTTTACCATCTTTTACAAGTTGATGCACTTCTAATGCACCACAAATATTTGTAATTAATTCTCCAATTACGTTCATTTCTTCATCTGTAACCCCTCTTGCTTCCGTAATGGCTTCCAAAACTGAAAGCGTAGCAGTTAATTCCTCGGGAGTTGCATTTTTATAGGCTTGTCTAATAATTGGTAATTTCATCGATTAAATTTTTTAAAGATTCAGTTTGATTAGTTTGAACTTGATTAATTAGTTTTCCATTAGTAAAAGTAGCAAATGTTGGTAAATTATCCACATTAGCCATTTTTCTAGATTCTGTGAATTTTTCTGCATCTACATAAACGAAAACAACATCTTCGCTTTCAGAACCAAATTTTTTAAATTTGGGTTTCATGATACGACAATTGCCACACCATCCCGCACCATATTGAGCTATAACCTTTGCATTGTTTTTGATAATTTCTTCTAAATTATCTTCTGTTAATTCTTGATACATAATTATTTTTTTATTAAAAAAAAAGATATCCCTAAAAATAGTATACTTTCAGGGATATCGATATTATTAAGTAATATTAAGTTAAAGATCCCATGTAGTTAGCTACACCTTCTCTATTTGCATTCATTGCTTCTTTGCCTTCTTCCCAGTTTGCTGGACATACCTCACCATATTGTTGAACGTGCGTGTAAGCATCAATCAAACGTAGATATTCATGTACGTTTCTTCCCAATGGCATATCGTTTATACTTTCATGAAAGACTTTTCCTTCTTCATCGATTAGGTAAGTTGCGCGATAAGCTACATTTCCACCAGAATAAGAAACGATCTCGTCTGTTTCATCCTCATAATCGAATTCAGCATCTAATATATCTAATTCTTGAGCTAAGATACGATGTGTATCAGCAAGAATAGGATAGGTAATACCTTCAATACCGCCTTGAGCCTGAGGTGTATTTAACCATGCAAAATGAACCTCAGGAGTATCGCAAGAAGCCCCGATAATAAGGGTGTTTCTTTTTTCAAACTCCTGCATCGCTTCTTGGAAAGCACGTAACTCAGTTGGACAAACAAAAGTAAAATCTTTAGGATACCAGAATAGCAATACCTTCTTTTTCTTATCAATCGCTTCTTTTAAAATATTAACCTTAAAAGTATCTCCCATTTCATTCATTGCATCGATGGAGACGTTTGGAAATTTTTTACCTACAAAAGCCATTTTCTTATATTTTTTTATTAATTATTAAATATTTGAATACAAAGATACAATAAAAAGCCTGGTTTCTTTATTGATATTTGTTTCGATACTATAGAGGAAATCTATTTATGAGTATTTAATGTATCAATATTAACTATATTGTCTTTTCGTAATTCAAATTTTTTTCAAAAAAGGGAGAAGACAGTTCTCCGTCTTCTCCCATACTTAAAATAATAAAAATGGATTTATTTACTAACCATAAGTTTTTTGCTTGTAAACCCTCGTTTGGTATTGATTTTTACAATATATAGACCATTTGAAACATTATCCAAATTGATGGTTGATATTCCAGATTTAGCTTGTTTAATACTTTTAGTTGACAAAGTCCTTCCAGTTACATCAATAATCTGAATGTCTAAATCAGTCGCTTCGGACAAATTATATTGTAGATTAAAAATTCCGTCAGTACTTGGATTCGGAAAAATATTTAATTGACTTTCTAAATCTTTATTAATATTATTAATAGAAACACCACCACCAGTATTAAGCGGACTGCAATTTGACGAAACAGAGTTCAAAGAATTTGTATTCGTATTATTTGGATCTAACCATGGCTTAAGTTTTCTGTTGGCATTCTGACCATTTGATGAGTAATCCCAAGCGTGGCTTAGTTTTTGGTAAAACACTACATCCATTGCAAATGCTTGTTGTCCAGAAGAATTTACTTTACAGCCTGCAGGAGGATTTTGTTCGCCAGCTACAGAAGCTATACCTATGAAATAGCCATTTTCATTAAATAGACCACTTCCAGATGAACCGGGAGCTGCATAACCTTCAGTTGGATTGTGTAGCCATCGAGTACCGTTAGCAGAAATTGTACCTGCACCTAAGTCAACCGACATGATATTACTTGAAGTAGTAAGTTTCTTGTTATCTCCGTGTGGATGATGAAAGCCAATAAACTTTTTTTGACCAGATGTACTAGTAGCTATATTATTTGAATTTTTCCAACCTGATAATACAGCACCATAAGACGCTGGAATCTTTTGTCTGAATTCAAATGCCATAAAATCTCCGTCAATTTGATTTGCTGTCAAAGCGTCGGTATAATCGGCTCTTGCCAGAATATTAAGACCAGTCATAGAAACAGCATTGGTTGCACCTGTTCCAGCACAATCTGGACGTTCAAAATTAAAACGAACAAGCCATTGGTTATAAGTATTGTTAGTTAACGAACCTGAACCTTCACAATGCGTGGCAGTAACCAATAGAGGTTTACAGTTTGTAGTGGTATTACCAGTATTATTTACCAAAGTTGCTGAACATAGAGAGCCTTTAGAGGCATCTATTGTTTGAACAGTGGCTTTCCGACTATTTGAATAATTAGTGCCAGAGGGGCAAATGGCATTGATAGTACATACAGATGACAAACCATTTAATTGAGAGTCAAGTTGATCTAAAGGTTGATTACCAGCCGCAATAGTATATACTTTTAAATGCTCAATAGCACGATGATAAACTAATGCTCGGTCAATATGAAAAGAGATATCCTTAGGATTTACATTCGCCTCAATATTTAATTCTATAAATATCTTATCTCCTTGAACAGCATCTATTACAAATTTCTTAGAAGGATCATTATTTGTATGGTCATAAGCTCCTGAAATCTGTTTGCCGTTTGCATTAATCACAAAAACTTTTACACCCTTTGGTAATTCGAAATTATCAAATAATAAACCTATAGCAGGAGCACCAATTATTTCAATAGAACCACGCCAAATCATTTGTCCATCAGGCTTTGATTCGAATTGACCAGAATATGGGAATCCAAAATCTGTAGTAGCATGAAGTCCAACCAAATAAGGTTTTACAAATGCTTCCTCTGGAGTCCAAGATTTCTCTTGATCTAAATAAGCATTCCAGTCTGGATTACTATAACTACTTACCGGAGTGTGAGTTAAGACTGTTTTTTTAGTTAAGGAAAGCGGTAAACCACCCTGGCTTATTTGAGCATTTGTATTGTTGAACAAAAGCATACTTACTGCCATGGCAGCTGAAAAAAGGATAACTTTATTTTTCATCTTTTATAAGACTTGGATTAAATTAAAATAAATAAGGAGCTAATTTATGTAAAAATCGTCAAATATTTATTATAACTGGTTTATTATTTAAAAAATTAAAAATTATATATTTTTTGAACTATTTATTGAAACTGGAATAGATCTTAAAAATTAAATCCTTAGAATCGTTTATTACTTTAAAACTGAAATTGTTAAGTACTAAAGATAAAGTTAATATTGATGAAAAATAAATTTTGAATGCTCTAGAATATCTTTATAATTCAAATTCTTTTATACTTTTGGCATTCAGAAAAATTCAAATTCTTTGGAATATGGTAAATTATGTTAGTATTGAAGAAGCTGTTGCATTAGTTAACAGTGGTAATAGAGTTTTTGGACATGGAAGTGCCTGCACTCCTAATATATTTTATGATGAAATGACACGACAATCCGCTAGACTACAGGATGTTGAAGTTGTTTCAATTACTCAATTAGGTGACGTTGCCATCGCAAGACCAGAATACAAAGGTCATTTTTTTATTAATTCTCTTTTCACATCAGCTCCAGTAAGGGATGCTGTAAATAGTGAGAGAGGTGATTTTATTCCCATTTTTTTAAGTGAAATACCAATTCTGTTTAAGAATAATATTTTACCATTAGATGTTGCTGTTGTTACAGTTTCTCCTCCAGATGCTCATGGGTATTGTTCTTTAGGGACCTCTGTGGATGCAGCTAGAAGTGCTGTGGATACTGCTAAAACAGTAATTGCAATAGTTAATCCAAAAATGCCTCGAACCCATGGTGATTCTCTATTGCATGTAAACAAAATTAATAGTATGGTATGGCATGATGAAGCATTAATAACTGTCGATTACGGTGCGAAGGTTACAGAAATTGAAATGAAGATAGGTGAAAATGTTGCAGAATTAATTGATGATAAAGCTACTTTGCAAATGGGAATAGGTACTATCCCGGATGCTGTTTTAAAATGCTTGAATAACCATAAAGATTTGGGTATTCATTCCGAAATGGTTAGCGATGGTGTAGTAGATTTAATTTTAAATGATGTCATAACAAATAAATATAAAGGAACACATCCGAATAGAAGTATAACTAGTTTTTGTGTAGGGACCCAAAAATTATATGATTTTTTAGATGATAATCCTGCTGTTGCCTTTTTGGATGTTCAATATGTTAATTATCCAATAAATATCATGAAAAACAGAAGAATGCATGCAATTAATTCAGCCATAGAAATTGATTTAACAGGTCAAGTTTGTGCTGATTCTATAGGTACCATTCAATATAGTGGTATAGGTGGTCAGATGGATTTTATGCGAGGAGCCGCTTTGTCAGAGGGAGGAAAACCTATTATGGCCATCTCATCAAGAACGAGTAAAGGGATTCCAAGAATAGTTCCTTTTTTGAAACAAGGCGCTGGAGTGGTGACAACTAGAGGACATGTACATTATGTTTGTACTGAATATGGTACAGCTTATTTATATGGAAAAAATTTAAAACAAAGAGCAAAAGCTTTGATTGAACTTTCTCATCCTGAGGATCGGGAAATGTTGGATAGAGCAGCTTTTGAAAGATTTAAAACTGCACTTTAAGAAAAGCCTATTTAGAATCCTAATCCTGATTAAAAGATTAAAAAACACGTATTTAATTTCATCTTTTAAATTAAGAGCATAAACCCAGAGCATCACTCTGGGTTTTGTATTTTGTAAAAATGTGGGATGATTTTTTTATTCTACCTAACAGACAAAACTAATTTTTTTTAAGGTTACTTAAGTCCAGCAAAATTATTTAGTAATTTAGTCCTTCAGTTATTTCAAAATATGAAATTTGCGACTAATGGAGACTAAGTGGTCAAAGAAAGAATTTCACAGAAAATATGTCATAGGTTTTAAATATTATGGATTGAAATTTAAATATATTATTATATATTTTATTTCTGTAGGCTGGAAAAATGAAACACTTTTGAACTTCAAAAAAACCATAAGATATTAGTTTTTAAAACAACAAACGGTCAAAAATAATTATTTTTAACCGCTTGCTGTATCTATTTATGAGACCATAATCACTGTGTAATTCTATACAAAGACAATTTATTTCTCAAATAAAAATAGTAAATAATATTTGCGATTCCCGGAAACAATAAGAAAGCGAAAATCCATAGAATAGAATTGGGGTTTTTGTTTTCCTTAGCTAAGGAAATAAATAAGAATATCCCTGCAACAACTACCAGCCCTATAGCCAATTCCAAAAGCTCTGGATTGTTATTCCCATTTAATTTTCTTAAGGAACCATAAATTACCATAAACATGCCAATGATTGAAATGACTAATGATGATTTTGCATATTTCATTTTTTATTTTATTTTTGGTTGTGAATTTTATTTTGCCTTACTTGGTAATATGTAATAGAACAAACAAACAAACAAACAAATTTTTTAGGCTCTTTAACTATAAATTAACTAAATTTCACATTTACGTGTTGCTAAAATTGAGGACCAAAGTATTTAGGTAGCAAGAGTGGAAAATCGAACTTTTCTTTTTAACAATTATCTAAAGAGTAGATTAGTAAATTTTATAAACTATCATGAAAGGGTGCAATTTTTTTTA
Source organism: Edaphocola sp. (assembly GCA_035497795.1). Taxonomy (GTDB): domain Bacteria; phylum Bacteroidota; class Bacteroidia; order Chitinophagales; family Chitinophagaceae; genus Edaphocola. Next base: position 96,755 of record DATJCU010000010.1, on the reverse strand, counting down.
TGATATTTCATTTTAAATTTATGACAATAATATTGTGTCTTTTTTCCTCAAATTTCCAATATTCTTTTTGCTTTAATATTAAAAACATCGTATTTTAAATTAATATTCCTGAATTATCAAGCTTGAGAATGATTTCATGAATTCTTTATAAAATTATGATTATATTTGTTAGTTAATATAAATTTTATTTTAAACTTAAGTGGAAAGAAATTCTGATATTCGAATTGTTCTTGTTGAAGATGATGATGTCATTAGAGAAAGCTTCGAATTCCTTTTAAATGCAGAGAAAGGATATGCGGTTGTAGGGACTTTTTCAAATGCGATGGACGCAATTAAAAATATTGCTTCCTTAAATCCTGATGTTATTCTTTTAGACATTCAATTACCCGGTATTTCTGGAATTGAAGCATTACCCAAATTGAAAGAGGCAGTACCTGAAACAGCTATAATTATTTTGTCTGTTAATGAACATCAAGATTCTGTATTTAATGCACTTTCAAATGGTGCATCAGGCTATTTGACAAAAAATACGCATCCAGAAAAAATTATAGAAGCAATTACAGAAGTGATGTTAGGTGGCGGTCCAATGTCTGCTCATATTGCTAAAATGGTTGTTAATTCCTTTCAGAGGAGTTCTGAAAGCCCATTGACCAGAAGAGAAACAGAAATATTAGCACTAATTGCTGAAGGAAAAACAAGAAAGAAAATTGCTGATGAATTATTTGTAGATTCAGAAACGATTAAATCACATGTTAAGAATATTTATGCAAAACTTGATGTCCATTCAAAAGAAGATGCCATCAAAGCAGCTAAAACTAATAGATTTATTTAATAAAGTTTATATTGGTAGTATAATAAGTTAAACACCCATTCAAAATGAGACAACACTTTTTAAAATATTTATTTTACTTTTTTGGAATAATAATGAGCAGTAATTTATACGCTCATGAAAATGGTATAGGAGGAAGTGCGGTTCAGTTTATTCCTAATAGGGGACAATGGGCTCAAGATTTTCTATTTAAGGGGATTTCAAAAAATGCTGATATTTACTTTGAATCTAAAGGTTTAAGGATTTTAGTTGGAACTCCAGAAAACGATAAGGTTTTTGAAGATTATAAAATGGGAAGAATAAAACATAATCCAGAATTTAATTTTCATGCATATGCTATTAATTGGATAGGTGGTAATGCTAAACCAGAAACTATCGGTGTGCAACCTGAAGAACATTATAATAATTATTTCCTAGGTAATGACTCTTCTAGATGGAAAGGTAATGTTCCTGTTTTTAATAAACTAAATTATAAAAATGTTTACTCGGGAGTAGATTTTCATTTCTATTCGGAAGCTATTGGTATGAAATATGATATTATTCTTCAGCCTCAATCAAATTTAAAAGAAGTTAAATTAGAATACCAAGGTTTGGATAATATTACTATAGAGAAAGGAAATTTGATATTAACTACCTCAGTTGGAAAAGTTATAGAACAAAAGCCATATGCCTATCAAATTATCGATTATAAAAAAGTAGAAGTTCCTTGTAATTATGTTTTAGAGCAAAATGTTCTAAGCTTTCAATTGCCGAAAGGTTATGATAAAACGAAAGAATTAATCATTGATCCACAGATTGTTTTCGCTTCTTTAACGGGTTCTTATGCCGATAATTGGGGATTTACAGCCACCTATGATCCCTCTGGAAATCTTTATGCTGGCGGTATCGTTCGGGGTGCTGGCTATCCTGTAAGTTTGGGTGCCTTACAAGCTACTTATGGTGGTGGAATAGGAGGTAATAATTTTGGAATTGATTGTGATATTTCAATTTCAAAATTTAATGCTGTAGGAAATAATCTTATTTATTCAACTTATGTTGGTGGTAGTTGTAATGAAATGCCACATAGTCTCGTTGTGGATGCCAATAATAATTTAATAATTTCTGGTAAGACCTGTTCAAATAATTATCCCACAACAACAAATGCATATGATACTTCTTTTGGAGGAGGGTTTGATATCGTTATTTCAAAAATTAATGCTACCGGAACTGCTATGATTGGTTCTACTTACTTTGGTGGGACTGGAGAAGATGGTGTAAACATTTCACCTAATTTTTATACCCAAACTTCATTGAAACACAATTATGGTGATGATGCAAGAAGTGAAGTTATTGTTGATAAACAAGGGAATATTTATTTAGCTGGGAGTATTCGTTCAGCTGATATCACCTTACCTTCTAATGCCATGAAATCTATTAAGGGCGGTGACCAGGATGGATTGTTTATAAAGTTTAATCCTACTTTATCCAATTTAATATATGGTACTTTAATTGGAGGTTCTGATGTTGATGGTGCATATAGTATTGCATTGGATACTGCTGAAAATTATATTTATGTTACGGGAGGTACTGCCAGTAGTGATTTTCATTCCAGTAGTACACTAGGTGCATATCAAGCTACTAATGCCGGTGGCATTGACGGTTTTATAATGAGGTTTCAAAATTCAGGTACTTATCCCTTAATTCGTACCACATTTGTGGGTACGCTCGCTTATGATCAAATCTTTGGTGTTCAAATTGATTTAGAAAATTCTGTTTATGTTATGGGACAAACACAGGGTCCCTTCCCAGTATTTCCGGCAACCGTTTATTCAAATCCAGGCTCTAGTCAATTTGTACTGAAATTAGACAGTACCTTAGCAACTGGTATCTTTTCTACTGTTTTTGGTTCTGGTCCTGTACCAAATGTGAATATCTCTCCAGTAGCATTTCTGGTAGATACCTGTCAAAATATTTATATTTCAGGCTGGGGTGGCTTAACAATTACAGGTCCACCTACCTCTGTTCAAGGATTACCCATTACAGCAAATGCATTGCAATCAACAACTGATGGAGCAGATTTTTATTTTATTGTATTAAAGAAGAATTTGCAAAGTCTTTTATATGGTAGTTATTTCGGTTCTAGCGGTATTCAAGAACATGTCGATGGAGGAACGAGTAGGTTCGATCCTAATGGTGTTGTGTATCAGGCAATTTGCGCCAGTTGTGGTAATCAATCCTTATATCCAGCCACTCCAGGAGCCTATTCTACCCAAAAAAACAGCAATAATTGTAATTTAGGTGTAGTGAAAATAGCCTTTAATTTAGGTAGTGTAACCACCAATGCTCAGGCTTCGCCAAGTGCTTCAGGTTGTGTTCCTTTTACAGTCAATTTTCAATCCAATTCTACCAATGCCATTAGCTGGAATTGGGATTTTGGAGATGGAAGTTCGAGTAATTTGTCAGCACCTGTTCATACTTTTACAACTGCTGGGATTTTTAATGTTCGATTAATAGGATATAATCCTGATGCCTGTAAAGTATACGATACAAGTTATGTTACTATCACAGTGTCAAACGATACCATTAACTCAAATTTCAATTATACTATTTTGGATAGTTGTGTTGATTTTAAAGTAAGTTTTAATAATACTTCTACAGGAGTTGGAGGCAGCATTTTGCCTTCAGGAGCTACTTATAATTGGGTTTTCAGTAATGGAAATACCTTTAATGGTGTTAATCCACCCGTACAAATTTTTGGAACTACAGGAACACATACCGCTCAATTAATAATGACTTTAGCCGGTGCATGCAATAGCCCCGATACTGTAATGAAATCCTTTAATTTTGATCCTATAATTGTGAGTGTAGGAACACTGCCTCCATTATCAGCCTGTGATCAAACGGAATTTAGCTTTACCAATAATGCAGTTAATGCCACCAGTTTCCTTTGGAATTTTGGTGATGGCGGTAGCAGTACAGATCCCAATCCAACGCATACTTATACTGCACCAGGTGTTTACACTTTAACGTTAACTGTTACAAATCCTGCAAGTTGTAATAAAACAGACATGCTGACCACAACAGTAACCGTTAATCCAATTCCTACAGCTGCTTTTTATTTTACACCAGTGGTAGCAGAAACCAATACGCCATTTACATTCTTTAATCAAAGTATTGGTGCTAATTCTTATTTATGGGAATTTGGAGATGGTGCTACGAGTACAGAAACCAATCCAATACATGAATACAGACGGTCAGGTAGATTTAATGTTTGTCTTACAGTCAAGAATCAATATGGCTGTTCTTCTCGAGTGTGTAAAGATATAGATGCCATAATTCAACCCTTAGCAGATGTGCCAACAGGGTTTTCTCCAAATGGGGATGGTAATAATGATGTTTTATATGTAAGAGGTTATGGTATTGAAACCATGAGACTTAACATTTTTAATCGTTGGGGCGAATTGGTTTTTGAAACCACTAATCAAGATATTGGCTGGGATGGAACCTATAATGGTAAACCACAAGAAATGGAGTCTTATGCTTATGTACTTGATGTGACTTTTTTAAATGGGACTAAGGTTAAAAAACAAGGTAATGTCACATTAATCAGATAATGTCTCCAGTTAAATTACTATTTAGAATTTGGAAAGGAATACAATAGATCAAGCAATAATATTATTAAGGTTTTGAGAAATGTATAATTTGAAAATGTTTTAGAGCTAAATAGATAGAATTATGCTGTTTGCAGTTTAAAGATGTTTTATTTGAAACCCTACAGAATAGTTAGTGTTATAAGCCTGATTTTGGCACATATTTTCTTTTTATTAAAAAGCTATGCTTGAAGTACTTTTACTTTTACTGTTTCTATTCTTGTAGGAGTTGCTAATAGAATCTCAAATTCAAATCTGTCGATTATTATTTTTGCATTCTGTTTAGGAATCGTTCTAAACTGTCGGATGATATAACCAGAAAGAGTTTCAGCCTCATCTTCTCCAATAATTAAATTATATTTTCTACGAATAAAATCTAGTTTTAACCGACCAGAAAACATATACTCATTTGCTGCAATTTTATTTGCAATATAATCTTGAATGTCATATTCCTCTTTAATATTTCCGAATATTTCCTCGAGAATTTCTTCCATAGTAACAATTCCAGCAGTACCGCCAAATTCATCCACAACCCATGCAATTCCTTTATGGTCTTTAGTGAATAGGTTGATGATCTCAATCGCATTCATCGTTTCTGGAATCGTAGGAATAGTATGAAGTATTTCTTTTAACGAACGTGGTCTTTTCCCAATATCTATATGATGAATATACCCAACGATATGGTCTATGTCTTTATCATAAACAATCATTTTAGATTGTTTAGATTTTACTATGGCTTCCATGATTTGATCATGATTACTATTTATATCAATAGCTTCCAGCTCATTTCTTGGAATTAAGCATCTTCTAGCTTTTAATTGAGAAAGATGAATCACTTTTTCAAATAAATTCTTATTAATCTGATCTTCATTATTAAATCCTTGTACAGAATTCTTTAGAAATAATTGAGCGTCTGCTCTTTCGAAAATTGCTTGCTCTTTAGGAACTTTTATATTAAATAAATATTTTAATGTAATTTCTGAAAACCTAATAAAGAATCGTGCAAAAGGCTGGGTGATTTTTATCATAAAATCTATAAATCCAGACCAGTACATTAAACTCCTTTCCGGATTAGATTCAAAAATTCTTTTCCCAAAATAACCAATTACTGTTACGATTATTAAAGTTGCTAGGACCCAGTCAAAAAGTAATTGTGTGTATTCGAAATCTCTTAATACTGGTGGTAGCAATACTATTAGGCGATTGGTAAGTACATGTAAACTTAAACAAAAACCAATTAAACTAATAAAGGTTGATATAGTTGTTGCTGCCCAAAAAGGCTCTGGGAAATCGAAAAAGGAATTCAATAAGGCACCAGATTTCTCCTTTTGTCTTCTTTTTAATTCTATACTCAGCCGATTGACACCAAAATAGGCAAATTCTAAACCAGTGAATAGAATTATGAAAAACAAAAAAACAAGTAATAATATCGAGGCCGCTATTAATTCTATTTGATCAAGATCCATTAAATAGTCTTTAGAAAATATTTTAAGGGTAAAGATAAATTATAATTTTCAATTTAGTTCTTTTATTTATTTTGAAAAATTTATTAAGAGGGATGAATAATATTTGATGTTTCTCTATATGGGATTAAACTATTTATTTCTTGAAATTTTATCAATTACAGAGTTTGTCAATATATAAATCCCCGTTGATGTGATCAAATTCATGCTGAAAGATAATATTACTAAAATCATTAGGACGATGGAAGCCTGTGAGTCGCTCTCTAATTAAGTTACCGTTTTCATTAAAATACTGGACTTCTATCCATTCATATCTTGTAGAGTTTCCTCTTTTATGGGGTACTGAAAGACAACCATCTTTTTGAAAACAAACAAAATTTTCAGAATGACCTATTATTTTTGGGTTGATAACAACTTGTACTTTCTCTCCAGCAGAATCAAATTTTGTAAACAAGAAAATATTTCTGTTGATCCCAACTTGTGGTGCAGCAATACCTATTCCTTCTTCATCATGCATTGTTACTAACATCCTATTGATCAAAATGGCTAAGGCTTCATTCCCTTTTATTTTTTTTAAATCTATTGATTTCGTCCTTAATAAAATACTGTCATTTTTATCGTTAATCTTTGTCAAACGCATTCTTTCTTCTGCAATACCATTATTAATTAATGCTTTTTCATATTTGTTGAAATCCTTTTTCGTAGCACAAGAGAAAAGGAAAAAACAAATCGGCAATAGAATAGTGCTTTTGATGAAGTTCATAAGGATGTCTTAAGAGTGTTTAGCTTTTTAGGATATATTCATGGAGAGAAAAGATTTATTTTTTGTTTTTCGAATCTTGATAATCATATAAGATTACAAACTCTACTCTTCTATTTTGTTTTCTGCCTTCTACCGTTGTATTATCAGCAATTGGGTTTCTTGATCCGAATCCCCATGTATAAAGTCTCTTATTCTTTATCCCATTATTAATCAATGCATCTTTAACATTTTCTGAACGACCCCAAGAAAGCTTATTATTCAATTCGGCAGAACCTGTAGTGTCAGTATAACCCATAATTAGGATACTGGTCTCTGGGTATTTATTGACAATTTTTGCTATCTTGGTTAAAGTTGGTAAATATTCAGAATTAACTTCTGTAGAATATACTTCAAAAAGCATTGCCTCTGGTAAAATTAATTTTACCTTATCACCTTCCCTACTCACTTTCCCTTCTGCTACACGTTCTTGAAGCTCATGATAAATTGAAACAATATCTTTTTTCTTTTGACTATTTTTTACTTTTCCAATTTTTTCTTTTGGTTTACATGAATTCAGGCTTAATGTACATCCGTAAATAACAAAAAAGCCAATAATAAAAACAATTAATTTTTTCATGATAAATTGATTAGTCTAATTGCAAAGATATATGATATTATTAACTTGAAACTAAAAATTGATGTAACTTCGTAGCTTGTTTTAATCGTAATTAATTAATGAAAGTATTATTATTAGGCTCTGGTGGACGAGAGTCTGCTTTAGCATGGAAAATGAAGCAATCGCCTCTTTGTGAAACTATTTTTATTGCCCCCGGTAATGCTGGTACTGCCGCGTTTGGTATTAATTTATCAGTGGGAATAAATGATTTTAATGCAATCAAGGCCATTTGCCTTAAAGAGAAAATTGACATTTTATTCCCAGGCTCTGAAGATCCTTTAGTAAATGGTATTTATGATTTTTTTAAATCTGATGAACAATTAAAAGATATCATCGTTGTTGGTCCTTCTAAAGAAGGAGCGGCATTAGAAGGAAGTAAGGATTTTGCTAAAGATTTCATGATGAAGCATCAAATTCCAACTGCTGCTTATGCTACATTTGATGATAAAAATTTTGAAGAAGGGCTAAGTTATATTGATTTACATACTGTCCCTATAGTATTGAAAGCTGATGGTTTAGCTGCAGGGAAAGGAGTTGTAATTACTGAAGATAAGACGGAAGCTAAACAAGTGTTCACAAATATGATAAAAGGAGCACAATTTGGTGCTGCTGGAGCAAAAGTTGTTATAGAACAATTTTTAACTGGGATAGAATTATCCGTTTTTGCTTTTACTGATGGTGATAACTTTGTGATATTGCCAGAAGCAAAAGATTATAAGAGAATAGGAGAGGGAGATACAGGTTTGAATACGGGTGGCATGGGTGCAGTTTCTCCTGTTCCATTTGCCCAAGGTGAGTTTATGAGGAAAGTGATATCAAAGGTTGTAAAACCTACTGTTGATGGTTTGAAAAAAGATGGTATTATTTATCAAGGTTTTATATTTTTTGGATTAATAAATGTTGAAGGTGAACCGTATGTGATAGAATATAATTGTAGGATGGGTGATCCTGAGACTGAGGTGGTTATGCCAAGATTAGAAAACGATTTATTAGAGCTTATTGGACATTTAAAAGATAATTCTTTAAATAAAGTTGAATTGCTCCATAGTAAAGAAGCAGCTTGTACAGTAATGATGGTAGCCGGAGGATATCCAGAAGATTATCAAAAAGGAGATGAGATTATGGGATTAGAAAATGTGAAAGACAGTATTGTATTTCAAGCTGGAACCAAGGAGGTTGATGGTAAAATTTTGACTAATGGTGGCAGAGTTTTAGCAGTTTCTTCTTTAGGTGAAAATATTAAATCAGCTTTAGCACAATCCTATAAAAGTGTTGCTTTAATTGAATTTAATAATCATTATTACAGAAAAGATATAGGATTTGAATTTTAAAAATATATAATTTTAAAAAAAGGTCTGAAAATAATGACATTTCAGACCTTTAAATTTTATTTTAGAGTGAGTAGATTAATTTACTGATTCTTCATATATCAGGTATTTTTTTCGGATTTCTTTGAAATTTGATAAGTCTGGTTCCCAGCTTTTTCTAATTTCAGATTCACTCTTACCAGCTATTATTTGTTCTTGTAATTTATTTGTACCAGCAAGTTTAATAAAAAACGAATTGAAAAACTTTGCTTTGTCAGGAAAAGCATTGTAAGCATCTATTATCCATTTTAATTGTAGTTTATTATCGACTATTCTAAAGGCTGTATTGGCATCAGACGCAATCAGTATTCCTTTACATTCTTTGTCTTTTAATGGAGGGTTTGTGGCTCCTAACATACTTTTTGGTGTAAAACTATAGTTATATCCTTTTAATTCTGGATGCCCAAATTGCTGAAACGGTTTTTCGGTTCCTCTTCCAAGACTTATTACAGTGCCTTCAAACAAACACAATGATGGATAGAGGTAAATCGCTGCCATATTCTTCAAATTTGGAGATGGACTAACAGGTAGTCCGTAAAGGGTTTGATGATTATAATTTTCACATGGGATAACCGTAAGGTCTAAATTAGTATTGTTAATCCATTTTTCACCTATCAGCATCTGTGCATATTCACCTGGAGTCATTCCATATATGATAGGAATAGGCTGCATGCCAACAAAAGATTTATTATTTTTTTCTAAAATGGGACCATCCACATAATTTCCTAAGGGATTAGGACGATCTAAAATGATTAACGCTTTGTTGTTTTCTGCACAAGCTTCCATCATATATTGTAATGAAGAGATATAAGTGAAAAAACGTACACCTACATCTTGTAAATCATAAATAACGACATCAATGTTTTTTAATTGTTCGCTACTAGGCTTTTTATTTTTACCATAAAGCGAAATGACCGGTAAACCTGTTTGGATATCTTTTCCACTGGCAATAGGAGCACCCGCATCTGCATTTCCTCTAAAACCATGTTCTGGAGAAAATATGGTAGTGATATTGACTTTGTTTTCTAATAGAAAGTCAGGTAATAATATTCCATTTACCAATGAGGTTTGATTAACTAAAACAGCAACTCTTTTTCCTTTTAATAGTGGAAGATATTGTGAAGCTTGTTCTGCTCCTACCTTAACCTCTAGACTTGGTCTTGTCGTTTCTTTTTGTGGCTCGTAGGAGTATTTTGGCTTTTGAGCTTTACAGCTGAAGCTGAAAGTTAAAGCTAAAAGCAGTGATGCAATTGGTCGTATCATTCTGTTTTTCTTAATTTTTATAAATTCTATTTTATTCTTGTCATTAAATTGTCAGTAATCGTAAAATTATAGGTGTTAACTTTGTTTTAAAACGTCTAAATTACTAAATTAGACTAAATTTGCCGATTAAAGTTTAGAATAAGATGACAATTAATGAATCTCAAGAAAGTATAGTAGAAGAATTCAGTTTTTATGATGATTGGATGGATAAGTATGAATATTTGATTAGTTTAGGAAAAGACTTACCTTTAATTGATGACCAATACAAAAAAGATGATTATCTGATTAAAGGCTGTCAGTCAAGAGTTTGGTTACATGCTAACTATAAAGATGGCTTGATTCATTTCACAGCAGATAGCGATGCTATTATAACTAAAGGATTGGTAGCATTGATGGTAGAGGTTTTGAGTGGTCATTCTCCTAAAGAAATTGCTGAAACGGATATTTACTTTATTGACAAAATTGGATTAAAATCTCATTTATCTCCTACTCGAGCTAATGGTCTTTTGTCCATGTTAAAGCAAATGAAGTTATATGCAGTTGCACTTTTAAATAAATAGTATAAATAGAATATTATGAATGTTTTTGAATACCAAGTAATTGAAGTTTTACACAATGTTTTTGATCCTGAATTGCCAGTTAATATTTATGATTTAGGTCTGATTTACAAAATTGAAATTAAAGATGATAATTCTGTAGAAATACTTATGACCTTAACTGCTCCTGCTTGTCCCGTAGCTGGAGATATTGTTTTTGATGTTCAAAAGAAAATACAAGAAATTGAAGGAGTAAAAGATGTTAATGTGCAACTTACTTTTGATCCTCAATGGAATATGAGTATGATGACTGAAGAAGCAAAGTTGGAATTAGGTTTTATGTAATGAAGAGCAACTCAAATAAAAAATGCAAATTGAAAATTTTCAATTTGCATTTTTTATTATTAAACTTGGATACTATGAATTCCTTTTTTAACTATTAATCGTTCTAATTTTATAAAGCACTCAATTGAAATGTTTCTTTACTCCTTACACCTCTTTCTGTTCCTGATAAACTACAGATTTCGTTAACAGCGTCATGCTCAAAGTAAAGAAGCCAGTCACCATCAATAGCTTCTGCTAAGATCTTTTTCTTTTCTTTTAGGGTTTCCAATGGACGAGTATCATAAGCCATTACCCATGGTAGTGGGATATGGTTTATACTTGGAAATAAATCTGCACAATATAAAAGGGTATGACCTTTATAATCTAATTGTGGTAACATCATAGACTCAGTATGACCATTCACCAATCTAACTTTAAAACCAGGCATAAACTCTGCTCCGTCTTTTCCATCAAAAAACTGTAGTTGACCAGACTCTTGAATTGGTAGAATGTTTTCTTTCAGAAAAGAAGCCTTTTCTCTATCATTTGGATTTATTGCCCATTCCCAATGTTGACTATTACTCCAATAGGTGGCATTTTTAAAAGTAGGCATTAACTTTTCGTCCGCTCTTTTTACGGCGCCTCCTACATGGTCAAAGTGTAAATGAGTTAGAAATACATCGGTTATATCTTCAGGACTGAATCCTGCATTTTTAATAGATTGTATCATATTTCCTGCTCCATGCAAATAGTAATGACCCATAAATTTTGCATCTTGTTTTTCTCCGATTCCAGTATCAACTAATATCAAACGATTCCCTTCTTCAATTAATAAACAACGCATCGCCCAAGAACATAAATTGTTTTCATCAGCGGGGTTGAGTTTATTCCATAAGCTTTTGGGTACAACCCCATGCATTGCACCGCCATCCAATTTAAATAATCCAGTATCTATGGTATGTAATTTCATGATTTTTTTGTTTTAAGTAAACTATAATGTTTCTTTTAACCATTCAAAAAATGTCCTTTGCCAAACTAATCCATTATGTGCTTTTAAAACCCAGTGGTTTTCATCTGGGAAATATAATAATTTAGAATTTAATCCTTTAAGTTGTGCAGCTTTAAATGCTTGTAACCCTTGCTCTATTGGAACTCTGAAATCTATTCCGCCTTGAATTATTAAAATAGGTGTATTCCATTTATCTACAAAATTACTAGGATCAAAATCAGTATATGCTTTTGGAATTGGTTTTTGCCAATAATTACCACCTAAATCCCAATTTGCAAACCACATTTCTTCTGTAGTTCCATACCAACTTTTCATATCAAATAAACCACAATGAGCAATAAAAGTTTTAAACCTGTTATTGTGAATTCCAGCAAGCATATATACACTATATCCGCCATAGCTTGCTCCTACAGCTCCTAATCTGTTTGCATCTACATAGGGTTCTTTTGCCATTTCGTCAATAGCAGTTAAGTAATCCCTCATAGGTTGTCCACCCCAATCACCACTGATATCTTCATTCCATTTGGTGCCCCAACCCGGTAAACCTGTTCTATTTGGTGCAACAATGATATAACCATTAGCTGCCATCAAAGCAAAATTCCATCTTACACTAAAGAATTGACTCAATGCAGATTGTGGACCTCCTTGACAATATAAAAGTGTTGGGTATTTCTTGTTTTTATCGAAATTAGGTGGATAAACAACCCATACACCCATATCTTTACCTTCACTATTTTTGATAATTTTTAATTCGGATGAACACATTTCTAAATTATCATAAATAGCATCATTTGCTTTACTAAGATTCTCCATTTTGCTGGTCTTTAAATTAACTTTAAAGATCTCGTTAGCATGATTCATATCCGTACGGGTAACAATTAGATCATTCTTATTCTGACTGACAATGCTTGTAATATCAAATTTCCCTTCTGTAATTTTTGTTACTTTATTGGCTTGTGCTGGTTTTACCGAAAATAATTGCACTGTTCCTCTGTATGCCGCATTAAAATAAATGGTTTTACTGTCATTACTCCAAATAAAACCGCCATCAACCGTCTCATCCCATCCAGCAGTTAGGTTTGTTTTCTTTTTGCTAGCTAAATCCATAATGTAAATATCTACCTTGTCCGCTTCAAAACCATCTCTAGCCATGCTGGTCCAGGCAATATGTTTTCCATCAGGACTAAAAGCCGGGTTTTTATCATAACCCATCATACCTTCTGTCCAGTTTGTAGTAATTTCAGATGCAATATCATAAGCATACAAATCTGTATTGGTACTTTCTGCATACGCTTTTCCAGCTTTTTTCTTACAAACATATAATAAGGTTTTACTGTCATTACTGAATATAAAATCTTCCACTCCTCCAAAAGGCATTTGAGGCACATAATATGGTTCTCCTTTTAATAAATCCTTAGATTCAGTACTATTTACTTTAGTAATAAAAAGATGAGAAAACTTTCCTTCATTAAAATGATCCCAATGTCTATAGTCTAAATCATCAAATATATATCCACTACTCTTTGGGACATCATTATATTTGTCTCTTCCCATCACTTTCTGAATGAGTACTTCTTTGCTGAATGCTATCGTTTCACCATCCGGAGCGATTCGAATATTATCCACATCTTTTAAATTATTATGAATACGAGTCCATGTTTTTCCTTCATCTTTAGATAAAAACAAAGAGCCGTCATTGCTTGCATATAATCCATTCTTATCCCATTGTACATAATTTTTGCCATCTAAAACATTTGTAGAAATACTTTGCCCAGTTTCATTGTTTAAGATGAATTTTATTGATGCGGTCTTTTGAGTAGTCAAATTAGTGTGCCCAACAGTATAAAGTGTGCGTTTGCCATCTGGTAGCGAAGTGTTTACACCTACTTTGGCCAATTGCCATAATGTTTCTGGAGTTAATAGTTGTTTTTGTGCCATTGCCATAAATGGTGAAACGGATAATAATAATAAAAGCTTTTTCATTAATTATTAATTTTTAAAAATAATATTTGTGTGAATGGATTTTCTTGTTGAATTAAAAGAAGCACAAATTAAGGAAAATAAACAAAAGATTAAAAAAACAATAGAAAAAGTAGTTGAAACTTTTTAAATCTAATAAAATTTACGACATTTGTATCTTAAATTAAACTTTCATTTTAAATAGTAGTCTGAGATGATAGAAGTATAGTAATACTTTTATTAAAATTAATAAAAAATGAATCAAACACTCGATTTAGATGTGCTTATGGCAGATGTAGCTACAAAAGGATTTGTAGATGCTCCTATTGATCCTCGTTTGGATCTTTTTGAAGAAATAAAAAGGTTGAAGCAGGAACGGAATGCTGTTTTGTTGGCACATTATTACCAAGAATCTGAAATTCAGGATATAGCTGATTATATTGGAGATAGTTTGGGCTTAGCAGAACAGGCTGCAAAAACAGAAGCTGATGTTATTGTTTTTGCTGGGGTACATTTTATGGCTGAAACAGCAAAAATTCTAAATCCCACCAAAAAGGTATTATTACCTGATTTGAATGCAGGATGTTCATTGAGCGACAGTTGTCCTCCTGAATTATTTGCTAAATTTAAAGCAGAACATCCTGATCATATTGTTATTACCTATATCAATTGTAGTGCAGGAATGAAGGCATTAAGTGATATTATCTGTACTTCTTCCAACGCTCAAAAAATAGTGGAAAGCTTACCTAAAGATCAAAAAATTATTTTTGCACCAGATAGAAACTTAGGTGCATATATTAATAAGAAATCGGGTAGGGATATGCTACTGTGGGACGGTTCTTGTATTGTTCATGAATTATTTTCTTTAGAAAAAATATCTCGATTAAAAGAACAGCATCCCGAATCAAAAGTTATTGCCCATCCAGAATGTGAAGAAGCAGTGTTAAAAGTAGCTGACTTTATAGGTTCCACATCTCAATTACTTAATTTTGTACAAACAGATGATTCACAAACATTTATTGTAGCCACTGAAGCTGGTATTTTGCACCAAATGCAGAAAAACGCACCTACGAAAACCCTAATTGCTGCACCACCAGATAATAATTGTGCTTGTAATAACTGCCCATATATGAAATTAAATACTTTAGAGAAAATATATTTGTGTCTAATGTACGATGCTCCGGAAATAACAATGGAGGAAGCTTTAAGATTAGCAGCTAAAAAACCAATTGATAAAATGATGGAATTAAGTCGCCAATTTGGTTTAATTAAATAGAAGATTTTTTGATTTTTTGATTTTTTATAGTAGCAATTGAAAATTTGCTACTTTTTTATTACTCTTTTATTGCGTTTTTAAAAAACTTTAACTACCTTTAAAAAATTTTCATAGAGAATTTTTCAAAAAATAAGTAATAATCATTATAAAATACAATTAGTAATAAAATACAATAAGTATGAAAAGACTAGCAATGAAAATTAATATTTTATTATTCTTGCTATTATCATTATTAATGAACGATCGAGCAAATGCACAATTAGTAATTGATGATAATGTTACCGCAACTCAATTGGTTAACAAGCTGGTGGGGAGTGGTGTTATAACTTTAAATCCTACTTTAAATTGTAAGACTTTATGTAGTGGAACTTTTGAAGGTAGTAGTAATCTAGGAATTGACAGTGGCATTCTTTTAGTAACAGGCTTAGCAAAGACTAATGGCAATTTGATTGGTGTCAATGCACCTGCAATTCAAGGTATGTCCTCTCAATCAACAGGACCTGGTGATCCTGATTTGGCTGCAATGGTTAATGCTAACACCAATAATGCATGTATACTTGAATTTGATTTCGTTCCAGCTGGTGATACTGTTAAGTTCCAATATGTGTTTGGTTCAGAAGAATATCCTGTTTTTGCTTGTACTTCTTTCAATGATGTTTTTGGCTTCTTAATTACGGGTCCTGGAATAGTTTCTAACATTCCTGCTTTACCTACAAAGAGAAATATAGCCTTAGTTCCAGGAACGACAAATATTCCAGTAGCTATTAATTCTATTAATTCTGGTGTAGGTGGTGGTCCTATTTCTACTTGTAGCAACCAATATCCCGGTGCACCTTATACACAATATTTTGTTGATAATGCAACAGGACAATCTATTGTTTTCAATGGTTTTACTACTGTGTTGACAGCAATACAAAATGTTTCTCCTTGTGATACATATCATTTAAAGATGGCTGTTGCTGATGTTTCGGATGGTTCTTTAAATTCTGGAGTATTTATTAAGGCGGGTAGTTTAAGCTCTCCAGCTATAACCACTTCTGCCTCTGGAATGGATACGCTTTCTCAAAACAGTTTAAGTGATACTGCCCATACGGTTAGAGGTTGTCCTCCTGCAGTTATTACTGTTTATCGCCCTAATGCTTTACCTACTCCATTAGTAATCCCTTATGATTTAGCAGGTACTGGTGTAAATGGAGTCGATTATCAATTCTTACCTGGAAGTGTAACAATTCCAGCAAATGCTGTTTCTGCTGAAATAATTGTTAAAGGCTTACCATTGGTGAATCCTGGTCCAAATAAAACATGTATTGTAAAAATATTGTCTCCATATAGTTGCGGAAACAATAATGATTATTTAGATTCATCTGTAGTGATTATTCAAGATTCTATTTTACTTTCTTCTAGTGTTATTGATACTGGTATTTGTTTTGGTCAACAGTTAGAAGTGGAATTGGAAGTAGATACTATATTTGGAGTTTTGGATTATGAGTGGGTTCCAAATACACCTAATATCATTATTAGTGATATCAATTATAGTAGTTTCTCTTTCCCCTCTCCTGGCGATTATGAATATCAATATAAGGTTAAGATCCCTTCTTTAGATACCAATTGTCGTGCCTCTACTATAACATTAAAAGTAAGAGTAGATGATATTAAAGTAAATATCGGTAATGATTCTTCCATCTGTTCTTATGAGGCCTTGCAAATGTTTGCAGAAGTATTCCCACAAGATACAGGAGGGGTTTATCAATACTCTTGGTCTCCTTCTGGTGTATTTAATGACCCTAATTCGGTTGCACCCGTAATTTTGGCAGGCACTACTTCTACAAATATAATCGTCACTGTTCAAACAGATATTGGATGTACGGGTAAGGATACTATGGTGCTTACTGTAAATCCTGGAGCATTTGTAGATTTGACTCCAAAAGATACTGCTATATGCCCTGGAGAAACAGTTATACCATTTGTTTACAGTACGCTAGAAAACACGCCATTAAATCCAAATTATCATTATACTTGGACTCCAGATTATTGGGTTTCTAATCCTAATATTAAAAATCCTGGATTAACTCCAGAGACGGATACTAGATTTCAATTAGTGGCTGAAAATGAATTTGGATGTAAAGATACTTCTTATGTAAATATTACTGTCCAACCAGCAGCTGTACTATCTTTACCAGATTCGGTAAATATGTGGCTTGGGGAATCCCTGCAGTTGAATCCTTTTACAAATGCAGTCTTTTTTAAATGGTTCCCAGTATCCGGAATTAGTGATCCGAATAGTTCTAATCCAATTTTTACACCCATAAAAGATACTCGATACTTTGTAACGGCTACTACTGATGAGGGTTGTTCTTTAACAGATTCTGTAGATTTCAGAATAAATGAAGAAGGCGTTGTTGATATGCCTAATGCTTTCAATCCTAATGTAAATACCTTAAAACCGGTATTTAGAGGCAATTTTGAATTATTGAGTTTTGAAGTGTATAATAGATGGGGTAATAAAGTTTTTACCTCAGAAGATTTGAATAATGGTTGGGATGGAAAGTATTTAGGTCAACCCACCCCTTTAGGAGTTTATGTTTATGTGATAAAACTAGTCGAGAAGAATACCCGAAAAACTGTTCAAAAGACTGGAAATGTAACATTAATCAGGTAAAAATAGTTGAAAAAAGAATTTTTTTTAAAAAATATTTGAAAAAGCAAGGAATTTTAAAAAATATTTAGGACTTTTAAGGCTTCAAAGCATTTAGTTCATTTTTTGGAATCAAATAATTTGTTAATAATATTAATATTCAGACAATAATATGAAGTGTAGAAAAATTATAGCAGGAGCGTTATTTGTAACAAGTGCTCTTTTTATTGGCTTTACTGCAAAAGCACAGGATGTGCACTTTACACAATTTAATGCTACTCCAATGACCATTAATCCTGCTTTTACCGGGGCTTTTCAAGGTGATTATAGGGTTTCTGCGATATATCGTGATCAATGGCGTGAAGCATTAGGTGTTGCAGCTTTTAAAACCATCGCTGTCTCTTTTGATATGCCAGTAATCCGGGATATCTCTATAGATGATTATCTTGCAATTGGTGCTCAATTGTATAATGATCGAGCAGGTGATGGAAATCTGAATAATTTTTCAGCATTAGCTTCAGTAGCTTATCATAAGTTTTTTGGAGAGAGTGGAACCGCTGCCTTAACTGTAGGCTTACAAGCAGGATATGCCAATAAAAATATCGATTTAAGCAAATTGTATTTTGCTGGAGATTTTAATAATGGTGGATTTGTAAGTGGATTAGATCCTATTTATAATAATCTTAATAACAGAACCGGAGCATTTTTGATGAATGCTGGTGTAGCCTTTTCTTTTGCACCAACTGACAAGTTCTCCTTTGTGTTAGGATCAGGAGCTAATAACTTAACTCAGCCATTAGAATCATTCCAAAAGCAACAAGCTACTAAAGATGTTGGATTGGGTATAAGATATACCAGTCAGGCAGGTGCTTTAATTGGCGTAGGAGAAAGATTTCAAATTAGACCAGCTGTTTTAATGCAAACTCAATCTACAGCTTTTGAATTAATTGGTGGAACAGAGTTGTTATATAAACTTGGAGATGATTATACAATGCCTGATGCCCCTTCAGTATTTGTAGGAGGATGGTATAGATTAATGGATGCTGCAATGGTTACTGCTGGTGTAGAATTTAATAATTTCAGAATAGGTGCCGCATATGACTTTAACACATCTAACTTAAAACAAAGTACCAATGGGTATGGTGGATTTGAGTTGATGGTTCAATATATTGCTCCAAATCCATTACAGTTTGCAAGACGATTATTATATCCTTGCTCAAGATTTTAGAATATTACGTTTTTAGAATTTAATTTCTATTAGATTCAATATTAATAAATACATAAATTATAATCCAACGTTGCATAAATTATGAAACGCAAACCAATACTTTTTTTATTAGCAGGTGCACTTATTCTTTCTAGTGTATCCAATTACGATGCAGTAGCACAAAGTCGAGAAAGAGATAAATACGGAAAGAGAGCTGATGATCCAGTTTCAAAATTGAACTATGCTCAAAAATTACGCTGGGCTGATGTTTTGTTTAAAGACGGTAGTTTTGCTAATGCATCTGAGTATTATGATCAATTAACGATTGAACAACCTCGTAATCCATACTTAAAATATCAATTGGCCGAATGCTTGTGGAGGTTGAGAGATTATGAGCCCGCAGCTAAAGGTTATGGAGATGTTTATGGTATGGCCAAAGCAGTTTATCCTGAAGCTAAGTTCAAAGAGGCTTTGATGTTAAAGATGAGTGGTGAGTATGAAAGAGCAATTGATGCTTTCCAGAAATTTATTAGTGATAATCCAAAGCCATCTAAAGAGCTTAAGCCTTTAGTGAAAGAGTCTGATTTACAGATTAAAGGTTGTAAAATGGGAATGAAGTCTTTGGAGAATCCAGAAGCTGTTACCATTGCTGAATTAGGTACCAATATTAACTCTGTTAATACCGAACTCTCTCCAATTCCATTAGGGGATACTGCGCTATTGTTTTCTACAATGCATTACAATAGACAAGCTGAAAAAATTACAAATAAAAAGCATGAATATACATCTAGATTCATGGTTTCCAGAAAAGATAAATTCTCTAAAGTAGATACTTTTACATGGCCACTACCTTTCATGGATGGAAAGTTTAACGATCCTAAATTTCATGTTGGAAATGGTAGTTTCACAGAAGGCGGTGATAGATTTTATTTCACTAAATGTTTGGATTTAAAAGGAGATACAGGTTCTATTTGTCGTATTTATGTTTCTGAATTTGAAAATGATCGCTGGGGTAACCCTCAAGAATTAGGATTCGGTATTAATGAAACAGAATCTTCTAGTACACATCCTTTCTTTGCTAAAATTGGAAAGAAAGAAGTACTTTTCTTCTCTTCAAATAGAAAATTACAAGGTAGAGGTGGTTTTGATATCTGGTATTCTGTTTATGATTCTAGACAAAAAACTTATAGAAGACCTCAAAATATTGGTAAACAAATCAATACTAAGGGGAATGAAATAACACCTTTTTTTGATACACGTACCAATAAACTTTACTTCTCCTCCGATGGATGGGTAACTATGGGTGGATATGATGTTTTTGAAGCCTCAATGGCGGGTAATAGCCCTTCAAGATATTCAGCGGTGAAAAATATGGGCTATCCTATTAATACTCCAGCTGATGATATGTATTTCGTTTTAGATCCTTATGGTAAACCAGATGGTTATGTGGTTTCCAATAGAATTGGAACTGAAGCTTTGAAAAATCCAACTTGTTGTGATGATATCTTCAGAGTACAATTTGAACCGAAATTAAAAGTATTAGGACGAGTAATTGATGTAAAAACTCAGGAGTTAGTAAAAGAAACCGTTGTGAAAATGGTGGATGAGACTGGAAAATTGACTACATTTAATTCCACTGATGGAAGATTTGAGTTTAATACCCTAAGAGAACATTCATATTCTTTTACAGCGGATAAACCTAAATATACTTCTTCTAGCTTTAATGTAAGTACAGAGGGAATAGCTCGTTCTGCATCTGATAATACAGTAGAGGTTGATTTGTATGTTAATTTTATTGATAATAGTAATTTCCGTATGGATAATGTATTCTATGATTTCAATGAAGCTACATTACGACCAGAATCTGTTACTGACTTAGAGAAATTAATTGACTTAATGAGAGATAATCCTTCCATTGATGTTAGAATATTCTCCTATACTGATGGAAAAGGAACTGCTAATTATAATGAAGGTTTGTCACAACGTAGAGCACAATCAGTAGTTGATTACTTAATTAACAATGGTGGTATTGCTGCTTCTAGACTTTCTGCTGAAGGAATGGGTGATAAAAATAAGGTGGCTCAAGAAGTGGTTGATGGTAAAGATAATCCTGCTGGACGCCAATTGAATCGTCGTACTGAATTTAAAATTTTTGACGAAGAGGTTAATCATATAATATTTGATTCGTCTAAACCGGGTACAATCGGAAGTCAAGAAAAGAATCTTGAAGTAAATGCTGATGATGCATCAGATGATATGGAAAATTCAAATTTAAGTCGTCCTGGAAGTAGAGTAAATAGATAAGACAAAATTTAAGGTTGATATTTTAGAGAGGGTTGCTTAACTTTGGCAATCCTCTCTTTTTATACAAAAAAACTATGAATTATTTTAAAATTGAAATACAAGTTAATAGTATTGAAGAACAGCAACTTTGGTTAGGTGTTTTAGGCGGTATGGAGGAGATTTTAGGTGTAGAAGAGTTAGAAGGAAATATACTAATTGCCTATACTCAGGATTGGAATAAAATAAAAGAACAGGTTCAAGATTTAGCAGGTAAATTTAAGTCTAGAATTATTATTAGTGAACTTCCAGATCAAAATTGGAATGCAAGCTGGGAGTCAAATTTTGAACCGGTAGTAATTTCAGATTTTGTCAGTGTTCGTGCCTATTTTCATCAACCCATTCCTGGAGTACGATATGATATTAAAATAACACCAAAAATGTCATTTGGTACTGGTCATCATGCTACGACACGTCAAATGATGCTACAAATGAGCAATATGGATTTTATTGGAAAATATGTATTGGATTATGGAACCGGTACAGGTATATTAGCAATTTTAGCAGAATTTTTAGGTGCAAAACATATTGATGCTATAGATATCGATGAGTGGTCTTATACAAACGCATTAGAAAATGTAGCCAATAACAAATGTAGAAATATAAAAGTTGTACAGGGTGATATTTCTTTATTGGATAACGATTTTAAATATGATATTGTATTAGCAAATATCAACAGGCACATACTTTTAGAATCTATGTCCGAATTAAACTATTGTTTGAAAACCAGAGGGTTGTTATTGTTAAGTGGGATATTAAAGGATCAAGATATTCCTATAATTTTAGAAAAAACAAATCAGAATGGTTTTGAATTACAAAAGCAAACAGACGAAAATGGATGGGTTTCTATTTTATTTGAAAAAAAATCATATCCCAAATAAATAGCGGATGAATATTACTATTGAAAATATATTATTATTGGGTTCTATTTAACTTATGTATTATTTTAGGGAAGACTTCTTATAGATTTGGTGTTCCGACTTTTTTAGAATCGATTTTCAAGTATAAATAAGCACTATACTTGATTTGGGTTTTAGTAAACCTTTAACTATCTTTGTTAAGGATTATTTTAAAAGAATTAATTATTTATAGTTTAAAATTGTTAATTTATTGAAGGCTTTTTTAATACATAAATCTGGCAAATTTGTTTATAATTACTTTTCTTTTCTGGATTTAAAACAGAAACCTTGGCATCATCATTATGAAGATATTCCGATTTTAAGTGATAGACTTGGAAATAATGATTTAAAACAGGAGATTAATGCTATTTCATCCCTAGGTAATGCTATTCCCAATCCTGCAAAGCATAAAATACAAATAAATGTTCATATTATAGCTGATGATGCTATTAATGCACGTTTGGTTTTTATAAATATGTTGGGTGAAAAAGTATTTGAACAAAAGTTAATGGAAGGTAAACATGCTGTTAATGTTGATATTGCCAAATGGCATAACGGATTATATACCTATGGATTGATGATAAAAGGTAGATTCATTAAGACCAAGAAACTTATTGTATTTAAATAGTGCTATTTGAGTGTTTTTATTTCTAAATTTGATTCAACCAATATTATTATGGGTTTTCGTATATATTATTTTATTGTATTTTTTATTATATTATTTCCTGTTTCTAAAATGGTGATGGCTCAAGAAAACACCTTTTCAAAAAC
Organism: Edaphocola sp.; assembly: GCA_035497795.1. GTDB lineage: Bacteria > Bacteroidota > Bacteroidia > Chitinophagales > Chitinophagaceae > Edaphocola. The sequence continues at coordinate 73,830 of DATJCU010000010.1, read as the reverse complement.
ATATTTGTATAATGGAGATAGTGTTGATCGGCGGGAGGTTCCCAGTGGTCGTTTTATTCTTGTTGATTCGAATAGGAAAACTATTATTTTTCAATCGATCTCAATTGCTGGTTTTAGAACTTATATTTGGTACAAAGTGGATTGGAATGGAAATATTATTAATCAGAAAGTTATTCCCCCCGAAGTGCTTGTCGATTCCACAGATACCTTAAATCATTATACTCCTTTTGCAACTTTATATGCAGATAGCAGTAAGAATTTCATATTTTCTTTAGCTAAAGTATTCAAGGTTGTAAAAGTATCCATGAATGATGGGATGATTGATTATGTAATCAAAAGAACGGTGCTTTCTATTCAAAAAAGAGATTTAGATTTTAACCTTATTTGGGAAAAAGAATATCCTATGGATTATAACAATTTTAACGCTCTTTCTGCCCTGGTGGTTAACGACAGCCAGTTATTCATATTGCCGCTGTATTACAATTTTGACACAGGAAGTGGTAATGCCTATATGATTCCTCAAAATCGGATTTGGTGTTTTGATACTTCTGGTAATATGCAATGGCAAAAAACGATTGATAGCACAGAATGGGTAAAAACCTTTTCTATAGTTAAAGATAATGATAACAATCTACTGATATGTGGTGAAACTCAGGGATATGGATCCAATAGTACCAATGCTATTGTGTTTAAGACAGATTTGCAGGGCAACAAAATATGGCATAAAGTTTTGCCGGGATCTTTAGGGAGCAGGCTTTATAATATCCAAGTCGATAATGAAGAAAATATTATTTGTATAGGTTATGCAGCAATACCACCAGCAATCGGTAATAAGAAGAATAGTGCCGGAAGGATATGTAAACTGGATACTGATGGCAATACTATTTGGGATAAATTAATAGACCTTTCACCAAGCGGAGAGGAATTTAGTTCCGGTTTCGTTTTGGGTGATAACAGTATCATAGCTTTTGGAAATACAGATAAATATCAATCTGATGTTCAGTTTGATTATCAAGTAGGTAGTACTAGAAGGAGTGAAGGTTTGGTCGTGAAGTTGAGCAAGGATGGTGACAGTCTATGGACCCGTATTTTTAAACATAGCAATTCTCCTTACGTTTATAATTTTTTATATGAATCTGCACTTTTGCCAGATGGCAGTTTTCTTGCTTATGGATTTACACAGTTACCGGTTCAGGCACCATGGTTGGTGCGTTTGGATAGTAATGGCTGCTTTGCACCAGATTGTCCCAATTTTTTTCACAACTATGATACAGCCTCGGTGGATACGCCTCAACCTCCACCATTAAGTGACAGTATTTGGTTGTATCCCAACCCTAGTCAACACGGTCAGTCCAAACTCATTTGTAAGCTAGGTTTCCCTGAAAACAGCCAAATGGTAATTACAGACCTTTTGGGTAGAACTATCTTGCCTTTACAATCGATTGCAGGAGCAACAGAAATATTACTGAAAATACCTTTTGCTACTTCTGGTGTATATATAGTGCGTATTAGGTATAATGGCAATATTAAAGTTATTAAATGGGTAGTTCAGTAAAATAATGGAATTTAAGTCAGATTTTCTATTCTTTAATAAATTTCTTATTTTGTTCTAAAGCTTTTACGCTCACAAAACAAGACCAGCCATCGAACCTTTAATTAGCTATAAACAATATTTTGCTTGTAGCAGCAGCATTTAACTTCAAAAGGATGATCAATAAATGGGAATCATCTTTTTGGCACTTTTTACAAAAAATGTTTTATCTGTTTTCCTGCCTTTTATTAATCCGAAAAAATAGTAAATTTGCTTTTTAAGGCTTGACTAATTACTTGAATTATGAAAAAGTCATCCGCAGAATGATATACACTACTAATTGGATAGAGCGGCTGAATAGGAACTACAAAAGAGCATTATGAATGCGGAGTTCAATGCCTAGCCCTGAATCTGTTTTATTCTTATTAGGAGGTGTGGCGATGGAGAGGCCAGAATACAATTACCCAATATATCAATTTAAACAATCACAGAAATTAAATTTTCATTAACTTTGAAGTTTAAACAAATAAAAAAAAGAAACGATGTACGTGTTTACCCCATAAAATTTTCTATACGGATAAAAAGCTTTTAAGGGCTTTTTATCCTAAAAATTTTCAGTGGAAAACACTCACCGACAAACAGCATTTTATTAACAAAAACGCTTATTACAAAAATCTATATACACACTTTTTTTAACACTACCAAATAAATAGCGGATGAATATTACTATTGAGAATATATTATTATTGGGTTCTATTTTACTTTTTTTAAGTATTATTTTAGGGAAAACCTCTTATAGATTTGGTGTTCCGGCCTTAATTTTATTTCTAGGAATAGGCATGTTAGCCGGTTCAGAAGGGATAGGTAAAATTTATTTTAATAATCCGGGTCTTACCCAGTTTATAGGTATTGTTTCTTTAAACTTTATACTTTTTTCGGGAGGTTTGGATACCGATTGGAAAGCTGTTAAACCCATTTTATATCAAGGGCTCACTTTATCTACGCTTGGGGTTTTAATAACAGCACTTGTCGTTGGAGGATTTGTATGGTCTATTACTGATTTTACTTTTTATGAAAGTATGCTATTAGGCTCTATTGTTTCTTCTACAGATGCTGCCGCTGTCTTCTCTATTTTACGCTCTCGGAGTATAGCCCTAAAAAGTAATATACGCCCAACCTTGGAGTTTGAAAGTGGTAGTAATGACCCTATGGCATATGTCTTGACTATTTTGTTTTTATCATTAGTCCTTAATCCAGATCAAAGTTTCGCTTCGGTGCTTCCTATGTTTTTTAAACAAATGATTTTAGGTGCTGCAGGTGGATTTGTCTTTGGGAGGCTAAGTAAATTTGTGATTAATAAAATTAATCTTGGTTTTCAAGGTTTATATCCAGTTTTAGTTATTGCCTTAATGTTTATTACCTTTTCATTTATTGATTTTATTGGTGGTAATGGCTTTTTGGCTATTTATATTAGTGCCGTATATTTAGGTCATCAAGAATTAATTCAAAAGAAAACAATACTTCAAATGTTTGATGGTCTTGCATGGCTCATGCAAATTGTTTTATTCTTGACACTAGGCCTATTGATTTTTCCTTCTCAAATAGTTCCATTAATCGGAATCGGTTTAATGATTTCGTTATTTTTAATATTTGTGGCTAGACCAGTGAGTGTTTTTATCAGTTTAGTCTTTTTTAAAATGAAGTTAAGGCGACGATTGTTTATTTCATGGGTGGGGCTTAGAGGTGCAGTACCAATCGTTTTTGCTACTTATCCATTATTAGCTGGAATTGAAAAAGCAGATATGATTTTTAATATTGTCTTTTTTATATCACTTACCTCTGTTTTGTTTCAAGGGACTACATTATCTATAGTTGCCAAATGGTTGAAAGTAGCATTACCTCAAGAGGAAAAGAAGGTTTTAAAAGTGGATTACCTAGAGTTGGATTTAAATAAATCCATAATGAGAGAATTTGAAATCCTGCCCAATTATTTTGTAATTAATAAAAGAATTGTGGATTTGAAATTTCCTGAAACGGCAATCATTGCCATAATTAAAAGAAATAATCAGTACATTCGTCCTATAGGTTCTTCTATTATTGAGGAGGATGATGTTTTAATGGTAATGGCGGATAGTGCTGATGATTTTATAGAATTTGAAAAGTGCTTAAAACAATAATACTTCGATTTAAAGTTTAACAAAAATGAAAAGACGACTCATTCTTCTTATAGATTTTTCAGAATATTCTGTTCAATTAATTAAATATGCGAATACGCTGGCTCGATATACTAATGCTGTATTATTATTGGTGCATCAAAATACATTTTTAACTCCAGGACTATCTGATATTGAAAGCAAAGCTAATATAATAAGTAAATCAAATGAGGATGCAATAGAAAGATTAAAAGAAATGGCTAGAACCCATGTTCATGAATCCATAAATCTTAGTATTTTAGTCAATGATATTCCTTTACAATTTACAATTAATCATTTGATTAAAGAAGAATATGAAAATCTTATCTTCTTAGGTTTGAAAGGTACCGGGTTTTTCAAACAAGTTTTTATTGGAAGTATGGCTTTGCAACTTATTGAAAAGACTGAAAATATAATGATAGCATTGCCTAGCGGTATTGATGTTTTTTCTCAAGAGCGGATTTATGTTTATGTAAGTGAGAGTAATCCAATAAATTTAATTGAACTCAATAACTTTTTGAAATTCATACATAATGAGCATGCTCAATTAATATTTATCACTGTCACTAATTCCAAGTTACTTTTAAGAGAAACAGAACGAAAAATGTTAGAATTGGTAGCTTTGTTTGAACACCGATTTAAAACTGGATATAGAGTTTATCAAAGTGATAATGCTCTAGATGAAATTAAAAAAGTGATTAATAATAAAATAGATGAGATATTAGTAGTACAAAAGAAAAATAGAATATTTACTGATTATTTTCTTAAAACTAATATCATGAATGAATTGGTAACTGAGGGTAAGACCCCGTTAGTGATTTTACCATAAAACTTATTGCTCATTAGTTACTAACTCTTTGGCGTTTTTCAAAGCTGCTTCACTTGGAGAAGCTCCGCCAATCATTGTCGCAATAAGCTGAATGCGTTCATTAGAATTCAATTCTTTTATTTTAGTGCTTATTTTCTTGTTTTCTTCTTCTTTGTACACATAAAAATGCCTATTCCCTTTGCCTGCAACCTGTGGCTGATGCGTAATGCATAGGATTTGATGGTATGCTCCTAAAGATCTTAAAAGGATACCTACTTGCTTAGCAGCTTCTCCTGAAATTCCAGTATCCACCTCATCAAAGATTAAAGTTGGTAGATGCAATGCTTTTGCAGTAAGCGTTTTAATGCTTAGCATTATTCTACTGAGTTCACCTCCAGAAGCGGCTTTTTGAATGGGCAGTAACTTGCCACTTTTATTTGCATCTAATAGGAACTGTATCTGGTCTTTCCCAAAAATATTTAATTCCTGTGCTTCCTCCAACTTTATTTCAAAACGAGCATTTGGCATACCGATTTGATGTAATAAATTGTTGATTGAAGGTACTAATTCTTCTATTGCTTTTATTCGTGCTTTTGAAAGTTCAAACGCAGTTTTCTCAAGGTTTGTTTTTTCGACTGCTATTTCTTTTTCTAAGATTTCTATTTCTTGAAAAAGGTTTTGTTGCTTGCTAAGACTGTCAGCTAATGATTCCCAAATCTTTAATAATTCCTCTGTTGAATTAACCACGTGTTTTTTAAACAATCTATTGCCTAAATCATATCTTTCCTGTACTTCTTGTAAAGTAAGTGGATTAATGTCAATTTTGTTTTTTAGATTTTCGCTTTCTTGAGCTATATCCTTCAGTTCCTCATAACAAACAGACAATCTTTGAGCCAGCATTTCCGATTCGGGATGATAATTACTGATGCTTAGATGCTGTTGATTGAGTTTGCGTATTTCTTGTACAATAGATGGTTCACTTTCAGATAATATATGTATAGTTTCGGAGAGTGTATTTTGAATTAACTCAACGTTACCCAACTGTTTTAGTTGCACTTCTAATTGTTCTATTTCATCAGGTTTGAAATTGGCCTCTTCAAGTTCATCAAATAGGAATTGATGGTAGTCTGCTTCTTTTTGCCATTGCGTTTGTTCAGAAAGTAAATTATTCTTTTTGAGTTCTAAATATTTAAAATGTTCAAATCTTTTTCTATAATCTTTAGTTCCAGATAAAACATTGCCTATGGCATTTACGGATTCAAACATAAATTTGTTGTCATCCAATGCTCTATTATCGAATTGTCGGTGCAAATCAACTAAACAGGCTGTTAACTGGTTTAAAGTATTTAAATTTACTGGAGTGTCATTTATAAATGCTCTTGATTTTCCATTTGGAGCTATTTCTCGCCTAATGATTGTGGGTTGTTGCTCATCTAAATCATTTTCCTTTAATAAGGATTCAAATTCTTGATTCCCTTTGGTGTCAAACAAAACCTCTACTATACTTTTTTCTGAAGTATTGATAAGCACTGTACTATCAGCACGCTCTCCTAAAATTAAGGAGAGCGCACCTAGTATTATAGATTTTCCAGCACCAGTTTCACCAGTGATAACATTCAAATGTTTATCAAAATCTATATTGATTTCATCAATAATAGCATAGTTTTTTATGTATAACTTTTGCAGCACTTTAATAATTTTTTTATAAAATTATTTTTTTTGATAAATAAATTTCAGCCATCATACATCTTGCACTACCGCCTCCATTCTGCTCAATAGTATTAATAGGAGCATGAATTATTGGATCAAACTGTTCCAATGTTTTTATTTGCTCACTGTTTAAAGAATCATATGCTTGAGTGGACATTACCAAAAATGTTTCCTCTTTCTTGTTTTTTACTTGAAGCATATTACCCGCAAAATGATTCATTTGATTATAACTAATAGGAACAATAACTTTCCCTGATTGTTCTAGGCTTGTTTTTAGATGCTCATATTCATTTTTATCCTTAATGCTTTCCATGCACACTACTGCATACTTGTCTGCAACACACATCATAACATTGGTATGATAGATTTCATTTCCATTCATATCAACTGAATAGAAATAAACCGGCTCATAATTCATATCCTTGCAGAATTGTAGAAATAATTCTTTGTCTGTTCTTGGAGAAAGACAGGCGTATGCTTTATTTTCATTTCTATCTAAAATTATACTTCCTGTTCCTTCCAAAAATATATTTTGATTTTCCTTAGTAGAATAGTCGATTGTATGCTTAATGTTATATCTGTTTTTTATTTCTTCCAAAACGGTATCTTTACGTTCTAGTCTTCTATTTACAGCAAACATGGGATAAAGGATAATGGTTCCATTTTTATGGAAAGTTATCCAGTTGTTAGGAAATATACTATCAGGAGTATGCGGTTCAACTGTATCTTCAACTACAAACACATCAATATCATGATTTCTCAAGATGGATACAAAATTATCAAACTCTTTTAAAGCTTTTTCTTGAACTCCATCTTGATCAACCTTTTCTTGAAAGGCATTATTTATAGCGGTCTCTGCATTGTATCCAAAATGGATAGGTCTTATCATCAATAAGGAATAATTCATATACTAATAATGATTACTAAATTTATATTTTATTATTTAGTCTCTTAATAAGGGCATACTCATACAATGAAAACCACCTCTAGCTCTTGAAAGTTCTGCAGAAGGCATCAGTATAATAGTATCCGTTATATCTTCAACTTTTACTTTATCATTTTCTAAATCTTGAATGAGGTCTTCTACATTTACAGATTTGAAACCTGCTTCATGAAAAGCATCCAAAGTCTTTTCGTTTCTGTCGTAACCAATAGCCACTCCATCTCTAATTGCTAAAAGGTTGCAGCTGTCTGTCCATTGTTCTCTCATATCATAAGGGAAGATGTCATTTCCTGAAAGAATGATTTTTACATCTTTTTCTTTACATCCTAAATCCTTAGTACTGATATCAATAAGTAATTCATCAAGGCTTTCAAACATTTTAGGTTTGTTGATATCCTTAATGTTGAATTGCATGATTTTTAATTTCTCATCTTTAGATTTTTGAACTGCACCAATGCCTAAATGTCTTTGTAGTTCATTTCCATCTAAATGTTTTACAGACTTACTAGAGAAAATTCCAAGCATTACCCATACATTTTTCTTGACTTGTGTAAACACAGTGTCAATATGCATAAAGTCACGCTTCTTAGGGATTTTTACAATGGTTATTTTTTTAACTACTTTTTTGTCAAAAAGTAATTTGATTGCTTGATAAGCTGCATCCCAAGTTGTACGCTCGCTTACACCAATTAAGAGATGGTCTTTACTTACCATCATTACATCTCCTCCTTCAAAAGTAACTTTATGGCTTTCGATATTTTTATCATTGGGCAATAAAAATTGTAGTTCTGAATCTGGAAGTTCTAAAACCTTATCTGTATAATCTTTAAAAATAGGGTGATTAAAGAAAACATATTTAGCTAATAAAGCTTCTCTTCTACGAGCTTTTCTAGCAGGTTTGTTTAAAAGAATATGGTCATTAATTGTTATGCCAATATCTCTTGTGAAAATGAAATTCGGAATTGGAGGAAAAATCATTTCATTTTCGTTATGTGTACCACTAATGAAAATTTTCGCTAATTGCTTTGAATCATAATCGAAAAGTCTTTGTTGAGTAGCATAGGAGCAACTTTCAATAGCGCAAACAGAGGCAATAAGATTCTGACGAATATCTTTATTTTCTAAAATTTCAGCAAGCAAATATTGTAATTCAATAACCTTATCAGATGCGTGAAAATCTTTATGATCTGGTTTGTAAAAGTTTCTTTTATTCTTTGGGTCATCAATTTTTTTTAATTTCCCTTTAATTTTCTCAGGGTCTAAAAAGTATAAAAGTAGTTTAATGTAATAGTCATATTCTTTTCGACGAATCGTATCTAGATGAACGATGTCTTCAAATAGCCAATCTTGAGCTTTCGAAGGCACCACCTTTCCTATTCCGCTGTCTGGACTATGCACTAATAATCTTTTTAAGGTTCCTGTTTCTGAGGTAACACTAATCAAATTTAAATCATTCTTAGCCATAAATTTTTATAAATTTCTTAATTGTGCAAGTTACTGATTATATCTGAATTTAAAGTAAATACTAAGCCTGCTTTATATAAAATGTTATAAGGATGTATTGTTTTTCTAAAATTAAATAAGATATTTTTAATTGCAATGTCCATCTGTCTTTTTAATGATTTTTGCTTTTATTTGTTATCCAATATTTATTAAAAAATTGATACCTTTGAAAGTTTTAACTTTATCAGTATAAAGTTGGGATGAAATAATTTTTAAGAATAATATGTCTAATAGAAAACCTCAAACAGGGAATAAAAGTAGCAAACAAAATACTATTAAAGACGAAGCCGCCATTAAATCTAAACGTAAAGAAAATTTAAGGCTTGGTTTCGGTTTTTTTATTGTGTTGTTAGGGGCAATTTCAACAATTTCAATAATCAGCTATTTCTTTAATTGGAAAGTTGATCAAAACCATTTAATAAGTAGTAACACTGCTTATGAGTTTTTATTTGTAGATAAGCTCCCAGTAGAAAATTGGAGTGGAAGAATAGGTGCTTTTATAGCACATTATTTAGTTTTTAAAGGAGTAGGAATCACAGCATTGATTTTTACTTTATGGATTATTGGTCTAGGAATCAATGTTTTAATGGGGAGTGGATTCATTAAGTTGAGAAAATGGCTGAGGTGGATGGCATTTGCTTTTATTTTTGCGAGTCCTCTTTTATCGTTTCTTACAAAAGGTAATCCTTTCCCATTTGGTGGTGCATTAGGAAATGCGGTTGTTGACTGGACTTATGCATTTGCAGGTAGTGTTGGTACCATAATTGTGTTGCTGACTACCGCTTTGATATTTCTCTTTACTGTATTTAATGTAGATATTAAACCTTTATTACAAAAAGCAAAATCTTCAGCTAAAGAATCCATAGATAGTACAAAAAACGAAAATGATCATAAGATTGATGATGTACAAAGTCTTAAGGATGATAGTCCTCGTATTAATACAGCTCCTGATGAAACTGATGTGGCTGTAACAAGAACCGAAGAGGGAAAAGAAGCTGAAAATATTTTAAAAGGAGCAATTGAACCTTTTAAAATTAATGAGGATGATTTAAATGAGATTGACGAGGGCATACAAATTGTAAATAAAGATCAAGCTGAATCTCATACAGAAAAAGAACTTGAAATAGATGTAGATATTCCTAGTCATCTTATTATAACTCCAGTCAATAAAAAGGAAACACATTCATTAGAAATAAATAATGCACTCCATTTGGAATATCCTGAAGAAAGAGAGGAGAAAGTTATTGAATCGAAGACTAAGAAAGAAAATGAGATAGAACAAAAAGTGGAAGAAGAAGAGGATTTTGTCATCACCACTGTTCAAGAAGAAAATGTGACAAATCGTAAAACAATTGCGACGGTTGCAAATCAAGAACCCTATGATCCATCTGCAGATTTAAGTCATTATAAATTTCCTATTCTTGATTTGTTGGATACTCCAGAACAAGAAAATGTTTCTTTTGATCGTCATGAATTGGAACAAAACAAAAATCAAATTATAAGTACGCTTAGGAGTTTTGGGATTGAAATCCAAAAAATATCTGCAACTGTTGGGCCTACAGTTACACTTTATGAGATCATTCCAGCAGAAGGTGTTCGAATTTCAAAAATTAGAAATTTGGAAGATGATATCGCATTAAGTCTTTCGGCCTTGGGTATCCGTATGATTGCACCTATTCCAGGAAAAGGAACAATTGGAATTGAGGTGCCTAATGCTAAGAAGAAAATCGTATTTATGCGAACATTGTTAGAAAGCGATAAGTTTGTTAACAATAAAATGAGTTTGCCTATAGCTTTAGGTAAGAAAATAGATAATGAAAATTATATTGTTGACTTGGCGTCTATGCCTCACTTATTAGTGGCAGGAGCAACAGGACAAGGTAAATCTGTAGGAATTAATGCTATTTTAGTTTCCTTATTATACAAAATGCATCCTTCTCAAGTGAAGTTTGTAATGGTGGATCCTAAGAAGGTAGAACTTTCAATCTATAGATTGATTGAAAAGCATTTTTTAGCGAAACTGCCAAATGAAGAAGAGGCTATCATTACAGATACTAGGAAAGTGATTAATACTTTGAATGCACTGACTATAGAAATGGATAATCGATATGAATTATTGAAAGAAGCTGGTGCAAGAAACATTAAAGAATATAATGAAAAGTTTATAAAAAGAAGATTGAATCCTAATAATGGTCACAAGTTTTTACCGTTTATCGTATTAGTAATCGATGAGTTTGCAGATTTAATTATGACTGCTGGTAAAGAGGTTGAAATGCCAATTGCTCGTTTAGCACAGTTGGCAAGAGCAATAGGAATTCATTTGATTGTAGCAACTCAAAGACCTTCTGTAAATGTAATTACTGGTATTATTAAAGCCAATTTTCCAGCAAGAATTGCATTTCGAGTTTCTTCAAAAATAGATAGTAGAACCATTTTAGATACTGGAGGTGCTGATCAGCTGATTGGACGTGGAGATATGCTCATCTCTCATGGCTCAGAACTTATCCGTTTACAATGTGCTTTTGTAGATACACCTGAAGTGGAAAGAATAGTAGAATATATAGGTAATCAAAGGGGTTATCCTCAAGCTTTTGAACTTCCAGAATATGAAGGTGCTGAGGATGAAGGATTTGAAGAAAAACGAATTGATTTATCAAAAAGAGATAAAATGTTTGAAGAGTGTGCCTATTTGGTATTAAATTCACAAAGCGGTTCTACATCGATGTTGCAGCGAAGATTTAATATTGGCTACAATCGTGCTGGGAGAATTATGGATCAATTGGAAGCTGCTAACATAGTGGGACCCACCCAAGGGAGCAAACCAAGAGATGTTTTAATTTCTACTGAGCCCGAACTGAGATCTATAATTGATTCTTTATAATAAATTATGTAATAATTAGTTTGTTTTTAAATTTGAAGTGTGATGGAGTTGACTAATATTAATGAAATGCACCCTGCTGATATTGCAGAGCATTTAATGGCATTAGATAAGAAGAGTAGAGGTATTTCTTTTCTTATGCTTTCGAGTGAGCAAAAGACGATCGTTTTTCCTTATTTGGATTATAGTATTCAGGAAGATATTATCAAATCACTAGGAGACCAAGAGTTAGGTGAGATTTTCAACAATTTAAAACCAGATGATAGAACCGCAATCCTTGAAAACATTCCGGATTATCTGATAAAAGACACTATTAATTTATTAGATAAAGAAGAAAAAGAAACCGCATTAAATCTAATTGGATATCCTAAAGACTGTATTGCTCGTCTGATGACTCCTTTTTATATTCAAGCAAAACCTGAGTGGACTGTAAAACATGTATTAGCTCATATTAAAAAGTACGGTAAGAAGGCGGAGACATTAACCTATATCTATATTACAGATGAAAAAAATAAACTGATAGATGATTTGAAAATAGGCCAAATTTTAATGGCAGATCAAGATGTAATGTTATCAGATTTAATGGATTCTAATTTTGTAAGTATTACTACAGTGTCATCAATAGAAGATAGTTTTTCTATTTTTGACAAATATGATCGTTCTGCACTTCCTATCATTACAGAACATGGCACTTTAGTGGGAATTGTAACCTTTGATGATATTTTAGATAAAATAAAAGATAGAGATACAGAAGATATTCAGAAATTTGGAGGTGTAGAGGGCTTAGACTTATCTTATACTCAAACCCCAATGATGGAGTTGGTGAAAAAAAGAGCGGGTTGGTTGGTGATCTTATTCCTAGGAGAGATGCTCACAGCATCTGCAATGAGTTATTTTGATGCAGAAATTGAAAAAGCTGTCGTTCTAGCATTATTTGTACCTTTAGTTATATCTAGTGGTGGTAATTCTGGATCACAAGCTGCCTCCTTAATTATCAGAGCTATGGCGTTGAAAGAGTTGAAGTTGAAAGACTGGTGGTATGTCATGAAAAAAGAACTATTATCTGGAATAATTTTGGGGACGATTTTAGGATTAATAGGGTTTCTTCGAATTTTTGTTTGGCAAAGTGCTGGTATTTATAACTATGGAGAATTTTGGTTGTACATAGCCTTGTCGGTTTCAGTTTCTTTGGTCTTTATTATTCTTTGGGGAACCCTTAGTGGTTCTCTTATTCCATTTATTTTAAGAAAATTAGGTTTAGACCCTGCAACTGCATCTGCGCCATTTGTTGCCACATTAGTGGATGTCACTGGATTGATCATCTATTTTAGTATTGCGGCTATGTTCTTGACTGGAAAGCTGTTATAGCGGTAATAATTAGTATAATAAAGATGTTAAAAGTTTGAATATGGTAAGATTTAGCAATATTAATCATAATGATTTTATAAAATAGGCTAAATTTATTAAAGAATAAATATTTTTTTTGAATATTGCCAAATCTTGCCATACCTTTGCACATGGCTACAAAATCTAATAAATTTTACGGCGAAGGCTTAACATTTGATGATGTTTTATTAGTGCCCGCCTATTCCGAAGTACTTCCACGCGAAGTAGAGATTTCCACGAAACTGACCAAAGATATTACGCTGAATATTCCAATAATTTCAGCTGCAATGGACACCGTGACTGAAGCGTCGCTTGCGATTGCATTGGCTAGAGAAGGAGGTTTGGGTATTTTACATAAAAATATGTCAATTGAACAGCAGGCAGATCAAGTTAGAAAAGTAAAACGTTCTGAAAATGGATTGATTTTGGATCCCATCACCTTGCATCCTGAGCAAACCGTAAAAGAAGCACTGATTATAATGCGTGAAAACAAAATAGGTGGTATTCCTATAGTTGATAATAATAATATATTACAAGGAATTCTGACCAATCGTGATTTGCGATTCGAAAAAACTTTGAGCCGAAAAGTGGGAGATATTATGACCAAAGAAAACTTGGTTACTGCTCCTAAAAATACAACACTTCAAAAAGCTGAAAAAATTCTTCAGCAATATAAAATAGAAAAGTTGCCAATAGTAGATAAAGCTGGTAAATTAATTGGTTTGATCACTTTTAGAGATATTTTACAGCATTCCAATCATCCTTTATCTTGTAAAGATCAATATGGAAGATTATTATCTGGAGCAGCTATTGGCGTTACAGATGATATTCTCGATAGAGTTGACGCGCTGATGCAATCAGGCGTTGATATAGTTACTTTAGACAGTGCTCACGGTCACTCCAGAGGAATTTTAGAAGCTTTGAAAAAAGTAAAGAAGAACTTTAAAAATTTACCAGTTATTGGTGGTAATGTTGCGACTGCAGCTGGTGCTTTAGCTTTAGCCGAAGCAGGTGCAGATGCAGTAAAGGTTGGAATCGGACCTGGTTCTATTTGTACTACAAGAATCGTTACAGGGATTGGAGCACCACAACTTACTGCAATTATGGAAGCCTCTCATGCTTTAAAGAAAAAAGGAATTCCTGTAATCGCTGATGGAGGCATCAGATATACTGGTGATTTAGTGAAAGCAATTGCTGCTGGCGCGTCCTGTATTATGGTGGGTTCAGCTTTAGCAGGAACAGAAGAAAGTCCTGGATCTACTATAATTTTTGAAGGTAGAAAATTTAAGACTTATAGAGGAATGGGCTCTTTAGATGCTATGCAAAGTGGATCGAAAGATAGATATTTCCAAGATGCAGAGGATGATGTAAAGAAATTAGTGCCAGAAGGAATCGTAGGAAGAGTGCCTTATAAAGGAACTGTAAATGAAGTCATTCAACAATTTGTTGGCGGTTTAAGAGCTGGAATGGGATATTGTGGCACTCCTAATATTTCTGAAATGCAAGAAAAAGCACAATTTATTAGAATTACAAGTGCAAGCATGGCAGAAAGTCATCCGCATGGAGTTGTAATAACAAAAGAAGCTCCAAACTATAGTAGGTAAGTAAAATCCCAATCTAAGAATTTTTTTTATGGAGTAATTAAATGTCTTAATTTGATTACTCTATAAATATTTAGCAAATTTGCAAATCAAAATTTTAATTATAATTTAAAGATATGTCATCAAAAAAAATCCAATCAGCTTTAATTTCAGTATTTTATAAAGATGGTTTAGCACCTTTAGTAAACACTTTACATGATCAAGGGGTTACTATTTATTCAACAGGTGGTACTCAAAAATTTATAGAGGATTTAAATATTCCTTGTGTTCCAGTAGAAAGTTTAACTTCTTATCCTTCAATATTAGGTGGAAGGGTAAAAACCTTGCATCCTACCATCTTTGGTGGAATTTTAGGCCGTCGTGATCATGAACAGGATATTAAAGAAATGAAACAATTTCATATTCCTGAAATTGATTTAGTGATTGTTGATTTATATCCATTTGAAGAAACCGTAGCTCAAACTAATGAAGAGTCGAAAATTATTGAAAAAATTGATATTGGTGGTCCCTCAATGATTAGAGCTGCCGCGAAAAATTTTGTAGATCTTACTGTCATTTCTGACAAAAATGATTATGAGAAATTAGAGCAAATTTTAAAGGATCAAGATGGAACTATTACTTTAGAACAAAGGAAAGCATTTGCCGCTAAAGGTTTTGAAGTTGCTATGAACTATGATATTGCCATAAATAATTATTTTAATGGAACAATTTTTACAGCTTTAAAAGACAAACAAAGTTTAAGGTATGGTGAAAATCCACATCAATCTGCAGCTTTTTATGGTGATTTAACCGAAGTGTTTGACCAGTTAAATGGAAAAGCACTTTCTTATAATAACCTAGTAGATGTAGATGCTGCTGTACATTTGTATAAAGACTTTGAAGAGACTAAAGAAGTAATGTTCGCAGTGTTTAAACATACCAATGCTTGTGGTGTGGCTTTAAGAGATACCGTTTTAGAAGCTTGGACAGCAGCATTAGCCGGTGATTCTGAAAGTGCATTTGGCGGTGTTTTGATTTGTAATTCAACTATTGACGAAGCTACCGCAAATGCTATAAATGAAATATTTTTTGAAGTATTAATCGCCCCTGGATTTGACGAAGCTGCATTGAAAGTTTTAAAATCTAAGAAAAATAGAATTTTATTGGCATTGAAAAAAGGTGCTCCTTTATTAAGCACTAGCTTTAAGTCAGTTTTAAACGGTACTTTAGTTCAAGAAATGGACAAAGGAAATTATGAAAAATGGGATGAAGTCGGAGCGAGATCTACTACAGAAGCAGAAAAGGAAGATTTAGTTTTTGCAAATATTCTTTGTAAGCACTTGAAAAGTAATGCTATTGCTTTAGTGAAAAATAAGCAATTAGTGGGTAAAGGTTGCGGACAAACCAGTAGAGTAGATGCATTAAGACATGCAATTGAAAAAGCGAAACAATTTAATTTTGATTTGAAAGGAGCGGTATTAGCTTCAGATGCTTTCTTCCCGTTCAATGACTGTGTTCAAATGGGTCATGAGGAAGGAATAGAAGCTTTTATCCAACCCGGCGGATCTATTAGAGATAAAGATAGTATTGAATATTGTAAAGAAAAAGGTTTGGCTCTGGTCATGACCGGTCAAAGACATTTCAAACACTAATCAAGAAACATTACAATATAAATGCACTGAACAGAAAGGTTCGGTGCATTTTTTTTATTTATAATTATTACTGTTCATTAAGAATCAACTATTAATGTTCAAGAAGAAAATAACTTAAAATCCCTTAATAAATTCCCCTAATTCTCCTGAAATTGACTTATTTTATTTTCAGGTAATGTATTAAAGTCTTTGATATTTCTGTCTGGGTCTAATATATTTATACCTCCTTTAAGAATAGTATCCTCAGAAATAAACATTGGAGAGGTATTGATTGGATAGTTAAAGAATACAGCTATAACACTAATGAAAGTGGATTTATCACCACCATATTAGGAAAAGAAGACGGAAACCCTGTTAGATATTATGTATTGACGGATTATTTAGGCAGTTTAAACCATATTATGGACACTAATGGCAATATAATAGAAGCAAAAAGTTATGATGCAAGGGGTCGCTATCGCAATCCAAAATCAAGTATGTTTAAATTTCGACCACTTTTTTTTAGGGTATCGTTTCAAATGGTTTTATTTTATTAATAAAGATACCTAGATTTCCAATGGCTTTACCTTAGCTACGCCCTGAAATAGATATTGTCTTTTTGTGTGAATTTGTTCACAAAGGAATCGAGTTCTTTTTTTCTGAATTATTTTATAGGTATTGCCATCTTTGAATTGAAAAAAACTACCAATAGGTAATTCTTCCACCCACTTAATATGATCGGGAAGTGGTGCATCAAAAGCTGCTAAAGCTTTATATAAAGTCTTGTCGGCACAGGAGGAGGCCTTTAGCTTATCTAGAGAATTTATAATAGCTGCTTCTAAAGAATCTGGGAAAATACCACAACCTACATATTCCTTTAATATTTCTCTATAAATATTTTGCCATTCCACCCCATGAGGTTGGATTTTATTTTTATAAATGACGTAAGCCTTTAAATGTGCAAATTCATGCAATAAGGTAATCAAAAAACTATATTTATTTTGATTACTACTAATACTGATGGAGTGAAAAGGGCGAGCCGGATGAGGGTGTAAATAATCTCCTAATTTTGACTGACGAGCTTTTGTAATTAAGAGATTAATATTATATTCTTCGAACCAAGGCACGACTAATACTAATGCTTTATTAGGGAGATAAGCTCCAAAAGCTTCAAATGATAATTTTTCTTTTGCCAATTTTAATTTGAAAGATTATATTATTTTACAGTTTTCCCCATTTTAGACAGAACTGCTGATTCCAAAATAGTGTATACCACATACATTCCTAGTAATAAAAATATTGTTGGTTTGATATTTGCTGATTTGTTATTCAAGTAAACATAGGCTACGATTGCGATAATACAAATCATTAATCTTAAAAGCGTACTTGCCATTTTAGCTCTAATAAAAGCACTTGGGCTTTCACTTTTAAGAGATTTAGCAGCCATTGCAAAAGCTATTATGGACAAAATCGCCAATATGGAATCGCCAATCCATAAGGCTTGCATATCATATACATTTCCTGTGCTATTATTTAAAATGTAAGCCAAGCCAATTAATGCTGCAAAAATAACTATTGTCCGAATTATATATTTTCCCATTTGAAATTAATTTAAAAAATGTTATAGGCTATAAGTGCGCAAATATAGGCTAATCCGCTCATATATAGGAATTGAATTATAGGCCATTTCCAGGTTTTGGTTTCTCGTTTAACGATAGCTAATGTACTCATGCATTGCATTGCAAAAACATAAAATACTAATAGGGAAATACCGGTTCGTAAGTTGTAAATAGGTCTTCCATCAGGCCATGTGGAGTTAGCCATTTTCTTTAATAAGGTAGGATTGTTTTCATCCACATCGGTACCTAAACTGTATAAAGTAGCAATGGTTCCTACATAAGCCTCTCTTGCAGCAAAAGATGCCAATAAAGCAATACCTATTTTCCAATCATAACCCAAAGGACGAATGGCAGGTTCTATTGCTTTACCTAATAAGCCCAAATAGGAGTTTTCTAAATGTTCATTAGATTGTGCATTTAATTGAACGTCAGTTAATTCAAAGCCTTGAGCTTGTTCTAATTGTTCATATTTCGTTGCAATAGCATTTTCTCTATCACTGGGTCCAAATCGACCTAATCCCCATAAAATGACCGAGATAACCATAATAATTTTTCCCGCTTCAATTACAAATATTTTCGATTTTTCATACATGGTCACTATTGCGTTTTTCCAACGTGGCGCTCTGTAAACAGGTAATTCCATTAAAAATAGGCCACTTTTCTCTCCTTTTATCAACCAGCTTAATACCTTTGAAACGATTAATGCAAAGAAAAAACCAAGAAAATATAAAGCCATCATAACCAAACCTTGTACGGAAAGGAAACCTAATACCATTTTGTTAGGAATAACTAAACTTATTAGAATTACATAAACGGGTAGCCTTGCCGAGCAACTCATCAGAGGCGTAACAAGGATTGCTATAAGCCGTTCCTTCTTGTTTTCAATGATTCGAGTGGCCATAATCGCCGGGATCGCACAAGCTAATCCACTAATCAATGGCATAGAAGCCCTGCCATTCATTCCTACAGAACGCATTAATCTATCCGTAAGAAAAGTGATCCGAGCCATATAACCAGAATCTTCTAAAATGGTAATTAATCCAAACAAAATTGCAATCTGTGGAATAAAGACGACTACGCCTCCTAAACCTGCCCATAAACCACTTACCAATAAATCAGCCCACCAAGTTTTAGGTAAAGAAGCACTCATCCATGCTCCAATTTCGCTAAAGCTCCCATCAATCAAATTCATTGGAAATTCTGCCAGCCAAAAAATGCTTTGGAATAATATCAACAAAACAATTAGTAGTGCAATATTACCCCAAACTTTATGTAATAATATTTTATCTAATTTTTCTGAAAAGGTCGGAGCTTTTGGTCTTATTGCTTTCGTTTTTAGAAAAGTTTCTGCCTGTTCGTCAATTTTTTTATATCGTTTCAATACCTCTTCTGCCTGAACCTTTGCTTTTGAGAAGTTGTTTTCTTTAAGTAAACTACTAATTTCTGCCTGAGCCTGAGTACTAATAAAAGAAAGAGGACGATTTGCTGTTGCCAAATGTAAAGCAGCATAAGGACTAGCAACCTTAGTTATTTTTTGAACCTTTTCCATTATTCCTAAAGTGGGTTCTTCTATAGGCGTAAAAGGTTCTTCTAAGTCTTTGTGATTTTTATAAACTTCAAGAATAGTTTGTTTTAATAGATCTAATCCTTTCCCTTTTCTAGGATTAATTAGAATTACTGGAACTTTTAAGAAATTTGAAATCGATTCAATTTCCACTTCACTTCCAGCGTCTTCTAAAATGTCCACCATAGATAAGGCCACTATTGTAGGTTTACCTAAATCAATAATTTGGGAACAAAATAATAAATTTCTTTGTAAAATAGTTGCATCTGCGACAACAACAGTCACATCAGGGGCATTGGTTCCAGTTGGGTTTAATAAAGTTTCATAAGCCACAAATTCATCTTCACTTTTAGGATATAAACTGTAGGTTCCTGGTAAGTCAATGATTTTTGCCTTTACTTCAATGCTCAATACAGAAGAGCCCGTCTTCTTATCTACAGTAACTCCTGGGAAGTTCCCTACTTTTTGCTTCAATCCTGTAAGGATATTGAATAAAGAAGACTTTCCGCTATTGGGATTGCCTACTAGGGCGACATTGATCTGCTTTTGCTCCATAATTTAATCCGCAAAGATAAGCCTACTTATCATTAATTATTACTTAGCTTTATTTCATTACCATGTTTTGACAATTTTTTATAATTTTTTAATTAAATGTCTTTTTCGATTATAGTATTTGGAATTAAATATATATAATAAAGTGCTTGGATTTATATAATTTTGAAACTTCTTAAAATATTACAATAAATGAGCAAAGCTATTTTTTTATTAATGCCAGTTTTATTCTTAATTTCCTGTTCTAGTTTAGAGGGTAAGAAAATAGACAAGATGGGCATTCATATTATAGAAGTGAAAAAGGGAAGGATTTTTACTTTCCAATTGCCCCAAAACAAAAGTATGGGTTATGAAATATGTTGGATTAATGAGCCAAAGATGAGTTCAAAATTTGTTTTAAAAGATCATAAATCAAAATTTAGAGATGTAAACAATATTGACAGAGGTGGAGAAGATGTTCGGTATGATATTTTAGCTTTAGAAACTGGTACCGATACTCTGATTTTTAAGAACTGTCCTACTAGGATTTGGCAAAAGGAATGTGAATTCTTTGCAGTAGATAGTGTGAGAACTAAGACAGATAGTGGAATCGTTTCTACTTATACACCCAAGCAAGAAGGTGATTATGAATTAATAATAAAGGTAACTGAATAATTAATTTTGAAAGTGCGAGCTAAGAAAGAAGGATTTTAATTGAGAAGATATGCATTAAATCAATGTTTTTATTAAAATAAAAAACCTATAAATGACGTTGTTATTTACGAGCTAGACTAAATTATAACAAATTATTCAGAAGTCGTTTTATTGGTTAAAAGTACAAAAAAGCTTATTCTTGCAGAATAGATAATAATAAGGATTTCTTAATTTGGAATCTTATATACAATAAAAATAAAGTAATCAAATGAATCAATCGGATGATATAGAAGAGCGGAAATCAAGTCATTTGGATTTAGCCTTTTCGGCTCAAAATAATATAACAGATAGTCGTTTTTATTATGAACCTATGTTATCTGGACATCCAGACAAATCTGACATTTGGGATATAAAACTTGGAAACAAGAAAATGAATTATCCCATATGGATTTCAAGCATGACAGGTGGCACTTCAAAAGCTGGTGGCGTCAATAGAATCTTAGCACAATCCGCAAAGAAATTTGGTTTGGGCATGGGACTGGGATCTTGTCGTATTATATTAAAAGATCAAACATATTTTGAAGATTTTAATTTACGACCAATACTTGGTGATGAAGTTCCATTTTTTGCAAATTTAGGAATTGCTCAAATTGAAGAATTGCTCGCTAATAATGAGATGGGTCTGATAAAAAGAATGATTGAAAAATTAGATGCTGATGGCTTAATAATTCATGTAAATCCATTCCAAGAATGGTTGCAGCCTGAAGGTGATAAAATTAAGCAAGCTCCAATAGAAACAATTAAACAATTATTAAATGAATTAAATATTCCAGTTATTGTTAAAGAGGTAGGACAAGGATTTGGTAAGCATAGCATGATGGAATTACTTAAATTACCATTATTGGCAATTGATTTTGCAGCAAACGGAGGCACTAACTTCTCTAAATTGGAATTATTACGGAATCCATTAAAGAAAGATTTTTTTCAATCCTTAATCCCGATTGGTCATACTGCTGAGGAAATGATGCATTTCTTAAATGAGAGTATAACCGTACTTGGCAAAGAAAGAAAATGTAACTTCGCAATAATAAGTGGAGGCATAAAAAACTTTTTAGATGGTTATTATTTGATACAACAATCTGCAATTCCATCGGTTTATGGACAAGGTTCTCAGTTTTTGAAATTCGCTCAAGAATCTCAGGAATCCTTGGATAATTATGTTCAATATCAAATTGAAGGTTTGTTACTTTCAAAAGCTTATTTAAAATTAAAGAAAGATAAAAATGACGGATAAATCGAGGTTCTTACATGGCTTTTCAAAAAAGAAATCTCATGAAAAGTTGGAAATAGTTGCCAGTTTCTTTAAAAATAAAGAAGAGGTCATTGAATATTTCAAAAGTTTTTATCATCAAGATGCTAAAATTCAGGGATTATTGGAAGAGTTTAGTGAAAATACAATTTCTAATTTTCCATTACCTTTTTGTATTGCTCCTAATTTTCTGATTAATGATAAGGTATATGCTGTGCCTATGGTAATTGAAGAGAGTTCAGTAGTAGCAGCTGCAAGTAAAAGTGCAAAATTCTGGTTTGATCATGGTGGTTTCAAAGCAGAAATAATGGGAACAGAGAAAGTTGGACAAGTTCATTTTATTTGGAAAGATGATTTGGAAATATTGAAAAATAAATTCTCAGCATTAAAAATGCTACTTATAGAAGAGAGCGCCTCTATTACTAAAAATATGAGAGAAAGAGGTGGTGGCATTTTAGATATTACATTGAAAGATCTAAGTGAAGACGAACCTGGACTCATGCAGTTGTTTTGTACTTTTGAGACAAAAGACTCGATGGGTGCAAACTTTATTAATTCTTGTCTTGAACAATTTGCTGAGACTTTTAAAGATTGGTATGATGCTCAACCAGAATTTACAGGAGAGGGTTTGAGTATTATTATGTGTATTCTTTCCAATTACACCCCTAATTGTATCGTTAACTGTTGGGTGGAAACTGAAATCGAAAATTTAGATAATTTTGTGCCAGGAATGAGTGGACAGGAATTTGCAGAACGTTTTTATATGGGTATGCGTATTCCTGAAGTTGATCCTTATCGGGCTACTACGCATAACAAAGGTATTTATAATGGTGTTGATGCAGTTGTTTTAGCAAGTGGAAATGACTTTAGAGCGGTTGAAGCTTGTGGACATACCTATGCCGCCAGGGATGGAAGATATAGATCATTATCTCATGTTGATATTTCAAATGGTAAATTTAAATTCAATTTAGAACTTCCATTAAGCTTAGGAGTTGTGGGTGGCTTAACGACCTTACATCCTTTAGTAAAATTGGCATTAGAACTATTAGGAAATCCTTCGGCTACCGATTTGATGTGCATTGCTGCTGCCACTGGTTTAGCTAATAATTTTTCAGCTGTAAAATCTTTGGTTACAACTGGAATTCAAGAAGGACATATGAAAATGCATTTGTTTAATATTATTAAACAATTAGAAATTCCTGACGCATATAAAAGTGATATTGTAGATCACTTTAAACATAATAAAGTTTCGGTATCAGAAGTAAGGAATGTTTTCAATACCCTAAAAGAAAACAAATAGTGAAAAATTCCTTTTGGGCTGCTGGTAAACTGCTTCTTTTTGGAGAGTATTTAGCATTAAATGGCACCGATACTTTAGCGATTCCATTAAAATTTGGACAATCCCTAAAAGTATTCCCTTTTGAAAAACCTGGTATTTATTGGGAAAGTAAGACAAATGATAATATTTGGTTTAAAATGCAATCCAATGCTGATTTAGAATTAATATCATTTTCTTCAGAGCAGTTATCAAAAAGACTAATTTCCATATTGAAATTGATTTTCAAAGAGAAAATGGAATTGTTTAATCAAGGATTACATTTTGAAGTTCAGTCAAATTTCGATTTGAATTGGGGATTTGGGAGCAGCTCGACCTTAATAAGTCTTTTGGCTCAATGGAGTGGAGTAGATCCTTATCGATTATTATCACATAGTTTTGGTGGCTCAGGATATGATATAGCTTGTGCTACAGCACATACTCCCATTATTTATAATCGAAATCAGCATCATGTGAAAAGAATTGAATTGCCAAATTCGATAACTGATAATTTGTTATTTGTTTATAGTGGGAAGAAGCAAAATTCGCAAAATGAGATCCAAAAATTTGAATCTGCTCTAGTAACAGAAACACATTTAAAAGAACAGCAGAGTATTATTCAACAAGCCAGTACAGCGAAAACAATTGAAATATGGGAGGATGCCATTTCTAAAAATGAGCAGCTTATTTCTAAATTATTACAAAGAGAAACATTAAAATCACTTAACTTTAAAGATTATGCTTATGCTATTAAATCTTTAGGAGCATGGGGTGGTGATTTTTTTATGGCCACTTATAGAGAAGAGCAAAGTGCCAGAGATTATTTTAATACTTTAGGATATCCTATTCAATTTAATTATCAAGAAATTATTTATAATAAAAATATTATCACAGATGAAATTTAAATGGCAGTGTCCATCTAATATAGCTATCGTAAAGTATTGGGGAAAGAAGCAACAACAAATTCCTTGTAATGCTTCTTTAAGTATGACCCTATCTTCCTCTTTCACTGAAATTGAATTAAGCCTTCGTGAAAAATTGAATAGAACAGATGAATTGGAGTTAGAATATTTTTTTGAAGGAGAAAGGAATGCCAAATTTGAGGAAAGAGTGTCTAAATATATTCAAGAACAAGCTTTATCTTTCCCGTTTATTAAAGACTATGCATTGACTTTTGAATCTTCTAATAGTTTCCCACACTCCGCAGGTATTGCCTCCTCTGCGTCCGCTTTTGGGGCAATTGCACTTTGTATGACTGATGCACTTCAGTATGCAACAGAAGAAAAGTTTTCTGATGATTTATTTCTGAAAATGGCCTCTAATTGGGCGAGATTGGGTAGTGGAAGCGCCTGCCGATCGATGTATCCAGGATATGCCCTTTGGGGGAAACATAATGAAATTGCTAATTCTTCTGATGAATATGCTATACCAGTCATTGATATACACCCAAATTTTCAGAGGATGAAGGACGCTATTTTAATTGTAGAATCTGCTCCTAAAAAGGTTTCTAGCAGCGTGGGGCACAGTTTAATGGAGCAACATCCTTATGCAGCTCAAAGATTTATACAAGCAAATGAGCGTACTCAAATTTTGACAAATATCTTAAAAACAGGAGATTATTCAAAGTTTATTGAAATAACTGAATCAGAAGCCTTAACTTTGCATGCAATGATGATGACATCTAAAGATTATTACCTTTTGATGAAACCTGGAACTTTAATCGCTATTGAAAAAATAATTGAGTTTAGAACAGCAACTAAAATACCAATTTGTTTTACTTTAGACGCTGGGCCAAATGTTCATTTACTTTACAGTACCGAGTTTGAAGCAGAAGTTGAAGCATTTTTAAATAATAATTTTAATGATTGCGTTCAAGAAATTAAAATTGACAAATTAGGTTATGGACCTATTAAGATAAATATATAATAATCTAAATGAGCCATTTTAATTCAAAGGTCTTACTATTTGGAGAATACAGTATACTATACGATAGTATGGCTTTAGTGATGCCTTTGGATCGCTTTTCTGGTGAACTTACCTTTTCTACTTCTGAGGAAGATCAATCTTCTGCAATACGTTCTAATGAATATCTAAAAAAGTTTTGTGCTTTTGTAGCCAGTCACATGGATGAGCATTTTGTCTTAGAAGTAAAAAGATTCGAACAAGAATTAGATAGAGGATTATTCTTTAAAAGTAATATCCCAATAGGATATGGCTTGGGAAGTTCAGGAGCTTTGGTAGCTGCTATCTTTTTAAGATATCTAAAAAAAGCAAAGGATGTAAAGGATGAGTTGAAGCAAATTACTTTTGATACTTCTAAAAAATTAAAGTTTAGTTTAGCTCAAATGGAATCCTATTTTCATGGTTCCAGCTCAGGTATTGATCCATTAAGTATTGTTTTGAATCAACCAGTTTTAATAAAGAGCCAAGAAGACATTAGTCCAGTAACTATTCCTGTACAGAACGAAAATGGTAAAAATGTAATTTTTTTAGTTGATACTGGAGTCCCTCGTAATACTGCTAATATGATGGCAGAGTTTAAGCGTTTATGTTCTAATAGCGATTTTAAGAGTAAGGTGGATAATGAAATGGTAACTTTTACCAATAATAGTATCAATTCTTTTTTAAATAATAATACAACTGAATTTTATAAAGATCTTGATAAATTGGTTCATTTTCAGTTAGATGAGATGAAGTATTTTATTCCAGTACCTTTTCAAAAAACGGTTGCAGACGGCTTAGATAATGGTTCATACTTTTTAAAAGTTTGTGGAGCCGGTGGAGGTGGATTTATGCTTGGTTTTACTGAAGATTGGCATGCCACTTCAGAGCAACTTAAGGATTTGATTGTAGAGCCTATTTACCGATTTTAATTTTTTAATAATATCTGTTTTCAAAACATTTTTTTAAACTTCTTTTAGTCTTAAAAAATATTTAGCTTTTGTCTTTTTGTTTACCACTTAACATAGGAACAAAATTAGCTTTGCCTATTACTTCTTCTTTGAAACCGTCCTCTGTTTTCGTTATTTTTCTCATTTCCTGATTTTCATCACCAACAGGAATTACCATTATTCCATTTATTTTCAATTGTTCCAAGAGTTTTTCTGGAACAAAAGGAGCAGCAGCTGTTACTATAATTTTGTCGAAAGGTGCATAACTTGGCAAGCCCATAAACCCATCTCCATAAAAACGTTTAATATTTTTTAATGTTTTAAGATAAGCAAATGTGTTCAGTTGTTTATATAATTCATGTTGTCTTTCAATACTGAAAACCTTCACCCCCATTTTTGCTAACACAGCAGCTTGGTAGCCACTTCCTGTCCCAACTTCTAATACTTTTTCGTAAGGTTTTAACTCTAAGAGTTGTGTTTGCATGGCAACTGTCTGTGGATGAGAAATGGTTTGACCAGCAGCAATAGGGAATGCTCTATTTTCATAAGCAAAATGAGCCAAAGCGGAATCTAGGAAAAAATGCCGAGGTACCTGATTCATCGCTTCTAACACACTTTCATTGGTGATGCCCAACTCTCTTAATTTGTCTATTAACTTATGTCTTTGCCCTTTATGTAAATATGAATCTGAGAAAGAAAATTGTTGCATATCGCAAAAATAATTAAACAACTGAAGTAAAACTAATTTAAAAAAAAGAAAAGGTTATCCAAGTGAAGATAACCTTTTCTATAATAAGTATTAAAACAAAATTTTTATACAAAAGGCATTTTTACTATCTGTGCTTTAATGGCTTTGTCTCTAATAGATATAAAAATTTCATTCCCTTCTAATCCGTTTTCTTTATTTAAATAAGCAATCCCAATTGCTTTTCCTAAACTTGGAGATTGAGTTCCAGAAGTTACAATCCCTATCTCATTACCATCAGCATCCATAATTTTATAATCCTGTCTTGGAATACCACGATCAATCATTTCAAATCCTACTAATTTTCTTTTAGCTCCATCTTCTTTAGCCTTAGCAATTTTCTCCTTAGCGATAAATTCACCTTTGTTTAATTTTGTAATCCATCCTAAGCCAGCTTCTATAGGATTAGTTTGATCATTGAGTTCATGTCCATATAAACAGAATCCTTTTTCTAGTCTTAATGTATCTCTTGCACCTAGTCCTATTGGTTTTAATCCTTTTTCATTGCCTTTCTCAAAAATAGCATCCCATATTTTCTCTGGGTTATTCCCTTCATTTTTTATATAAATTTCAACTCCTCCAGAACCAGTGTATCCAGTAGCACTAATTAAAACATCAGGAACTCCTGCAAAAGTTCCATATGTGAATGTGTAGTATTTTAAATTTGATAATTCGACATCAGTCAAACTTTGAATAATCTCATTAGCTTTTGGACCTTGTATAGCTAATTGGGAGATGCTATCAGATATATTTTCAACTGTAGCATTTTCAGTATTTTGTTTAACAACCCAATCCCAGTCTTTATCAATATTAGCAGCGTTTACAACTAACCAATATTCCTCATTCTCTTTAATACAATAAACCAATAGATCATCTATAATTCCTCCATTTTCATTTGGGAAATAAGTATATTGGGCCTTTCCTTCAGTCAATTTTGAAGCATCATTTGATGTTATTTTTTGAATAAAGGCTAAAGCATTAGGTCCTGAAATTTTAAATTCTCCCATATGGCTAACATCAAAAACACCTGCATTATTTCGAACAGTTTTATGCTCTTCATTTATGCTAGTATAAGATATTGGCATATTATATCCGGCAAATTCTGCCATTTTTGCTCCTAAAGCAATATGTTTTTCTGTAAATGGAGTTGTTTTCATTTTAAATTTATTATATTTAGGTGTGCAAAGATAAGGATTTTAAGCCTCTTGAACAATATGAGATTTGTCAACTCTTTTTAATAAACATAATGTATGTTAACATTAGTGTTTTATTTTATTTTGTTAAACTAATTTATTTCTATAATATTGTGGCTGAAAAAATGTTTCTTTATTTTAAATTCAAAGTGGTGTTTTTTTTAATTTTTTATTAAATGAATATAAGAAATATTTACTTTTCATTTTATGAAATCAGCCTTTATTATAAAATGGTTTTAAATTAGCTTTTTGAATTTGTAATGTTAAAACTTGCAATTATGAATGAACGTAAAAAGCTTTTGGCTTTTATTTTAACCTTCTTTTTGATATTTATTTTGTTGTTAGGTCCCAATATTCTTTTTTTTATTGAAAAAAATGAAATATTGAAGTCAATTGCATCTTGGTTAATTCCAACTGGCTTATTTTTACTTCCTATTTTTCTGTTTCGTCGCTTTATAAAGGGGTATTTTATAATTTGGTCTCTCTTTCTTTTAATTGCACCGGTCTCCTTATTTTCTATTTTCTATTTTGGGGATCGACTTGATTTTGAAGTGGTTTCTTTGATGGTCTTCTCCACTTTTAATGAGGCAAGTGAATTAATAGAAAGCTTTGTTTGGATAATTGTTATCGTTTATTTGGTATATTTCTTAGTCGTATTTTTCTGTATTAAAAAAGCGCCGAAAAGTTTAAATAAAAATTCAGGTTTATTATTGAGTAGTTTAGGTTTTTTTTCTCTTATTATTGGAATGTGGATTCAGCCGGTATCTTTTCCTAAATATAAAATAAAAGAATCTGTATTATTATATTTCCCTTTTGAAGTGGTTCACAATCTTTTTATAGCTAATATATATAAAAATGAAATGTCACGTTATAAAGCTGAGTCTCATAAATATTCGTATTCTCAAGTTAGCACCACTGACAATACTTCAGATTCAATAGTTGAAAAAGTTTATATTTTGATTATTGGAGAAACCTCTCGTTATCAACAATGGCAAATTAATGGATATCATAGGGCTACTTCTCCTAAATTAATGCAACAAGATAATCTAATTAGTTATTCCGATGTAGCAGCTGCTGGAGCCATAACAATGTATTCCGTTCCTCAGATATTGACTGGTACGACGTTTGAAAGTTATCAAGATTATCTTAAAACTGGTGGTATACCTCAGCTTTTTAAACAAGCTGGATTTAAGGTATACTGGCTTTCTAATCAAGAATTAATAAGTGCGAACACATTTATACAGTCAAGTTTTGCGGATACCCTAATTTTACAATCTAATTCTACTCATAGCTCAAAAAATCTCAATCAGGATATGGCTTTAGTTGAGGAAATGAAACATTTGCTGACTGAAAAAAGCCCGAAAAAATTATTCATTTTGCATACTTCTGGGAGTCATTATAAATACCAGTCAAGATATCCTAAATCCTTTGAGAAATTTACTCCTGTGGAAAACAGTAAATTAGTTAGGCCTACTGATATATCTAATAAGGAAGGTTTGATTAATTCCTATGACAATAGTATTTATTACACTGATAATGTAATTAATAGTTGTATAAATGCCGTAAAAAACATCAATGGGTTTTCTAGTGTGATTTATACTTCTGATCATGGAGAAAATTTATTAGATGATGAAAGGAAATTTATATTCCACTCTACGGGTGTAATATCTAAATATGTGGGTCATATCCCTTTGTTTGTTTTTTGTAATGATAACTATATTGATCATAATCCAAATAAATGGAATTGGCTGATGAAAAATAAAAATAGGAAAGCGAGCAATAATCAAATTATGTCTACTCTTGCTGATATTGCGAATGTTACTTATGAAGAGCAAAATAAAAGTAATAGTCTTGCCTCAGAGTTTTTTAAAGAGAGTCAACAAAAAATTATGATTTCTAGTAAAAAATATAAAACTTTATCTGATTTATATAAAGATAAATAAATTGAATTAGCAATTTAATTTACTAATTAATAAAAATACTAATTATGATTTCCCAAGATTAATATTTATTATAGGATTATATTGGAATAATTATGGTAGTATTAATGAAAATGATTCTTACTCCAAAAATATAAAAGATTGATGATTAGCTTGTCCTCTGATTCTTTAATAAGTAGTGGTAATAACCTGTTATTCTATTTTCTAATTAAGCTTTAATGGTTGTCCCGGTTTGATCGTTCTTGCAGATTTAGGAGTTAAGTTATTAATTTTCATTAATTGTTTTTCTGAAATATTATATTTCTTTGCAATAGAGCTCAATGTTTCTCCTTTTTTAACTTTATGGATGTTGGATTTTAATTGTTTTTCATCCTTTTTGGATTCAGGTTTCTTTTTAGCTGTTTCTGCTATATTAGAGTTGTTTTTTGAATCCTTTTTGTTAGTAATGACTGTATCAGCAGTTTTCTTATCAACTAATTTAACTTCTTCAAGTATTTTTTGATCTTGAGATTTATCTTTTTCATTTAAATCTACATTTTCATCTAAAACGAAAAAGTCTTCTATAGAATCCTCAAGATATTTAGGATTTGTTTCAGTAACAATTGTACTAGAATCTCCTAAAATAATAGGACCTCTATGGGTTTCTGTTGAAGTTAAATCACATGAATAAAAACCTAAAAGGAATGATCCGATAATTAAATGGAAAATTGATTTGTAATATCTCATAACTTGTAAATGTACTAAAAATCAGGAAAAGAAAACAAACAAGTGAAAAACTATTTATTTCTGTCTATTTTTCTAATCTTATTACTTTCGGTTAAATCTTTTAATAAATTGTCTAAAACGCCATTAATGAATTGACCACTTTGGTCAGTACTGTATTTTTTAGCAATCTCTATATATTCGTTTATTGTAACTTTGGTTGGAATGGTTGGGAAAAAAAGCAGTTCGGCTAATCCCATTCTTAATAAAATTAAATCAATCATTGCGACTCTTTCAGCATCCCAATTTTTTAATTTGGGTTGGATGTAATCCATAAGAACCGCTTCTTTTTCTAAGCTTGTTATAAACAATTCTCGAGCATATTCCATTTTTTCTGTAGAAATGAAATTTTGAAAGTTTACTTTCTTTGGTTTTTGTAGGTAATTTTCAATCAGCATTGATGTTAACTCTCTATCGTCTTCCCAACTATCAAAATTATCATTCATATAATCTTGAAAATCTTCATCCTCCAACATCAGATCCTTCCAAATATATTTCATTATTTTCCTATCTTCATCTTTATCTCTCTCCTCGTTTGTAATATAAGCTAAGTATTCTTCTTGTTTGCTCAGAAGCTGATACAATTTTTTTACTTTGTCTTGCTCTATTTTCCCTTCTAAGTGACCTTCTGAAACACATTTCCTAAAACTAAGGTTTTCCATTAGTTCGATTAAAAATAGATTATCAGTTATTTTAGTATTCACGTTTAAATCAGCTTCTGTCGGTAACATTTTTGATCCTCTATTCTGAGCATCTACAGCTGCATAAGACATTATTTTAGCTAAATATAGCATGGAGATATTAAAAAGATCAGAAGCTTGATAAATATTGCTTTTCAAAAGCTTTAATTCTTTTTCCTTTTCTGTATCAATATTTTTCTTCTCTTCTAATGTGAAGCTTGCTAAGCCATAAAGTGCTTGCATTACTTTGACTCTAATGTTCCTGCGACTAATCATTTATTGATGGTTGTGAACCTGCAAAGGTAGTATTTAAACTTAATACTAAGCTCCAAAATTCTTATTGTTTAATCAAAATGATTATTTGTTTTTAAGGGATTAATACTGGATAGCATTTATTATCGAAGCAAATAAAAAACCACCCAGAATGAATATTTGGAATACTGATTCTATTATTTCCATTTTTAAAAGGATATTGCTGAACTGAAAGTATTTTTCCTGTCAAATTTAATACTTTTAATTCCTTTATCTTCTCTAAATCAGCACCGTTTACATACCAAATACCTTCTTTATTGGGATTAGGATAAATTGATAGCTTTTTTAAGGGTACTGTTATACTATTGTTTCCTGTATTGTTATTTACAGTATCCCCTAATGACTCACAATAATTTACAGGATATAAGTCCCATTCAGTAATGTCAAAAATAGATTGCGGTTCTTTTATCTCTTCTTTCCGGTATAAACTCTTTTCTACTGCATAATCTCCTATTGAATAGGGATTTCCTAATAAGTCTATTCGCTTATTATCCTTATAACTTAATTCTATGGCAAAGTTACCATCTAATTGTAAAGGAGTTGCGTTTGAAAGGATATTAGCCTTGTTATTATCTATGCAATTTAAATTTGCGAGCGGATTCAATATTACCAGTTTATCATGGTGCTCCAAAGTGCCTTCTAATTGTATTTTATTGGAACTCCAATATAAATTTCCAGAACTTAAATTTTGTTGTCTGATATTTAAATAGTAATTCCTCAAATCGACTGTATGTCCTGTGTTATTAGTTAGCTCAATTGCTTTGTTAAATTCTGTTCCTACAATTACTTTAGAGATAAATAATTCGCTGCTAAAGGTATCTGAATTTAATGTGGTAGTATTTAGTTGAGTAAATGGACTGAATATATATGATGTTGAGTAGCTTCTTACTTTTATGTTATAGTTTGAATTTGTATCTAAATGGTCAAGGACATAAGTATTCATTGTTGTAGTCCCAACGTTTTCATTATTCAAAAAGACTTCATAACCTAATAAATCAATATCAGGAACAGGAGGCCAAGAGATAACAATAAAATGAGCTCCTTTTTTATCAATATCTATTCGATAGGGTGCATCTGGAATGGAATTATTTGAGGGTAAATTTGTCCAAATTGCATTTGCGAATTCAGGATGATCAATAAAAGGGTTTCTATTCCCTTGTATGGTAAAAATAATATTATTTCTATCCATCTCTTTTTGACTGACAGGATCTTGTTGATGCCATTGGAGGAGAATATTCAAACTCCAGTCTTTAAAAGCCTTTTCAGAGAGACTATCCAGAGGGTTTCTTACATTTGTATAGTTAAACCACGGCAATAGATTTTCATACCTTACAGCCATATATAAAAGCATCCTTGCAACATCCCCTTTAAACTCATCTATGGGTTCCGTTACTGTATTTGTGAAACCAAGCATATTAGAAGGACCTACTTTTGTTCCATTTAACGATGTAAATGTGGGAATATCAACCTTTCCGAAAGGATAATTACTTCTTCTCTGGTTTACTCTGGCATCTGCTGGAACTAAGGCATGTAGATCAGAATACATAGGATAATTATTATAAAAGAAACTTTGAGAATAGATATGCTCTCTATTCCAACCTTCACCTTCTGAACTTGCTCCAGCAATTAGGCTATTATTCTCATAATAATAATTATAGGGGTCTGCTCCAGTTGGATTTTCAGAATAAATATCTAATAAAGAGCTATCTTGCTCATAATATAAATCTCTATCCGTTTGTTTGTAAAATTCAGGAATATCGCTATAATTCCAGCTAATGGACTGATTACTAATGATTGTGTGTAGTTTTTTCTTTAATGTAAATCCTGAATCATTGCTCGTTCCTTGATAATAATATAAGGGAGCTTGGGCATTAATTGTAATGCCAAAAATGAAGACATAAATAATATGTAGAAATATTATCCTCAACATTTAATTTCCTTTTAAGCAAAGCAACAAATTTTTTTCTATAATTCAAAGAGGAGCTATAGACTTATTTATTTCAATAACTATTTTTAATTAATGTGCTTTTTAAATTCTTAAAGCTGACTATTATTTAATTCAAACCTATGAATAAAATATTATCTTTACATTTGTAAACAATATTCAACTCAAAATTCAAATAAATGAGCTTAACTATTCGGGAAATTAATGAAAAGAAAGATTTAAAGAAATTCGTTCAACTTCCTTTTGATATTTATAAGAATAATAAATATTGGGTTCCGCCAATTAAGGATGATGAGTTGAAATCATTGTCGGCTGAAACGAATCCTGCTTTTAAATATAATATTGTAAAGCTTTGGTTAGCAGAAAAAGATGGCAAAACGGTAGGAAGGATAGCTGCAATTATTTCTCCTACAGCGAATGAAAAATTTAATGAGAAGATGTGTCGTCTGAGTAGGATGGAATTCTATGAGGACTCCGAGATTTCTGAGTCATTAATTAAAACTGTTGAGAAATTTGCATTGGATCAAGGTATGGATGGTGTCCATGGACCTTTGGGTTTCAGTAATTTAGACCATCAGGCTGTTTTAGTAGAGGGTTTTGACCAATTACCTTCTATTGCATCAGAGTACCATATGCCTTATTATCATAAGCATTTAGAGGCTTTGGGCTATACCAAAGAAATAGATTGGGTCGAGTTTAGGTTAAAAGTTTTAGAAGAAATTCCTGCAAAAGCAACCAAATTAAATGAATTAATTAAGAAAAGATACAATCTTACCGTTAGAAGTTTCAAGGATAAAGCTGATCTTAAAGAAGCAGCATTGGAAGTGTTCCATTTATTAAATACTTCTTTTGACGAATTATTCAGTTTTGTACCTATGCCGGATGATTTATTGGAATTCTATATCAATAAATATATTGAAGTATTAAATCCGAAATTTGTAAAGGTAGTTGAAGATAAAGATGGCAAAATTATTGGTTTTATTGTTAGTTTACCTTCATTAAGTGAAGCTATGCAAAAAGCTAATGGGAAATTATTTCCTTTAGGGTTTGCTCATATAATGAAAGCATTAAAAAAGCCTAAAGTTGCTGATTTATTATTAACTGGAATTCACCCAGATTGGCAAGCGAAAGGGATTAGTGCACTGTTAATTAACGAGTTGCAACAAATTATGATTGAACATGGAGTGGAATGGGTAGAAACTACAGGTATGATAGAAACTAATGAGAAAGCAATTAATCATTGGAAAAACTATGACCATATTCAGCATAAAAGAAAAAGATGTTATAGAAAAATGCTTAAATGACTCTGAGCAAAAGAGATATAAACCAAAATTATCATATTATTTTCATTGAGTTAGATTTTTAGTTGTGATAATTTAACTCTGTTTCAAAAAAGATTTTATCTAATGTCCAATTTCCTAAAATATTAGTACTTTGTTTTAATATAGTTTTAAAATTTAAAAATGGAGAGTAATAAGAATACTCAGCAGTCGCATCAGATAATGCAATCTGTCGCTTTTAGTCTTATAGTAATATGTATTAGCTTTTTTATCCTAGTGTATGCAAAAGCGGTTTTATTGCCTTTGGTTTTTGCAGCAATTTTTGCTTTGGCATTAATGCGACCTGTCTCTATGTTAGAAAAAAAGGGAGTTCCGAGAGTGTTGGCCGCAACTATTTGCTTGTTGATATCAATTATTTTATTATCAGGCGTATTTGCGTTTATTGCGACACAAATAATGAGCTTTGAACAAGATTTTCCATTACTGGAAGAGAAATTACTATCATTAATCAATAAATTACAAAACTTTGCGCATAACCGTCTGCATATTTCTGATGAGTTTATTCAAAATAATTTTTTCCCTATTTTAAAAGGCTCTATTTCGAAAGCACCCCTTCTGATTGCTATATTGGTTGGCTTCTTTTCTAATTCCTTATTTATTGTTGGTTTTACCTTTATTTATACGCTAATGTTTTTAGTTTATAAAGATAATATTGCTCAATTTTTTAGTGCTAGTTTTACGCATTTAGAAGGGATTTCTAAATTTAAGATTGCCAATAAAACTCAAAATGTTATTAGAGCTTATATAATCGGTCTTTTATTGGAAATGCTTTTTGTTGCAGTGATGCTTTCTGGAGCTTATTATTTTTTAGGTGCAAAATATGCGATATTATTAGGGGTTATATCTGCGATTTTCAATGTAGTACCTTATCTGGGTTTTATTACAGCTGCTATACTAAGTATGCTTGTCACTTTTGCAACGAATACTCCCCAAACTGCCTTATGGGTAGGGGTCATATCCATTATAATTCATTTAATAGATAGTAATCTATTCCTTCCTTTGGTAGTAGGGAGTAAAGTGAGCATAAATGCTTTAGTTACTGTAATAGGAGTATTCTTAGGAAGTTTATTGTGGGGATTACCAGGAATGTTTTTGGCAGTACCTATAGTAGCTATTTTGAAAGTTGCTTTTGATGAAATTCCAGGAATGCAACATTGGGGGATTCTGATGGGACCTCGACCCAAAAAGAAGAAAAGAGCTATAATATTAAAGAGCATTAATAATTCTGATGCTATAAATTAAAGCTAAGATTGAATTGTTAGAAGATTTCAATTAAAAAAACAATCCTAAACTTTACAGTTTAGGATTGTTTTTATGTCTTAATCGATCTCTATTGGTCTTTTTATTAAAATTTGCTTTAATGGCTGCTTCTAAATCTATACCTGTTTGGTTAGCAAGGCAAACCAATACCCATAAAACATCAGCCATTTCATCGGCTAAATTTTGATCATTTTCTCCTGATTTAAAAGATTGTTCACCATATTTTCTCACCAATATTTTTGAAAGTTCTCCTACTTCTTCCATTAATATCCCTAAATTGGTTAATTCATTAAAATAACGACCACCAATAGTTCTTATCCATTCATCAACATCATTTTGTAGTTGCTGAATAGTCATTTTTTCTTGGTTGTTTGACATTATTTATTTTTATGAACTAATTCTAATTTGTCTGTAAACGCTTTTAATATCTCAATTTCAACATGTTGCATTACAACTATTTTATACCATTTAGTCTCTCCTTCATGAGTGTCTGGGACCAAACCATATTCGTCTGCTAGTTCATGAGGGATATCTTCAGCTCTAATACTAATAATATTCATTTTTGGATGTCTGTAAAAGCGTATGCCACATTCTCTTAAGTGATAGCAGCATCTATCGGTTCTATACAGTAAGGTATTTAGTTTTTCTAACCATCCATAAGGACCATAAGTTTTTAAAAGCATCCATACTGCTATAGCATTTGCTCCGGAACGGCTTCCACATAATGTAATATCCATTCCATTTACATATTGAGCTTCTTTAGTGTAAACATTAGCAATTAGTCCTTTACGAGTAAGGAAAATTCCAGTTCCATAAGGAGCTTGTAGCATTTTATGCGCATCTAATGTGATGGAAGATACAATTGGATTCTTGAAACCTATATTATGATCTCCAACGACCATAGGGTAAATAAAACCTCCAAATGCAGCATCTAAATGAATTTTAAATTTCATTTTATGCTTATTTAGCATTGTTGCATAATCATCTGGATTGTCTATGCTTCCAAACATTGTTGTCCCAACATTTGAAATTACAATAACATACTTCTTGCCATTTTTCTTTTCTTCTTTAATTATGGACTCAAGATCTTTTAAATCCAAGGTTCTGTCATCCATATTTACGCTAACACTTCTCCATTTAATTTGTAGAAGATTAGATGCTTTTGCTACGGAGTAATGGGTGTCTTCAGAAGCTAATAATAAAATTTCATCAATATTAGCATCATATTCATTAAAATAATAGTTTCGATACATCCACACAGCCTGAATATTTGCCTCAGTTCCTCCAGAAGCAATATAGCCATCATAAGCATCTTCTTCTGCGCCAAAGATGTCTTGGGCTAATATTTGTATCACCTCTCTTTCAATATCTTGAGTACCTGCAAAAAAAGGCTCTGATTCCCCTAGCGTGTGACAGCCAATATGATTGGGGTTTTGTAATATTGCTTGTAAAAAAGGGAAGTTTTTCATTGAAGCAGTCTGTCCATAAAATACTTTTTTATCGACTACAGAAGCAGGGATACCCAACATAGGTTTCTCTGTATAGTTTATTGTTTGCTCTAATGCTTGTTTTATCCTTTTACTTTGTTCTTCTGGGCTTAATTTTACCCAATACTTCATAGAATGAAAATGCTGCATGCTATAATTTATTATTATTTAATTGTAAGCTACTTGAAGAGGACATTAAAAATAATTGTTTAAAAATTAAATTTTAGTACCTTGTCGTATTACCTTTAGTAAAATGAATTTATCTATCATTGCAAGTTAAATACATTTTTAATAATAATTCTTCCTATTGTCATTAATATTATAGCTAAATTTATACTTTTTACAGTTCTATGTCTAAAAATATCAATTTATATCAATCTTTTGCGAATTTCTTTACTAAAAAAGAGCTCAATCCTTGGTTATACCATCTTTCCAAAGAAATGGCAAAAGGTAATGTATGTATAGCTACAGATAGACTGATTCAATCTGAAGAAGGAAGCAATTTGTCTTTGGATTATTTAGTTAATCCTTTGGTAGGTAAAGCTGAAGAGAACACACCTTTTATTCTTAATAAAGGTAAACTCTATATTCATAGATTTTTTCATTATGAAAGGCAGCTTATAGAACAAATAAAAGCTTTATGTATTTCGGAAAAGGATTTTGAAATCAAAAAACAAAAACTTGAATTTCATAAAGAGTTTATTAATCAAGAACTATTCTCCGAACAATTTGCATTAGATCAAACAGATTGGCAAAAAATTGCTTGTCTTAATGCATTTGTCAATAATTTTAATATTATTTCTGGAGGTCCTGGAACTGGTAAAACTACTACTGTAAGTAAGTTGCTTATGATCCTATTAAAAGAAAATATAGATTTAAAAATAAAAATTTGTGCGCCTACAGGCAAGGCTGCAGCGAGACTAAAAGAAAGCTTAGGACAAACAAAAAGGAATTTTAGTGGTAAAGATATTCCTGAATTAATTTTACAGAAAGTATCAGAACTTTCTGCTGAAACAATTCATAGCACTTTGGGCTATATTCCTAAAAGTATTTATTTTAAACATAATGCTGAAAATACTTTAGATATAGATGTTCTTATTGTGGATGAATGTTCAATGATCGATATTTCTTTGTTTTATAAGTTATTTCAAGCAATTGATACAAAAAGAACTAAAGTAATATTATTAGGAGATAAAAACCAACTTGCCTCTGTTGATTCTGGTAGTGTATTTAGAGATTTATGTACGGATACAGCTCCTATAAATGTCTTTTCAAGAAAAAGAACAGAATGGTTCAATCAATTTATTTTCAATAATAAACAGCAAATTGGAGCGGAGCATATTGATGACACTGTTAGTCATCCATTATTTGAACATGTTATTGAATTGAAAAAAAGCTACCGATTTGATGATTCAAAAGGTATAGGGAAGTTAAGTAAAGCTATCTTAAACAATAATTGGGAGGCTATTGAACCTTTCTTCGAAAATAAGGATGAACAAATAACAATTAATGAAAATTACAAGGATTTAGAAGTTATTATTCAAAAAGCACATAACTTATTAAAAAAAGAATATGGAGGCTATTTAAATGAAACCAATATTCATGAAGTTTTAAATAAAATGAATAATAGTATCATACTTTGTGCCAATAGAGAAGGTGCCTTTGGGGTAAGTTTTATTAACGAATCTATGCAAGCTAGGATATTCAAAAATAATAAAGCCTTTAATAATTATCAACTTTTGATGGTAACTAAGAATCAGGCTCAAGATGGAATTTATAATGGAGATATGGGAGTGGTATTAAAAGTTGTAGAAGATGAAAATGTTTTTGTGTACTTTCCTAAGGGAAATGATGATTTTGTGAAACTTAGTCCGGCTCAGATTATTGCTTCTGAACCTGCTTTTGCTATGACCATTCATAAAAGTCAGGGTTCTGAGTTTAATGAGGTTTTTGTAATTTTACCTGATAATAAAGATAATTTATTATTGACCAGAGAATTGCTTTACACAGCAATAACTCGAGCTAAAAAGAAAGCTACTATTTTAGGTAGTAAAGATATTCTTAAAAAAGTTGCGGCAAACTCTGTTCAAAGAGTTTCTGGTATTATTGATCATTTTTAAATAGTAAAGAACATTTAGATTATGAGTATATCGATCAATATTTCAAATGATATTAATGAATTGGCTAGGGTCATGACATCTCAGTTAAATAAAAATGAACGAAATGTTTTTACACCATTCTTTATTGTAACACAGACTGACGGAATGAGTGAATGGCTAAAAATACAAATAGCTGAGCATTTAGGAATTGCTGCTAATTTTCAGTTTCTAAAACCTGGACATATTGTTAGTCTCACCTATAATATTTTAAGGAAGAAGTATGAACGACCAGTACATCAGAAAGGATTAGACTGGATGATATTTTCAATTTTAAATAAAGAGAATTTTAAGAGAAGATTTCCGAAACAATCTGAATATTATGCTGATTCAGAACAAGAAGATGAATTAAAGCGTTGGGAATTTGCACTGAAAATTGCTGATCTTTTAGATCAATATCAAATTTATAGAAGCCAAATGATTCATGATTGGGATGAAAAAGAGCTGAATGAATTACCTGATGAACAACAATGGCAAGCTTATATTTGGAAGACCTTGAAAAAAAATAATGCTTTTGATATTTTGGATATAACCAAAATGAAAAGAGAAATCTTAGAAGGCTTACAAGAACCAGAAAAACAAGCAAGGATTAAAGAAACATTGCCTTCACTTAATTTATTTGGACTTTCAATTATTACTCCATTTCATCTAGAGATTATGCATGAATTGAGTAAACATATTGAAATAAACTGGTTTATTAGTAATCCTTCTCCAAATGATTATTGGTTCGAAGATGAAAGTGAAAAACAGGTATTTCTTAGAATGGTTAAAGGAAAGAAATATGGCCATCTTATTGTAGGAAATGAGTTGCTAACAAGTTGGGGGAAGGTTTTGCAGGATACTTTTAAAATGATTTTCAGATCTGATGATGATTTTTTTAATAATTTAATAGATTTGCCTAGCAAAACGGAGTATCCAAATACGCTTTTGGGAAGCATTCAGAGTGATATTTATAATAATATCGTTGAGCCCAATGTTTTAGAAAAACAATTTTTAAAAGACGAAAGCATAGTCATCACTTCTAACTTTTCTATATTCAGAGAAGTAGAAACCGTTTATAATTATATCTTAAATACTGTTTTAACTAAAAAGAATATCACAGAGAGAGATATTATTGTAATGGTAACAGATATCAATGCCTATGCACCATTTATAAGAGCTGTAATGGATAATGCTCCATATAAATTTCAATATACCATCACTGATGAAGGAGAAGATCAAGGAGAAACCTTAAGTAGTGCTTTAATAAAATTATTAGAATTTGATACCCAACTTTTTGCGGCAAAGGATGTTTTAAATCTTTTGTCATCAAAAATAATTTGTAAGAAGTTTGGTATCACTAATCTGGAATTTATTAGACATGCCATTACTAAGGCAAATATTAGATTTGGAATTGAGAATGATTATCAAACAAAAGATATAGATACCTATTTGGTATCTTGGAAATATGGTATGCAAAAACTAATGTATGGTCTTTGCATGCTAGGAGAACAAAAAATGGGTGGAGAAAAAGGGTTTTACACGGTTGAAAGTACAGATGGCAATGCTGAAATCCAAGAGTTACTTGCTTTTAATGCTTTTTTAGAAGTTATGTTTAGGTTCGCTTTGCAAAAAGATCAGCCAAGAAATTTGGCTAACTGGCGAATATTTATAGAAGAAACTTTAAATGATTTTTTACTTTCTGATTATGGTGAGAGTGAAGAAGATATAACAAAAGTAATTCTCAAAAGTATTCAAAATAATGAAATAGAACAACACATGGATCTGGAATTAATTAGCTTTAAAGTATATAGCAAAAAACTGATTAATGAATTAAGTCTTGAGATAAGAAATAATAATATTAAAAATAAAGGAATTACTTTTTGCTCTCTTTTGCCATTTAGAAGTATCCCTTTCAAAGTAGTTGCGATTCTAGGTTTGGATTATGAGAAATTTCCAAGAAAAGAACAGCATTTAGATTTTAATTTAATGAGCAGAACGCCTAAGCTAGGCGATAGAAATATTAAGAATAATGATAAGCATTTGTTTTTAGAATCCGTTTTATCTGCAGAAGAAGCTCTGTATCTCAGCTATATCGGAAAGGATGCAGCTAGCAACAAGAGACTTCCTCCTTCAATATTAATTGATGAATTGATAGATTATATTCAATTAATTATACCTGATATAGATGTTGCTGAAGAATTGATACAAGAACACAGTTTACATAGCTACAGTAAAAGGTATAATAAAAAAGTAGGCACATTAATTCCTAATTATTTAATGAGAGGGATGTCAAAGTGGCCGGTTCCGATTTTAGAAAATCCAAAAGAAAAGAATATTGAAACGAGTTTTAATATTAAAGATGTAGCTAATTTTTTCTATAAAAGTATAAAGTATTTTTATAATAAAGAATTGGGAGTTTATTTCGAAAATGACGAAACTGAAATTGAAGATAGTGAAGGATTTGAATTAACTGATTTAGAAAAATGGAAATTTAATTATGGTTTGGTCGCTTCAATAGTCGGTGGTGACGAAAAGAAATGGTTTGAAAAAGAATATTTAAATGCACAATTGCCATTAAGAAATACAGCTATAACTTTAAAGAAGACAACGGAAGAAGAATTACAGCAAATTATTATGGCTTTAAAAGCGAATTTTAGATCAGAACAAAAATTCAAACCATTAAAAATTCATTATGAATATAAAGGTTTTTTCTTCCAAGGAATAATTGAACAAATAATAGATAAAACAGTATTGCATTTTGAATTTAAGGATAAAGAAGTAGAAGGTAAAACCAAATTAAAGTTGAATTACCTTTGGGCTAAAATAACGGATCCTGAAATCTCTGAAGCACAGTTTTATCAATCCTATAAAAAATATCAAATTAATGAATTAAGTCAGGAAGAGGTAAAACAACAACTGCACCAAATATTAGATGTGTTTTTGGAGTGTCATCATCAAGCGGTTTTTTATAATATCAAAACATATGACAATAAAATGAATGAAGCTAACTTTATTGAAATATTGAAACAAAAACTAGTGAAAGTGCAAGATTACCAATTAGAACTTACACATGCCAAGGAGTGGTATAGTATTCAAAACCAAGAACGATACTTTAGTTTGATAAATCCAGTTATAGAAACCTTATTGAAGAATTATGAATAATGCTTTAGCAGAAAATAGTGAACGTTTTAATGTGAGCGAAGTAAAACTAACAGGGAAAAATCTGGTAGAAGCTAGTGCTGGAACTGGTAAGACCTATTCAATTGCTATAATTGTATTAAGAGTTTTAATAGAGCAAAATGTTCCAGTAGAACAGCAATTGGTAGTGACTTATACCAATCTTGCTGTTGCTGAATTACAGGAAAGGATACGGAAATTTATCAAAGAAGCGTATGATATAGTTAATCGTTTAGAGGCTGGTATTTCAAATGGTTTAGAAAAAAAAGAAGATGCTACAATAAGATTAATCTGTGAACGTGCTTTTGAAAAAGAACAAAATTTCCCACCTGGAAATATTCAATTGAAACTTAAAAATAAATTGAGACAGGCATTACTGACGATGGATGAAGCTAGTGTATTGACTATTCATGGTTTTTGTCAGCGTGTTTTAAATGAATTTGCTTTTGAATCCAAACAAAATTTTCAAGCTCAATTACAAACAGATGTTTCTGAGTTTATTGAACAAACTATTAATGAGTTCTGGCGAACTGAATTAAGTAATTTGCCAGTCGGACTTTTTAATCTTACAGAATTAAATCAGATTCGTACAAATGTCAGGATAATTATTAAAAATGCTTTAGGAGATATTTCTTTTGAAAATTCAATTGAACAGGAAGATGTTTCGGATAATAAAACTATTATTGAAGATTATAGTAATCAAAGAATTGAAAAGAAGCAAGAATTATTAGACTATTTGGCTAATAATAAAGAAGAATTAAAAGAAGACATAAATAAAGGAGGGGTAAGTGCCCTAAAAAGTTATGGCAATTTATTAGAGCATCCTGAAGCTTTTTTAAACAAATTTTTTAAACACGGATTGGATAAAGGAGAAGATAGGGCTAAATATCATTATAAATTCACTTCTATTTTCTGGAATTTAGCAGAGGAATACTACAATTGGGAAGAAAAGTATAATGAATTTAAAGATAAGCTTAAAAGTGGACTTTATAAAAAAGCTTTTCAAAGCTATTTCCCAAAGTTGAAAACAAAGTTAGAACAAGCAAATGTATTAACTTTTGATGCATTGATTCAAAATTTATATAAAATTGTAGTCACGGATAAAAATGAACGATTAATTCAATTGGTGAGGAATAAATATCCTGTTGTGCTGATTGATGAATTTCAGGATACTGATGTTACTCAATTTAAATTATTTGACGAGCTTTTTGTTAAGGCTGAACAAACATTATTATTTCTAATTGGAGATCCTAAACAAAGTATTTATGCTTTTAGAAATGCCGATGTAGATAGCTATTTAAAGGCGGCTGAAAACGTTGATCATAAATACAGTATGAACACAAATTACCGCTCGGGTGCTAGAATGATTCAAGCAGTTGAACATTTTTTTACCTCGTCTGGATCACAAGCTTTTGGATATGAAACTGATAATGGTATTCAATATGAAATAGTAGGTGCTAGTGCGTCTAATCAAGAAAAGTATATCTCTAGGAATGGAGAAATAATGGATAGTCTTCTTTTTTGCATGGAAAATAAAAAAGATAATGCATTT
This sequence comes from Edaphocola sp., assembly GCA_035497795.1. Classification (GTDB taxonomy): domain Bacteria; phylum Bacteroidota; class Bacteroidia; order Chitinophagales; family Chitinophagaceae; genus Edaphocola. Next base: position 29,254 of record DATJCU010000010.1, on the reverse strand, counting down.
GAAGCTATAGGTAGTGTTATTGCTGAATTAATAAATCCTAATAATAATTATTATTTAAATGATGCTGGTAATCAAAGACCTGTTTTACCAAAAGACATTACGATTTTAGTTAATGATAACAAGGCTATTCCACTTTTAAAAAAGGAACTTCAAATGTATAACATACCATCTGTGGGTATGAGAATTCAAAAAGTATTAAATACTTCAGAAGCTAAAGATATTTCTTTAATTCTAAGAGCCATTATAGAACCTAATATTCAAAATATCAAATCAGCATTTTTTCTGAGCTTTCTGCATAATATTTATGTTATGCAAAATAAAGATAGTTTAATGCCATTAGAGAAGCTGGATGATTTAATGATGTCTGAATTGTTTAAATCCTATAATGAAATTGCAGAGAATTATACTGTATTTCAGGCGCTACAAAAACTCTTTAATGATTTTAGTTTACAGCAGCTTTTTGCAAATGATGTCAAAGGTCAGTATTTAATGAGCAACCTTTTGCAGATATCAGAAATATTACATCAGCAACAGAGTAGAAATGGGTATACTCCTGTAGAAACTTGGTTGTGGCTGAAGAAGCAAATCAATGATGAGGCTGATGAAAGTGATGAATATAATCAAAGGATTGAAAGTGATGAAGAAGCAGTGAGCATCATGACCCTTCATAAGAGCAAAGGTTTAGAGTTTCCTATTGTTTTTATTTGGGGTATTTCTAATAAGGGAACTATAGGTAAAAAATATGATTTGATAACAGTAAAAAATCAACATGGAGATAAAGTTTTAAAATGGACAAAATCGCTTAGTGAGGAAGAGAAAACTGAATATATAAATGCCGATAACAAAGAAATTAGAAGGAAGATTTATGTAGGATTAACGCGTCCAGTTTATCAATGTTATGTTTTTTACTCCAAAAGAGATTTTACGGATACGCCATTATATTCATTATTAGAAAAAATGAGTGATGGAAATGAGGTAAATAAAGCATTTGAATGGAGTCAAGAAGATGAGCATGTTAATTTTAAATATCAACCAAAATTTGAATCGTTATTATCACCAATATTATTAAATGAAGACGAGCATCAAAAATTTAAAAATAGTAAAACAAATTGGAATATTTATAGTTATAGTGCTTTGAGTTTGCATAATAAAAGTATTCAACGCGAGCTTAGTAATAGCTTAATGGATTATGATCATTTTATTTTTAATGCTCTGCCAAGAGGTGCTCATTTGGGAACTAAATTACACGAACTTTTAGAGCATATCAATTTTAATAAGGATTATTTGCAATCTAATGATTGGACTTATGGAGAGAGATTGATGTTAAGCCGCTTTAATTTTGATAAAGAAGATTACAGTCTTAATATAGCTGAGTTGCTTCATCATGTATTGAACGCTATAATATCTGTTGGAAATGATAAGCATTTTCAGTTAAAAGATTTAAATACCTACAGAACTAAACACGAGTTGGAGTTTTATTTTCCACTGTCTATAACTAATGCTTCTCAAATGATAAATGAATTGCTGCAATCATATCAAATTAAAATTTCAAATAATTATCAAACTTTGGAAGGCTTAATGAAAGGTTTTGTGGATTTGCTTTTTGAACATAATGGTAAATATTATATTTTAGATTGGAAATCCAATTATTTAGGTTTTAATATAGAGGATTATGAAGGAGAAAATCTGACAGATGCTATGATTCAAAACCAATACCATTTACAATATTTGATTTATACTGTAGCCGTAAAAAAGTTTTTAACTCAAAGTTTAGGAGAAAGTTTCAATTATGAAGATGATTTCGGTGGTGTTATTTATGTTTTTTTAAGAGGTGTTAGAGCTAACCGAAACGCTGGAATTTTTACTAATAAGCCTCCAAGAGCACTAATTGAGTCTTTTGAAAGATTGTTAGATCCTAGAATAGTGGAGGCCGAAAATTAGTGTAATACATTTATTGATGATCTGAATGTCATTTGTTTTGAGTGTATAAAATACCTCTCTAACAATTTATAACAATTTTTTCGGATTATGCCATGATAAACTCTAGCTTAAAAGGCTTTTAGCTTGTTGAATTTATACGTAAAAATTGGAAGATATTTCTTAGATGAAAAGTTAAGAAAAAGCTGAAAATTGCAGACTATCTTAATAAATGTACTTCACCTTTATATTCTGTAATTTCTTCATTAATCTTCACTACTGCATAATAATAATATATTCCTACATCTGCTGGTTTCCCGTTAATTGTTCCATCCCATCCCGTATTTGCAGACCCTCCTCTAGTGTCGTAAACTGAATTGCCCCATCTGTTATAAATGACGAATTGTTCGAGTGTAACTAATTTCGGATAATTTATTTCAGGTTTGAAGAAATCATTTCTACCATCACCATTTGGTGTGAATGCATTAGGGAAACTGATTTTTTTATCCTTATAAGATACTTCTAAATGTAAGGTTACTATACTGTCACATCCATAGTTATTCAGTAATCTATTTTTAAATATACCTGGATTATATAGTCTTTTACCTAAATGAGTATAATAATCACCTTCGTCAATAGTTACATAAATATCGTTTGAGTCAGACGGGAAAACAATTATAGCTTTATATGCTGTGTCTTTACATCCATAATTACTACTTCCAATAGCTCTGTAAACTGAAGAGATTGTTGGTGTCGCTACAACATTGAGGCCATTTTGGGTATTTAATCCTTGCCCAGGAGTCCAAACTACATTATCGGCACCAGAGCATGTTAAAGCCACTTCAGTTCCTTGGCAAATACGTGAAGTATCGGCTGGCATAATACTGATCGAAGGTTTTGGATGTATTGTAACCGTGACAGCGGCCCTTGGGCTTTCGATAGGGCAGCCAGTATTACTCTGTGTGACATACCATGTATATGTTCCGGGTGCATTAGTATTTGGAATTGGAGCTGTTAAGTTTGGAGTGCCTCCTGTTGGAGAGGTGTACCAGCGATAAACAGGATTAGCTAAGTTTCCAACAGCAGAAAGTTGTGTTGCTGTTGCAAACTGGCAATAGGATTGATTGGTTACAGTTACTGGGTCAGGAGTTTGTCCTCCAGAAATAATTACATCCTTAACTTTATGATACTCATAATATGCCCCAGTTGATGCAGAAAAACCAAAATATCCAGTATTATTTGCTAGAACCATTGGTCCTGAAATAGCTGCTGTAGTACTTCCATCCAAATAAACAGACATTATACCATTATTATATTCAATTTTGGCTGTATGCCAGCTACCATTAGTAATTTGAGTTTGAGCAGTCAGTTCATTACCTATTAATCCTTGCATATTACCTTCAATATAACCATTGTTATTAAATTGACGCAAAGTGATTACTGGATTTGCATTTATTACTGGTGTTCCAGAATTATTATCATAAGTGTCAAAAATCAGCCCAAAACCATTCATCACATTAGGCATTCCAATACCACTACCTTGAATGAATGCAGAGGGTGGGTTAGCTATATACCAGAAGGCAAATCCATCTGCAGGAGGGATGCCCGGATTTGTAACGATTTGATAACTAAATTGAATAGTGAAATAATCACAAGCACTATTTAGATTCTGTGGCGTACTATAATAAATATAACCATTTTGGTTTGGTGTATTATTATTTAGATTTATTTCAGTGCCTGGATTAGTTGCATTACCACCTAATACCCAACCAGTAGTATTGATTGGGTTACCATTTAATGTATAAGTATATGTTTGTGCATATGAAATATTAGTTAGACTTACCATCAAGGAAAGTAGAAATAATAGGAAGTTTTTGTATTGCTTAATCATAAAAACATTTTTCTAAATTATATTCTAAGTATTCGTATTTTGCTGGAGTCCTAACATTTAGTTAAGAATCCATTAAAATCAGGCTACTAAGTTAGTTAATTTAAATATTTTCTCAAAATACTTTTAAAGAAAAATAATTTTTAAAAAGCAATGCTCGTGGATGTCTATATATTTAATAAACTATTCAAACATCTTTAAAAGATTATCTCTTCCTGTTCCATTAGAAACATATTGTATTTTTACTTTCAAATATTCTTCTAAATAAGTACAGAAGTCTTTAAATTCTTGTGGTAAACTTTCAATGTTTGTGCTCTCACTTGTCTTTGTGGGTGTCCAACCTTTTAATTCATGGTATTGAGGTTCAATTTCAGCTTCACAAATATCAAATGGCATTTGGTCTGTAACTTCTTCTCCTATTTTATAAGAAGTTGCGACTTTAATTACATCAAACTCATCCATTACATCGGCTTTTGTTACTATTAATTTAGTAACGCCACTCAACATAATAGTATATTTTAACGCCACTAAATCTAACCATCCACAACGTCTTGGTCTTTTTGTTACCGCTCCAAATTCACTTCCAGCAACTCTTAAAGCTTCGCCTACTTCATCAAAAAGTTCAGTTGGAAAAGGACCACTACCTACTCTTGTACAATAAGCTTTTGTAATACCAAATACTTCACCAATTTTTGTAGGCGCAATGCCAAGTCCCGTACAAACTCCAGCTGAAATTGTATTAGAAGAAGTAACAAATGGATAGGTGCCATAATCGACATCAAGCATAGAACCTTGTGCTCCTTCTGCTAAAATTGTTTTTCCTTCTTCAAGTTTATTATTCAACCAATACTCTCCATTTACAATATTTAAATTTCGTAAATAAACGATGGCTTCGAAAAATTCATTTTCCCATGATTCCCAATCTACTGTTTCATTATACATTGAAAGCATGGTTAGATGCTTTTGTTTTAATTTATTATATCTTTCTTTCCAGTCCTTAGCTAAAACATCACCTACTCTCAAACCATTTCTCCCAGTTTTATCCATATAGGCTGGTCCAATTCCTTTTAAAGTTGAGCCAATTTTATCCTTACCTTTTGCATGCTCAGAAGCAGCATCCAAGGCACGATGAGTAGGTAAAATTAAATGTGCTTTATGGGCAATAAATAAACTTTTATCAAGATTTACTCCAAAAGTCTTTAGGTTTTCAATTTCTTCTTTTAGAGTAACTGGATCAATAACTACACCATTACCAATCAAATTTAACTTAGACTCTTGGAAAACTCCGGAAGGAATTGTTCTTAATACAATTTTCTTACCATTCACATAAAGTGTATGTCCGGCATTTGGACCACCTTGAAAACGTGCAATTATATCATACTTAGCAGCAAGGTAATCAACAATCTTTCCTTTCCCTTCGTCACCCCATTGGAGGCCTAATAAAACATCTACCATAATAATTTTAAAAATAAACGGCAAAATTAACTCCGTTTCTTCACAAAACAAAATAGCATTTTATAAAAAATACAAAAATGGTAATCTGTTGCTATTTTAGTTTTTGTTTAATACAAATACTATTTTTAAATAAGAGTTTTATAACAAAAAAGCCATCAGCATAAATGGCTAATGGCTTTTGGTACCACGTACGGGACTCGAACCCGTGATTCCTCCGTGAAAGGGAGGCGTCTTAACCTCTTGACCAACGCGGCAAAATGAGTATAGCTTATTCGTAGTGTGGTACCACGTACGGGACTCGAACCCGTGATTCCTCCGTGAAAGGGAGGCGTCTTAACCTCTTGACCAACGCGGCATACTCATTTTTAAGGACTGCAAAGGTAAAGCACATTTTTTAATAAACAAAATTATTTTATTAAAGAATTTCTAGTTTTATATTTACCCGAATTCCAGCCTTTTTCCTTACCCCCTTCATGTGGAAATTTATGTTTGTTTTCTTGCTTTTCATTTTCATAAATAAGCTGCTTGAATTTCTTTTCTTTTAATAAAATATCTACCTGATATTCCCTTTCCATTGTTAATTGTCCTGAAATGGGATTGTAATAGCGCCACAGACCATGCTTGGTATAGCCCTTTTCTGCAGCCACTACCACATAAGTAGCTTCTGTAGTCATAGGATCTATTACCAAAACAGTATCATATTTATTAGAAGTGTAGATGCCACGATAGTTACCAATAGTAGTGAGTTTGCCATTTTCATAATATTGTGCTGTGCCATCCAAAACATTAAATTTATAATTTTCTATCGATATTAATTCTTGATCTTTCGATAATTTATACCATAAACCTGTTTTCATATCATCTTTATATGCTCCAAATTCATAATAGCTAGGGTCACCAAATTGAGATGCTCTATTGTAAAACCACATTCCTTGTTTTCTGTTTTTTGAATCACTTTTATTTAAGTTGTCATCAGCTGCGGGAGTAGGCTCTATTTTGTTTTTGGTCTGATTTTGAACTTTAGCTTTATTAGTTTGAGCATATATTTGATTCTTTTGACCCATTAATAAACACACACAAACTATTATTATTGTTGAAAAAATAGGGTTCTTTAACATTCTTGATTTTTGGTTGTTTTTATTGAAACTTTTTTAATATTTGTTACAAAAATACAATGTTTATTGATCAAGTTTTTGGTTTTCGTCATAAAACATATTTAAATTTTGTCGACAAGCATATTTAATTAGTCAAATATAAAATGCCAAAGACAATCTTCAATGATATAATCATACGCTTTATCCTACAAAAAATGAAACACCGGCCTGAATTCTAATCAAGTTTGATTTATTATGGAAGGACTTATAAATTCACTAGAATATAATATCATTAGCTAAATATCATGTACTTTTGTATATTATACTTTATGAAGTTTCTATTTTATATAATATTCCTTTGTCTTGGTTTTCAAGTAAAAGCTCAGTTTGTCAATGATTCTTTAAGCTTAAATTCAGCAAAAGCTTTTAATATTGATGAACTGAATAATATTTATATTATTCAGCAAGACAATAGCCTTGTTGTATATAATTTAAATGGAAATATTATTGCTACATATCAAAACATTCAAGATGGAGATTTAAGTATTGTAGATGCTAGAAATCCATTAAAAGTTCTTTTGTATTTCCCCGATTTTTCCAAATTGATTTTTTTAGATAGAATGATGAGTATTAAAAGTGAGATTTCTTTAAATGATTTTGGCTTTTTTAATGTAAATAATGTAGCATTATCTTCAGATGGTAAAATATGGTTGTTTGATGAAGATAGACAGCAACTTATTAAAATAGATGAGTTGGGTAATTTTTTATATAAAAGTGATGATATTCGCTCTCTTATTCGTCAGCATTTAAATCCAATAGGAATAGTGGAATCTGATGGAATGGTTTATATCATAAATAAGGATAGTGGTGTTTATGTATTTGATTTATATGCCAATTATCTTAATCATATTATTCTTGATAATTATAGAACCCTACAAGTTTATCACGATATACTTCTTTATGCTCAAGGGAATGATTTGAAGATTTATCAATTAAAAGATGGTGTCACGAAATCAATAAATTTTTCTAGTAATCAGAAGTTTATTGATGCAAAGATTGGAAAAGGATATCTATTTTTGCTGTTTGAAAATTACTTACAATTAATTGATTTAAAATAATTATAAATAATGGAAGTGTTTAATACAAAGGAAATTATTACAGTCTCTTTAACGCTTTTTGCGGTAATTGACATTCTGGGTTCTATCCCTTTATTGTTAAGCCTTAAAAAGAAAATGGGAGGCATCTCTGCTTGGACTGCAACGGTAGTTTCTGGAGCATTAATGGTTTTATTCTTTTTGGCGGGTGGTGATATATTAGCATTTATGGGTTTAGATATTTCTTCTTTTGCTATAGCAGGTTCCATAATTATCTTTATTTTAGGGATGGAAATGATATTAGGTGTAGAGTTTTTTAAACAAGATGGTGGAAATGTTAAAACAGGTAGTATTGTGCCAATTGCGTTCCCGATGATAGCTGGTTCTGGAACGCTGACTACAATTTTGTCATTAAAGGCTTCCTATAGCTATTATAGTGTTCTTACAGGAATTGTTATAAATCTGGTTATCATTTATATTGGTATCCGCTTATTAGATTTGATAGAAAAGCTTTTAGGCCAAGCAGGGATTTTGGTTATCAGAAAGTTTTTTGGTGTAATCCTGATTGCTATCGCTATTAAAATTTTTAAAGAAAATTTATCTAAATAAAAGTTCCAAGGTTAAAAGCTTCAATCTTTATAAAATTATTAAAGATTTAAGTTTCTTGTTGCTAAACATTTGGTTTAATTTTGACCTTCAATTTTATTAAAACTATTTTCATGAGTAATTCAAATAAAAAATATGGTGTTGGCACCACAATGATTCATGCTGGAGTACGTCCTGACCCAAGTACTGGCGCTATCATGACTCCAATATTTCAAACCTCAACTTATGTACAAGAAGGACCAGGTATTCATAAAGGGTTTGATTATTCTCGTGCTGGAAATCCGACAAGACAGGCACTAGAAGAAGCTTTTGCTGCTATTGAACATGGTAATTATGGATTAGCATTTAGTAGTGGCGTGGCTGCAACAGATGCGATTTTAAGATTATTACAACCTGGAGATGAGGTGATTGCTGCTAATGATATGTATGGTGGTACTTATCGTTTGTTTGAAAAGATTTATGTTAAGTTTGGATTGAAGTTCAAATATGTGGATATGAAATCGGCATCAAATATTGCAGCGGCAATTACTCCGCAAACCAAATTGATATGGACAGAAACGCCTACTAATCCTTTAATTAATATTACTGATATTGCTGCAGTTGCTGCTATTTCTAAAGCGCATAATATTCTTTTATGTGTGGATAATACTTTTGCTTCTCCTTATTTACAAAATCCTTTAGATTTGGGTGCTGATATTGTTATGCATTCTGCAACTAAATATTTAGGAGGTCATAGCGATGTAGTGATGGGTGCAATAATTGTGAATGATCAACAATTAAGAGATGATTTGTTTTTTATTCAGAAAAGTGCCGGAGCAGTGCCTGGCCCACAAGATTGTTTTCTGGTTTTAAGAGGAATAAAAACATTACATATTCGTATGGATCGTCATTGTGTGAATGGCGCAAAAGTGGCTCATGCTTTAAGAAATAATCCTAAAGTCTCAAAAGTTTATTGGGCTGGATTTGAAGATCATCCTGGTCATGAAATTGCTAAAAAACAAATGCGTGATTTTGGTGGTATGATCAGCTTTGAATTGACAGATGATAGTGAAGCAAATGTTAGTCGTATGCTTTCTTCAACTAAATTAATAGCATTAGCAGAAAGTTTAGGTGGAGTAGAATCATTAATTAATCATCCTGCAACCATGACACATGCATCTATACCAAGAGAAGAAAGAATAAAAAATGGTTTAAATGATGGACTAATTAGATTGAGTATTGGCATCGAAGATGCTGAAGATTTAATTGAAGATTTGAATGAAGCAATAGGATAAAATAGTTTTCGAGTCAGCATTCATTTATGCTTACAAGAATTTAGAAAAAATAATATTTAATTGAATTTATAAATACATTTTCCTATCAATCGTACAATAATAGTCGGCAAAGGCATATTGCTATTAATCATTTTAATGGTAGGACACTTTCTTGTAGGGAATGCTCAGCAAAGGCTTCCTTTACCGGATAGTACTGCTCAAAAACCTGCTGTTAATAAAACTGCTTTTATTGAAATTCTGTCTTCAGATTATACCGATATTATTAAGACCTCTAATGAGACCATTACTAAAATTGTTGGGAATGTGAAATTAAGGCATGGAACTGATTTATTGAATTGTGATAGTGCTATTCTTTATCAGGATAGCAAAGTCGCAGAAGCTTATGGAAATGTCTCCATAGAACAAGCCGATGGAACAAATGCTTTAGCCGATTATCTTAAATATACAGGTAGGAATAAAGTTATCTTTATGAAAGGTGATGTTGTTCTTTCTGATCCTCAAGGAAAAACACTATGGTCCGAAGAAGTAGAATACAACCTAAATACAAAGGTGGGTAAGTATTTCAAAGAGGGAACTTTGCAAAATGATGAAACAATTATTTCAAGTAAGTTTGGTGAATATAACCTTAAAACTAAAGATGCAAGATTTAAGGGTGATGTTGTTGTAAATGATCCAGAATATAATTCCACCTCTGAAGATATCAGTTATAATACTCAAACAGAAATAGTTTATTTCTATGCAGATGCAATTGTTCAAAATGAAAGTACAACTCTTTTTGCGAAGCCAGGAAGTATTTACAATGCATTAAAAAAAGAAGCCATTTTCAAAGGTCGGTCTAATATTATTCATGGTGCTCAATTTATTGAAGGTGACGAAATGAAATATAATAAAGTAACTGGTTGGGCTTTTGCAAAAGGAAATGTTGTGGCAATTGATACAGCTGAAAAATCTACAATATTCGGAGGTTTCTTATTATACAATGAGATTAATGAGAAAATGATGGTAACGGATCAACCTATTCTTCGAAGAATAGGAGAGAAAGATACTATTTATTTTAGAGGAGATACTGTATTTATGGAGCCATTAGAAAATTTGAAGATGCCTAATGCTGGTCCAATAGATACTTCTAAGCTAAAAATGGATGAATTAGTACAAGCTTTTACGGAAGGTATTGTAGTAGATAGTACAACGATACCTTTCCAAAGTGATGCTATTTCTCCAATAATTAATGATAGTCTAAGTCATTCAGAAAATAAAGCCAATACGCAACATATAAGAGATTCTTTAAAAACTGAGAAATATGGGGAAAAAGAGGTTCAGACAAAAACAACAATAAAAAGCATAGATAAAAATTTGAAAAAAATATCTAATGGAGATAGTTTAGCTTTGGTTAAAGAGGAAAAGATATCGGAAAGTGATAGCATGTTTTTAGAGAATATTCTAGAAATTGATAGTATTGAAAATGATTCTGTTATCGTTTCTGTTGAGAAACCGGTTGTATACGAGGATGAAAAAGGAAATAAGAAAAGATATTTTATCCTGTATCATAATGTGCTTATTTATAGTGATTCTGCCCAAGCAAAATGTGACAGTATGCGTTATTCTCAGTCGGATTCATTATTGGTAATGTCGTATAATCCAGTAGTTTGGTCTAGAGGTTCACAGGTTTTGGGAGATACCATTTATGCACTTTTGGATAGCAATAAAATTTTTGAGGTTTATGTGCCTAAGAATGCTATTTTAATACAGAAGAATGGACCTGAAAAAGCAAAAATGTTTGATCAAGTGCAAGGAGCAATGTTACATGCATTTTTTAATAATAATGAAATCGATTCTGTTTTGGCATTCCCAGAGGCAGAAACAATTTATTTCTCGATGGATGAAGACAGTGCTTATATTGGAGCTTCAAAGGCATCAAGTGAGCAGTTGAGAATGAAGTTTAAGGAAAGGAAGATCAGTAAAATAACCTATATAAAAGATTTTGATCAGAAATTAAGCCCAATGGCATCTGTAAATCCTGAAAGTTTTCGTTTATCCAGATTTAACTGGCGCGAAAACGAAAGACCTAAGTCTCTTGAAGCGTTTTTAAAAGGTGCTTCTGATTTCCAAAAAAGTAAGATTCTTGGTATAAAAGCTGAAGAAAATCAAGATTCAAAAGAACCACAATCAAAAGAGAATGCTTCAAAATCAACACAAAAAAAGGCTAAAAAGAAAAAGTAATTCTATTTTTCTGGTTGATGAAACGATAATAATAACTAAGATAATTTATAACTATTAGTAAAGTACTTTCATTTGTTCTAAAGCAATTCCTAGACAATATTTGTTGTTTCTGCTTTGAAAAAATTAATATGGCTTATTTACTCAGAAGCATTCAATGAGTTTACAAATCCCAATTACTTTTAAGCCAGGAACCAACTACTTCATCAGTAAGATCAAACTTAACCGGAACAACAGAAGCATAACCTTCTTTTAGTATGTTTAAATCAGTGTCATCACCTTTATCGGAATTTTCAAATTTACCTGACATCCAATAATAATCATTGCCATGAGGGTCCTTTCTTTTTTCAAAACGTTCTCGCCATTGTGCCATGGCTTGTCGGGCAATTTTTATTCCTTTAAACTCAGATGCTATTATTCTTGGAATATTTACATTTAATAAGAAATTCTCTGGTAATCTTTGACGGAGCATTTTTTCGGTAATAGTTCTTACTACTTGCTTTGCAACTGAGAAATCTGCTTCCCATTTAAAATCCATTAAAGAAAAACCTACAGCTGGAATATCATTTATGGCTGCTTCCATAGCTGCAGACATCGTGCCCGAATAAATCACATTAATAGAGGCGTTAGAACCATGGTTGATGCCACTTAGACAAATGTCTGGCTTATAATCTAATACCACATCTTGGGCTATCTTTACACAATCTACTGGTGTGCCACTGCATTGGTAAGCCTCAATATTGTATTCTTTAAATAAATCTACTTTTTCTAACCTTAAAGTATTTCCAATAGTAACTGCATGTCCCATACCAGATTGTGGGCTATCAGGTGCTACTACTGTTATCTTTCCTAAATCATGCACTGCTTCTATTAAACTGGCAATACCTGGTGCAGTAATGCCATCATCATTTACAATAAGTATATTAGGAATAAAAGCCATGTTTCTTCTAAATTGATATTTGCAAGTTTACAACTTTTTATTTTTACAGAAGGGTAAATGTTTCTTAAAGAAACTAGTATTTTTTGAAACTTTCGTCGCTTATTTTTCAAAGAAATTAATCAAATAATGTAGGAGTTGTAATGCTGTTTTCGATTTCTAATAATTTCCTTTTGGCGGTCAATCCACCAGCATAACCTGTTAAGGCTCCATTACTACCAATTACTCTATGGCATGGAATGATAATAGAAATTGCATTAGCTCCATTTGCGCTTGCAACGGCTCTTATAGCTTTTTCGTTACCAATTTGTTGACTTAATTGGAGATAAGAAACCGTTTTTCCATATGGAATTTGACATAATGCTGTCCATACTTGCTTTTGAAAATCAGTGCCGACAAGTATTAATTCTAGTTCAAAAGTTTTGCGTTTTTTATTAAAGTATTCTTCTAATTGTTGAATGGTTTGAAGATGTAATAATGTTTCTTCTTTTTTAAATTCAGTTTGAAAGTAATTTTGAATTCTTTGGTCAATTTGTGCTCTTTGCTTTCGATATTGCCAGTCCAACATACATAATTTCCCTTCATATTCTCCTATAATGAGTACTCCAACAGGACTGCTATAATTGAAAATTTTGATCATTTTTTTGATTTATTTTAATACAATTACTCTAAGATGTTTTATCAGACTCCAAAATAATAAAAATGGGAACAAGAAGTAAAATCCAAAGTTTAATTTTCCTAAGTTAAAATAAGTTTTCAATTCCCCTTTTCTCATTTTCCATTTCTGTGCACTAGCTCCTCCTTCTGATAATACAGGTCTGCCTATTTGAGTTAGTAATATAGGGCTTGAAAAAGCTTGGTATCGATAGGATGTTCTTAACGCAAGGTCATAATCTTCACAATAGCGCATTTGTTCATTAAATCGAATTGGAATATTTCGTTTTAAAATAATGGCACTTGATGAAACTGGATTTCGTTTCAATAAATCAGAGATATTGGTTTTTGATAAAATATTGACTTTTTCCATATCCAAATCGGAAGGGATTTTTTCTGAAGTATATAAATGCCACCATAAATCAATATTTTTTTCCTCCTTAATGATTTTATTAAAGATTTCCAGCTTTTGAGGATGCCAAGTATCATCACTATCGAGAAATGCAACATAATCTCCTTTTGCTATGTCCCAGCCTTTATTACGAGCAGCTGAAGGTCCTAGATTTGTTTCTAAGCGTATCAAACTAATTTGATCTTCAAAATTTTGAGTAACAATGTTGCAACTTTCATCTAGACTGTTATCATCAACAATTATTATTTCAATTGGAACCAATGTCTGCTGTAAACAACTGTGAACAGTTGAAACAATTGTTCTTGCTGCATTAAACATCGGAATCACTACAGAAATTTTCATTTTATTTTTCCAATAGATTTTGATAAATGCTAATCAATTCTTTTTCATTTTTCTGCCAATTCATCACTTCTCTTGCCTTTAAACTATTTTCTAATAATCTTTGATATAGTACTTTATCACTCAATAATTTGTTGATGCCCGCCGCAATTTTTTCGGGATTCAAAGGAGCAGGTAAAAGTAAAGCTACCTCAAATTGATCATTAATTGCTTTATACTCTGGAAAATCCATAGAAACTTGTGGTAAGCCATTATGCATATAGTCAAATACTCTATTTGCAAGAGAATAAACATTGTTTTTAGAAACATCATCTAAAAGGATGAGACCAATTTTTGCTTTTCGAGTAATTTGCCAAAGTTCATCTGGAGGCACATAACCTTTAAAACTAATTTTGTGATCTAAATTATATGCTTTGGTTAATGCTTTTGCTTCTTCTAGAAAGTTTCCTTCTCCACAAATGACCAAAGGTGTTTCCACCCATTTCATTGCCGGAATAAGTTCTTCAAAACATCGACCTTTATTAACTGCTCCTTGGTACAAAATAAAAGGATTAGAGTCTCTATCTGGAATGGCTTCTAAAGGCCTCAGAATTGTTGCATTAGTGATAACTGGATAATGCACATGATGTCTTTTTTCTAAATATTGAGCACAATAATTACCAACAGTATAGCCTATTGGAAATTTTGGTACTGCGTAATCTTCAATTTTATTCCAAAGTTTTGCTTGTTTAGGTCGGGTTACAACCTCCTTCATTTCAGTAAAAATTTCATGAGCATCGTACACTCTTTTCACCCCTTTAATTTTACTTACAAATAAAACGGGTAATATGGTGTCAATATCAATTGCACATATCACGTCAGCTTTTTTGAACAGAAGGTAAAAAAATAAAAATATCCAATATCCACTATAAAATAATGGGCCTCTCTCTGCTACAATGGGAAGTCTTTTTTGTTTGAATTTTCTGTTAATTAAGGGTTGACTTAATGCTCGATTAACGCCAATTAGCGTAACCTCGAAACCAGCATTTGCAAGAGTGGTGCAAATGCGAATCATTCGTTGATCATAGTTGAGATCATTGGTGACTGTAAAAATTAATCGAGCTGGTTTGGACATTCTTGCTTTTGAAAAAAGGTAATATTGCTAGAAAGCAATCTGACAAAGGTACATTAAAAGGCTTAAATTTAGATGTTGAAATAGCCATAAAAAAAAAGGAGTCTGAAATTTCAGACTCCTTTTTCAATATTTAAATGAGATTATTTATATACTTGATATCTTGTATCTTTTACATCAGCAGCATTACGTAAGTCTTCTAAAATCATTTGAGACATTCTGCCTTTAAACTGCATTTCTGCCATCATTCTTTCAGTTGCGATATTTCTTTCAGGACCTTGAGTTTTAGATCTGCTATTTACGTTAATATAGTAAAGGCTTCCCATTCCTGCAATACCAGGAGACATGGTGTTTTCTTTAAAACTCTTGTTGAAAGTATAACCTATTAATTTTGGTTCATTTCCAATATTTGGAATCATTTGAGAAGCAAAAGTAACTGAATCTGCTTGTTCAACTTGAAGGTTGTTAGCAGTTGCAATATCAGATAAACTATTTTTACCTTTATTAGCATCAATTAAATACTCTGCTTTCTTTTGATTACGAATTAGGTTCTCAATATTTAATTTAGTGCTACCAGTTGCTTTTAAAAGACCTGGTTCATTAATCTCGGTTAATTTGGCAACAATGATTTTATCTCCTCCTACTGTAATTATTGGAGATACATCACCAATTTTTGCATTATACGTCCACTTAACTAAGTCAGTAGAAGAACCCAAGCCTTGAACCATATTGCTATTTCTGTTTAAACCTGGAGCGTCTTGAACTTGTAAGGTAGAAGTGGTTGCCTCAGTTTCGAAGTTTTTAGAATTAATCGAGGTCTTATTTGCAAAATCAGATGCCTTAGCATATACAGAAGCATAAGTATTCTTATCTGCATTTAATGGTTTTACTATTATTGCCAACTTTGTTGTTGGTTCTAATGTAGCGCTCTTACTTAAAATTTGAATATAATGTAATCCGGAATAATTTGGAGATTCTACTTTAACTACTTTAGAAGATCCAGTGGGAGCACCACTAAATGCGAAATCACCAAATTCTTTAGTAAATCCACTTCTTTGGCTTAGTGAAATAGTGTATTCTCCTGAAGGGTTTTGTGAGATATTATCGTCAGAAAACTGAGTTATTAAACTATCAAATGGAACACCACTTTTTTCAAGTGCTAGCATACTATCTACTCTTGCTTGTGCTTCTGCTTCTGTACGAACCTTTTCTATTCCATTTTGACCGCCTTGTTTCATTGCAATAAGAATGTGACGAACCTTCACTGAATCAGGTAAAGTTGCTCTTTCTAAAACTTTAGCTATTGCTAAGTCCTGACCAAATGTGAATGGTCCTACAATAGAACCAGTTGGAGTTTCTTCTACTAAATTTGCGATTTGCATTTGTTGTAAACTTTCTTCAGTTTGATAAGAAACAGGCATTTGAACTGTTGAATTTCTTTTTACAAAAACATCTATATTCTCCGTTGTTGCAAATTCATCCTTTAAATTATTCAATTCTTCTCTTACTCTATTAGAATCTTCTGTAGAAGGAGCAATTGTAAAAGTTACGAATTGAACACTTCTATTTTCTTCTTTAATTTCATATATACCTTTGCGTGCAGCAATATACTTATTCACATCATCATCAGTTACCTTTACTTTGTCGTCAGGCACGATGGTATATGGTAAGTTTACGTATGATATACTAGCAATATTTATTTGATCCTCGTGTAATTCATCTAAAACAAATTTTGGCACATAATATCCACCACTAAGAAGGGTGTTTAATTTAGTATGAACTTTACCTTCACTTAATTGCTGTTTAAAAGCCTCCCATTCTGCTTTTTGTTTCGGATCTTTAGTCTTTTCGTATTGGTTTATGATTGCAGTTGCTTGTTCTGCATCGAAAGCACCAGTTTGTGGATTAGTAAATGCTTGACGTACCATCTCATCAGGATTCGCAGGATTAAGCATTTCTTTTAATTCACCTTCTGAAACAGTTAGTCCTAATTTTTCTTGAAGATCTCCAGTAATCTTGTCCATCACCATTTGATTAAGCACTTGATCTCTCAATTGAGCAGTTGCATTTTCATCTGTTGGTCTTCCTTGATTACGCATTTGATCTTCTTGAGCTCTTACAGCTTGATCATATTCTTGAACGTCTATTTTTTCGCCATTTACTTTTGCGACAGTGGTTTTAGGGCCAAATAAGCCTCCTCTTCCACCACTAGTAGAGTCCATTAAAATGAACCCGACTAATGCTAAAACGATAACACCTCCCGCAAGTTTTGCGTATTTATCACGTATACTTTGTATAATTGCCATTTTCTTATTAAGGTTTTTTCAATAAAGTCGGCAAATTTAAACAAAATAATGTTATAAAAAAATATATTGAAAACAAATATGGGATTATTGTTTTTAGGAACTGTAATATACGCTTTTATTTAATGTGTATTTTAATTTAAATTATTATTATAATTTTGATTTAGAGATATTTGCGAGTATAAGATTTTTATGCTTTTGGATAGATATAATATTTAGGGAAACAAATACTTTATGGGTATTTTTAAATATTTAGATTTTTGTTTTAGTCAAATTATGATTTTAAAAACCAAAATATGATTTGAGAAAAAATTGATATGTAATTTTGGGGAATACTTTTTTTTAAAATTATAAAAATACAATGAATAAAGATTTTGAAAATGATGACGTATTCAATTCTTCCTTTTGGAATGAAAGATGGAGGAATCAACAGACAGGATGGGATATCGGCTATCCTTCTCCAGCTATTGGTGAATATATGCGTAAATATGAGAATAAGGATGCTGCTATTTTAATTCCTGGCTGTGGTAATGCATATGAGGCTGAGTTTTTAGTAAAAGAAGGATTTACTAATGTTACTATTTTGGATATTGCGCCAATCGCTGTAGAAAAATTAAAAGAAAAATTTAAAGATAAATCTGAAATTACAATAATTTGCGATAATTTCTTTGATTTTAAAGGAGCATTTGATGTTATAATTGAACAGACTTTTTTTTGTGCAATAATGCCTAGTTTGAGGAAAGCATATGTTAAAAATGCTGCCTCATTGCTTAAGGATAATGGTAGGATAATAGGATTGCTTTTTAATAAAAAATTTGATCATAATGGACCACCCTATGGTGGGAGTAAAGAAGAATACCTTTCATTGTTTCAACCTTTTTTTAAAATTGATAAAATGGAAATTTGTCTAAATAGTATTCCTCCAAGAATGGGAAATGAATTGTTTATTAATCTTTTGAAAAAATAATGAAGTAAAATTGTAACTATAATAATTCCATAAAAAATGCAATAGGAATAGTAGCTTATTGTTTTTTCTGTAGCAAATCTAAAACCCCTTCTTGTTTTAGGACTAAGAAGCCTATTTTATCATTAGAAACGCCATTTTTTAATTGATAGGTAAACTTATATTTTCCATTCTGGTTAATATCGGTATATAGATATTTAAATACTATTTTAGATTCAGATTTTAAATCCTCATACAATTCATACAAATGAGTGGACAATGCCATTAAGCTATTTTGATGTTGAGCCAAAAGCTGAATCACTGCTTTGCTACATTCATAAGCATCGTGTACATTGGTACCTTTGAATAATTCATCCATCAGAATCAAATATCTTTGGCTATCTTTTATTTTCAATGCGGTTTGTTTTACTCTTTGAACTTCCGCATAAAAATAACTTTCTCCTTTAAAAATATCATCTTCTACTTGCATATTGGATACAATACCTTCTAAGAAACTAATTTGATAAGTCCTCGCGGGCACTCCCATACCAATATGTGCCAGTAAAGCGCTTATTCCTAAGCTTCTTAATAAGGTGCTTTTACCAGACATATTAGCTCCAGTTAAGAACAATAAGTTTTTTGGGTCACCCAATTCTAAATCATAATTTACAGGCTTTGTAAGTAAAGGATGGAATAATCCTTGAGTTTTAAGAAATATATTCTGATCATTAATAACTTCTGGCATGGTTAACCCTAAGTTTTTGTTTGCTTTTGCCATGGAATGCCAAGCATCCATATGTGCAAACTGGTCTAAAACAATACTTATATGACTTTTTAATTTTCTTCTGGCATGATAACCCGCATGCAGTAAAGATTTTAAAGAAGAATGACGATCTAATTTTAATAATCTTTTGCTAGATTCTTGATTTAAGAAATCTCGAAAAACAAGGTATGATTTTTCTATTAGAACAGGAGTATGGTCATCTTTAATATTTATGAGCATTTGTAATCCTTTTACTAAATCTATCAAATGAAAAATAGAGAATTGTAGTAAGGAATATGCGTTTTTATTAAATAATTTCTGCAACGTAGCATCTATATTGAATAACCAAGTGCTGGGTTTGTAATGAAGTCCATCAGAAGATTCATAAAATTCATGTAACATTACCAAGGTGCCATTTGAAATAGGTGTTTCCCATTCATCTAAATGTGTTTCCCAATACTTTACAGCTTGTTGAACTTCCATTAAATAGTCATATTTATTTATTGGATTTTGAAAAGCTGCCTTTAACTTGTCCACACCTAGATGTGAGGTGCAATGATTCACTAATCCAAAAATATTATGAACTCCATTAAAAATAGAAAGATCTTTTAGGCTTGTTTCATCAATCTGCACGTTTATATTTTATTTGGTTTAAAGGTAAGACGAAATTAGTATAAAATTTACCAAAAAAACATAATTCTGATTTTTCACAAAAACATATTTCTATTACCTTTGCTTTGAATTAAAATAAATATTATGCCATTAAGTAATATAGAACCAAAATCAATTTGGAGCAATTTCGAAAAATTAAATGCTATTCCTCGTCCTTCTAAGAAAGAACAAAAGGTAATCGTTTTTATGAAATCTTTTGGGGAGTCTTTAGGATTACCAACTCGAGTAGATGAAGTGGGTAATGTAATTATTCAAAAGCCAGCCACGGCCGGAATGGAAAATAAAAAACCTATAGTCTTGCAATCTCATTTGGATATGGTGTGTCAGAAAAATAGTGATACAGACTTCGACTTCGAAACACAAGGAATTAAAATGAAAATTGATGGTGATTGGGTAAAGGCTGAAGGAACCACTTTAGGAGCTGATAATGGTATTGGTGTTGCCACCATTATGAGTATTTTAGAATCCAAAGACATTCCGCACCCAGCATTGGAAGCTTTATTCACCATAGATGAAGAAACAGGAATGACCGGTGCTTTGGGATTGCAACCTGAAGAATTACATGGGAAAATATTATTGAATTTGGATACAGAAGAAGATAATTCTTTTAGTATTGGATGTGCAGGAGGTATTGATGTGACCGCTACACAAACATATAATCAAGTTGAAGGAAATGGTACGGTTTTTCAAATTGGTATTAAAGGATTAAGAGGTGGTCACTCTGGCATGGATATACATAAAGGGTTTGGAAATGCCAATGTATTAATGGCAAGATTTTTATACTTAGGTTTAGATGAAATACAATTAATTAGTATTGATGGCGGAGGTCTGAGAAATGCTATTCCAAGAGAATCTAAAGCTTCTTTTTATTGTTATGATGTAGATGGGTTTAAAGCGGACTTTGAAAACCTTAAAGCAGATATTGAAGAAGAATTTAAAAGTTTGGAACCTGATTTGAGTATTACACTTGAAACAGAAGACAAGCAAACAAAAGCACTTTCACAAGAAGATAGTGCTAAAATAATTGCCACGGTTAAAGGTATGCATAATGGTGTATTTAGAATGAGTCCTGATATTGAAGGATTGGTAGAAGCTTCTAATAACATTGCACGTGTTTCATTGAAAGAGGGCGCTTTACAAATTTTATGTTTAACTCGTTCTTCAGTAGAATCAACTAAATTACAAGTTGCAGAACAATTAGAATCGGTATGTTCCTTAGCAGAAATTAGTGTAGAAACCTCTGGAGATTATCCAGGCTGGAAACCAGATCCAAATAGTGCAATTTTAAAAGTTATGGAAGATTTGTATACATCGAAATTTGATGAAGCACCTATAGTTGAGGCTTGTCATGCAGGTTTGGAATGTGGTATTATTGGAGCTAATTATCCAGATATGGAAATGATTTCATTTGGTCCTACTATAAAAGGAGCTCACTCTCCTGAGGAAAAGGTTAGTATCAGTTCTGTTCAGAAATTTTGGATTTTTGTAAAAGAAATATTGGCGAATACTCCGGTAGCTTAAAATTTTGTTTTTAAAAGGATGGGTTAAAGTTTTTCACTTTAGCCCATTTTTTATAGCAGTAAAAACTAGAAATAAAAGATTGACGTTTTTTATTGATATTGTAAAAAAGTGTATAAAGTTACACAAGTCCATTGAGAGCAGCAAAAAATCAAATTGGAAGTCAGTTCAGCCTCTTCAACCCTCCCGAAACGAATCCCTTATTTCGACCGGAGATTTTCAAAGTGAGCTTGCGAACAAAAAAAATCGTAGCGGCGGAATTTCATCAGTTGAGAATAGAGCTTTAACGAAAGATGGAGCTCGAATAATTTAAATTTTTATGCTCTTCTCTTGGATGACAATTTATTCCTTAACATAATATAGGAAATGATATTTGCATCCCTGGGAACAATGCGAAAACTAAAACCCATTTAACAGAATTAGAATCTTTATTTTCCTTAGCTAAGGAAAATAAAAAAAATATTCCACCAACACATGCCAAAACTATACCCCATTCCAAAAAATTTGGATTGTATTTTCTATCTAATTTTCTCAAGAAACCCTAAATTGTCATAGACATGGCGATGACTGAAATGACTAATGATGATTTTGAGTATTTCATATTTTATTTATTTTTGATTATAAAAATTATTTTGCAGCTCAATTTGACATGTGGGTATCAAAGTTATCGCATTTTTATATTAAACCAGTCATGAGTTTTTTCCTATTTCTTCTTGGAGCTAAATTTCTATCTTTTTATAAAACTTTGAAAAGATATTTAAACAGGGTTTTTGGTTTCACTTTTAGCTCAAATATTAAAGACACAAATTCTGCTGAAAAAAAATGTGAGCAACATTTCTATCCAGAAATTTTCCCAAATAGCCGAATAATTAATTTAGAAAATAATTTTAACAAGATATTGAATGAATTAAGATTGATAAGTATTTTTAACCCATTTCTTTTCTTTAAAAATATTGAATAATTTTAGCATATCCTTTTAAATTAACTGTTTTTATGTTAAGTTTGTGTTTTAGAAACAAGACCATAAAAATACATTTTATAGAATATTTACTTGATGACTTTTTTTGAAAAAATTAAATTTTTTGCAATGTCTTTATGCTTAGTTTTAAGTGTAAGTGAATGTGCGCCGGTTGAGGTTTCGTCCAATACTGATTGGAATAAATTTAATCTTAGAGGGAAGGTAAAAACAATCGAGGAAGTGAGCTATTATGTGGAGATAAAAGATGGCAAGATTCAAAAAGGAGTAAGAGAAGAAAATACCTTTTCTAAGCAAATTACTTTTAATGAACAAGGTCAGGTTTTGGTTTATAACACTTATGAGAAAGATGGTACCTTATATCTTCAGAATAATTATGAATATTCTGAAGATGGCATATTAAGAAAAATTAAAAAATTCAAGAAGAATAATAGGTATATGGGGATGGATACAATGATTTACAATGATAAAAATTTATTAATAGAAAGGGTCAGTTATAGTTCTAAAGATAGTTTAAATAATAGAGAGGTTTTTGATTATAATAATGAAGAAAAAATTAGTAAGTTCCAGCTTTTCTCCTTTAAAGGGGAATTATTAACTACCATTAATTACGAATATGACGAAAGGAATAATAAGAAAGAGGTGACTGAATATTATCCTGATGGAAGATTAAATAGGAAAAGGTTTTATCAATACGATGAATTAGGAAATGAGATAGGCTCTAGCTGGATAAATGCTGATAATACTTTTTTTGCAAAATGGAAATATAAATATGATAATTATAAAAATCAGGTGGAGAAGTTGACTTTGAATGAAGCAGATAAAGTTGTTGTAAAAAGAGAATATCATTATGAATACGACAAACATCATAATTGGGTGAAACAAATAAAGTATGAAAATGGGAAGCCTAAATTAATCACCGAATTAAATATTATTTATTTTTAGTTGAAGATATTATTTGTATTCAATTGATTTTCAGATAGTTGGACTCAGGTATTCAAGAAGTGGTCATTCCGTTTTGTTATTGCTAGAGTAAGGTTTAGAGCATAAGACATAGTGCCTTGAAATAAAATTTAGTGAAAAAGCTAATATTACTATTGGAAAATTTAAATAAAGAGTTATTTTTGCAGAAATCATAAAATAAAAAAAAACATGTCAGACGTAGCAAATCGCGTAAAAAAAATCATCGTTGACAAATTAGGTGTTGACGAATCAGAAGTTACTACAGAAGCTAGCTTCACTAACGATTTAGGTGCAGACTCATTAGATACTGTAGAGTTAATGATGGAATTTGAAAAAGAGTTCAACATTTCTATCCCTGATGATCAAGCTGAAACCATAACCACAGTTGGTCAGGCTGTTTCTTATTTAGAAGAGCAATCGAAATAGTTTTTTTATCTTTTAAAAGATAAAGAGTTTAAAGTCTAAAATTAAACAATTAAGATTAATGAATTATCCGTTAAAACGAGTAGTAGTAACGGGGCTCGGTGCCCTAACACCCATTGGCAACAACGTTTCTGAATATTGGGAAGCATTAGTCAAAGGCGTTTCGGGCGCCGATTTCATTAAGCAATTTGATGCCTCTAAATTTAAAACGAGGTTCGCTTGCGAATTAAAAGATTTTAAACCTGAAGATCATGTTGAACGTAAGGAAGTTAGACGCTTAGATCGTTTTTCTCAAATTGCATTAGTGGCAGCTGATCAGGCTGTTAAAGATGCTGGCTTAGATGCGGAAACTATTAACAAGGATAGAGTAGGTGTGATTTGGACTTCCGGAATTGGAGGAATGATAACTTTTATTGAAGAAATGAAAAATTATGATTCTGGTGATGGAACGCCTAGATTTAGTCCTTTCTTTATTCCAAAATTAATTTTAGATATCGCCGCAGGGCATATTTCAATGAAATATGGATTTCGAGGTCCTAACTATGCTACAGTAAGTGCTTGTGCTTCTTCAACTCATGCACTCATAGACGGCTTTAACCTCATTCGTTTGGGAAAAGCAAATGCTATGGTCATCGGAGGATCTGAAGCTGTAGTTACCGAAGCAGGTATAGGAGGATTTAATGCAATGAAAGCATTATCTGAAAGAAATGATGATCCGAAAACTGCCAGTCGTCCATTCGATTTAAACAGAGATGGTTTTGTATTGGGAGAAGGAGGAGCAGGAATTATTTTAGAAGAATTAGAACATGCCAAGGCTAGAGGAGCTAATATTATTTGTGAAATGGCAGGAGGCGGAATGTCTGCCGATGCCTATCATCTAACTGCTCCACATCCAGAAGGTTTAGGAGTGATTAATGTAATGAGTGCCACTTTTGAAGATGCTGAATTGACGCCGAAGGATATTGATTATATTAATGTTCATGGAACCTCTACACCGCTAGGAGATGTAGCAGAGTTGACAGCGATTGAAAAAGTATTCGGAGAAGATGCCTTTGATCTTAATATCAGTTCTACAAAATCTATGACCGGACACCTCTTAGGTGCAGCTGGTGCTATAGAAGCTGTAGCTACTATTTTAGCAATGAAAAATGGTATTGTACCGCCAACTATTAATCATACCACCATTGACCCAGCCATTGATCCAAAGTTAAACTTGACTTTAAATATTGCCCAAAAGCGAACTATTAAGGCAGCAATGAGTAATACTTTTGGTTTTGGGGGACACAATGCTTCAGTGATATTTAAGCAGTATCAGGAATAGCTATACTTTGCTTGTTTACTATTAAAATTTATGTTTCAGAAAGGAAGTGAGGAGGATAAAAAATTAAAGAAAGCCTTAAAGAATATTTTAGGTTTCACTCCCAAATACCTTCCACTCTATATTTCTGCATTCACTCATCGTTCTTTAAGTGATAGTACAGATGCTAATAATGAGCGTCTTGAGTATTTAGGAGATGCTTTTATCGGTAGTATTGTAGGGGCTTACTTATTCAAGAAATACCCACATAAAGGGGAGGGTTTTTTAACCGAAATGCGTTCGAAAATTGTAAGTCGCCAATCTCTTAATGAAATCGCTATGAGAATGGGATTGCAAAAACTTTTACGCTTTAATACTCACGATAAAATGCTTAGAGGCAGTAGTATCTATGGTAATTGCTTAGAGGCTTTAGTTGGTGCTGTTTACCTAGACAAAGGCTTTGATACCACTGAGAAATTCATCCTTAAAAACTTATTGTATAATTATATCGATATTGATGATCTTGAAACTACTGATTTGAATTTCAAGAATAAATTATACACTTGGGCTCAAATTAATAATAAAGAACTTGATTTTGTTTCCATAGATCAAACAAATGAGGCGGGTAGAAGAGTGTTTTCTGTTGGTATAGAAGTTGATGGAGAACTTTTTGTTAAAGCATCAGGATATAATAAAAAACAAGCTGGACAAAATGCAGCCCAAAAAGCATTAGAATTAATAGAAGCAGAATATTATCTTTCAGATGATACCATAGAGAAAGAGGAAGAATGAGCTGATACGCATTCGAATAATTAAGAGAAAAAATATAATCAATAATTTACACTAATTATTGACTACTAGTACCAAATACAACTTTTTCAATAGTAGTAAATTTGAAAGAGAATTCCGTCTTTAATTTAAAATATAAAAGCATAATTTACTTTGATTAAATATCTTTATAATGATTACTCATGTCATTATAGAGAAATCTAATTGTGCCGATGTCAGTCAAAATATTTAACTTTGCATTTTAATTAATATTTTATCAAAATGTCTAAGCTACCTTCCGCACTTTTAAGTATTCTTCAAGAAAAGTGCCCTAACTGCAGAAAGGGAAGAATGTATAAAAACAAATCAATTTTCCCATTAAAGAACATGATGGATATGCCCGACAAATGCGAGCATTGTGGTCAGAAAATGGAAATCGAACCAGGATTCTATTACGGTACAGGTTATGTGAGTTATGGTTTAACTATTGCACTAATCGTTTTTAATTTAGCATGGTATGCGCTATTTGTGGGTATAAGCTTTAAGGATAATAGTATTTTTTGGTTCTTGGGTGTTTGTAGTGTTTTAGTTATTTTACTCCAACCTTATATTATGCGTTATTCTAGAGTATTGTATTTGTATTTATTTGTTCAATACAATTCTTATGATCAAAATGGTTTAGAAGACGGACAGTTAGGAGATAAAGAGTTGGAAACATCCAATAAAGTTCCCACTGAAATGGCTCAATAAATTGAACCCTCGTACAACTCTTTAATAATATGAATGCCAAATTAAACAATTGTAAGACAATTGTTAGTCATTCTTATGTTACCTTTGTAATCTTAATTATTGGGTTGAAATGAAAAATTTTGAGCGTATTAGAGCGGATTTCCCGATTTTGTCGCAGACGGTTTATGGTAAGCCATTAGTATATTTAGATAATGGAGCAACTACACAAAAACCGCAAGTTGTAATAGAGACTTTAAAAAAGTATTATGAGGAATATAATAGTAATGTCCACAGAGGAGTACATTTCTTAAGTCAAAAGGCTACCGATCATGAAGAAGAAGCGAGAGAAACAGTAAGGGCTTTTATTAATGCTTCTGAGACCAAAGAGATTATATTCACTAAAGGAACTACAGATGCTATCAATCTTCTTGCTTATTCTTTTGGAAAGAAACACTTAAAACCGGGTGATGAGATTATTGTTACAGAAATGGAACATCATTCTAATATCATTCCTTGGCAAATAGCTTGTGAAGATCGAGGTGCTGTTTTAAAATATATTCCTTTCACAGAAGATGGAGTTTTAGATTTGAATTATCTTAAAAAGTTGATTACACCTAATACTAAGCTTATTGCCTTTACATGGGTCAGTAATACTTTAGGAACGATTAATCCTGTTGAAGAAATAATTAGTATAGCACATTCGAACAATATTCCAGTTTTTGTAGATGCAGCACAATCTGTTCAGCATTTACCAACTGATGTACAGGCCTTAGATATTGATTATTTAGCTTTTTCAGGTCATAAAATATACGGACCTACTGGTATTGGAGTTTTATATGGTAAAGCCGATTTGCTGTCTGAATTGCCACCTTATCAGAGTGGCGGCTCTATGATTAGTAATGTATCTTTTAAGGGTTCAACTTATGCTGATTTGCCCTTTAAATTTGAAGCAGGAACGCCCAATATTGCAGGAATAATTGGTTTAGGTGCTGCCATAAAATATGTTCTAAATATAGGCTTGAAAACAATCGCTCAAAGGGAACATCAATTATTGGAATACTTACAATCAGCATTAGAAAAGATTGATCCTATTCGAATCATTGGCACCGCTCCAGATAAGTCAGCAACAGTATCGTTTTTGGTGGGAGATAAGCATCCTTATGATGTAGGAGAATTATTGGATAAGCAAGGCATAGCTGTTAGAACAGGACACCATTGTTGTCAACCTATTATGGATAGGTTTCAAATACCTGGAACAGTGAGAGCATCCTTGTCTTTTTACAATAATGAAGCTGATATTGATGCCTTTATTAAAGCCTTAAAAAAGGGAATTATGATGTTATCATAATAAATTTAAAAAAAATTTGGAAACAAAAAAAACCAACCTTACCTTTGCACCTCAATCGGCGGGGTAGCTCAGGTGGTTAGAGCGCAGGATTCATAACCCTGAGGTCACGGGTTCAATTCCCGTCTCCGCTACAGCGAATTAGGAATTAAGTTTCCTTACCGGTAAAAGAAGAAATTTGTATAGGGAAGTGGCGCAGCCCGGTAGCGCACCTGGTTTGGGACCAGGGGGTCGCAGGTTCGAACCCTGTCTTCCCTACAAATATAAAGGATAGCTTGAAAATAGCTATCCTTTTTCCTTTTTGAAAACTTTTATATCCATTTTTATTTTCTAATTGCTTCAACTCTTATTATTAAGTTGAGAAATTATTTAGGTATCTAATTTTGTAGAATAATAATTATTTTTGGATACCCATATTTTAGAAATATCCTAAAGCATTTTAAAGGAAATCGATTAAAAAATAACATAGGATTTTAGAAATAAATCTTTTGGCTTTCCTAATCTGAATGAATCATTAAATTGTAAATTCGATTTAATTTTGGCTCCTATTTTTGGTATATTCCTTTTTTGTATTTTTTATCGCTTAATTTTCGGTATAATAGACAAAAATTAGGCTATTTTTCAGACGATGTGTTCTAATGGACATTTTTTAGGCTCTATTTTTTGCTGTTATTTTGATATAAAAAAAGTATATCTCAACTTTGTGATATATGTATAAACGGAAACAAGCTCTGCTGGGGAGCAACTTGATAGGGATGATACATATGCTCGACGAAAATGTCAAATTCAAAGGACTATTGATCGCTATAGTCCTTTGATATTTTCAGAGAGCCTTATGCCTTTAAAAACCCATCAATAAATTTAATTTTCCTGGCTTTGGACAATCCATTATGATTACGAAGTTTATTTTTTAAATCAGCGAAATGGCCGTCAATAGCGTTAGTTGTGTTGGGTATCTTGAGTTCATAATGGTCATACCAAGTAAAAAGCCAAGGTAGATTATTTTTCAAACTTCTGTAAGCACTTCTGAGTCTTTTATGTGTATAAAACGATTTCTTTGTATCGGGATTGATAGTTCTTTCATTGAGAAAGATTTCCCATTTGTCAAACCAGGAAGCTAAAGCTCCAAAAAAGGATTCTTTGTCTGTTTGTTTCATTAAATCAACAACTTCCATTAGTTCCTGTGCTGCTTTTAACTTTGGTTTTTTAGTCAAATATCTACGAATGATTGCGGATTGATGGAATTGACACATTTGAACAGGAATGTCTTTAAATGATTGAATAAGTCCCTTTCTACCGTCGCATACAAGGCCAATAACCTCAAAGCCTAAAGACTTCAACTCATTAATTCCTTGTAAGTACAATGCATTCGTTTCGTTTTTGACGTAATACTTTAAAAGGTTTTCCTTGCTCATAGCATCTTTGAATAACATAACACCAGGTAGTGTTTAAAAAAGTGTGTATATAGATTTTTGCAATAAGTTTTTTTGTTAATAAAATACTGTTTGTCGGTGAGTGTTTTCCACTGAAAATTTTTAGGATAAAAAGCCTTTAAA
>DATJCU010000009.1:0-1773 GCA_035497795.1 Edaphocola sp. | reverse complement strand
TTGTAAACTTAAAAATATTATTGAAATGAAAAAGTTTTTTATTATATTTTGTGTGTTAGTTCTACCTTTAGTTTCGTTTGGTCAGGAAATTAAAAGTAAAAACGTCGAGCTTGATGATCTAATTGTCTTACTTGGTGCTTCAGGTTATGAACTTTTCAACTTTGATGTTACCCAAATGCTTAACAAGCGATACGACATTGTGTTTATCAAAAAAGAGTTTTTAGCAGGAAAAGAAATTGAATCTTCAAATATTACTATGTTACCAAATAAAACACTTTTGACTGATTTTCCAGAATCTGAACGGCAGAAACTTATAGATGAAGGTCGGGTTATTGACATAAAAGCCCAAGCGATTGCCCACCTTAAAAAGTTTAGTTTTGGGTTCTATCCATCGAGTAATGATTCCATCAAAACGATGCAACTCAATGTACCTGGATTTATAGTTAAGAATAGAATTCAGTTTAAGATGAAAGGATTTTCGGTTAAAGACTTAGATAAGCTATTCTATTCATACCACACACGCCCTTTCAAAATTAATGCATTTAAAGAAGATGAATTTATTCCTCTATTATTGCTCGGCTCAAGTTGGCATGATAAGCAATTTGATGTGTATCGATTTTGTGGCGAAAGAGAAATCGAACCTGATATGACGAGTGAAATATTGAAAGATGTACCACACCATTATATCCTAGGTGTTAAGTTTGTCAAAAAATAATATAGGAAAAACTACATATAATGATATAGCTTGTGGGCTATAACAACAAAAACCTCCTGCACAAATCAATCAAAACCAAAACATGAAAGACCTAATTACAATATTAACCTCACTACTTTTTTATTGGTCAGCTCAATCGCAATCCATCACATTTACTGGTAAAAACATCGTTTACTTTAATGAAGAAAAAAAAGACACCTTATACTTTACACAACAAGGCAAAAAATTCAGCAAAAAACAATTTGTTCTGATTGATGCAGATAACAATTTTGAACTAGCCTTAAAAAATAAAAAGTATAAGAAATTCATCAAAAACAAATTGGTTTTAACCACTAACTTGTATTCAAAAAGCAAGAACAATGAACAGAGTTGGAAAACCTACTGTACGCAAACACTAGATATTGCTGAAATTCTTAAACTGAGCAATAAAAGTGACATCACTGTTCATACAGATTTGTATCTTTATTTAGGTTGCCACGACTTTGGAGTTTACATTTCCGAAATCAAAAAATTCTTTAAAGCAGGGGTTTATACAATTAATCAAGATGGTATTTCTGATATTTATATCTCAAGTTGGGGAGAAGGTGACCACATTTATAAGGGAAACGCTATCGTGAATTTCTATGATAACGTATATGATTTTTATAATAAAAGCAACGGTTATTATGAGGTATATCCTGAAACTAAAAAAATAAAAATAAACTTATCTAATGATCTGAAAAATGAAAAAATTGGCATCTATAAAAAAATAGAAAAACCTATTGAATACACATTTTCTTATGAAAAAAATGGAGATGATTTCTTCATTAAACCTTGATAAATCCCTATCTTAAGATTCTATAAAACAAGAGTTTTGGAACTTTGAAACTGGAATTTTTATTGATTATCAAATCATTCAAAATTGATCAAACACATCTTAAAACATGTCAAAAACATATAAAGTACTGATTATTGGCGCAGGACCCATTGGGATTGCCTGCGCTCTGGAATGCGAAAAAAGAAATTGGGACTATCTGGTTCTTGAAAAAGGAGCTTTGACCAACTCCTTGTTTAATTAC
>DATJCU010000008.1:0-1610 GCA_035497795.1 Edaphocola sp. | reverse complement strand
TCATCAGGGTCAGGGGTGGGTGTTGGGTCAGGGTCTCCTGCATAGGCGTTTGTCGGATAACCGAAAAAAAAACATCTGTTAATGAACTATCCATATATATATCATGTGTTGATTGTAAAATATCGTCAAAACCTCCTGCTTGTGACCCTGTGTCACCCCAATATTCCCAATTACCATCTACATACTCAAGCGTATGTTGTGCAGTACCTGATCCAATGCGAAGATTACCCCATTGATCTTTAGACTTGTAAAAAGGTACTTGTGATAGTTTCAACCAAGACTTAGAAACACTTGTGTAAATCACCTGATAAATATAACTGTCATCGTATCTTTCACTATTAGGAGGAGTATTCGGATATCCATCCCATGCTAAAGAAGATACTGACATAATTATTAAAATCAATAGCATTATTATAATTGATACTATTACTTTTTTCTTCATTTTTTCACTCCTTTAAAAATCTAGCCCACCCTTAAACAAGAGTGGGCTAATAGTTTACTTACCTATGCACCACGCAAAGCGGATTTCACGAATGCAAGACCTTTCCTAAAAGCTATAAATCCTATAACCACTGGCAGAACGACAGGTAGCAATGCTACAACCTCATCAAGAACAGCGGTTAAATTCAAACCCGTTAAATCAATCATGTAGACATCTCCTTTCTTCACATTTTTTTTATATTAAACCCCACCGAAAAACCAATTGTTAAAAATTGTCCAGAGGAATTTAACGGTAAAAACAAAAATAATAACACCAGCAGCGTACATGATAAATTTTATACCATGACTTAGATTATTCAATTGAGAATTAATCATATTAAATAATCTATCTATTTCTCCAATTATTCCATCAAGTTTATCAAGCTTAGCTATAATAATGTTTATTTGCTCATCTGAAACCATTACACACCAACAACCTTTTTAGTAAGAAAACCGTTATAAACGCCAAACTTAACATAAAGTTCAGCCTTATCGTTAATCTTAATACTTTGAATTTTATTAATTATTTCAGGTTCATTAGGAACGTTAATTTTTTCAATACGGATTTGTCCGTCATCCTGCACCTGTTCGAGTTGAATAAACCTAGATTTATAAGGTTTTCCGTCGTAATTTTTTTCAATTTCAAAGTAACCTCTGTTTTTTCCAAATACCAATCCAATCATTTTTTTTACCTCACTTATTATAATTTTATTATATTTATAATAATATCATAATAAATATTATAAAGCAACTGAAGCTATTTTTAATCTAATTATATACCTTTGTCCTGTTCATCTGTCCACATTTTGCTTTTGAGATATTCTTTAATAACTACTGTTCCATTATCACAAAGCACACGGAACCAACCATAATTATTATTTTTTGCATATGTAAGAAGATTAGCATAAGAATAAACATTATACTCTATGCAAAAATCCATCATTTCACCAATAGCCTTATACTTATCTGTTACAAGACCAATTGTTGTCTCGTAATCTGCGCCACATAAAGCTTTTACATCTTCTTTTTTATATTGAAATTTTTCGGGATTATCTAAGTGACATAGATAGCGTGCATATCCACGAACACTATTAATCACTTCACAACCAACCCCACCAAAAGCAACAATA
>DATJCU010000007.1:0-3753 GCA_035497795.1 Edaphocola sp. | reverse complement strand
ATAACTGATGACTGCTCATTGTTCACTGCTTATGGTTTTATAAAACAATTTTGTCATATCTTCATTTAACCAAGGTGCACCCACCATTTTAATTTTATTCTCGGCATCTATCAAAATACCAGCATCAATTATCCATCGGGGGATATCTTTGTTTTGTTCCAAGAATTTGCCTTCTGGATCCATGATTACATAAAATTTATCCTCTACGTATTCAATATCCAGAACATGGGTCATAAATTCATTATAGCTATCGCCATTAATAATAAATAATACCGTATAATCATTGGGTGTATTTATTGAATCCATTTTTTGTTGCCACTCAATGAATTTAGGGTAGCATGGATTACAGCTATTTTGGAGATATACCAACGACAAATTTTTGTTTTGATTTCTAAAATCTTTGTACGATAATAAAGAGTTTGCCTGTTGAACTGTTTCAAACAAGTTGAGGTGTGCAGTTTTATTTATGTTCTCACGCAGTTCTTTTTCAGTCTGAGGGAGTTGGGTGCATGAGAAAAACATCATTATTATTGATAATGTATATAATAATTTATTCATCGAACTATTAATTTACTTAACAAGTAATTATTAAAAGAAAAATAAAAACATCTAATTTTAAACAAAATTTCATTTAGAATTAAAACCAAGCTTTTATTTAGCATAATCTAATTTTTAGACATAACACATATTTAAGTAGAAAAACCTTATAGATTAAATATGTTTTAAAATCTTACAAAAAATTTAAATTTGTTTTTTGAAACATAATATCAATTTAATTCTATGGGATTTTTCTTTAGTTTAAGAACTACTAAAATCGGATTATCATTAATCGAGAAATTTTCAAATATATGATTAGGAGTTGTTTTAGTGTCATTTATATATTCAAAATCCTGATAATAAATCGCGTATATACAGTTTTTATTCTCCATATAAATAGGCTTTGAACGTTTTGTTAAATTTAAACCTAACCCAAAATCATCTTGTAGTCGTTTAGCATGATATTGTGTCATGTTTTTTTTATTTATAACAGTATAATGATTCCCATCTTGATGATAAACCATAAGTATATTGTTCTTGTTTTCAAGAAATTCCTGAGAGTAAATATAACCTTTTTCCCATATTTCATCAGCGACCTGCCCAGAAGCAAGATTATTCCTTTCCAAATAAAAATTATAATCTGGAAAAACAAATCCTTTATAATTCAGAATTCTATACTTTTCACTAAGATTATGATTTTGGTCAAGTTGATAAACAGAATTATCAAAACTATTCCAATATAAATAACTCCCGTCATAATTAGCTAACGGAGCTGTTGCGATTCCTCTTATAGCATTAAAAAAGCCAGGATATGGTAACAACTTTTCAATTATCTCCATATTCTCATTAACAACTATCAATTCATACTGATAATCCTTATCTTGACTTTTCATCTGTCCTGTAAAAAAGGCTAAATAATTACTATTAATATAACCGATTTTCATTGCATAAAAAGGGACAGGACTCTCTTTTATGAAGTTTAATTCAAAGTCATAAGTTAGTAGCTTCATTTGCATATTATCATATAAAAAGATTAAACTATCTTTCTCGTTTATGCAAAAACTGGATGCCGTGATAAATTCACCTGGACCTCGTCCTGTTTGAGTTAATCCCTTTTTAAATTGACCATTTCTGTAAAAAACAAACAGCCGATTTGTAGTCACATCACAAATGAAAATAAGGTCATCAGTAATTTGTATATCTGATATCACACTAAATATTGATTTATCAGTAGTTTCAAGTTTGATTACTTCAAAATCAGGTTCAAAAATTTCTGAAGCTTTAATTTCCTCAAAATGACCTTTGATGTTTATTTCAATTACCTCTATATCATCAACCCCTCTTGAAGTACTAGTTCTATCAGTTGAAGTACACGAATTTAATAATAACACAGATGTGAGTAGAACTTGCACTATCCATAACTTTCCATATTTATATGGGAAAAGATTAGTTATATTAATGTTTTTTATTAGTTTGGAACTTTTATATACTATTGTCATAATATTTGTCATATAAAATTATACATTTAAATAGAAATCATCAATTATTAATAGTTTTTGCTTTGTATATTTATTTCTTTGAAAAGCCTTTTAATCTTTTCATAAAAAATTGAAAAGATTAAAAGGCAAATTTTAAACACATACGTTTAAAATTTAAATACAACTATGACTCAATAATAATTTACTTAAAATTGTTTTATATTGAGTTTAGCAAATTGCTAATAATAAAAATCATTATTACATAGGACAATGATCATTTATTAAACATGTCTCGTCTCCACCTTTATAGCAAGTAATATACTTAGGGGTTTCGTTACAAAATTTCGTAACTACATATATCTTTTCGCTTAAAGAACTACTCTCCCCATTTTGCGCCTGCGCCATCGTCGCAATACTCTCCAACGATACATCACCAGCACTATTTGATTGTAACACATTCATATTAAATACTGTTGCTAGGGCAAACAAACCTGTTGCTACTGCAAAAATTACTTTCTTTTTCATTGTAATAAAGATTGATAATTAAAATTTAGCTATTGTGATAATAGCTTTTGAATTAAAAATTGTTTAAAAAATGCTCTGCCTTGCAGACACATTTATAAAGCACAGATAAATAAAACACCGTGCATTTTAAATTCATTATCTTTACGTCATCATTCAAACCTCCTTTCTACTTTAGTTTGGAGGGAGTCGGAAGAGGAAGCATGGGCTGGAGAGCTTGTTAGCTTCCTCTTCTTTTTCCCGGTAAGTTACACTGAGGGCACGGAGAAGACACAAAGTTGCACTGAGGTTTATTTATTTTCTCTGTGGTGCTCTGTGTATACTCCTATTTTCTCTGTGTCACTTTTACTCTTCGTAACCTATTCTCTGTGTAACAATATTTTTCATTCCATTATCGTTTTATAAAACAATTCTGTCATATCTTCATTCAACCAAGGAGCACCCAACATTTTTATTTTGTTCTCAGCATCTATCAAGATTCCAGCATCGATTATCCATCGAAGTATATATTTAGAGTGTTTAGAATTTAGGTAAATCATAAATTAGAATTTGATTAGTATAGTTTAATGTTGTTGCATAAATTTTTTTGTTTTCTTCAGAAACACAAAAGCCAAGAATTTCTTCATCAAGAGCATAAATATTGATTAAATTGCCTTCCCAATCCCAAATTTCTATTAGTGGTGTTAGGTTCTTTCCTGCAAACAATTCATCTTCTTTAGCATTAATATTTAAACTATAAATATAATTATCAGACACATATACTTGACCAGTAAATAATTTAGCATTTTCCATATCAAAATCTTCCTGTACTGTTAAAAGGGGTCCGATGGACACATCATTAATCTTTTTACCAGTTTTTGTGAAAATTTTTAGTCGGTGCATATTTGTATACAATAGACAAATGCGACCGTCACTTCTTCGAGATGCCATAACGTTTGCCGTTATGTTTTCCCTTTCAATTTGGTCACTGTTTATTTTGTGGTTAAAATATGGGAAAGTACTAATGCCTACTTTTCTGTCATCGTTCAACAATGATTGGGAGAAGAATTCATAATTAGTTTTAATACTTCTATTGTGACGAATAAACAAACTATCATCAATTAAAGTAAAACCAGAAAGATCTATAATATCTGCACGTATCAAAGTGGAAGAAACTATATTCATCTTCTGGGTGCCTAAATTAATCTTCTTAAATCGATATGAATCCAATAGTGTC
>DATJCU010000006.1:0-10090 GCA_035497795.1 Edaphocola sp. | reverse complement strand
GATTAAATTTGACCTTCGTTTTTTGAGTATCCATAGCGTTTCGTATTTTAAATATCCATAATGATACAAAATTGTAAACAATTAATAAATAGCCATATACAGGCTTGGATAGCTTATTGGAATTTCGCATATTTGTGAGTTGGTGGCAAGGCTAAAAGACACAGCAAATGGACATCAGTAAAGACGTAAAAAATCAACTTGACAAATATTTTGGAAATTATACTACCACACAAATTTCAGGTGGTTCAACAAATGCTGAATTGTTCAGGGTTACGACAGATGAATCAAAGAGTTTTATTCTCAAAAAACAAATTTATAGTAACCATAATGTAAACCTCAAATACGATTATCAAAATTATTTATGGCTTGACGGAAAAATTCCAGTTCCTAAGATTATTTTTTATGAACAATTAAGCGACTTTGAATTGTTATGTATGACGGAACTGCAAGGAAAAACTCTTGAATATTATTTTGATAAAATAGAAACTGAAGAAATTATTAAGCAATATGCAATATCATTGAAAAAACTTCATTCTTTGAAAATCGACAATACTGCGTTGGTTCAACACCTTGACTTGAAAATTTCAAAAGCAAGATTTAATTTAGATAGTGGGTTAATTGATTTTACAGACTTACAACCCGAAAATCAAACTTACAGCCCCGAAGAACTATTTGTGAAATTATTAAGCATAAAGCCATCAGACTATGAATTAGTGTTTACACACGGAGATTACTGTTTTGACAACTTAATTTTTGACAATCATAACTTAAGTGGTTTTATAGACATTGGCAATGGAGGTATAACAGATAAATATCAAGATATTGCACTTGCTGTTAGAAACATACGAGATAATTTTAGACCAGAAATGGTTGACATATTTTACAAGGTATATGGACTTGATAAGCCAAACAAAAATAAAATAGAGTTTTATATATTATTAGACGAGTTCTTTTGAAAGAAGCCCAGCCACCAACATCGTATTGGCAATAGTGGGGCTGATAGTTATAAATTCAACATTTGTGCTTCTATCGGGCATTAGTGCAAATGTTGGGCTGACGTTTTTCAAATGCCCCACCATCGCCAATACGTAACCGTTGCCAGTAATTTAACAGAACAATCCTGAATTCAATAACTTAATGTAACAAGTCAAAATAATCAATGAAAAATCAAGAAAATTGGAAAAACAGCACCTATTTTGGAGTGATTATGAACTTAACGTTCTTTTTACTAGTATATGTATTAACTGCATTTTATCTGTGGAAAATTATTAATAACACTTTGATATTTATAATATCATATGTTTTAATAATATTAATGATAAGATTTATCATCACAAAAATTTATTCAAATTTAACAACGGGAAATAGCCCAAATGAAATAATACATAAAGAATTTTATGGAATAGATAATCGTGCAAATTGGGGAGGGATTTTTAAAGAATTAGTCCCCCCTAACCAAAAATATTTAGCCGACGCTTGCAAAGAAAGTCTGAAAGCATTGAGAAACAAACAAGAAACTCCTGAAATATTAAAAAAAATAAAAGAATTAGAGGGAGAATTAAGAGAAATGAAAAAAGATGTAATTACAGGAGGTTCTATTTTTGAATTGTTTTTCTGTTTAAGAAGATTATTATAGCAAAAAACTACTTACAATATGGTTTGCCAGTAATTTGATAAAAACCAACAGATAAAATAAAAATAAATTAAGAATACTTAATACAAAATAAATGACTTGGATAATTATAATTATAGGTGCGATAGGAGTAATATTTCTTTTAAATAAAAAATTAGTGTCTTGGCAAAACTTATATGATACTGGCTTAGGACACTATCGTGCAGGTAGGTATCTAGAAGCCATACCTTATTTATTAAAGGCAAACAAAAAAAATCCTAAGAATTCAGAAATAATTAGTTGTTATGGAGATTGTTGTCTAAAACAAAGTCTAAAACTTGATTCTTATGGAAATGGAGATGTTGGTTTACCTTTTAAAAAACTCGCAGTATCCTCATTTATAGCATCTTTAAAAAAAGATCCAAATAACTATCATAGTAAACATATGATTGAAATGATAAATGAAATAGTTAAGAAAGCACGAATTAATGGTACTGAAAAGGGGCTAGAATTAATAAATGAAACAGAAAATATGGTTAATAATCTCCCAATAGATTTGAGAAGTAGATTTAAGTTTTAAATGGTCAAGATTTAATAAAAAAAATAATTTATATATGTTAGTACTCTAATAAATATGGATAAAACTGAAGCTCTAATAAAAGCAATAACAGAAATGAATATTGATTTAATGGATGTGATTTTAGAAAACACCAATTCATACTTAGACGTTCCTAAAGAAGTTTTTCTCAAGGAGTTATCCAGAAAATTTATAGGTTTAAACAAACAAGGAATAACTAATTTTAATAATGTTTCAAAAGGAACTTGTCAAAAATGTTATCCAGGTTATTCTGGCTATACTTTTTTGACAAAAAACAATAATTATCTTGAGTTATTAATTGAAGAAAAAAACAATACTATTACAGATATAACTCAATGTACGAGTTTCAAAAATGAAGAAGAAATAACGAAAGAAAAAAACATTTTTCTTTGTTTTAAAATGGATATAAAAACTTCCTATATTCCCACGTCTTTACACTTATCACAACGAAAGGGAATTGAAAAAGCCGAACTGGAATTTAAAAAATTTGAAAATCAAATAATAAATTTAGAAATATTAGAAAGATGGAAAAATAAATGGTCTGAATTATTCAACTCTGTAAAATATATGAATCTCGATTACAGTTTTGTTTCCACTTTTCTTTCAACCTATTTCAGTGTTCAAAACATTTTATCAATAAAAAAGGATAATTCTTTAGCAGAAAAAGCATTAACTGATTTGAACAGTTTTGATATTTCAGAGCAGAAAAAACTAATAATTTGGTTATTGAAATATAAAGAAAATCAAGTTTATACTGCTTCATCAAGTTATTCAAAAACTGACAATTGGGACAAAACAAATTTCATCATTTTCAAAAACGAGGAAGACATTTTTAATGACGGACTAAAATATTATGACAATATAATAATTGATATAAAAGGTTACCTAAATTCTATAAAATTTGGAGAAATTTACAGCAAATATTATTACGAATTCTATAACGAAATTGAACAAAAACAAGAAACGGTGGAATAAAAACTACTGGCAACAATGTATAAAAAAAATAGGGCAATTAAGTGCTAAACCCAATGTTTCAAGCTTATTTGCGAGGTCGCCAAATCTTTTGATTTGGCTTTTGGAGAAAAAAATTAAAACAAAATGCAAAAGATTTGGCTTGTTGATAATCCGAATGGTAATTGCCTATTTACAGCCCTACTTCTTTTATACTAAACGTTGTCGGCTAGCCCAGCAACCGGTCGGAAATAAAATTTAGAACACGAGATATGTTTTTATTTTTTTGCCGACGTTTAATAAAGCAAAGAATAATAAGACGTGTAATTAAAGTTCGGAATTGGGACTTTTTTTACGGCTCAAAAAATAGAAAACATAGGATAGGTTAAAATAAAAAATAGCCAAAATTGCGGGCCATCCTACAACAAGCAGTTTGGCAAGATTTTTTCTGCCGCAGGCGCAACACAGAAAAAACCTCGCCAAGCTGCCGAACGTTGGCAAACATTATTAAAATACATATGAAAAACATAATCTGTTTATTTTTATTGTTAATATCTATTGAACATTCTTTTTCACAAGATATAGTTCAAATGAGAAAAGAAGGTGGTGTTTATACAATGCCTTGTGAAGTAAACGGATTAAAATTAAGATTCATTTTTGACACTGGTGCTAGTGACGTGTCAATTTCATTAGCTGAAGCGATATTTATGTTAAAAAATGGTTACTTGTCAAAATCTGACATCAAAGGCTCTACATATTATCAAATTGCAAACGGAGATATTGTAGAAGGCACTACAATTAATTTGAGAAAAATTAAAATCGGTAACAAATATTTATATAACGTAAATGCTTCCATAGTACATTCAACTTCATCACCTCTTCTATTGGGACAATCTGCTCTTAGCAGGATAGGAAAGTTTTCATTCGACTATTCCAACAACACTTTGGTTTTTGGTAGTGGCGATAATTTCAGAAACAAAGACAATTATGATTATAGCCCAAGCTATAATAGAGAGAGTTCAAAAACTTATACAACTACAATGAAAATAGCAGGGAAATTAAGAAGTAGTGATAGTCCTGTGTCAAGTATCATTAAATATATTCCTGCGAATGCTGCAGTTAGAGTAATTGAAAATAAAGATGGTTATTGGAAAGTTTTTTATGATGGCAAAACAGGATATTTAAATGAAATGTATTTGAATATTACATACAATATGTCCACGATGCAGAAACAAAAAGGAAATGTCCAGTCAACAAATATAGGTTCAAACAATTATGAAATAACTACAATGAAAATAGCAGGGAAATTAAGAAGTAGTGATAGTCCTGTGTCAAGTATCATTAAATATATTCCTGCGAATGCTACAGTTAAAGTAATTGAAAATAAAGATGGTTATTGGAAAGTTTTTTATGATGGCAAAACAGGGTATTTAAATGAAATGTATCTGAATATTACATACAATATGTCATTAATGAAAAAGTAAAACGTTTGCCAACAATGGCTATAAGTAATTGCTTGTTCTCGCCTATTTCTGAAAATCCTCGCGGATTTTCAGTTAGGTGCATACTTGCAAAAGTTAGTGCTAACCCACGCAACTACTCATAGCCGAGACCGTAGGCAAGCCAGACGAACAGAGTAGATGAAAATTATTGAAGAAATGTATTTTTTATTTTTTTTTGCCAACGCACGGGAAAACAATTTTTGCCAACGCTCAATTAAGCGAAGCGAATCACGGACACAAAAAAACTATAAAAAATCAGTCCGTAAATGGCACATTTGGTTTTTCCAACGCACAAGCCAAACGCAAAAAACCAAAAGAGCCATTTTTTTGCCAACGCTATTGCATTAAATGAGCTTTTTTTATCTCATTTACTGAGATGGGATTAATAAATTAAGTTATTTTTTGTAACAGATGAAATACTAGATAACAATTAAAATGAACCGAATAAAAGTGGTTTTAGAAGATAAAGGAATTAAGCAAGTTTGGCTCGCCAAAAAACTTGGTAAAAGCTACAATATGATAAACTCATATGCTCAAAATAGAAGACAACCAAGCATTGAAGATTTATACAAAATAGCTAAACTTTTAAATGTTGAAGCGAGAGATTTGTTAATGAAAAACGCTAATATAAATGATTAAGGTGGTTTGTGCTGTTATAAAAAACGACAACAAAATTCTAATTGCTCAAAGAAGCAACAAAATGAGTCTGCCTTTAAAATGGGAATTTCCTGGAGGGAAAATAGAAAAAGGTGAGGATAAAAAAGCAGCATTAAAAAGAGAAATACAAGAAGAATTATCTATAGAAATTGAGATAGGAAATGAATTAAACGCTGTTATTCATCATTATGATAATTTCTCCATCACCTTAATTCCCTTTTTATGCACTACCAGTTCAAGAACGTTTAAACGAACTGAACACAAGGAGATTCGATGGGAAAAGAAAGAAAATTTAATGCAATACGACTGGGCTGCAGCTGACATTCCAATTGTCCATGAAGTTTTGAGTTTATAATTATGAAAATTGGTATTTACGAGAGTTTAATTACGGAAACACTTCAGCAGAAATTAAATGAAATTGATAGAGAACAATTTTATGTAGCTGACGAAAAACCCCTCGACACAGAAGAAGCAGTTCATTTTTTATCACTTCATTTTAATAAAGCTTTTCAAAATGCACTCCATTTAATCAAAGCTAAAAAGAGTGATTTAATTAGCAAACAAATTGAGATTACAAATAAACTTTTAGAGTTTCTATCTAAAGAAATAGAAAATTACGAATTTAAGGATGATCTTGTTTATGATGGAGGGAAGATTTTGGAAGGAATTTTAAATAAATTAAATTCAAATTACACCGATCTTTCGTTGGAGTTAAAAGAAATTATGCCTTCCACAAGATTGACACAAAGCACCTTATTTGTTGGCGGAAATGAAGGATTGTCTTTGGATTCAGAATTAAGAAAGGAAATTTTATCGGCAGACAGAGTGGATTTATTGGTTTCTTTTATCAAATGGAAGGCCATTGTAATTCTGAGAGATGCGTTTAGAGAGTTCACAAACAAGGGTGGCAGATTGAGGGTAATTACCACTACTTATATGGGAGCAACAGACGCCAAAGCTATTCAAGAATTAAGCGAATTTCCGAATACTAAAATAAAAGTTTCCTATAATAATGACAACGAACGCTTACATGCCAAGGCTTATTTATTTTACAGAAACTCAGGATTCCATACCGGCTATATAGGCTCATCTAATTTTTCACGTTCTGCCCTAACAGATGGCTTAGAATGGAATGTGAAAGTAACAACTAAGGAGATTCCTCATATTATTGACAAGTTCCAAAAAACCTTTGAGAGTTATTGGAACAACCCAGAATTTGAATTATACGATTCTTCAAAATTCGAAGATTTAGGAAAAGCTTTATTGCAAAGTAGAATTGGAAAGTCTACTCAAGAAATAGTGAATTTTTTCGATCTAAAACCCTACCATTATCAAAGCGAAATTTTAGAAAAATTAAAAATTGAGCGTACAGTTCATAGTTCTTATAGAAATTTGGTTGTGGCCGCAACAGGGACAGGAAAAACAATGATTTCCGCCTTTGATTTTAAAGCTTACCTAAAAGAGAATCCACAAGCGAAATTCCTTTTTATAGCACACCGAATAGAAATACTTCGACAATCTTTACATACGTTTAGGAATGTTTTAAAAGATCAAAACTTTGGAGAGCTGTATGGAGATGGATACCTTCCTACTCAAAAAAACGCTGTATTTGCTACCATACAAACTTTAAGCAACCAAATAGAATCTTTTTCTAATCCGGAATATTACGACTATATTATTTTGGATGAAGTTCATCATGCTTCTGCATCGACTTATCAAAAAGTAATAAATTATTACCAACCTAAGATCCTATTAGGATTGACCGCTACTCCAGAAAGGATGGACGGTAAAAATATTTTAACGGACTTTAATTATCGTATTGCTGCAGAAATTCGATTACCAGATGCATTAAACAATAAACTGCTTTGCCCTTTTCAGTATTTTGGGATATCAGACTCTGTTGACTATTCAAGAATCAAATGGAATAATGGAAGATACGATACGGAAGAACTTACCAATGTACTCACAGCAAACGATTTTAGGGTTAGAGATATCATTCAAAACCTTCAGAGTTATACAAAAGACTTTAAAGAGGTAAGAGCTATTGGGTTTTGCGCGAGCATAAAGCATGCAAAATTCATGAAACAGAAGTTTGAAAAAATAGGTTTAGCTGCTGAATGTTTGACTTCCGAAAACTCAATTGACCGAGTGGATATTATTCATAGATTTAAAACAAAGAAAATTAATTATTTGTTTGTAGTCGATATTTTCAATGAAGGTATAGATATACCTGAAATTGACACCGTGTTGTTTCTACGTCCTACCGAAAGTTTAACCATTTTCTTACAACAATTAGGTCGTGGCTTGCGATTGCACGAAGGGAAAGATGCGCTGACGGTGCTGGACTTTGTAGGACAGGCACGCAAAGAATTCGATTATGAAAATAAGTTTAGAGCACTGATTGGAAAAACAAATACTACTGTACAAAATGAAATAGAAAAAGATTTCCCTAACCTTCCTTTAGGAAGTTCTATTGTTCTGGAAAAACAAGCCAAAGAATATATCTTAGAAAATATTCGCCATGCAACAGATATGAATAAGCGTAAATTAATACGGCTAATTCAAAACTTTCAAAACCACACAAAACTTCCTTTAAATCTGAAAAATTTTCTAAGGATTTACAATCTTGAATTAAAACACATTTACAAGAACCATACTTTTAATTCCCTTAAAAGCGAAGCATTTAATAAAGAGTACGACACCTTTAATTTTGATAACTATAAATCAATGTTAGGGAAAAAGTGGATAGTCACAGAATCTATCCAGTATTTTAAATTCATTTTATCTTTAATCGAAGTAAAATTCGACCTTAATCAATTAGAAAATAAAGTCTCTAATCGCCTAATGGCCTTGATGCTTTATTATGATTTTTATCAAGGGCCTATATTAAATTTAAGCTTGCAAGAAGGTCTGAAACAGATGGGTGAAAATCGAGACTTCGTTTCAGAAATGAAAGAATACTTGGAGGTGAAAATTGATAAAATAGGTTTTGAGGAAATACCATTTGTTGAAATGCCAAATTTT
Organism: Edaphocola sp.; assembly: GCA_035497795.1. Taxonomy (GTDB): domain Bacteria; phylum Bacteroidota; class Bacteroidia; order Chitinophagales; family Chitinophagaceae; genus Edaphocola. Next base: position 1,746 of record DATJCU010000006.1, on the reverse strand, counting down.
CCACTTCAAATTCATGCACGTTATACCCGTGACCAAGTTTTAGTAGCCTTAGGATTAAGCACAATCGATAAAAAGAGTTCCAATCGTGAAGGAGTGGCCGAAAATAAAGACCTTAAAATTGAAGTGCTTTTTGTGAATCTAAAAAAATCGGAGGAGGATTTTTCTCCAACAACAATGTATGATGATTATGCAATAAATGAAACACTTTTTCATTGGCAGTCCCAAAATCAGACCTCACCGGAAAGCTCAAAAGGGTTATCCTATATACATCAACAAAAAAACAAGAAAACTATTTTATTATTTGTTCGAGAAAGCAAAGAAGATTCTGATAAATTCACACAGGGTTATGTATTTATTGGTCCTGCAAAATACGTGGAGCATGAAGGCTCAAAACCCATGTCAATCAAATGGAAATTAAAAGAATCCATTCCGCATTATTTATGGAAAGAAAGTGCAAAACTATCTGTTGGGTAATAACCCTTTGAATTATTATTAAAAAAATAATAGTATGCAAGAAAATAAATCTCAAATAATCATTTATCAAACCGAAAATGGAGAAACAAAATTAGATGTTCGTTTCCAAGACGAAACCGTTTGGTTGACGCAAAAGATGATGGCGGAATTGTTTCAGACAACTTCTCAAAACATAACAATTCATCTAAAAAATATTTTCGAAGAAGGAGAATTAGAGGAAAGTTCAACTTGTAAGGATTTCTTACAAGTTCAAAAAGAGGGTAATCGAGAGGTCAAAAGAAACCAAAAGTTTTACAACCTTGATGCCATCATTTCAGTAGGATATAGAATTAAATCTCACATTGCCACAAAATTTAGGCAGTGGGCAACGCATCAATTAAGAGAATATATAGTAAAAGGCTTTGTCTTAGATGATGAACGGTTAAAAAATCCAGATTTACCATTTGATTATTTTGAGGAACTTGAAAGGCGAATACAAGATATTCGCACCTCAGAAAAACGCTTTTATCGCAAGATTACCGACATATATGCAACAAGTGTAGATTATGACCCTACGCTTGATATTAGTATAGAATTTTTTAAGACAGTTCAGAACAAACTGCATTGGGCTATCACTGGCCAAACAGCGGCCGAAATTATCAATAGCAGAGCAGATAGTGGAAAACAGAATATGGGACTAACAAATTGGCGTGGTAATAAAATTAGAAAATCAGATGTTTCTATTGCTAAAAACTATTTAAATGAAAATGAATTATCTGCTTTAAATAATTTGGTTGAGCAATATTTAATTTTTGCACAAGGTCAAGCACAACGAAGAATCCCAATGTATATGAAAGATTGGATTGATAAATTAAATGGATTCCTTCAACTAAATGACCGAGAAATATTAACGAACGCAGGTAGTATTTCTCACGAATTAGGAAAAGCAAATGCAGAATTAGAATATGACAAGTTTAAACAGCAACAACAAAAGATGATAGGAGAAAGTGATTTTGATAAGATAATTAAGAAGATTGACAATAAATCTAAATAACCACCAACACACAGCAAGCACATTTGCAATTACTCACGTTTTTATAAATCATTTTTGGAGTTCGTGAACTTCGTTTCACACAAGCCAACGCACAAACCGAAATTAAAAAACCCACTGTTTGGACGAAGTCCATCCATATTGATGTTTAGAGCTTTTAATTCCAAAGAAACTGGGTGTTTTGAAGGTTTAGAAAGGGTTTTAATAGTTCAGAACTCTTCTAAAAGATTAAATAAACTTAG
>DATJCU010000005.1:0-4997 GCA_035497795.1 Edaphocola sp. | reverse complement strand
AGAAGTCCAAGGTCTGCTGAAATACATAATTCAAAAATTGAAATTGCTTGACTGCAAATTTAGTAACTTTGCTTGACAAATTAACGAGAAAGAAGAGAAAATGAAAACCGACCGCATAACATCACCTATACGCAAGCAGGGCTTTCGTGCTTCGTAGGACAGTTAAGTGGTAAATTTAAAGTTCAGTTCTTCGTAGGAAGTTCAGTGGTTAAAATCCCTGCCTGCGTATAGCTGAGAACCGTTGTAGGCAATTTAAGAAAACCATCGAATGTTCGAGAGAATTTGTATAAAAGATAAAAAAAGTGAGAACTATCGATTGGATATTGGATTCTTAATTGATACGATATTATTCTATGGCAAAGTTATAGTTATAGCTCATAGAGAAGAATTGAATATTTTATTTTCTTCATTGGGAGAAAATTTAATCAAAGAACTTATAAGCTCTGGTAGATTAGAAATTAAATTTAAAGGAAATATTTTAGGTTCAATGATTTTTCCTGACGGGAAATATAGTGTGGACACGTTTTCATCACAAGATGTAACGCTTGATTCAATTTTGTACAAAATTCACCGAAAAAAAGTAAATAACAGCACAAAAAACTTAAAATTCTCCTCAGAATTTTCACAAATAATTACACCATATAATTATGGAAAAGAGGTTCGTGAAAATATTGTTTCTGATTTCAACAACGTGGAACTTTTATCAAAAACACTTCCACTTTACATTAATTCTATTGTTCCCAATTTTGAATTACCAGAAAAAACAGAAATTGAAATAATAAAAGATGATAGTTTCGGACCTTATGATGCATATTCTTTGAATTCTAACATCGATTTAAAAGAATTAAATAAGATTCACAAACAAAACAAACCAGAGGTAGAATACGACATAGATTATAGTGGATTCCTTCTATCAATGGCAGAGTCGAAAGGAGATATTCATTTAGCTTCTGATTTAGATAGTGAATTGGTTACATCTGAACTTTATTCCAAATTTATAGAAGTTGAACTCAACGAATTAATTGCAAAAAGAGCCAAATCTGAAACTGAATTAAACTTATTTAAAGAATACTCATTGGCAAACTGCACATCATTAGGAAATGCATATGTTAATGGAACTTTGTCTGAAAAAGAACTTTTGAGAATATTTGAAAAGTCGAATAAATTTAGAGAATGGTTGAGTAAAATTCCAGAAGATGGAAGTTTATTAGGAGAGTATCATAAAGCAGTAATTTCCAAAGACCTTTCAGATAAGCTACCAACAAAAACTGCAAGATTTGTAATTTTTGAGGGAATTGGAATTACATTAGATTTGCTTGGAGCTGGTGGAATTGGAACCGCAGTCGCAACAAGTTTAGCTTTAGGAGATACATTTTTATTGGATAGAATTATTAATAGAAAATGGAAACCTAATCAATTCATTGATAACACTTTAAAACCGAAAATAAAGGCGTAGAATAAATGCCTACAATAATGTAATTAATAGCGGTTTAAGTGCTAATACGGAAGATAAAATACAGATCAAAGGTCAGTGCAAAACTGTAAGGTTCGTGAGTAGAAATCTGCTACTTCTCATACACGAAACCGTTATGTGATATAATATAAACTTCAATGAAATATACTGATTTAGTTAAATATATAAAATCTGTAACTAAACAAGAACAAATTGATTTTTTAGTTAGTAAAGATATAATTGAAATAGTTGAAGACAGTTTCAACTATTTAAAAAGAGATTTAAAACGAGGGGAATTATCTCGCTTTCTTTATTACATATGTCACCAATTTAATCGTTTTAGCATACCAACTAACTATTATCATTATTATGATGATATAGATTATTTTGAACGTTGCCTAAAATTGTTTGAAAAAATTGAAAAAAACTTTTTAGATAATATACTTACTTTAAAAGTAGATTTTATAACATGGGAATTTCTCACTCAGGTTAAAAGAAACAAGAAGATAAATTATGATAATTATCTAAATTCAATTGACAGACTTTATAAGTATCATTCACAATTACCAACTACTAAAAAAGAAGAGTTTATTGAACATTATGATCGCTGTGTCAACTTAATACAAGGTGTCAAGAAGAATGAGATATATACTGTTGTTTCTTGTTTAATCCCAATAACGCCAGTAAAAAACATAAAAACTTTTAGAGTTGAATACGATAATAAACCAGTCGAAATAAAATTAATTCCTAAATCACAGGAGAACCCAATACTTTCTTCAGATGAAAATAGTTTAATAAGTTTTGCAAACAATTCAAATTGGCAGTTGTCATATTGTATCGTAAATGTCACAATAACTGGATATATTGATTTATTGGTTGCTGAAAAAAAACTTTACTTAGGATCCTATGATAATCCCAACTATTTAGATCTTAAAATATATAATTATCTTTATGAATTACTTTCAAGTATATTTTGGCATTTGAAGGCTACAGACACTACTATTAATTCAAAGTGGCTAATCCAACCTATAGATATTGAACAAGTTACTCATAAGATTCTAAGTAATAAGAAAGAATATGGATGGATTCATTATCCAATTAAAACAGCATATGTTACCAATAATATCAAGAAAGAAGAAGAAGTAAAGAAAATTTCTGTAGAAAAGAAAGTTTTGTGGCATATTCGCTGTTTATTACTTGCTAAAGAATATCTCTCTATGGGGAATAGTCAATTGAGTTTGTTCTGGTTAAATGTAGGTATAGAAGCTTTTCTAAAGTATCGTATTTCAGAAATATGCAAAAAAAATAATTTAAATGAAGAAAGCCTGTTTGCAGAGAGCTACTTTGATAGAACCAAAAGGGAACTTGAAAAATTAAACGATAAAGAAGTATTAAAAGGAATAAGATGGCCAAAGCAAGAATTAATTCATTTATCTATGTTCAGAAAACTTAAAATATTATCTAGTAAAAACTTGTTCAAAGAAAAAAAGAAGACAATTCTCAAAAAGTATTCAACAATATCAAGACATAGAAATATTGTTTTTCACGGTGATACTGACGAGCCAATCGAAATTCTTACAATTAAAGAGGCGATAGACTCATATGAATGGCTTCTAAAAAACTTATGATTAATGAATTAAATCATACAACATTATATAAACACAATAGCGGTTAGGTGCAAAAATCTAAAGTAATTTTATAAATTAAAAGTCAATTGTAAACCGAAAGTTTCGTACATTAATCCAGCTACTGCGCTTATACCAACCGTTAAACTTCATCCTAAAAGCCCCAAAACAAATAAAATATATTTGACGAATTAATAAAATACGAGAACAACGATCATTTCTTTTTTTACGGCGAAGGAGAAAATTGAAATTATATGTAATGCTCCAAAAAATAAAACACAAAAGTCTAACCATTATATATCCAATAGTAGAATAACATCAATCAAACATAATATCTGAATTATTATAACAATACAAATGTCAAGTATTCTGCTTCATTTACTTGACAATATAAAGTTCTTTATTATCTCCTGTCCTCGTTTATAACAAGGGCACAGTGGTCAATTGTTTATAAGAATTAATCGTTATACTATTTTTCAACTGGCAACTCTCTATTGAGTTTTTTATCACTCCAACATCATCATTTGTAAACGATTCAAAAAGCATCAATCAACACTATAAAATAGATATAGCTCTTTCGTAATTATTCCAAATTCAATTCATACGAAGTTGATCTTCCTGCTCCCTTTCGCACAAAAACATTTTTATCAACCAGCTCTTGCAAGTCACGTGTTGCGGTTGATTTTGTAGTCTTATTTATGGATACATACTTCCTAGCTGTCATGCCACCCTCAAACCCTGATATACCTTGATTGAACATTTTATTGATTGCTTTTCGTTGTCGTTCATTTAACTCGTTATTGTACTTATCATAAAACTCTGTTTTCTTCCGTACAAACTGCACAACTAGTACAGTCTCTTTTAATGCCTCTATCAACACCTGAATTGAATACACCAACCAATCTGTCACCTCTAAGCTACGCTGTGCCTTCTTAATCTCTTTATAATAAGTGCTTTTACTCTTTTCGATGTAAGTAGATAAACTAATAAACAGAGGAGTCTGTAGTTTTTCTGCTAACACTTTCTCAGTAAGAGCACGACCAATCCTTCCATTTCCATCTTTAAAGGGATGAAGCGTTTCAAAATAAAGATGCGACAAAGCCGATAGAATAATAGCTTCACCAATTGTGCCTAAAGTTGAATCCTCAAAAATTCTATACCACTGAAAAAAATCATCTAACAATAGGGATAAATCTTCAGATGGTGGGGCTTCATAATGTACTTGAATATCTCCATATCTTCCCGATATTACCTGCATTGGTTCAGAGCTGCTTCGAAATACTCCACCATGAATATCAGTATGATGTTTCATCAATACTTTATGCCAATGTAGAATCATTTCTAAGGTAAGAGGCTGATTGTAATTCTTTCTTACCTCAATCATCATGCGAGCAATAGCGTCTGCATTTTTGTTTTTACTCGGTAATACATAGTTTACTAAACCTAAGTTCATCATCAAAGATGACATTACATCTTCACGACTAAAATACTCTCCTTCAATTTCAGAAGTTTTTATTGCTTCTGATAACATTACTTGGGCCGAAACTTCGTCTTGTAGTGCAGGCGAAAAACCTTTCATTATTCCTCTAACCTCCCCTATCAATACCACACTTTCTTCCACCAAAGCCAATAGCTTAGAGGTGTCATACTTAAATTTAGGGAAATCTATAAACTGCCAAATATATTTCATGAGCCAATTACTTTAGTTATTCGGCTCAAATATACGCAAAATAATGAGCCGATTAAAACAATTAATCGGCTCATTTTAAATTTCATCTCGTTTTCTACAGTTTTTTATCGATTAAAGGTTGATTCAAGAATAGCAAGTAAATTAAACCGAATAAAATGGGATATCAAACTATAAATAAAATGTTGCTGCCTATAACAAGCATTTTGAAGGCAAAGTGAGTAAATTGCAT
>DATJCU010000004.1:0-2302 GCA_035497795.1 Edaphocola sp. | reverse complement strand
TGTTCCATTCTAAATTTAATTGCTTCAATTGGATCAGGGGCGTCAATTGGATAAAACTCCTCCTCATATTCTTCTATTAATAAAGCCAATAGTTCTGCCTCGACTCCTTCTTTTGTGTTTGCAGGAGCGTGAAAAATCTTTTCAAACCTCTCTAGGGCTTTGTTGTAATCTTCTTCTATTTTTTGTAATTTTTACCGTCATAACTTCTAAATTTTTTCTGCATTAATTTCATCATATTGATTATTAGTTTCCATTATTGTCCGATAAAAATTAATACACGGGATTTTAAAAATATATAATCCTGATATACATGTCATTATGTTTTTAATATTTCATTTTCCTCAAAACAAGGCATCATAAAGTGTGAGCTGGTTATTGCTCGTTTGATCTATAATCCAGTCTTTCTCGGGGTCTTCTAAGAAGTTTACTAACTGAATGTAGTTGAAGAGATGTATTCTGCAAAAACTGACCAAGTTTGAAAAAGCCCAGTTTCTTTTTAACTTCTTTTTGATTACAGCTATTAATAAGTTAACAATAAGAACACTGAGAATTTGAATTTTAATCGCGTTTTCATTGTCCCCTAAAAAATATTTCAATGGAAAATTCTGCTTTAACTGCTTAAAAACTAACTCTATTTGCCATCTCACCTTATAAAAAGCTGCTATTAAATCTGCTCTTATATCGAAGAGGTTAGTAATAAACTCAAATTCTCTTTTATTCTCTCGGTCATAAAACTTAACCTTCCTAAGTTTTAGTTTTGATATTTCCTTCCCGTCTTTAACTTCAACCTCAATGATTTCATCTAATAAAACACCGCTATGGAGCTCATCTGGTAATTCATTTGTTTCTACAATATCATATCTTGCGTTATCTTTGATTCGCGTTACAAAACCAGTTTTATGTGTCGAAAAATGTCTGAAAGCTTTATAATCATTGTACCCTTTGTCAAAAACGTAAATAGTATTATCATCGCACACTAGCCTTTTTAAAAAGCTATGGTCATGAGTTGCTGCTGAACTAAACCAAACTAAGCTTGGTACAATTTCGTCTGCATTAATTACAGCATGCACCTTAGCACCTCCTTTACTTTTTCCGTCTTTTGGCTTCCTCCCGACACATTTTAAAATATCCTTAAAGAGGCTAATAGTGCTACTGTCAACTAATTTCACCTGTTTTTTTATTACATCTTTTATTCGGCTGTCCGAAATAAATGAGCTATATTCAATTAGTAGACTATTATAGATTTCTTCAAAAAACTCGACCTTTCTATTTTTATTTGCATCGGATAAGGTACTCCGTTTCGGAATATGTTTTAAACCAAACGCATTCGTCTTACCTGATAAACCTAACATAGCTCCCGAAACTTCTCGAAGAGAATTACATTTTGCAAAAGAGCAGAATAGCATGCTTAAAAGGTGATCCTTACTTTTAAACTTTTTGACATAGCGATCTGAATCATGTTTTTTTACGGCATCACTTATCGTTTTATCCTTAATTAATGAAAGAAGCTGTCCGAAAACAGATTTAGTTGAAAAATAGTTACTTTTACCCATCGTTAATTTGACTTTTTGCGAAATCAAAATTACGATTTATCGAGAAGTCAGCCTCGCTGACTTCTCTTTATATTTTTTTTTATCGGACAACAATGTATTTTAATATGAAAATCGGAAACGAACAGATTATCTGCTAAAATTTTGTCGTGAATATGAAAATGCGTTAATCTTCAACTAAGAACTTATCAATCTGCGCCTTAATCCCTAACACATCTTGATCCATCATACATTTAAAATGTCCTTTTGGGCATTTAGCAAAACCTATTTTGGAACATGGTCGACAAGACAAACCTTTAACTTCGTGAATTGAATAAGAATTTGGCGCTTGAGGTCGGTAGGGATACATTCCAAATTCTGGAACAGTATTACCCCAAATGCTCACAATTGGCAAATCAAATGCAGCGGCGATGTGCATCATTCCAGTGTCATTTGTAATCAGCAATTGAGCATCTTTTACTACTTGTGCTGATTCATGAATTGTGAGTCCGCCACAAGTATTATTGATGTTTTGTTCGGGCAATAATTTCTTGATTTTATCCGCTTCTTCACGGTCACCAGGACCACCAACTATGACAATTGGCAAGGAAATTCCTCGAAGTACTTCAACCATCTTCTCTGCAGGCATTCTTTTGGTCGAAAACTGAGCGCCAATAGCTACTGCAAGATATCTATCTTTCGTTGGGAAACGTTTTAAAAACGATATGAAATCGATTTTAATGCGGAATTCTAAACCTTTATGATCGTTTTGA
>DATJCU010000003.1:0-2444 GCA_035497795.1 Edaphocola sp. | reverse complement strand
TTAAAAAAAAAATACCAGAAAAAGTATTAACGAACCTACTTAAAATAAAAGGACAAGTATACGATAGAGATAAATTTGAACCTGCTTTAGAAAGCACAATAAATAAAACTAATACAAGGAAGTACCAAAAGTTGATAAGAGAAAATTCAATATATGTATCTCAGAATTTCGAAAATCCTTTTGAGCATGTCTTTTCGAATGGATATTTCCAAAAAACTCAACTTCCTGTTGGATACGGTGTATCAGAGAAAGAAATGAAAAAATTAAGTTGGGAAATTTATAACAATGAATGTGTATTGGTCTTGAAAAATCGCCAGAAGGAAGATAAAATATTAGATTATCATAATCATTTATTGAAGTATAAATCATTTTTCTGGGAAAAAGGAATATTACATTATGATGACATTTTAGCTTTTGCTTGGGAAATAATAAAAACCGATGCCAATGTTCTAAGAATTTTAAGAGCAAAATTTCCTTACTTTTTCGTAGATGAATTTCAAGACACAAACCCAATTCAAACTGCCATTCTAAAGAAAATCGCGGAAAGTGAAACTATTGTTGGCGTAATTGGTGATTCCGCTCAATCTATATATAGTTTTCAAGGGGCGGTTATGCAACAATTTATTGATTTTGAATTGCCTTCAATTAATTATTTTAAAATCAAAGATAATTGGCGAAGTACAAATCAAATTATTAATGTTTTAAAAGCTATCCGTAATGATTTGCCACAAATCAGCCCTAAAAATAGAAATGGAAAAATCCCTAAAATTATTGTCGGAGAGAGTATACAAGCTCTTGAGCACTCTGAAGCTTTATTTGGAAATAAGAAAGTTGTTTCACTTTCATATATGGTGCCAGTTGCCAATGCAATGAGGAAAAGAATCAGTATTGACAGTCCTGCGAATGTGCTGATAGAACAATTAATGGAAGATGATAAGGATAGTAGCCGTAGAAAACTTTTAATTGCAGTTGTTAAAGCTATTGAGTTCGCAAGACAACAACAATTTGATGAAGCAATAAAGAAGGTGGCTTTTCAACTCCGAAAAACGGATGATTTCAAAGGGAGAAAAAATACGCTTATTTTGATTAAGTCATTATTGAATTCATATGATGATTTCGCAAATGGTAAATTGTGGGACTTATACAATAAGGTAATTCAGTTTTCTTTTATTGATATCAAACGTATACAAGAACGAAAAAATGGAAATCCTACAAAAGTTGAGTTAGTTTATAAAAATACAGACTACAAAGATTTGGCCCTCTCCATAAGACTTTTCAAAGATGAAACCATTCATAGAACGATTCATAAGGCGAAAGGAGATGAATTTGAAAACGTCTTAGTAGTAGTAAAAGGAAAAAAAGGGTATAAGTATAACGAAAAACGAGATTTAGCATTTCTTTTAGAACCAAATCTAATAGAAACAGAAGACCATCGAGTTTATTATGTTGCTTGCAGTAGAGCCAAAGACAATTTGTTGATAAATGTCCCCGAATTATCTGATAGTGCAAGACAAAAGTTATCTGGTATATTTGAAATAATTGATTTACCCCTACCTGAAAGCCATGCACATTAAGCAAACGCACATATCAGCCGCACGACCAAATTTGCTTAAAGAGCATGTCTCCCTAACGCAAGGATTGACAAATAGAATAAAGCACGAAAACACAACATCGTATATAAAACATTTGGCAGTCAGTGTGTTATCGAGCATTTCAGCCCGTATCAAAAACACTTGTAACTTGACAGGAAAGTGCTTCGAAATGCCAAACGTTTTATATACGCAACCGTTAGCGGTCAGCATAAAAAACGACAAGCACATAGACACATTAAAAATGAAAATTATGAAAAAAATCCTTTTAACAGCTTTTTTGAGTTTAGTGATTTCGGCTCTTGTACAGGGACAAACCCTTCATATTTACGGGGGAAGTAATCATGACGTTTACTTGGGTTGTTTGAATTGTAACAAGTACGACAAGAACTCTATTTGGAATGCCTACAGAACATATGGCTCCAAATACAATTCAAATTCCATTTGGAATGCTTACGGGACATATGGTTCAAAATATAACTCTGCTAGTCCTTGGAATTCTTATTCTAATGACCCACCTGTAATTGTGGATAAAGACGGAGGTTTTTACGGCTATTTCACAACTAATAAGTATAAATCTAAAAGAGCCGACTTTGACTTAGTTGAAGTACTGTACGAATATCACGAACTGATAAGAGATGACGTTTCTAAGTGGTACGATAAGATTTTTGAATAATAAAAATGTGCTACAACAATGTATATGCGATAATGCTCCTGAGGTGCTCCCCAAAAAGTGTACAAGATTGAGTGATAGTTCTTCTATCTTTACATAAGGAGAACATATGACACAGAAAACAGGCAAACGCTATAGCGAGGCTCAAATAATCAGAGTTTTAGAACAAGTTGATAAAGGTC
>DATJCU010000002.1:0-4467 GCA_035497795.1 Edaphocola sp. | reverse complement strand
TCACAAGTTATCACATGTAATCCTAATTTTTTTGCAGACTCGATAAAAGGTAAATTTGACTCACTCGCAACAAGAATAAGAATTTTCTTCATACTTTTAATAGTGTGTTATTAATTAATTGCTACTTTGTTTTTAGGGTTTGTAATGAAATAAGTTGACTGTTTGAAACAAATCTATTTTGTTCGTTAACAACTTGAAAATTCTGCGAATAGCGGGCTATTTAATGGATTTTCAAGGAAATTAAAGGACAAAAGAGCAGGTTTAAAGCGTCAAGTTATTTCGGCACAATCCCTTAGTTAATGGAGATATCATTACTTTACTATCATTATAAAGCATAAAACACTTTATCTTTTCAGCTAAAAAACTCAACTTTACTACTACTCAACTTTAACTGTATAGTAGTTGAATAATACTCTTTGCAGTTTTTCAGTTCTAATTCATAAAGGGCACTAATAGGATTCATATTAAAGTATGTTTTTGTAATAATTTTTTAGTTCCAACAGAACCATTATGCATTAAAACATCGACGATGGATAGATTTGGTTGAAAGTCTTGCGAGAATTGAGGATATTCAAACTCTTCAGTTTGTATAAACTTCAAATCAATTCCATATTTTGAAAATTCTTCGTTCGAATACAAGTTCTGTCCACCAATAGCATTAATATATGTAGTAGCATTTTCAGTTTTACATATTTCTAAAATCCTTGCAACTTTTTTCTCTGGTCTCGTTTTTTCCATATATCGAAAATGAGAATAATCATTTTCATCAATTTTCAGTAATTTTCTCTCCAATTCAAGATACTTATTAGTGCTATCACTTTCGATTGTTGTTTTTATTCCAATGTAGTTGCATATATTAGTAATTAAATAGCCATTTAATTGAGATAGATATTCAAAGGATTTAGAAAACATATTCTCCAAAAAAGGATATACTTCATTGAAATGTTCAGCACCCTTGTAGTTAATGTATATAGTTCTTAATAATTTTTCTATCCATTCAGAATTTGCGATAATCTTAATAGAACTAATTAATTTATTTTGACTTCTATCTTTAATAGGAACTGTGATTGTGAAAACACTTTGATTTTTTATTAATAATCTATTTCTATTTATCCATCCTTTTTTCGTGAAATTCAAATTAGAATACAGGATATATTTATCAACTGCTTCAATTGCTTGGAAATATCCAATATAGGGTAAAAAATAGGGTTGCATTATTGCTATCTTCATATTTTAATTATTTTGAGTTCTTAATAATAATCTGCAAATCAAGTCAATCTCCTCGATTGTTAAATCATAATAAAGTGGCAAGCACAATACTCTTTTTGCAATGTCATCGGTAATCGGCATTTCTGTTGGCTCCATATAGGGCAATACCTTTGCTAAAGAGGGATAAAAATATCGTCTGGTAGATATTTCATATCCTTTTAGCGTCTCTATGCTTTTATGCATTAAATCTTCATTTTCAAAAACCAATGGGTAGTAAGCATAATTGATACAAGCGTCAGACTTCCAAACAGGTTTCCTTGCTTTTAACTTACGCAGATTTCTATCATATCTTTCAGTAAGCAACTTTCTCTTTTTATGAATTGCATCGATATATTCGAAGTTAGCTAAGCCCATAGCTGCATGAAATTCTGAGTTTTTACCATTAATACCTAACTCTGCAAATGCCTCAGGACCATTGAAACCAAAATTACGTATAAATGCAAGTTTTCTTAATAGCTCAGGATCTTTTGTTATAATTAATCCCCCTTCAATACTGTGATATAATTTAGTGGCATGTAAACTACATATGCTTATATCGCCATATTCAAATATTGACTTCCCATAAACTTCAACCCCAAAAGCATGCGCACCGTCATATATAACTTTTAAGCTGTGTTTCTTTGCGATTTTTTCAATCGCTAAAACATCACAAGGATTTCCGTAAACATGTGTAGCTAATATTGCAGAGGTTTGTTTTGTGATTGCAGCTTCTATTTTAGAAGGATCTATATTTAAACTGTTTTCATCTATGTCAACAAAAACCGGTTTGCATCCTTCCCACACAATACTACTTGTGGTAGCAATAAATGAAAAAGGAGTAGTAATAATTTCACCTTTTAAATCCAATGCTTTAATTGCAATTTGCAAGGCAATTGTGCCATTTGTAACAAACAGTAAATGGTTTACATTTAAATGTTGTTTCAATTTTATTTCCAGATCGCTTGATAATGGCCCCATATTTGTTAGCCAATTTCTTGTCCATATTCCACTCAAGTACTTTTCATATTCTTCTTGAGGGGGTAAGAAAGGTTTAGTTATTGGTATCATATTTTCTTATAATAATAGTTTTTATGTCTTGAATTGATTGAAATTTAAAAACGACGGCCATTGCCCAATAAGATAAAACACCAACTGATATGCCTATGATAATCCTAAAAATATCTATTACTTTAAAGTTTATCATTATTCGATCTATTGTTAGTGTTAAAGCTCCAGCTATCAGAGCAATTAAAAGTATGGGTAGAACATCTTTTATTTGTTTAAATCCACTATAATGAATAAATTTCCCGGAATAATGAGCATTAATTGATAATGCTAATGCTGAGGATATTACCATGCCCCATAGTAATCCATATATGCCAAAAGGGATTGATAGTAGAATTGTAATAACTAAAAGAATTTTTTTAATTATTTCCAATTTTAAAAATAGATCACTCCGCCCTTTTACATTCAATATATTTAAGTTGTAAAAGTGAAAAGGATACATAAAACCAGAAATACAGAGAATTTGGAAATAGGGAACAGCCGGCAACCATTTTTCGGTAAATAAAAATCGGAACAATGGAGTTGCTAAAACTCCCATAATAATTAAAGTTGGTGCAATCAAAAAGGATATCATTTGCAATATTTGTTTATATACTTTTTTTAGCCTTTCATTATCATCTTTTATCTGAGCAAACAGTGGGTAAGTTACTTTATGTAAAGCGCCTGAGATATTATCTACAGGCATTCTAACTACTGAGCTTGCACGGGTATAGAAACCCAATTGAGCAGGCAAGAAAAATTTTCCTATAATAACAGTGTAAATATTCGTAAAAACAGTATCCAATAAACCTGATAATAATAATTTATATCCAAAATTGAAATGATATTTAAATTTGGCAATATTAAAAATAAGAGAAGGTTTCCATTTTGTAACTATCCATAGTTGAACTGAATTTAAAAAAGATTGGATCAATCTCATCCATACTAAACTCCACACGCCATGGCCTAAATAGGCTAATGTTATACCAACAATTCCTCCTCCAATTAAAGCAGGTACTGAAACTATCATTTGTGTTTTGAAGTCCATTTTTTGAGTTAATCGGGTTAATTGAATGGTTGAGAATGCATTAATAATGAATGTAATTCCATAAACCCTTGTAATATTTTTAAGTATAGGTTGATCAAAGAAATTTGCAATGAATGGTGCCGTTAAATATAAGATGAAATATATTAGAATACTACCCAGAATATTAAAATAAAAAACAGTGGAAAAATCTTCTTCATTGGCATCCGGTGTTCTTATTAAAGAAGAAGCTAATCCACTATCAACCAACGCTCCTCCAATACCCATGAATATGGCAATCATTCCAATAATTCCGAATTCAGCCGGTAATAAGAGTCGAGCTAACACCACTGAAATTATAAATCCAATGCCTTGTGTACTAAATTGCTGAGCAAAAGTCCACATCATACCCGAGGTTGCTTGTTTTCTTAAAGACATTCTCTTTTTTTAAATGCGCTGTAAATGGGATATTAGTTTATTAACAACTTGTTCAGCATCAATAACGACCTTTTTTTTAATTAAAGCTCTTTGCAACTATTTCTCTATTAAAATGCTTTTCTCATCTTAATATGTCTAAACGCATAACAGACAAATAAGTTTAAACATTTGCAGATGAATTGTAATAAATGTAAATATGAGAGATGATATGTTGTTTTTTCGATGACTCAATGCAACGATTAACCCGTATTATTCACGTTT
Organism: Edaphocola sp.; assembly: GCA_035497795.1. GTDB lineage: Bacteria > Bacteroidota > Bacteroidia > Chitinophagales > Chitinophagaceae > Edaphocola. The sequence continues at coordinate 452 of DATJCU010000002.1, read as the reverse complement.
TTAGCTTTGCGTAGATACAAGGCGTCGAACTCTGCTGATATAGAGGTCTATTTCAAGGAGTTTGCTGGCACAGCAGATACGTACCCTTCGACAGGCTCAGGGACCAAATAAAAGCGAACAATACCCAAAAATGGGTGTAACTATCAAAGCGTAATGAGTAAATAAGTCATTGATTACTAAATGCATAATGTTTACGTTCTTTAATTGTGATGAATAATGCGGGTTAAGTTCCTTAGATGTAAAGAAAATAAGGTTCTCTAAGCTTCGAAAGATTGACATAATTCAGCCCGAGTGAAGCCCCGGGTTTGTAATGAAATAAGTCCAACACGGTATCCTACCGAACATCAAATGTAATAACTTAATAGTTAAAAGCTTACGCCCTTACAGGGCTTCCTTTTGCCCAACATACTTACACATAGGGCGTTGCCCTATGCTATTGTCTTGACGCTCTT
>DATJCU010000001.1:0-2238 GCA_035497795.1 Edaphocola sp. | reverse complement strand
ACTCCATTCAATAATTGAAAATAGTCTTTATGCGATTAAGTATGATGATTCTGAGGTTGATGAATTCGAAAACAATGAGTTTGAAGAAGAGTATCAAAAGCCGAATGAATTTAGGAGATTATTTAATAATTGGTCTGATCCTGAATACCTCGAATCCTTTTTCCATAAACACGCTTTAGACCTACAAAGGGAGTTCTACAGCTTTATTACTATAGAAGATGCTATTAATCAAACAATAGATGAGGCTCTGGAGCTTGAAGGACGAATAATAGAAGTTGCTAAAAGTGGAAAAGAGAACAAATATGAAACTTTACAAACGCTATTTAAACCTCTCGGCAAAAAGGACGATTTCCTTGTTACCACACCTCAGTACCAGTCGAGTAAAGTGTATGGAAATTATAAAAAAAGTTGGTTAAGAATATATGCAATAAGAATTGAGCCAAATTTGTTTATAGTAACAGGAGGAGCAATCAAGCTGACCAAAACAATGAATGAGCGGGAACATTTGTTGAATGAACTGGATAAATTAAAAAGAGTAAAACAATTTTTAATTGAGAACGGGATTATTGACAATGACAGTATTGATGATTTTTTAGAAATTCAATTATGACAGATATAAAGAAACTTAATAGCATTGCAATCAAAGATGAAAAATGGTTGCAAGAAGCCAAAAACAGGCAGTTAAATAAAGAATGGCAAAGTCATTCCAGGAAAATTGCTTCAAAAATCCTAGTCACTCTTCGAGAAAAAAGGATGAAGCAAAATCAGCTTGCTAAAATTATTGGAGTTTCAGCCCAGCAAGTGAATAAAATTATAAAAGGAAGGGAGAACCTTACCCTTGAAACAATTGCAAAATTAGAAAGTGCATTAGAAATCAAATTACTATTCAACGAACATAGAACAAACCATCTGTTAAATGAGCGCATTGAAAATACTCAGTTCGTTTATTTACATGTCTATGAAAATAAGACCAAGGTTGAAAACCTAAAGAAAACCTATAAAAATGAACCATCTCAATTCGAGATATGTAAACCTGAAGATACATTAAGATATGGCTCCTAAAAGAAGTGTTACATCTGTAGGCTTTCAGCTAAAGAAAATAACGACTGAACAGTTTGCCACCATTCCTGAGGCTTACGATAATAAGAATCAAGATATCAATATGGATCTTGGTTTAAATTTTGGCGTTGATACGAAAAATAAGATGATAGCTGTGTTCGTAAAAGTCCAATTTGAACAGCAAGAAAAGCCGTTCATAATTGTTGAGATAGCAAATCATTTCCAAGTCGAAGAGGATGCCTGGGATTCCTTTTGTACAAACTCTAAAAATATTGTAATCCCAAAAGGATTTGCAACACACCTTCTCGTCTTAACAATAGGTACCATTAGAGGTGTATTACATGGAAAAACAGAAAACACTGAGTTCAACCATTTAATTTTACCAACCATCAATACAACAGAGCTGATTAAGACAGATATAGAGCTTACTATTGAATCTCATTCTTAAATTTTAACGTGTTGTTTTAAACACTTTGTGAGATTTACCCAATACTCTTACTCTCCTGGCGAATGAAATTAAAATCACCTATTTGCTCCCAGCTTACGGTAGAATAGGATTCGACAAGCTCGATTCGTCCAAGTCGATTGGCAATATTTTGTTGAAGCACTCCTGTCACATTTTGTCTGGTATTGTTGGTGGAATAAACAGCTGTCTGTTGCCCTCCATGCATGCCTTTAACGTAATAAGAATCATCAGTCAATGTAAGTTGTGTCCCAAAAGAATAATTCGGTAAAAGACTATACTGTTCAATGTTTTCAATGTCCATCCAGTAATCATACATCCCCAGATTTTGGGCACCTCTTTTCCCTTGTCCATCACGAGTAAGCAGTCTAAAACATTTCAGTTCAATAGGAAAGAATGTAACGTTCGAATTTGCTGAATGTTAGCCGTTAGCATTTGCTTGTTTTTTATCTAGTTTTAAAAAGAATGCGGTTTCACATAAATCTCTCATGTGTCGGCTTAAACATTCTGGATATTTCATTAGAATCTCGTATTCGTCTAATGATAAGAGTTTTTTGAAGTATTTATATTTTAAATTTGCTCCATGAAATATTTTTGAACGAATTATACCTGAGACTTCAATTGCGTCACAATTCAATGAATAATTCTCTACGTCATTTGAATAATTTAAGTTGCACGAGTAGTTTTTCCCCTTAAAAAAAGATTTTATATATTTC